>NZ_CP126969.1:641849-1283698 GCF_030252165.1 Corynebacterium breve | reverse complement strand
TCGACGGTGACAAAGTTGACATCGAAGATTTTGATTTCTCTGATTTCGCGGTGTCCATCTTGGATTTGGGCTCGATGAAGATCCCTCTGCCTAAGGATTCCCAAGTACAAGTCGAGATGGGTGAGCAGGGGCCAAAAATGCTACACATTGTGACCCGACATGGGCGCATTACGCCAGTGGCTTTCGCTGCACCGAGCTCCGGGGGCCAATGGGAGCAATCCGTCGATGAAATCGGCGAAGGGATGCGCGGACAGGGTATGCCCACGGTGTACGAGATGGGACCGTGGGGACGAGAGGTGGTAGGTACCGGCACTAACGGTACGATCCGCATCCTGGGTATCGATGGACCGCGCTGGATGCTACGCATGACGCTTGCCGCTCCCGAAGGCAATGACGAACAACTTGCAACTATCGCCCGCGAGTTGGCTGCGCGTGCGTTTGTTTACCGAGGCGATGACCCAATTCTCGCAGGTAATTCGTTGCCAGTGACGCTACCTCAGCAATTGGCTCAGCAAGTCCAGCAAGCGGTTCAGCAGCGAGCACAGCAGCACAATGCTCAACCCGGCTCTGACCCTGCGGCAACTGAATCACAGATGCACGATGCAATGCGAAAGCTCATGGAAAACGGCGGGGAGACCAGCAAGTAGTGCCTGAATTTACCGCGGGTGATGACCTCACCTTGACCGCAACCTCAATGGCGCATGGCGGCGAAGCAATCGCACATGCCGATGATGGGCGTGTTGTTTTTGTCAGTGGTGCCGTACCCGGCGACACTGTTACTGCGACTGTGACTAAAGCGAAGAAGCGCTGGGCACGAGCGACGACTACTGCAGTACAGGTTCCCAGCGAGTTTCGCGTGGAGGCGACGTGCCCAGCGGCAGCAGCGGGGGCGGGTTGTTGTGACTATGCCAGTATTGCAGGCGAGAATCAGTTGCCGTTCAAACGTGACATCTTGATCGGCCAACTCGCCTCGCTCGCTGCGCGCTCTGGAGTCTTTGAGGGTTTTGATTCGCAACAGATCGAGGACCATTCGCTTAGCAAGACCATTCCGTCCCCGTGGCGCACTCGTGTTCGTTTTGGTGTCGACTCCCGAGGCCGTGCAGGCGTGCGCAAACTACAGTCCAACGAGATAGTGACGGAACGTTGTTCGCAAGTGTTCCCAGACATCTACGACGAACTTGAAAAGCACAGCTATACGCCAGGTGCCGAAGTCATTGCAGTGCGGGACAGCAGCGGTTCAGTTCATGTTGTTGAATCCGCACGAGTACCCCGCGGCAAGCGGGTGGAGACCATCGAGAAAGTCATCGCTGGAACCGGTGCGGTGGAACAGGTCGTCGGCAAGCATCGATTTGTCTTCCCGGCAACTGCATTTTGGCAAGCTCATGAGCAGGCACCGGAGACTTATGCTGAGATCATTCGAACCTGGGGCACGGGCAACTACGACATTCCGGTGGGCTGGGATCTGTACGGTGGCGTCGGTGTATTCGTACCTGCGATCGCACAGGCGATGGGAGAGGATGCGAAGGTCATATCGGTCGATTACTCCGCAGGCGCCAACGCGTCGAGTCAGGAAGCGTTAAGCGAATTCAACTTTGAATCCGTTGACGGCCGAGTTGAAGCCGTTGTGGATGCGCTCACTCAACCTGGACTTGTTGTACTAGACCCGCCACGTTCAGGGGCAGGAGCGGAAACTGTCCAAGCGATCGCTGGGAAGCAGCCAGAGCGAATCATTCATATTGGCTGTGATCCCGCCACGCTGGCGCGAGATCTGTCAGACTGGGGTGAGGCTGGCTATCGAGTGAAAAAGATGGCCATAATCGATGCCTTTCCTAATACGCACCACTTTGAAGTGATGGTGGAGCTAGAAGGAGCAGGAATTCCCGGCTAGTGGGGCCAAGTGTAAGATAGCGCTTTAACGCATATGTGGGTGGACGATCGTGTGAAAAGGAGCATGAAAGGTCAAATGAGTATTTTAAGTGGACTTTCTTCTCCAGCAGACCTGAAGGCACTGTCGCACGCCGACCTGGAACGACTGGCAGACGAAATTCGTGAGTTCTTGATTCAAAAGGTATCTGCCACCGGCGGGCACTTGGGTCCAAACCTTGGTGTTGTGGAACTGACGATTGCTCTTCACTACGTTTTCAATTCTCCAGACGAACCGATCATTTTCGATACCTCCCACCAGTCCTACGTTCACAAGATCCTGACCGGGCGAGCGGAGAAGTTCGATACGCTGCGCCAGAAGGACGGGCTTTCCGGCTACACCGCCCGGCACGAATCCGAGCACGACTGGACCGAATCCTCCCATGCCTCGGCCGCATTATCGTATGCAGACGGCATGTCCAAAGCCTTCGAACTAACCGGCCGCGGGCAAAACAACGTCATCGCAGTCGTTGGCGACGGTGCTTTGACTGGCGGCATGTGCTGGGAGGCATTGAACAACATTGCCACCGGCGATCGAAATGTTGTCGCTGTGGTGAACGACAACGGGCGCTCCTACTCGCCGACAATCGGCGGGTTTGCTAACAACCTCGAGGGCCTGCGAGCTCAACTAGCTAACCTTCGCATCCAGCCCGCCTATGACGAGGTGATGGAACACGGCAAAAAGACGCTCAAGTCGATGGGCTGGGTGGGTGAGCGTACCTTTGATGCGCTGCATGCGCTGAAAGAGGGCGTGAAGTATCAAGTCCTTCCGACCGAGATGTTCCCCGAGCTCGGAATGAAGTACGTAGGCCCAATCGAAGGTCACGACATCGGAGCTTTGCTTAACGCGTTCAACTACGCGGCTAACTACGATGGGCCATTGATCGTCCACGTCGTTACTGAAAAGGGCCACGGATACGCGCCGGCTGTCAACGATATCGCTGATCAGATGCACTCTACCGGCGTCATCGATCCGGCGACGGGCATACCGGTGAAGGAGTCACACCCAGACTGGACCTCGGTGTTTTCTGCCGAGCTTCTGGCTGCGGCAGAAAAGCGCGATGACGTCGTCGCGATCACCGCGGCGATGGCGGGTCCGACAGGTCTAGCCCCTTTTGCTGAAAAGTACCCGTCTCGCTTTTACGACGTGGGTATCGCTGAGCAACATGCGATCACGTCGGCAGCAGGCCTTGCTTTGGGTGGCCTGCACCCGGTTGTCGCTTTGTACTCGACATTTCTCAACCGCGGTTTTGACCAGTTGCTCATGGACGTCGCCTTGATGAACCTTCCCGTGACATTCGTGCTGGACCGTTCAGGAGTCACAGGTTCTGACGGTGCAAGCCACAATGGCGTGTGGGACCTCGCTGTTGCATCCATCGTTCCAGGTATCAAGATTGCGGCTCCTCGTGACGCAGAGCGACTAAGCGAGGAGTTCAACGAGGCGATCGAGATTACAACGGGGCCAACTGTGGTCCGATTTCCTAAGGGAGACGTTGGCGACGAAATCGAAGCGGTCGAGCGGCTCCAAGGCGGCATTGACGTTCTCGACCGCCCGCAAGAGGTTGACGATGAGGCATTGCAGGTTCTTCTCGTGGCCGTGGGCAGTTTCGCTGAACCAGCGCTGCAGGTCGCACAGACGCTTAACGACGAATTCCCTGGCGAGGTTCAAGTCACCGTCGTCGACCCTCGTTGGGTGATTCCCGTGTCGCCTCACTTGGTTGATCTCACTGCCGGAGCAGACTTGGTGGTGACATACGAAGACGGCATCATCCACGGTGGCGTGGGTACGTCGTTGAGCGAAGCGATGTCCGCAGCGCAGGTGGACACGCCACTGCGTCAGCTTGCTTTCCCCACCGTGTTCCCTTTGCACTCTTCTCGTAGCCAATTGCTCCGTGAGGTTGGGCTGGATGCCGAAAGCGCGACCAATACTGTGCGCGGCTGGATCAGCTTCCTCGACGAAGAGGGATAATTTCCTACTACTGTGCGTGGGCGACGATGAGTGGGGCACACAGCGTGATCTGCCAATCGCGGGCGCCCAAGCCGTCCAAAAGTTGTGCTACGCGATGCGTTGTCCAACGGCCCGATTCGGTAGTCACCTGCCACACTGCGCTTCGCAAGACTCGAGGGCTCAAAATGTTCTCCGCAGGTATCGTGATGTCCTCGGAAACTAGAGCGATGTCCGTGCGGATTTCTTGCAGAATTGCCCACGAGTCTGGGTATTCGCGTTCCCAGTAGCCCTTACCGGGTGGCAAAGTATGCTCGCGCAGCACAGGAGGAAAGCTTTGTGGGTCGCTGTCCAAAGCAGAGCGGACGATCTCCCAAGTACAGTTGGCGCGACGAACACCGCGGATCTGTTGGAGTTCCTTGCGAGACTGTGGACGTTCCTTAGACACTGCAACCAACGTCTTGGTCGACATTAGTTTTCCCGGGGCGGTGTCGGTGTCTAAGGCAGACTGTTCGCGTGCATGCCATAAAGTTCGCGCCAGTTGCAGAGATTCACGTGATCTCAATGAGTTAATGCCCTTCGTGTCTCGCCATGAGCGAACCGGAGGCGCTGTGATGTCCGCGTGTTTCTCGACGATATATGCAAACTCTGCTTCGGCGATGTCGAGCTTATGCTGCTGGTCAAGAAATTCGGCCTGGGCTTCAGCAAGATCATTGAGGTATGCAACGTCCAGGGCGGCGTATTCCAGCCAGTCATGCGGAAGCGGAGACAGTGACCAATCCTCGCGGCCATGTCCCTTTTCCAACTGCACCCCGCAAAACTCAGCGACCATGGCGGCGAGATTCGGACGCGGGAAGCCACCGATCCGACCCGCGAGCTCAGTGTCGAACAGGGTGCCAGGGTAAAGGCCAAGCCATGCAAGGCAGGGAAGATCCTCTCCAGCCGCGTGGACAATCCAGTCCTGACCATTGAGCACGGGAGCAAAGATCTCGGTGACCTCGCCTCGGTGGCCTTCGGGGGCAATCAGGAAAATGCCGGCGTCGCGTCGAAAAACTTGTACGAGAAATGCGCGATCGTCGTAGCGGAAAGAGGAAGCCCGTTCGGTATCGATAGCAAATGGACCACGGCCTCGTCGCAAAGCATCTGCTGCTTCGCGAAAGGCCGTGGGGGAGTCAACGAGCTGAAAAGGGGCTGCACAACAGCCATATTATCGGCTGCCTAGTTCGGTCACACCTTCTGGAGGAAGACCGGCAACTAATGCCAGTACCTTGGAAAATGCCTCAACGTGGTTCGACAGATCGATGCCTTCTGCTGTCCATGATGCACGCATTTCGAGTTGGTAGGCACGAGGAGGACCACCGATTTCACCAAAGCGCACACTGGCAGTGGAAGTCACGGTGCCACCGAGGTTGGTAAACCCTGCGCCTGTATTGTCCAGTGATTCGTTGAGCCACTGCCATGCGACATCAGGGAGCAAAGGATCACTGGCTACGGCGTCGTCCATATCTGCCTGGATGTAGGCCACTAGGCGCATGGAGCCTTCCCAGGCCTCTTCGGCATCTGGTGAATGGAGGAGGACAAGGCGACCGAACGCGTCACCCTGCGAATCCTGCGGGATAGCGTTCTCGTCGAAGTCGTGGGCGACCTCAAGGCCGACCGCATGGCTGTATGGTGCCGGACGCTGTGGCGGGCGGATAGTGCCAAGGCTGATTTCCGGACGCAATTGGGCCTGGTGCATCGACTCAACTGCAGATGTGAATTCTGGAGGCATAGCAGAGGCATCACCGGTTGGGTGAGACATCGCCACAGGCGATTGGGTGTTAGCGTCGGAATTCGTCACGCCATCCAAGCTATCTACCGAGTCCCGTTTGCTCGGGGAGGCGCGCCGAGGGAGCAACAATTGGACATCCGAGTGTTAGGAAAAGCGTGGTGGACTAGTGATCCTCGTGCAGGCGACAAAGGGTAGAGTAACAGTAATACTTTCGTTTGATTGCCGGAAAGGAATTTTTACAGTGGCAAAACTCGACTTTGACAAGCTCAACAGCATGCAGCGCTACACCCAATTTGTCACGCTCCGCGTGATTCCCGGTGCTCTTGGCTCCGAGCGCGCAGACATGATCGCCGAGGCGCAGAGATTCTTCTCTGAACTCGAAGAGGCTGGTGAGGTTGTTGTTCGCGGTATTTACGACATTTCGGGCATCCGTGCCGAGGCCGACGTCATGATTTGGTGGCATGCAGAAGAGTTTGAGCAGCTACAACACGCGTTCCACAAGTTCCGCCGCGAGACGGTCATCGGCCAGGCGTTGGAAGTCTTCTGGATTGGTAATGGCCTGCACCGCCCGGCAGAGTTCAACAAGTCCCACCTGCCGAGCTTCATCATGGGTGAGGAGCCGGAGGCATGGATCACCGTCTACCCATTTGTACGCTCCTACGAGTGGTACATCATGGACGACAAGAAGCGCCGCAAGATCCTATCCGAGCATGGACAGGCAGCGCGCGATTTCCCGGATGTGCGCGCGAACACCGTCCCGGCTTTTGCACTTGGGGATTACGAGTGGATGCTGGCATTTGAGGGTCCAAGCCTCGACCGCATCGTCGATCTCATGTACCAAATGCGCTATACCGAAGCTCGCCTCCACGTGCGCGAAGAAACCCCGTTTTTCACTGGGCGCCGCGTCGCGGACATTTCAGAGGTCATCGAACTTCTGCCTTAGAAAGTTACTCGACAGGAGACTCCTCGAGCTCCAAACAGATCGAGTTAATGCAGTATCGCAAATCAGTTGGGGTGGGGAATCCCTCACCCTCAAAGACGTGGCCGAGGTGTGATTCGCAATTTGCGCACAACACCTCGGTTCGCACCATTCCGAGCGATTCATCTTTGCGCTCGATTATGCGATCTTCAGCCAGCGGTGAGAAGAATGCGGGCCAGCCACAGTGGGCGTCGAACTTTTCCGTAGAACGAAAAAGCTCTGTGCCGCAGGCTCGACACTTGTAGATGCCTTCAGTAGTCGTCTCGGTGTACTCACCTACACCGGGTGGCTCGGTGCCTGCCTGACGCAGGACGTAGTACTCGGCGGGGGAGAGCTTTTGGCGCCATTGTTCGTCGGAAAGCTGCGTGAATTTGTCCATGCCGTCCACCCTACCCACGTCGCCGCAGCGACGATAAGCACTGCCCAGCCGGCGGTGGGGAGGAAATAGGTGAGCCACTTGCCCAGTTGTGGGAAATGGGGGCTCATCCATTGCAGTGGAGATAAAGCGAGAAGTGCACCCAGCCATGCTGTGGGGGTGTGGAAAAAGCTCACGCGACCCACTGCTGTGAACATGGCGGGGAAGAGCATCATCGAATAGTACGCTTGCCCAAGGCTGGACAGGAGGAAAACACCAGTGAGCAAGACGGCCGCGGTCGTGGTTGCCCACACGAGCGGCTCGGTGTCTCGCAGCGTCACAAGCGCAACCGCTGCGAACGCAACCATGAGTGCAAGCAGTGCCCACAGGGTTTTCTCCATCCAGCCAGGCATGCCGAAATAGACAGCGAAGCCCGCGAGCGACGAGTTGGCATAGTCGCGTGTTTCGCCCAAGTAGGGCACGACCTTGGTGAGGTAGTCGTTTGCCCCGGGAACTAGTGGCCACGCAATCGCATTGAGCCCGGCCGGTACCGCTATGCCCGCCACGATAGCCTTCCAGTCCAGCTTGACCAGTGGAAGGAAGAGCAGTGGAAGAAACATTGGCTTTATGACGATCGCCAGGCCGATCACCAACCCTGCCCACCAAGAATGGCCGCGAAGCAGAAACGCAAGATAGGCGACAAGCGCGAACAGTAAGACGCCATTGATGTTGGAAAACACGAGCGTGTTAGTCACAGATTCGGTGATAAACGCTAGTGCAATTGACATCGGGAACAGTGGCGAACTCAACGAGTGATTCACAAGTCGGGTCATCCACCCCAGCGCCGCGACAATGGCCACCGCATTGAGCAGGATGAACCAGGGTCGAATTAGCCCGGTGTCTGCCGTTAATCCCAGCGGCGCGAGCAGCAGAGTCGCCCCCGGGTTGTAGAGGTAGTGCGGGTTGACGTGGTGGTAGACCTCGTTGTAAACGGGCACGCGCTCAACAAAGCGTCGCGTGGCGGACTGCACCGTGGTGAAATCGTCAGTCACGCTTCCAGTCCACGCCAATACCACCAGCCGGTGGAAGACCAGGATCAGGGCGGTAGGCCAGGCGAGCGCGTTCAACCGTTTATCAAGCACGCTTCTTACCATAGCGTAGGAACAGGAGCGAATCGTCGGTGGCGCGGGCATCTTCCAGGATGATCTCTTGGCTGTACGGTGTGCCGTCAGGGCGTGGCGCTAATAGGTTGTGCTCAACAGGTGCGTTCACGAGTGGTGCCAGTGTCAAATGTAGCTTATCGACGACACCTGCGTGAAACATCAACGAGTAAATTTCGGGACCGCCCTCACAGGTGATGCGGGCGAACCCCCGATCGCGGAGCGCGGCAACGATCTCCGCTGCGGAGCCGGAGCCTGTGTCCACTAGTTCTGCGCCGGCATCGGTTAGTTGGGCGCGGCGGTAGGCAAGGCGGTCGTCGGTCAGTGAAGCGTGTGGAGCGAGGATGACTGGCGGTACCGCGGTGTTCCAGAACAGTTGAGCAGATGTGTCGAACTCCAGTGATCGCGCGATCGTAGCAATCGGTGGTATTTCAGCTTGGCCACGCAAGGCGCGAGCTCGGCGCTGTTCTGGGGTGGATCGGACGCCAAAATAGTTCTCGGCGCGGGCTGTATTCGCGCCAACGAGAACTACGTCGGACCAATCCCGCAGAGCATTGAGGAGGGCGAAATCGGTGGCATTTCCCAGGGTGTGGGACCGTCCATCCACTGAGACTGCCCCGCTCAGCGTCGCAACGGCGATGGCGCGCAACTCCGCGACGCCGGACGGGAGCACGGGCCCCATGAGCTCCGCGGGGGCAATCTGGGTCGGACGAGTCATGTGAGGGAGTCTACACTGATGCGGAACCTGTTTCTTTGATCTGAGGTAGACAATGTACGCAATGGATTTGGTGGATCAAGCTCGACTGGCCTGGCTCGATGACGACGATCGGGATGGTCTGCACACTAAACTCATCGCAGAGGCGGGGAGTGAATGGAAGCAGACCGCCGTGACGCTGGTGGAGGCGGTGTTTGGGTCGAGCATTCACAGCGACCAAGAACTTTTCGAAAAGTGCTTCAACGCAGTCACCGATCTGACTTGGAAGGCGCGAGAGATGCGCCAAGGGTTCCACAACGAAGAATTGATAATGGTGTCGCCGGAATGGGCGCGCACGAGCAAGACTGCGAAATTCGCACTGACCTTAATCGAGTTGCAACTGCATAGGTTCAACTTCGATTCCGATGGCATCCGCCGCGTCCTTGACTTGGCTGAAGACGCGCCTTTGCGCTTTGGCAAGCTAAACCTTAACCACGTCTTTTTGACGTTCTCGCGGCTGCTCGCCGGTCGGCGGATCGATCCCCGGGCAATCTACCAGGCAGTCGGGATCGAAGCACCGGAAGGCACCGATTCAGTGTCCTTGGAAGATGTGCCGGTCAAGATCAAACATTTGCTGTTACATGCGATGTGGCTGTTCCCGCAGGGTGAATACGGCGAGGAAATGTTGGTCTTCTCGGAATCAATTCTGGCGGACAATTCGCCCAGCGACTTTAACGCGCATTACCGCCGGGCGGAGGCCTACCGTCGGTTAGCCGCGACTCGAGGTACGCCTGACCACGACCGCGCGGTGCCAATTACGGACCGCTTCTCTGGTTACACGTCGACAACAAGCGATGCCCTTTATGCTGAGGCACTGCGCTCGATCCACATGGCGATCAAGAATCTTCCGGCCGATGCAAATGAACTGCACGCGGAGTTTGTGACTTATCGCATGATGATCGCAACGGAACGGCAGGTGCACGATTCGATTCGGAGACGTATGGGCCGGGAGTTGGAGCACGTTCGGGCTCAGGTAGACGCGATGTCTGAACGTATCGAGCAGGAATCACGCAACGGACTGCTTCGCAGCATTGAAATTCTTGCGTTGTTCTTGGCTGTGATCGGCATCATGAGCTTCAATATCAGCATGGTGGGACTTACAGGAGCGTCGTCGTGGGAGCGCATCGGCTTGGTTGTGCTTTTTGCGGCGATCTTGTTTGTCTTCTACTGGCTAGTGCACGTTACGGTGTACCGACACACGCACGCCGAGGCAGTCGTGTTCAAAGTCCGCCGAAAGCGGTTGGAAAAATTGGAAGCGCAAATGTCAGACTTAGAGACGAAGATGGATTACGTGCCGGAGGAGGCTCGAAACATCTTTCTTGAATCCTTTGTGGATAGTCGGCCTGTCGACGACGTGCCGAGTTTGACCGCTGACCCGAGGAGGGACGACCAGAATGCCCAACCCCAGTGATAAGGGTGCGGAGTATGTTGCTGACGAGCGTGTGATTGATCCCGGCACATACGAGATTGTTACGTACAACGATGCAGCACATGCGATCACGGCGTATTTGGAACAGCGACTGCAATCGGTATTTCGGCGTTGGCCAGCACGCCCGGTGGTGATGCTATCTGGCGGCGTCGATTCGATCCTGATGGCAAGTTTCGCGGCCGACCAGCGACCCAATGCACTGGCGGTGACATTTAGTCAAGAGAGCTCGGCCGAGGCGCAAGAGGAGGCTGAAGCGGCCGCAGAGGTCGCAACAATCCTCGGGCTTGAGCACGTGGTACTTTCTCCCTCAGCTAGTGAATTGCGCAGCTTGTTAGCGTCGACAGTGCGACGGCTTGACACGAGCGAGCCATGGGAAGTGCTGGCAGGCCTTGTGGTGCACGCGGTGGACCAGGAAGCTTGCCGCCGCGGTGCCACAGGGGCGTTGCTGTCGGGCGGGGGAGCGGATGCTCTTTTCCTCGGTGGGGAACCGCTGGATCCGCAGCACGATAACTACCTAGAAGCGTGGGATGCGAAAGTCCGCGCGAAGGTCGAGGCGAATTTTCGTAGGGAGCGGTTCATTCCCGACTTTTACGAGCGACTCATCGATGACCCGGATCGCCATGTTCAGGTTTGGCAGACCCATGCCGCGGTGGATCTTGCACTCAGTCTTCATCCGCAGGTGACACGTGGGGAAGACTTGGCAGGGGATAAGGTGATTTTTCGTCGTCTAGCAGTGCAACGTGGGATTCCTGAGCGGCTGGTGGCGTTGCAGAAGAACCCACTGCAGGTGTCGTCGGGTGGTATTTCCGGAATTGTCGATGTTGCACGGCGCGATCTCACTGCCCAGTTTGGCGAAAGAACTTATTCGGACCCGTTGCTAGAGCCTCTCGATTTCACCGTTGCCCGCCTGTTTCTGAACACTTTGCTGGAAAGATGAAGCCGCCCGGTTCCGGGCGGCTTCATTCGATGGAGCGGATGACGAGACTCGAACTCGCGACCCTCACCTTGGCAAGGTGATGCGCTACCAACTGCGCTACATCCGCGTGTCGTTCGCAGGCTCACGAAAGGTGAGTATACGAACAGCGTGCGCGATACAGGGATTGAACCTGTGACCCCTACCGTGTCGAGGTAGTGCTCTACCGCTGAGCTAATCGCGCAAGTATGGAGGTGGATACGGGAATCGAACCCGTGTACACGGTTTTGCAGACCGTTGCCTAACCACTCGACCAATCCACCGTGGAGTTACCTCCAAAGTACTCGATATGTACTTGGAGCGGATGACGAGACTCGAACTCGCGACCCTCACCTTGGCAAGGTGATGCGCTACCAACTGCGCTACATCCGCGTGTCGTTCGCAGGCTCACGAAAGGTGAGTATACGAACAGCGTGCGCGATACAGGGATTGAACCTGTGACCCCTACCGTGTCGAGGTAGTGCTCTACCGCTGAGCTAATCGCGCGAATCATTTCAACCAGGCCCGGTGAAATGAGAGCGGATGACGAGACTCGAACTCGCGACCCTCACCTTGGCAAGGTGATGCGCTACCAACTGCGCTACATCCGCATGCACCTCGTCTTGTTGGTCTTGTTGCCGTGACGTGGTGCGAATCAAAACTTTAGCCTGGCTTGAGTCACTTTCACAAATCGGCAGGTCATAACGTGGATTGGAGGTAGCCGTGCGCCCTTAAACTACAACAGTGGCATTCATGTAAAGACAAACATGAACCTACGTAGTGACCAGCAGATTAGGGGACTGCGTGAGTTGCGAGTAGTGTTTTCTGAGCATCAGATACTGGTCCTGTAGCTCAGCGGGAGAGCATTCCGTTCACACCGGAAAGGTCGCTGGTTCAATCCCAGTCAGGACCACAATTGTGTAACAAAAACAGGAAATACCCGCTACTCCGTGTAGCGGGTATTTTCAGGTAAGCACTCGGTTAACTTAGGCGTCGATGATAACTTTCATGGCTTTAGATTCGGCGGCGTTGGAAAATGTGTCCCAAGCCTCTTCCAACTGATCCCACGTGAAGTGGTGGGTTGCCAAGGACTTGATGGGCAAGTGTGAGTTTTGAACCGCCTTCATAAGCATCCCAGTCGTATTAGCGTTGACAAGGCCTGTAGTGATCTTCAGGTTCTTGATCCACATGCTTTGCAGTTCGAAATCCACAGGCTTTCCGTGAACACCGACAACCGCAATGTTGCCGCCTTCCTTGATGTTGTCGGAGCAGGTCTTCCAGGTTGCTGGTAGGCCTACTGCCTCAATGGCGGTGTCTACGCCACGGCCATCTGTGATGTCTGCGACGATCGCGTCGACGTCGTCTTTCGAAGGGTTCACAGTATGGGTCGCCCCCATCGTCTTGGCCATTTCCAGACGATTGTCGTCGAAGTCTACGACGATGATGGTTGACGGCGAGTAGAACTGGGATGTCAGAAGGACACCCATGCCGACAGGCCCAGCGCCAACAATCAGTACGTCCTTGCCTGGCGCGACTTCGCCGTACTGAACTCCAATCTCATGGCCTGTAGGCAATGCGTCGGATAGGAAAACTGCGACTTCCTTATCCAGATCCTCTGGCAAGTGGTACAAGGAATTGTCTGCAAAAGGCGTACGCACATATTCTGCGAGAGTTCCGTCAATCATGTACCCGAGAATCCAACTGCCACCATTCTGGCAGTGGCTGTAGAGCTGCTTCTGGCAGTTTTCGCATGATCCACAGCGGGATACGCAAGAGACGAGGACTTTGTCGCCGGGCTCAAATGCGGTGACAGCAGAGCCGACGGCTTCGACTACACCAATTCCTTCGTGTCCGAGGATGCGGCCCGTCCACTCGCCGGTCTTTTCGCGGGCGACCGATTCGATTTCTGGATTCTTACCGTGGGCGATTCCGAGGTCTGTACCGCAGATTGTTGTTGTGGTGATGCGAACGATGGCATCGGTAGGTTCAAGGATTTCTGGCAAAGGGCGCTGTTCTACGCGCACATCGTTTGCTCCATAGTAGGTGAGGGCGGACATTGTCTGGGTCATGAGAGTGCTCCTTGTTAATGAAAAAGAGGTAAAGCCAGCCGATGCTGCTCTACCTTTAAACTCTACTCGCGAATTGCTACTAGGTGTTGTGTCAAAATCTCTACTACGTGGGAAGACTGTGTAAGCAATAAGGCGATGAAGGGGCGCCCGTCAAGCGAGCGGCACGTGCCCATTGGGTGGCTGAGGCCTAGGCCTTATTGAAAATCATTAAGCCGAAATCCCTGCTTCCTTTTCGGGTTTCTGTCTATTGGTGGATTCGTAGCTGTCTAGGTTCCCTCATTTTTCAGTTGCTAGGTGGGGGTAAGTCGCTTGGGGGTCTTGCGATCTAGTGCCTCGTTTTGCAGGTTCGACTAGACCATTAAGTTGTGTCGCGGTGCGGCCGGCCCGGGGGTAGTGTGGTGTGATTTGCAATTGCCCCCCGTCGCAACCTTTACAGTTATGTGCAATTAACTAAAAGGGTCGCTAGAATGCCAGGTAGATGGCCTTGACTGGCTATTCCTGTCCGGGGGGTGAAGGTTCGGGGTGCCTAAGTTAGCTATTCCTTATCGCTGCGATTCTTGCTATAAATTTTCCATCACTGTGATGCGCAACATATACCTTTATGCGTGCTCGCTTTGTCTGTATCGTTTCCTGCCAACCTTTACCGAAAGATGTGAATCTATGTCAGTAAAAGCTCCACTTTCTCCTCCGCTGTCGCAGTCTGTAGACGGATGGAAGTCCTCGAAGCACAAGGCGTCTGTGTATGGCGTTGTAGTAGTCATGTTTCTCACCATGATCTTTGATGGTTACGACATCGTGGTTTATGGAGCAATCCTTCCGACGCTCCTTAACGATCCTTCACACCTTGGACACTTGTCCCCGGCCGTAGCCGGGACGCTAGGTTCTTACACGATGATCGGCATTCTGTTCGGTGCTCTTGGAGCCGGGGCGATTGGCGATCGAATTGGGCGACGCAAAATGATGTTGGTCGCACTTGCGTGGTTCTCTATTGGGATGGCGCTCGGAGCGATGGCCACATCGATCGCATTCTTCGGGGCGACCCGATTCTTTACTGGTTTAGCACTTGGTGTAATCACCGCAGGCGGTGGTGCCGTGATCGCCGAGTTTGCTCCAGCTCACCGCAAGAACATGTTCAACGCGATTGGTTATACGGGAATCCCTTTCGGTGGTGTGATCGCCTCGTTCTTTGCCCTGTGGCTGGAAGACAGTATCGGGTGGCGCGGGTTGTTCTTCATCGGTGCGTCTCCAATCCTTTTTCTGCTTCCCCTTGCGTGGTTCCTACTTCCAGAGTCTCCACGTTGGCTTACTGCAATGGGGCGCAAGGAACAGGCGCGACAGATTTGCCACAAGTTTGACTTTCCTGAAGAACAGTTCACCAAGGATGAGATCATTCGGTTGGATGCAGATGGGGCGGTAGTCAAGAAGCAGAAAATCGGTCTTGCGGCAATTTTCTCGCGACCTTTCCTAATGGGAACTCTGATGATCGGCATTATGAGCTT
This sequence comes from Corynebacterium breve, assembly GCF_030252165.1. Lineage (NCBI taxonomy): Bacteria > Bacillati > Actinomycetota > Actinomycetes > Mycobacteriales > Corynebacteriaceae > Corynebacterium > Corynebacterium breve. Next base: position 1,268,862 of record NZ_CP126969.1, on the reverse strand, counting down.
TATGGCGATCATGGCTACTTACGGTTTGAATACCTGGCTTCCTCAAATCATGCAGATTAACGGAATGTCCTCCGACGGATCGTTGTACTCACTGGTCGCCCTAAACTCAGGCGCGGCACTTGGAGCGCTGGCGGCAGCAAAGATCGCTGACATGATCGGAGCGAAACCCGTCATTATCGTGACCTTCACCATTGCTGCGATTTGTATGTTCGCAATGCCGTACCTCACATTTGCGCCTCTGATGTACGCCGCAATTGCTGCTACTGGACTGGGGGTGACCGGTACTCAGATCCTCGTTTACGGAATGACCTCCAACTACTATCCAACTCGGGCTCGCCAAGCTGGAATGTCCTGGGCGGCTGGCTTTGGTCGATTAGGTGGCATTGCGGGACCATCACTCGGTGGGATCATCATCGCAATGGGCTTGGGGGCCTCGGATGCTTTCATTGTCTTCGCCGTAGCCACTGTCGTGGGGGCGATCGCTACGATGGCAGTTCCACCTCGCGAAAACAAATAGAGAACATTCTTGCTGTTCCGACAAGGAACAGACTGACCCTGACGCCGATGTTACTCGACGTCAGGGTCATTCCTTTCCTCCGAAAGAACCAACTACTTTGAGGTCGGTAAATAAGCGGACATGTCACCGTTTATGTTTGGTTTTAGTGTTACCTCCACCCCTGTAAGGGGTGGGTGAGGGTCGGTGGCAACAGTGGTGCGGAACTTTTATTCACTGGGCACCGACAACTCCCATGACGGTCCCTCAAGGGGGTATCGTCGTTGTTAATTGGCAGGATAATTTGCCACGCAAGACAACTAATCCACAAAGGAGCAAGACTTCAGTGCGTTCGATTCTCCGCCTTAGCACCGCTATTGCAAGTGCAAGCTTGATGATTGCGATGTCAGCACCATTTGCTGGCGCGCACGATTCGGTCATTGGTGGAAATCCCGCAAACGGAGACGAGCTCCAAGAATTTCCTGACGTGATTGCACTGGAGTTTTCTGGTTACGTCAAGGAAGATTTCAACACATTTGCCGTCTCAGACGCCGATACCGACGAGGTTCTTTTCTCTGGTACGCCAACGGTAGACCAACGCTGGGTCTCTATTGCCGTTCCCAAAGACGTGGAACCTGGCCCCGGAAATTACCGGATTGGGTTTCAAATCACGTCTTCTGATGGCCATTCAACCCGTGGCATGACCAATTTCAAGGTCGCGGGTGAAGACGAGTCCTCGGGCAGCGACGATGCAGTGGTAATCACTGCTGCAGAAGAGGACTCAGCAAGTGTGAACCCGTGGATATGGATTGCAGTAGGCCTGTTAGTTGCCGCGCTCGCAGTAGGTGGCATTCTCATTGCCTCCAAAGGGCGCAAATAACCCAACTTCCTAAAAGGAGCACTTCACCATGTCTCGTCGTCTAATCTCCGGTATTGCAATTCTGGCAACCGCGGCAGCACTCACTGCTTGTTCGAGCGAGAACGGCACTACCGAGGACACTGCTACAGAGTCTTCGGCCGCATCCACTGCAGCATCTTCTGAGTCTTCTGCAGAGGACACCACCACCGAAAAGGCTGCTGAACAAGACATCATGTTCGAAGAGCCTGTTGTCCGCGCAATGGAGGCAGGCAAGGGTATGACTGGCATGTTCGGCACTCTTGTCAACAACACCGACAAGGACATCAACATTGTTGAATTCGAAACTGATCTCGGTGCAAAGATGTACGAGCTCCACGAGGTTATCGATGGCGTCATGATGGAAAAGCCTGGCGGCTTCGTCGTGCCCGCCAACGGAACCTACGAGCTGAAGCCGGGCGCTGATCACTTTATGATCATGGGGTTTGATGAAGCAATCGAGGCCGGTGACACCATTGGTGAAGTTGTCATCAAGGATGTAGAGGGCAACACCTACGACTTTAAGGATGTTCCAGTTCGTACGCTGCTCCCTGGCGACGAGAACTACGGTGGCGACGGCTCTCTCGAAGGCCACAACCCAGAAGAGAAAATGACCCACGACATGGGCGAGATGGAAGGCGACATGGGCGAGATGGCCCACTAGTAGTCAGCTGAATCCACTTTGGAAAAACGTAAGTAGAGAGCAGGGATAGTTTCATGTCAGTATCACGTCGTGGCTTCATGGCCGGTGCAACTGTTGCGGCTTCGGCGGCAGCGCTCGCCAGCTGCGCAAACGCAGGCGATGCACAAAAGGTTGATGCCGCGTCGGATGCCGAGACCCGCTTAACCGCGGCCATCGTCGATTTCGATGGCCCGCACCAAGCCGGTATCGAAACTCCGGTACAGGCGAACCTAAATCTGATTTCCTTCAACTTGAAGGAAGATGCAGACCGAACCACTGTCACAAGACTCTTGCGACTGTGGACGGAAGACGCACGTTCATTGTGCGCGGGAAAGGTCCCGCTCGGCTCTCTCGAGCCTGAAATGGTAACTGCCCCTGCCAACCTTACGATCACCTGCGGAATCGGACCGCGCGTATTTGAAGTTGCAGATCTCGTCGACAAGCAGCCTGATTGGCTCCAGCCACTGCCTGAATTTTCACTGGACCAACTTGATGAAAAGTGGGGACAGTCGGATTTTGTCTTGCAGATCTGTTCTGATGACCCAATTATGGCATCGCACGCGATGCGCCACATGGTGCGGGCAGCGATGGATTATGCCGAAACCGGCTGGCTCCAGCAGGGATTCTTGAACGCCGATGGCGCAATCGAGAAAGGTAAGACCCCGCGGAACCTGTTCGGCCAGGTCGATGGAACAGTTAACCCGCACAACGCGGAAGAGTACAAGGAGCAAGTCTGGATTGACCAAGGCGCGGACTTCTTGATCGGTGGAACATCGATGGTCGTGCGCCGCATCAACATGAACTTGGATACGTGGGAGATGCTTGATCGCGCTTCTCGCGAAGAATCCATTGGTCGTGACTTGGAAAAGGGCGCCCCACTTAGCGGCGGTGAAGAATTCGATCAACCTGACTTTTCTGCGACGGATAAGTACGGCCTCCCGCTGATCGATAAGAATTCGCACATGGCGCGAGCAACAGCTCCCGAGGACGCCCCCGAGCAAAAGATAAAGCGCCGACCATATAACTACGATGTTCAGCCCGATCCGGCTCTCGGACAGCTGTCAAACGCTGGATTGGTGTTCATCACTTTCCAAAAAGATCCAGTGAAGCAATACGTTCCTATCCAGCAGCGGCTTGACGAATCAGATCGTCTGAATATCTGGATCACCCATATCGGCTCTGCCGTGTATTGGGTCCCACCAGGAGTCTCGGTTGACGGCGATGGCGATCATTACTGGGCAGAAAGCTTGTTTGCGGACGACGCTTAGAGTGGGCGCACACCTGCTGGCATGAAGGACAGGCCTAAACCAGAGTTTCTTTCACAAGGGGAGTAGACTGTGGCCCAGCCCCTCGCGGGGTTTTTCATGCTAGCAGCGCGTTGGCGGCCAGGTATGCCGCCGACGCATGAGCGCAAAGGAGCGCACTTTCTATGGCTAACGACGTAGCCTCGCCTTCCATCACTCTCACCCCCTTCCATGTTCCCGCAGGAACTGCAGTCGGCGCGGCGATGCGTGAATTAGATCTGCCGAACAAAGGCCCAGACGCAATCGTCTGTGTTATGGATGCAGAAGGAACCCTGAAGGATCTGGCGCACGTTCCAGAGACGGATGGCGAATTCACGCCTGTGCCTGCTTCGTCAGAAGAGGGGCGTGGCGTGATCCGCCACTCCTGTGCGCACGTGCTAGCGCAGGCGGTGCAAGCAGAATTCCCGGGCACCAAGTTGGGAATTGGCCCCGCGATTGAGAACGGTTTCTACTACGACTTCGATGTCAAAGATCCGTTCACTCCGGAAGATCTTAAGACGCTGGAAAAGCGCATGAAGAAGATAATTAAGTCAGGTCAGAAATTCGTTCGGGGGGTCTACACCTCGACCGAAGAAGCTGCCGAGGATCTCAAGAACGAGCCGTTCAAACTCGAACTCGTCCAGGACAAGGGCAATGTCGACCCAGATTCCGACGAAGCTACCGAAGTGGGCGCAGGCGAGCTTACCTACTATGCAAACGTCAATCCTCGAACCAACGAGACTGAGTGGCATGATCTCTGTCGCGGCCCACACGTACCGACGACCCGTTACATCCCAGCTTTCGCGTTGACCCGCTCGTCGGCAGCGTACTGGCGCGGCGATCAGTCCAACGCGGGGCTCCAGCGTGTGTACGGTACTGCATGGGAAACCAAAGAAAAGCTAGACGAGTACCAAACCATGCTCGCCGAGGCGGAGAAGCGTGACCACCGCCGACTGGGCGCAGAGCTTGACCTTTTCTCGTTCCCTGACGAGATCGGTTCTGGATTCCCTGTGTTCCACCCCAACGGCGGAATCATTCGCTTGGAGATGGAAGAGCACTCCCGTCGTCGCCACATTGAGGCCGGTTACTCGTTTGTAAACACTCCACACATCACCAAGGGTGAGTTGTTCAAGAAATCCGGGCACCTTGACTGGTATTCGGACGGCATGTTCCCGCCGATGAAGCTCGACGGTGAAACTGACGACGAAGGCAATGTCACCAAGCAGGCGCAGGATTACTATGCCAAGCCGATGAACTGCCCGATGCACAACTTGATCTTCTCGTCGCGCGGTCGTTCTTACCGAGAACTGCCGCTGCGCATCTTTGAGTTCGGTACCGTGTATCGCTACGAAAAGTCCGGCGTGATTCATGGTTTGACCCGCGCTCGTGGTTTTACGCAGGACGATGCCCACATCTATTGCACGGAAGAACAGCTTGAGGACGAACTCACCAGCGTGATTGAGTTCATCATTTCGCTGCTGAAGGACTACGGCCTGGACGACTTTTACTTGGAACTTTCCACGAAGGATCCAGAAAAGTTTATTGGCGATGATGACGTGTGGGAGCGGTCTACCCAGATTCTGCAAAACGTGGCAGAGAAATCTGGTCTTGAGCTCGTTCCTGACCCCGCTGGTGCGGCCTTCTATGGCCCGAAGATTTCCGTTCAGGCGCGAGACGCTATCGGCCGTACCTGGCAGATGTCTACCGTTCAGCTCGACTTCAATCTTCCCGAGCGTTTCGAGCTGGAGTACACCGCATCGGACGGCACGAAGAAGCGCCCGATTATGATTCACCGCGCGCTTTTTGGTTCCATCGAGCGCTTTTTCGGTGTGCTCTTGGAGCACTACGCCGGCGCCTTCCCAGCGTGGCTTGCACCGCACCAAGTTATGGGCATCCCGGTCGCTGACGACTTTGCGCCACATCTCGATGAGGTAGCGAAGAAGCTCCGTGCCAAGGGAATTCGTGCCGAAGTTGATACTTCCGACGATCGCATGCAGAAGAAGATTCGTACGCACACTCAGAACAAGATCCCATTCATGCTGCTGGCAGGCGCACGAGACGTCGAAGCTGACGCCGTCAGTTTCCGCTTCCTGGATGGATCGCAAGTTAATGGCGTGCCCGTTGACGAGGCAGTGACTATCATCGAGGGCTGGATTCGTGAACGAATCAACGAGCAACCGAATGAGGAGAACATTGCCGCGCGACGTGGGTAATCACGGTGAAAGTGAAGCAGAACAACTAGAGGCGTACACGGACACGGGCGTCGGCCAGCCGGATCGGTTGGAACGCCTGTGGGCGCCTTACCGGGCGGAGTACATCACCCAGGTCCCAGTGGATGATGAACACTCTGCTCATAGCTCAAGCGACGATCCATTTGTTGCTGCTCCCGAGCAGTCAGACGAAGACGCTTTGATTGTTGCCCGCGGAAGCTTCGTGTACGCCTTGATGAATCTGTACCCGTATAACTCGGGTCATCTCATGGTTGTGCCTTATCGTAAGGTCGCGAATCTTGAAGACCTCACCCAAGACGAGACGGCGGAGCTGATGGCCTTTACCAAGCTAGCTGTACGAACGCTGAAACACGTTTCGCGCCCAGAGGCAATTAACGTGGGGTTTAATCTTGGCAAAGCGTCCGGAGGTTCGATAAGCGATCACCTTCATCTGCACATTGTTCCGCGGTGGACTGGCGACGCCAATTTCATGACGGTTTTGGGCGAAACGAAGGTCCTGCCACAATTGCTCCGCGATTCCCATGCATTGCTCGCTGAAGGATGGAAAGAGATCGTGTTAGCAGATCAGCTGCGTGAGGAGCAACGCGATGCTTAGCGTTCATGGCAGGAAACCCGCAGCGGTAGTCATCGAGCCGGTAGCCAAGTCACTACTTCGCGTTGGCCTGACTCCCAATGTGGTGACCGTGGTTGGGGCAATCATCACAGTGACGATTGCTGTGGTATTAATCCCGCTGGATCACTTGGTATGGGCCGCCATCCTCTCAGCCCTGTTCGCGGCTTTCGATATGGTCGACGGGACGATGGCTAGGCTCAAAGGGGGTGGCACGGCTTTCGGGGCTACCCTTGACGCCTCCTGCGACAGGATCACTGACGGTGCGCTCTTCGCCGCGATCACATTCTGGCTTGTTTATATTGATCAAGCCCATCCGGTAACCGTTGCGGTCTCACTGGTGGTTGTAGTGGCATCGCAAATCATCAGCTACGTCAAAGCCCGTGGCGAAGCCGGTGGCTTGAAGATGGTTGGTGGCCTCATAGAACGTCCCGAGCGACTCATCCTAGGCCTCGGTGGCCTTGCGCTGGAAGGGTTCGGAGTCGCGTATGCGATCGAGACGGCACTCTGGGTACTCGCTATCGGGTCTCTATTTACTATCGTCCAGCGACTACATATTGCCTCTCGCGACCCACAGTCCAACACTCGCGTCGCGCCGCCTGCTGGCAGCAAAGAAGCCGAACAGGAATAACTTATGGCTTTCCCCAGCTCTCTAAAGGAAGGCGCTGTCGCGGCTGGCTACTTAGCCGGGTGGAAAATCGTCGGCAAGCTCCCTGAAAATTTTGCCAAGGCACTTTTTGATTTTGGCGCAGACAAAGCTTCGCACGACGGCACCGGCATGGAGATGCTTCGCCGCAACCTTAGTCGCGTCGTGGGCCCTGAAAACGTCACGCGAGAACTGGTGAAGTCGTCGATGCGCTCCTACGCAAGATATTGGCGTGAAGCCTTTCGCCTGCCACGGCTGGCTGGAGACCCCCGAATCATCGCTCAGCTGGCCGACCACTTGGTGGGGCGCGAGCACCTTGAGGCGTCTCTGGATTCAGGTCGTGGTGTCATTCTGGCGTTGCCTCATAGCGGCAACTGGGATATGGCGGGAATGTGGCTCAACGAGAATTATGGGCAATTCACTACGGTCGCAGAGCGCGTCAAACCTGAAGTGCTATTCCAAGCTTTTGTGAACTTTCGCGAATCGCTAGGTTTCGAAGTTCTTCCATTGACTGGAGGAACTAGGCCACCTTTTGAAAGGTTGAAAGAGGTCTTGGCCGACGGAGGAATCGTGTGTCTTCTCGGCGAGCGCGACCTCACCGATAGAGGCGTGCCTGTCGAGTTCTTCGGTGAATCTACGACGATGCCAGCTGGACCGGCGAAGCTAGCCATGGAAACCGGCGCAGCCTTGCACGTTGTCCACTGTTGGTTCACGGAAGAAGACGGCAAGCAGGGGTGGGGAATGTCAGTATCGGATTCTCTTGAAGTGACCAGCTTGCAGGAAACCACTCAGCGTATTGCCGATGGCTTTGCGACGAACATCGCGATGCATCCGGAAGACTGGCATATGCTGCAACCACAGTGGATCGTCGATAAGCGAAGCCGGAAGACTAAAGACAAGAAAGGGTAGTGCCATGCGGATCGGAATCGTGTGCCCCTATTCTTTCGACGAACCCGGAGGGGTTCAAGCCCATGTCCTTGACCTTGCGGGCGTGTTGCGTGCGCAAGGTCATTACGTCGCGGTGCTCGGTCCCGCTTCGCCTCAGGCAGAACTGCCGGACTTTGTCACACGTGGTGGTGCGGCTATCCCGATCCCGTATAACGGGTCGGTCGCGCGTTTGTCGATTGGGCCTCAGGTAACCAGGCTGGCTCGTGAGTTTATTAAACAAGGTCAGTTTGACGTGCTTCATATTCACGAGCCGAACTCGCCCAGCTACTCGATGGCAGCGCTTCGGGTAGCGGAAGGTGCGATTGTTGCGACGTACCACGCATCGGCTGTTTCCTCGCGACTGCTGCAGCTAGTCAAACCTGTGCTGCGACCCAACTTGGAAAAGATTGGTGGCGGTATCGCGGTGTCGGAAATGGCCCGGCGCTGGCAGGTGGAGCAGCTCGGCGGCGACCCAGTGCTCATTCCGAATGGAGTTGATACCCGGAAATTCGCTGCGGCGAGACAGTCGCCCACGGAAGGGCCCACCGAGATTGTTTTCCTGGGCAGAATCGATGAACCACGCAAGGGGCTCGACGTTTTGCTACGCGCTTTGCCCCAGGTTGATCGCGATCTGAAGATCACAGTAATTGGTGGAGGACACCCGCGCAGTATCGAAGGTGTAGATTTTGTCGGTCGGGTAAGTGAAGCGGAGAAGGTCGAAATACTTGGCCGAGCCGACATCTATGTCGCCCCGAACACAGGCGGCGAGTCCTTCGGAATCGTTTTGGTGGAGGCCATGGCCGCCGGCTGCGCCGTGGTTGCAAGCGACCTTGAAGCCTTCGCAGCGGTGTGCGATATCGGAAGCGAATCTCCCGCAGGGCTCCTCTTTCCTGTCGGGGATGACGAGGTGCTGGCTTCGCACATCCGCTTGCTTATCGACGACGACCAGCGCCGCAACGAGCTTATCTCGGCGGGAATCGAACGCGCGAAGCAATACGATTGGCAAACCGTCGCAGCACAGGTGCTCAACGTATATGAGACAGTCGCAGATGGAACACCGGTGGTGGCGCGATGATGAGCACTACCGGTTGGGTGGTTTTTGCAGTCGTCGTCACGCTTTTCCTCGCCTGGGCGTATTCGACTGCGCAACGGCTAGACCGCCTGCACGTCAGGGTGGATAGGGCGAGGTCGGCTCTGGAGTCAGCCCTTAATCGGAGGGCAGCGGTTATTGCGGCGGTGTCTCCGGACGCTTCAGAAGCAGCCCGACGCGCGGAACACATGGGATTAGTTCCGGGTGAATTCGAGCAGCGTGCCGAAAGCGAGCGGGCTCTACGACGTCATATCGCAGGCAGTGGCATCAGCGGTTCGGCCGAATTGGCTGATGCGGACGCGCGAGTTATGCTTGCGCTGCGGTTTTACAACGACGCGGTGGCCGATACGCGGGCAGTAAGGCTTCGCCCTGAAGTGAAGTTATTGCGACTTGGCGGCACTGCGCGCCTTCCAGAGTTTTTCGAACTCACCTCGGACGAGCCGAACTAGCCGATACGATCGGCTACGGCGTCAGGATCATAAGGCTGACCAAGTGTAACTAGCAGAGTAAACACCAGTGCGACGATGATCAGAGCGATGATCAGTGATCGAATTGGGTGGCGGACTGCTTGTGCCAAGATTTTGTCTGGCAAGTTGGTTGGTTGCTCGGCGGGGTCGGAGAATCGCCATCCACCTTCGAGTTTGCCCTTCTTATCAGCCCACAGGGTGAAAGCAAGCGCCGCCCAAGGAATGACGGAGACGATGAGTCCCACGAGGCCGAGGCCAAAGGACCATTTATTGTTCACCCACACCAAGATGGTGAGGATGACAAAGCAGAGAAACCCGAAGCCGTGAATACCGCCGGCGATGGAGATCACGGACTCAGTGGTGCCGGAGTATTTCAATACCATGCCGACAATCAGCAGTGTCCAGGTGAAAAACTCGAGAATGCCTGCTGCGAGGTGGAGTTTCTTTGGAGTAAGTCCAGTCATAGTTGACTACGATACCTCCCGTAGTGGTTTGGTCCATAGACGTGAATTGCCTGGTAATCTGACCGACTATGAGTCCGACACCACAATCGATCATCAACATTCTCGATCTTGAGCCAATCGAGCAAGACATCTACCGCAGCAAAGCGAAAGAATCTGTGCTTTCCCGTACTTTCGGTGGACAGGTAGCTGCGCAGGCGCTCGTCGCGGCAACCCGTACTGTCGGTGATGATAAGTTTGTGCACTCTTTGCACGGCTACTTCATTCGTCCGGGTATTGCTGACCAAGACACGGTGTACATCGTCAATCGCATGCGCGACGGTAATTCGTTCGCGACTCGCCACGTTGAGGCGATTCAGAACGGCGAGATCATCTTTTCTATGCAAGCAAGCTTCCACCGTGCAGGCGATGAAGGGCCGGAGCACTCGGACTTGATGCGTACTGTCCCACACCCGGATGAGATCCCAGAGGCGCGGGACACTCTTCCTGCGAGTTCCCGCGCATTGCTTGCCGAGTGGGAAGACTGGGATATCCGCGTAGTTCCATCGGACCTATACGAGCACAACAAATACACCCCGTCACAACAGGTCGTCTGGTTCCGGTCTAAGCGAAGGTTGCCTGATGACGACACTTTCCACGTGTGCACACTTGCATATATGTCTGACATGACGTTGCTATATTCCGCGATGGTGCCACACCCAGGCCATAAGGTTCAGATGGCCTCGCTCGATCATGCGATGTGGTTCCTTCGTCCTTTCCGTGCGGATGAGTGGCTGATGTATGACCAGGTGTCCCCATCGGCGCATGGTGGCAGGGCGTTGACTCACGGCAGAATCTTCGACGCGCAAGGACGACTTGTTGCGATGGTGACTCAAGAGGGGCTGACCCGCACGTTGCGCGAAGGGGCTCAGCCTGTGCCGTCGAAACTGCCACGAAATGAGTCTCAGGACTAGTAGAGTCCAGGCACTTCAACGGCAAATGAACGCCACGCGGACCTAGGCGGGTAGTAATAATTGGGCCTTACCCGCGTATACTCGGCAAACGAACTATTGGGAAATAGAAAGGGAGACGGTCATGGCAGGCCACTCAAAGTGGGCAACCACTAAGCACAAGAAGGCCGCTAACGACGCTAAGCGTTCGAAGCTCTGGGCGAAGATGATCAAGGATGTCGAGGTGGCAGCGCGCACCGGCGGCGGCGATCCTGCAGCCAACCCAACGCTCGACGACATGATTCGTAAGGCCAAGAAGGCCTCCGTTCCCAACGACAACATTGAGCGAGCACGCAAACGTGGTTCCGGCGAAGAAGCCGGTGGCGCGAACTACGAGAACATTACATACGAGGGCTACGGCCCCAATGGTGTCGCCGTTTTCATTGAGTGTCTAACCGACAACCGCAACCGCGCCGCTACCGAGGTTCGCACCGCGATGACTAAGAACGGTGGCAATCTTGGCGAGTCTGGCTCCGTTGCCTACATGTTCACCCGTACCGGTGTTGTCACGGTGAAAAAGGGCGAGCTTTCCGAGGATGACGTTCTCATGGCAGTGCTCGAAGCCGGTGCTGAAGAAGTTCAAGACACCGGTGAAGAATTCGAAATCATTTGCCAGCCGACCGATGTGCAGGCAGTAAAGGAAGCCCTCGTCGAAGAAGGTTTTGAGGTGGAAGAAGCTGGCCAAGAGTTCCGCCCTTCCATGGAAAGCGATGTTGACGTGGAGACCGCCAAGAAGATGATGAATCTCATCGACGCGCTGGAGGACTCCGACGACGTTCAAAACGTCTACACCAACATGAACATGTCCGACGAGGTGCTAGCTGCGTTGGACGCAGATTAATCATTTGCTTGACGACGCCCCGCCCGGCAGGTTTTCCCTGCAGAGCGGGGCGTTTCACGTGTTCGTCGTCGGCGTGTGGTAGAACAAGTGTGTGAGAAACAATGGGAGGCGGGAATGAACCTCGAAGGGCTTCGGGTAATGGGCATTGACCCTGGTTTGACCCGTTGTGGCCTCTCCGTGGTCCAGGCGGGCCGCGGAAGGCAAGTAATTCCTATCGCAGTAGGGGTGGTGCGCACACCGTCTGAGGCAGAACTGGCAGAGCGATTGCTCCGAATGTCTCGCGCGGTGGGTGAGTGGATGGACGAATACAAGCCGGACGTTGTTGCGATGGAGCGCATTTTCGAACGCGGAAACGTCTCCACAGTGATGCACACCGCTCACGCTGTAGGCGTAATGGTTCTTGCCGCAGCCGAACGCGACATCCCAGTGCACATGTACACCCCTTCTGAAGTGAAGAAAGCAATTTCTGGCAACGGCCGCGCAGACAAGAAACAAATGACGATCATGATCACCCGTATTCTGGGACTCAGTGAGGCGCCGAAGCCAGCCGATGCTGCTGACGCACTGGCAATTGCTGTGTGTCATTGTTGGCGTGCACCATTGCTTGCTCGAACCGCCCAAGCCATGAAAATTCAAGGAGCGTAATCACAGGTGATTGATTCACTCAACGGAGAGGTTGTCTCCATCGGCCTAGACCACGGCGTCATCGAATGTGGTGGCGTAGGTTACCGCTTCTTGGCTACTCCGCCAACATTGGCGCGACTGGTCCGCGGCGAAAAGACTCGTGTGCTTACGTCGATGGTGGTCAAGGAAGACGCGATGACCTTGTACGGGTTTATCGACGATGACGCGCGCATGATGTTTCACCGGCTGCAAAGCGTCAGCGGACTCGGCCCAAAGCTTGCACTGGCTTCGCTAGCGGTCTTTTCGGCAGGCGAGATTGCGGGGCACATTACCAACGAAGACGCCAAGGCTCTCCAGGCGATTCCCGGGGTAGGCAAGCGGATGGCAGAACGCATGGTGGTAGAACTCAAGGACAAGCTGAAAGATATGGTCGCGGCTAAGTCTGAATCGACGCAGCCCGCTGCAGACGTCCCGGCAGGAGCAGGTGCCGTTGTGGAGCAGGTAGTGGAAGCCCTCGTGGGGTTGGGTTTTACCGACAAAGCGGCCCGTCCTGCAGTAGAGGCCATCGTTGCCGAGCAGCCTGACCTGGAAACCGCAGCGCTCCTGCGCTCAGCATTGACCCAACTCGGCCGGAACTAGGGGTAAGAATTGTCTGACGTTGAGAAAACAGAATTTAGCCTGCCGGAGGGACTACTCAACCGGGGCGGGCAAGGACGTGACGACGACGCTGCAGTTGATGCCCGAGAGCAGGTGGATGATCGTGACATCGAAAAGACTTTGCGCCCTAAAGCCCTTGAGGAGTTCATTGGGCAGCCAAAGGTTCGCGAACAGCTCGACTTGGTCCTAACCGGAGCAAAGCGACGTGGGGTCACCCCTGACCATATTTTGCTATCGGGCCCGCCTGGCCTTGGCAAAACAACGCTGGCAATGATCATCTCGCAAGAGCTGGGAACGTCATTGCGTATGACATCCGGACCAGCCCTCGAGCGCGCCGGTGATCTTGCTGCAATGCTGTCGAACATTATGGAAGGCGATGTCCTTTTCATCGACGAAATTCACCGCATCGCACGTCCGGCGGAAGAAATGTTGTACATGGCAATGGAGGACTTTCGCATCGATGTCATCGTCGGAAAAGGCCCCGGTGCCACCTCAATTCCGTTAGAGATTCCTCCGTTTACCCTTGTCGGCGCGACGACAAGGGCAGGCATGTTGACAGGGCCGCTGCGCGACAGGTTTGGTTTTACCGCTCAAATGGAGTTCTACGAGGTAGAAGATTTGACGCGAGTGGTAACTCGTGCAGCATCCATCTTGGGAGTCAGCATCGACAACGATGCGGCCGTGGAGATCGCCTCCCGCTCGCGTGGCACTCCACGAATTGCCAATCGGCTCCTGCGCCGTGTGCGCGATTGGGCGGAAGTTAACGGAGATGGGCATGTCGACATCCCAGCAGCACAGGCGGCCCTTCGGGTCTTTGATGTCGATGAACTTGGACTGGATCGCCTGGACCGCGCAGTATTAGGGTCATTGATTAAGGGACATGGTGGTGGTCCCGTCGGTGTGAACACGTTAGCCATCGCCGTGGGGGAGGAACCCGGAACGGTAGAAGAAGTCTGCGAACCTTACTTGGTTCGTGCCGGACTAATGTCGCGCACTGGTCGGGGTCGCGTTGCTACCGCCGCTGCATGGCATCACCTTGGGCTCACCCCGCCTCCTGAGGCTCCGGGCCAGCTGAATTTCCGGTAGGAGTTTGCCAATCAACCACCATGCGGTTCTGCCACGTGGTGGTGGGCGTGTCACAATGGGACGTTATGGAACTTCTTACTCTTGTCCTCATCCTCGCTATTTTCCTTCTGCCGTCCATTTTCATGATGCGTAGTCAGAAAAAACGTCAGTCCGAAATGATGGCGCTGCGCAACTCTTTGGTACCCGGTGATCGCATTGTCACTGTGGGTGGTCTACACGGAAAGATCGTTGCATCGCGTGATACCGAAGTTGATCTTGAAGTGTCCCCGGGCGTAGTCATCACGATTGACTCCGCAGGAATCATGCGCAGAGCTGAACCACAAACGACTGAACCGCAGGCTACAACCGAAAGCTACTGGGAGAATCGCGAAGCGAGACCAGACGCAACTGATGGACAGTCGCACCCTGAGAATAACTAAGGGGCGTGCGCAGGTTTTCTGCACGCTATGACGTACGATGTTGGTTTGTGCGCTCTCTCAGATTCCGTGGAATCTTTTCCCTGAACTGAAAGAGCCAGAACCAGAACTAAATCCCAACACTCACACAAACCGTGTTTTCTAGGCCACAAGACCTTCCGACGCGTAAGACCGGTGAGCGTTTCATCTGGAGGAGTAACCTTAAGTGTCCGTTTCAAATCGGCGCACGAGCGAGCGCGCGTCGCGAAGAGCATGGCCAAAGCGAGCCCTTGCCTTCTTCCTTCTGCTCGTGGCAATCGTGTGGGCGCTGGTGTTTTTCACCGGTGACCGTCAAGCATCACCCAAACTAGGTATCGATCTCCAAGGCGGTACGCGTGTAACACTTGTGCCACAGGGCGAGGAACCTACCCAAGAGCAACTCGACCAGGCGCGCATCATTCTGGAGAATCGTGTCAACGGTATGGGTGTCTCAGGCGCCGACGTGGTGGTCGACGGCAACACCCTAGTAATCACCGTCGCTGGCGACGACACCTCCGAAGTACGCTCGATCGGCCAGACCTCACAACTGATGTTCCGCCCTGTCGCTCAACCTGGCGTGCCAGGTGAAAACTTCGCCGAACTCTTGGGAGAGACGGCGAACGATTGGGTTGAATACGGAATCATCACCAAAGATCAGGCGACGGAATCTCTGGATCAGATCGCATCCAGCCTGCAAGAGATGCTTGGCGACGAGGGCGCGATCGAAGTACCAGAGATTACAGCCGAGCCCCTAGACGAGCCTGCAAACTCCATTGAGGCAGGGGATCGTCGACAAGCACTCAATGAGATGCTGCGTGAAGATCGCCAATCCGAAGATCCAACGCAGCAGCTCGCAGCCATGTCGCTGATGCGCTGTGACCCAGATTCCACCGACCCGCTAGCTGGGACAGACGAGCCACAACTGCCCTTGGTGTCCTGTGATCCAGGTGCTGGCACTCCGTTGATGCTCGAGCCTGTTCCGCTGCTCAGCGGCGTGACTGATGAGAACGGCCCGCGTTTGACAGGTAGCCAGATCGATACTGGTCAGCCGATCACTGGTGGCCTTAACACTCAAACTAGCCAGATGGAAATCAGCTTTGCATTTAGCCAGAAGGGTGAGTTCAACGGCTCCCAGACGTGGGCCGAACTCACGAGCAACTTGATCGGCCAGCAGATTGCGATCACTCTTGACTCCCAGGTGATCTCCGCACCAGTAATCCAAGGTGCTACTCCAGTGGGCTCTGCGACGTCCATTACGGGTGACTTCACTCAGGAGGAAGCACAGAACCTAGCGAATAACTTGCGCTATGGCGCTCTGCCACTGTCGTTTGCCGGTGAAAACGGCGAACCTGGTGGTACCGCTCAAACCGTCCCACCATCTTTGGGTGAGGCCTCGCTGAAGGCTGGCTTGATCGCTGGCCTTGTCGGGCTCGCTTTGGTCGCGGTATTTGTCTTCGCCTACTACCGAGTATTCGGGTTCGTGTCTTTGCTGACACTGTTCGGCGCAGGCCTGCTTGTCTACGGATCGCTGATCTTGCTGGGTCGCTGGATCGGATATTCCCTTGATCTTTCGGGTGTGGCCGGTTTGATTATCGGTATCGGCACCACGGCCGACTCGTTCGTCGTCTTGTATGAGCGCATTAAGGATGAAGTCCGCGAAGGAAAAACTTTCCGCTCGGCCACCGCCCGCGGTTGGGATCGCGCAAAGCAAACTATCGTGACAGGCAACATGGTCACCTTGATCGGCGCTGCGGTGATCTATTTCCTCGCGGTGGGCGAAGTCAAGGGCTTCGCATTCACCATGGGGCTGACCACCATCTTCGACCTTGTTGTGACCTTCCTAGTCACCGCACCTCTGATGATTTTGGCCTCGCGCAAGCCGTTCTTCGCTAAGCCAGCTGTTAACGGTATGGGCAAGATGTTCGCACTAGCAGATGCGGATCGCAAGGAATCTCGTGAAGCTGCTCAAACTGAGGCAGTTGCCGTTGAAGGCGAGGAGAAGTAGCAATGACAACATCTACAACCACCACTCCAGTACAGAAGCCGAATAAGTACAATCTCAACTTCTTCGACAAGCTATATACCGGTGAAGGCGGCTTCGACTTCATTGGTCGATCGAAACTGTGGTACCTCATCACGCTGTTCTTCGTCGTCGTGAGCATCGCATCCATGGCGTTTCGCGGGTTCGACCTTTCGATCGATTTCGAAGGCGGCACCAAGATGTCCATGCAGGCAGGTGACCTCGTCGCCGAGCAGGTGGAGGAGACTTTTACCGAGGCCACCGGCGTCACCCCTGAAATCACCCAGATTGTGGGTGCCGGAGATTCCCGCACGCTAGAGATCAATTCCGAACACCTGTCGCAAGATCAAATCAACGCGGCTCGCGAAGCAATCTTCGAGGAACACCAGCCGCTCGATGCGGAAGGCAATCCGACTCCAGACGCGATCGGCGATTCCACCGTGTCTGAATCCTGGGGTTCCACCATCACCCAACGCATGTTGCTGGCTTTAGGAGTCTTTCTCCTTGCAGCAGCGGTGTATGTTGCTGTCCGTTTGAAGCGAGAAATGGCTGTGGCGGCTATGGCCGCATTGCTGGTTGACGGCATCGTGATTCTCGGTCTGTACTCGGTGTTTGGGCTTGAAGTGTCCCCAGCAATGATCATTGGTTTGCTCACCGTATTGACGTTCTCGATCTATGACACCGTCATCGTCTTTGACAAGGTAAATGAAAACACCGAAGGCATTTTGGGTTCGCGGACTTCAACCTATTCAGAACAAGCGAACCTCGCAGTGAACCAGACGGTTATGCGTTCGATTTCGACTTCGGTTATCTCGGCGCTGCCGATTGTCGCACTTCTGGTCGTGGCCGTATGGCTGCTTGGCGTTGGCACGCTGAAGGACCTCGCGTTGATCCAGCTGATTGGTGTGGTCGAAGGCATCTTCTCCTCGCTCCTTCTCGCCACACCACTCTTAGTAACGTTGGTCAATCGACAGAAGAAGTATCAGGAACATAACAAGCAGGTCGCCGAGTTTCGCGCGCAGGCTTCCAGCGGGGAGCTTGACGACGAATCCTTGGCGGACGCGACACCTGCAGCAAAGCGCACAGTGCACACTCCGGTGCACCACTCCGTCGATGGTGACGATGATTTACCTCACCGCACATCGACGTGGCGCCCAGACAGAGGTTAGGAGGCCATTCTTGGCAAGTCGACGGAAGAACTCGAAAGCACTAGGCAGTCTTATTGCTTCTGCCGCGATGGTGGCAAGCCTTGTTGCTTGCTCAACTCCGGAACCCGAGCCTGCTCCCGAGCCAAAGTCCACTGACTACTTTGGCTATCAAATTAACAACCCGCTGCTGACCACAAATGCAGCAGCCAACGATGGTGTGGCGACGAACGCCCAGGTGCTATCCGGTCGCCTCTATCCCGCCCCTTTTGTGCCGGGACCAAGTGGTCAGACGATCCCGAATTCGGATTTGGTCACCACTCAAATGCTTCCTGGTGCAAACCGACAAGTAATTTACACTTTGTCGGCGGATGCAGTTTTCTCCGACGGCAAGCACGTCACCTGCTCGGATTACCTCTTGGCGTATGAGGCTGGATCTAATCCTGAGCTGTTTGGCTCGCACCTGCCTCTGATGGAACAAGTGGAAAAGGTGACCTGTCTGCCGGGCGCGAAACAGTTCACCGTGGTCTTCAAAGAGGGCGAGGGAAGCCGTTGGCGCGAACTCTTCGGGCCCGGCACAGTGCTTCCTGCTCACGCCGTGGCGAAGAAGGTTGGCATGGATTCGACCGCGTTCTTTGAGGCGCTACAATCTGACGACCCTGATCAGATCAGACCCATCGCGGAAGCTTGGAGAAATGGCTTTACGCTCGATGAGTTCGACCCCGAAATGCAGGTGTCCTTCGGCCCGTTCCGAATCGAAAGCGTCGGTGACGAGGGGGAGGTCAAGCTTGTCAGTAATGAGCATTACTATGGCGACCAACCTTCCATTGAGACTCTCGTCGTGTGGCCGAGTACTGCAGACTCCAAGGAACTCGTCGATAAGAAGGCTTTGCGCATCGCCGATGGTTCGGCGGCTGAACCGCAGTGGCTGGACCTCAACGCTGAAGGCAGTCCCTATGACATTGAGACCAGCGTGGGCGAGCTGACCGACACCTTGCGATTTGAGAATGCCGGTGAGTGGGCTGACCAGGACGCCCGTCAGGCCCTGGCTAAGTGTATTGACCCAAACACGGTGGCAGGCGAATCCTCGCGAGTTTCTGGCGTCGATGTTCGTCCGGTGGGAGTGCATGTGGTGAAACACAATGATCCTTTGGCACGCCACTTCCAAGATATCGTCGGGCCGCATATGGCCGTTGACCATGAAGGAGCCGAGAAGGCCCGAGGTATGGAGATCAAGGTGGGCTATTCCCGCGAGGATGAGCGCAAAGCTGCGATGGTCGAAGCTATGCGTGTCTCGTGCGAGCCATCCGGCATTACCGTCATCGATGCGACCGAGGAAGGCAAGACTCTCGACGACCTAGGCAAAACCGGGATCGGCGAGTGGGGCGAAGAAACCGTTGAGGATGGATCCATTGATGCCTTCCTCGGTGCGGTAGACCCCATGGTCGAGTACAACACCGTAGATGCCCGCGCGAATGAGATGGAGAAGTTGCGCGAGGCCGAAGAGAAACTCTGGGAGGAGCTTCCCGCGATTCCCCTTGCTGCCCAGCCCCGTGCGTTCGTTATTGATAGAAATGTGAGTAACGTAGTTGTGTACACGGGTGCAGCCGGCATTGGCTGGAACATGGACCGTTGGCAAGTAGCGAATGAGGAACCAGCTAGTGAAAACGAATAAGTATGCCTCGGCGCGTGATGCACTCGCCGATAAGATGCGTTTTGTACAAGACTTCCCTGAAAAAGGCGTTTTGTTTGAGGATCTCACCCCAGTACTGGCTGACGGTGATGCTTTGCAGATCGTTGTCGATGAGCTCTCCGTGGCATGCCAGGAGATGGGCGCGGACATCATCGGCGGACTCGACGCTCGAGGATTTTTGCTCGGATCTGCAGTCGCGTACAACTTGGGTCTTGGTGTCTTGGCAATTCGCAAAAAGGGCAAACTGCCTCCACCTGTAATTACCCAGGAATATGAACTTGAGTACGGAACCGCTGCTTTGGAGATTCCAGCAGATGGCTCCGACCTTCATGGCAAAAAGGTAGTGCTTGTCGACGACGTGCTGGCCACAGGTGGCACTCTCGTTGCCGCGACGGACCTGATCGAACGGGCCGGTGGTTCTGTCACAGGTTACGTCGTAGTTCTTGAAGTGGATGGTCTTGGTGGTCGCGCACGCCTTGGAGATGCCCCGTTAGTCGTCCTTAACGGCGATAGCGCAGCAGCATCCTTGTAGAATAAAGCTTCTCATTTCATTCCCGAATTAAGACGCAAAAAGGGGAGACCACTATGACGCAGGAGAAAACGCAACGTATCTCAGGAATGCGCAGTGTGTCTGCTCGCCTCGCCCGATCGCTGACTGGCGGTCGATCGCGTACGAATCCCGTACTAGACCCACTGCTTTCAATTCATCGCCAGTTTCACCCCAAAGCTGATGCCGAAATTCTGACTCGTGCCTACGACACCGCGGAAGAGCTGCATGAAGGCGTCTACCGAAAGTCCGGCGATCCTTATATCACGCACCCACTAGCGGTAGCGACAATCTGTGCCGAAATCGGCATGGATACGACGACACTCGTGGCTGCGTTGTTGCATGACACGGTGGAAGACACCGACTACTCACTCGATGATCTCACCGTAGATTATGGCCCAGAGGTTGCGCGCCTTGTTGATGGTGTGACCAAGTTAGACAAGGTTGCTCTCGGTGCGGCCGCGGAAGCGGAGACAATCAGGAAGATGATCGTCGCGATGGCGCACGACCCCCGCGTCTTGGTGATCAAGGTTGCCGACCGGTTACACAACATGCGCACGATGCGCTTTCTTCCCCCAGAAAAACAGGCAAAGAAAGCGCGACAGACGCTAGAGGTCATTGCTCCACTAGCTCACCGTCTGGGCATGGCGAGCGTCAAGTGGGAGCTAGAGGACCTATCGTTCGCGATTCTCTATCCGAAAAAGTACGAGGAGATCGTCCGACTTGTCGCAGATCGTGCTCCGTCGCGCGACCAGGCGTTGCAAGAGATCTCTAACAAGGTCAGCTCGGAATTAAAGGCCAACAACATCAACGCCGAGGTGATGGGTCGGCCGAAACACTATTGGTCGATTTATCAGAAGATGATTGTTCGCGGCCGTGAGTTTGACGAGATCTTTGACCTTGTCGGAATTCGGATTCTTGTGGATAACATCAGCGATTGCTACGCAGCGATCGGTGTTGTGCACTCGATCTATTCGGCGCTGCCAGGGCGCTTCAAGGATTACATCTCGAACCCACGCTTTGGCGTGTACCAGTCGCTGCACACCACTGTGATGACCGATGGTGGCCGCCCGCTTGAGATCCAAGTGCGTACCCACGAGATGCATTACAACGCTGAGTTCGGAGTGGCTGCGCACTGGCGTTACAAGGAAACGAAAGGTTCACACAAAGGCGATCAAGCTGAAGTTGATCAGATGTCGTGGATGCGACAATTGCTGGACTGGCAAAAGGAAGCAGCTGATCCCAATGAGTTCCTCGACTCCTTGCGTTATGACCTGACTGCGCAACAGATCTTCGTGTTCACTCCGAAAGGCGACGTGATCAACTTGCCTGCGGGATCTACCCCCGTGGACTTTGCCTACGCGGTGCACACTGAGGTGGGGCACAGGTGTATTGGCGCCAAAGTCAATGGCAAGCTTGTTGCCTTGGAATCGAAGCTCCAATCTGGCGACCGCGTCGAAGTGTTTACCTCCAAAGACATCAACGCCGGCCCATCCCAAGACTGGCAAGACTTCGTCGTTTCTCCTCGCGCCAAGGCGAAGATCCGTCAGTGGTTTGCCAAGGAGCGTAGGGAAGAGCATCTTGAGCTGGGGCGCGATGCGCTGGCCACCGAGGTCCAACGTGGTGGCTTGCCGATGCACCGTCTGTTTACTGCAGAGTCAATGCGGACCGTTGCCACTCAACTGCACTATCCAGATGTAGACGCTTTGTATACCGCCATCGGTGCAGGACACGTCTCTGCGCAGCACGTGAGCCATCAGCTGATGGCCTTGTTCGGCGACGAAGACGATGCCGTCGATGCTTTGACTGCGCGGACACCGATGTCGAAGCTGGTGACTCCAGAAAACAAGCCGACTACCGAGGGTGGAGTACTCGTAGACGGCACACCGGATGTCATGGCGAAGATGGCTAAGTGTTGCCAGCCGGTGCCTGGCGACGAAATTCTCGGTTTTGTGACACGAGGTGGAGGAGTTTCCGTCCACCGCACCGACTGCACAAATGCCCCGAAGTTGTTGGAGGAACCTGAGCGGATTATCGAGGTTCAATGGGCGACCGATGGCTCCGATGGAAATGGATTCAACGCGACGATGCAGTTGGAAGCTTTGGACCGTCACGGACTGCTGGCCGAGCTCACCAAGGCGCTGAGTGAGCAGAAACTTTCGGTGGTCGAGTTGTCGTCGCAAATTGGTGATGACCGCATTGCCACAGTTCGGTTTACCCTCATGGTGTCTGACACAAAGCAGCTGGGGTCTCTTATGAACCAGATCCGCAACATTGAAGGAGTCTTCGACATTTACCGCGTGACAGCCTAGTTTATTGGTTCCTGTGTGAAATGAGGGTCAATCCTCGGTGTCCTGAAGATGAATTCTTTGGGGTGGTTGGGTAAAGAACTGGGGAAATACATGTTCATACATGTGCCCTTATGTCTCTTTTGGGTTAATACTGTAAAGGAACTGAAGTTTCTCTACTAAAATCCGAGGAGATTTACGTGTCTAAATTCCGTCGCATGGGACACCTGATCGCCGCAGCAACCACCACTGCGTTGGTTGCACAGGGCGTTGTCGTCGCGCAGGCACAGGAAGAAAATCCTGACCTGGTCACCATTTCTATTTCCAACTTCACTGACTTCCACGGTCACCTAGAAAGCGGCATCGACCTAGCCGAACTGGAAGCTGGCCAGGAAATGGGTGCAGCAAACATTGCTGCTCTCATCGAGTATGTCAATCAGGGCTCTGACGTCTCCATCGCTACCACCACTGGCGATAACGTTGGCGGTTCCGCGTTCGTCTCCGCAATCTCCAACGATGAGTACACCCTGGATGCGCTGAACGCCATGGGCATCGACGTTCACGCTGCCGGTAACCACGAGTTTGACCAAGGTCAGAACGACTTGGTAAACCGTATCGTTCCGCAGTCAGCTCCAATTCTCGCAGCGAACGTGTACAAGGCTGATGGTAGCCGCCTTCTCCCGGCTTCTCAGGTTTTCGACCAGGGTGGGGTGAAGGTCGGCATCGTCGGCACCACTTCGAACCTGACTCCACAGAAGGTTTCCCCTGCTGGCATCGAGGGCCTAGTGTTCAAGGATGCTTCTGAAGAAGCAAACAAGGAAGCACAGCGTCTGAAGGAAAGCGGGGAAGCAGACATCGTAATCGTTCTGCAGCACGACCCAGCTGAAGTAGATAACCTGAAACTGAATGCTGAATACGTTGACTTCCTGTTCGGTGGCGACACCCACCTGCAGCAGCTTGACACCACTGCAGATGTTCCTTACGCGCAGTCGTGGGACTACGGCAAGATGGTCTCCGACCTTGACATCACCTACAACAAGGCGACCGGCGAGATCGTTGAGTTGACCGTAGAGCAGTACGACGCGACTGATTTTGTCGCTCTTGGTCTCGAACCTAATGCTGAAGTTGCGACAATCGTTGCAGCGGCAGTTGCACAAGCCGAGGAACTCGGTTCTGAGGTACTCGCAACTACTACCGAGTCCTTCTACCGTGGCTCCAACCCAGGTGAAACCCCAGGTTCTAACCGCGGCGTTGAATCGACTGCGAACAACATGCTCGCTGAGTCCAACCGCCAAGCAATGTCTGACTTCCTGGATGTAGACATCGACCTGGGTCTCATGAACGCTGGTGGCGTCCGCTCCGATCTCCCAGCTGGCGACGTCACCGTGGAAGATGCGAAGACCATGCAGCCATTTGGCAACGAGCTGGTTTACGCAACCATGTCCGGCGCTGCAATTATTAAGACTCTTGAAAGCCAGTGGCAGGATCCAAACTCCGGACGTCCTCGTCTTTCCCTCGGCGTTTCTGACAACGTAAGCTACGTTTACGATCCAACCAAGCCAGACGGTGAACGTATCACTCACGTCACCATCAACGGCGAGGCACTTGACCCTGCTAAGGATTACACCGTCGCTACAGCGACCTTCCTCTTCGAAGGCGGAGATCGACACATCGATCCTGCCGATGTACGCGACATTGTCAACGTTGGTTACCTCGACGTCACAGCATTCAGCGACTACTTGAAGTCCGGCGAGGCACACGTCCGTCAGGGCCAGGGCGAGGTCGGCGTAGTTCTCCCAGAGGGAGGCCTCGTTGCGGGTGAGACCGCAACCATCGAGCTGTCTTCTCTGAACTACTCCTCCGAGGGCGAGCCAATGGCAGAGACCGTCACTGTGAAGCTGGGCGACACCGAGGTCACTGCTGAGATCGACAACTCGAACGCAGCTAAGGGCTACGGCGAAAATGGAAAGGCGACCATCGAGCTGGCGGTTCCTGCGGGACTTTCTGGTGAGCAAACCCTGACCATCACAACTGATGCTGGCACTGACATCTCGATGCCAGTAACCGTCGGCGCGGGCGACACCGACACCCCAGGTGACGACAACAAGGGTTCCACCAGCCCATTTTCCTACATCATCACCAAAATCATGGTGATGCTTCAGGCATTCCTGGGTACCACCATCTTCGCTAAGCTTTTTGCTCCGAAGTTCAGCGTTGTTCCATCCAGCTCTCTGGTAGGTCTTTCTAGCCTTCGCTAGGTAACGCCACAAGCTAAAGAGATGCCCCAGTGTCCCGTAGTGGACGCTGGGGCTTTCTGGTTGCAGGGTATCGTCGATAAGCATGAGCGTTGAACAAACCTGGTGGGAGATGGCAACTGAGCAGTGGGGGATAGAGCTTGCGCGCATTCCAGTTGTCATGGTTTCGGCGTTGGGTATCTATCTCGCCTTTATGCTGTTGGTCAAAGCGTTTGGGTCTCGGATTCTGACACCAATGAACGCCACTGACACGGTCGTGGTGATTATGTTCGGCGCAGTAGCGGGACGCGTCATTATCGGGCATCCTCCGTCGCTTGCTGCAGGTATCGTCGGTCTATCGACTCTCATGGTGCTGGAGGCGGTATTCGGTACCGTTCGTCGCAACACCCATGTGTACCGACTCTTTGATCGCGCGCCGATCCTTGTCCTTGCACACGGTGAGCCGATTCAGGAACTTATGGACTATGCGCACGTTAGCGATCACGATCTGCAAGCTGTCGCTCGGTCGGCGGGTGTGGGGAGCACCAGCGACTTTGCCGCCATCGTTCTCGAACCTACAGGGAACTTCTCGACGATTCGGCGGGGCGTCCAGATCCTGCCAGAGACTTTTGAAGACGTGAAAGGTGCTCAGAAATACCTATTCAGTGAAGCCCACGAATAAGTAGAGCCACTCCCTATCGCGGGGAGTGGCTCTACTTAGTCTCGAGTAAGTAGTTCTTACTTGATGATGTACTTGGTGACGAATGCGAAGAGCGCGCCGAGTGCGGAGATGACAGCGGTGAAAACACCGATCCAGTTCTTGATGTCGTCAGGGTCAGAGGAAGCGTCGGTTGCCTCAGCATCGTCTTCTTGAGCACCGTCTTCTGGGGTGTCTGCGGAGGAAAGGGAAGCGGAAGCTGCCGGAGCCAGGGTATTGGTCTCTTCAGCGAAAGCTGGTGCGGAAACGCCAGCGGTTACAACGGTCAGGGCGGTAGCAGCTGCTACTAGGGACTTACGGATCTTCATGAAATTCCAATCTTAAGAAGAGGATCAATTACTGTTTAGTAACAATAGACACGAACTTTAGAGTCCGCAACCGTTTCAGACAGTCCCTACCCTTGTCGAATCTCCGCACTTACCAGCAAAAATGTATTGCTCAGGTAATTTTACGGTAATAAGTAAGCGGCTGGGGGTCGGCTGGAGATAGTCCGAGAATGATTGACAGGGGCAGTATCGTGCGGATTCTGCAGGAATTACGTCAACGGCGCTCAAGCAAAAAGAGTTGACCAAATAATTAGGTGTCCATAATTACAAGCCTGAACGACACAGCAGAAAAGGAAACCCCGGCAGCTACGGGGGTAGTGCCGGGGGAGAGTCAGTAGAGATTACTCAGCGATTGTGGCCTTTTCAATGCGAACCTCTTCTGCCGGTGCGCCGTCGCCGGGTCCCATGGCTTCGGTGGCTGGATCGACGCCCTTCTCGGCGATAGCGTCGAGGGTGTTTAGGCCTTCGTCGTCAATCTTGCCAAAGTAGGTGTACAGCGGTGGCAGGGTGCTCTCGCCGTAGTTCAAAAAGAACTGGGAGCCGTTGGTGTCGGCTCCTGCGTTGGCCATTGCGATGGTGCCGCGCTCGTAGATGAGTGGCGTGTTGGTGTCCTCAAGCTCATCGGTAGGGTACTCATTGGCAAATTGGAAGCCAGGGCCGCCAGAGCCGGTGCCGGTCGGATCGCCACACTGAAGAACCTTGAGGCCTTCGCTCGTGGTCAGGCGGTGGCAGACGGTGTCGTCGTAATACTCGTTCTTTGCAAAGTGCTCGAACGCGTTCACGGTGCAAGGCGCAACAGAGCGGTCGAGTTCCATTCCAATTGGTCCGGCGGAGGTTTCCAAATTGATGGTGACGGTGCCCTCGGTCGAAATGCCCTCGGTCTCTGGCAAGCCGATCTCGCGTGCAGGTTCGCCCAACTCTTCGTATGAGCACGACACCTGAGGTTCGAGTGCAGTTGCACGCTCGGTAGCCAGAGGCTCGTAGGTTGGTGCCTCGGAAGTCTCAGAGGTGGAAGTTTCTCCGTCTGCCACGATCTCTTCGTCATCGTTTGTGTAAGTCGCAGCCCAGTAGATGCCGCCGACGATCGCCACGATTGCTAGTGCTGCCAGAAGAACAACCGTCAGCGGTTGAGTCTTCTCTTTGCGATCTCGTGCGTTGAGCTCATGCTCAAGTGCTTTGAGAGCTTCCTTGCCTCGTTGTTCGTTGCTACTCACCGGGAAGAACCTCACTTGTAATCGGTACGGCGGACATCATGTCAGAAACTTTTCCGCTCATACTCTACCCTGCGCTTTCAGGTTCTTAACATCAGGGATCATGGCACGATGGCACCGACATCATTACTGTGGGGCGCATGGCTAACGTAACTTTTGATTCCACTCCAGCAACTACCGCGGGCGAACTTCCAGCAGTTGGCGACCAGCTCCCAGCATTCGAGCTCGTCGGAACCGATCTACAAAACGTAACCAACAAGGGTTTTGAGGGTAAGCGACTCGTCCTGAACATTTTCCCTTCCATCGACACCGGCGTGTGTGCGGCTTCCGTGCGCAAGTTCAACGAGCTCGCTGCCGGTGCGGACAACACCGCAGTTCTGTGCATCTCCAAGGATCTTCCTTTCGCCCAGGGCCGTTTCTGCGCAGCTGAGGGTATCGAAAACGTCACCTCCGCGTCCGCATTCCGTTCCACCTTTGGCGAGGACTACGGTGTGACCTTGCAGGATTCTCCGCTCCAGGGTCTGCTGTCTCGTTCTGTCGTGGTGACCGACGAGAACCATAAGATCGTTTACACCCAGCTTGTCGACGAAATCACCACCGAGCCTGACTACGACGCAGCTCTCGAAGCTGTGAAGTAGACACACTTTCGACAAGAGTTTTTCCAGCGGCACCGAGAGGTTTTTCG
Source organism: Corynebacterium breve (assembly GCF_030252165.1). Classification (NCBI taxonomy): domain Bacteria; kingdom Bacillati; phylum Actinomycetota; class Actinomycetes; order Mycobacteriales; family Corynebacteriaceae; genus Corynebacterium; species Corynebacterium breve. Next base: position 1,241,579 of record NZ_CP126969.1, on the reverse strand, counting down.
GGGCCGCTGGTCGTCGTTAAGCACACGTGAGCGCTAGGATGATCGACTATGGACATCGCTGGTTTTGCTGCAGGCCCGTACAAAACGAACACCTACGTTGCGATCAACGGTGGGGAAGCCTTTGTGGTTGATCCCGGGATGCATACCCATGATCGCACTGTTGAGTACCTCCAACAGGAAAACGCGACGCTCCAAGCTGTGCTTTTGACTCATGGTCATTTGGATCACACGCGCGATGCGGGCTCGCTTGCGACGCAGTTCAATGTTCCCGTATATATCCACCCCGATGACGAATTCATGCTGTCCGGCGGCGAAGGCGTGTCCGATCACACGAAACTGCTCTTCGATGCTGCAAACATGACTCCGATCCGCAAATTGCGATATTTCGAGGACAACACCACCATCACTATCGCCGGTATCTCGCTTGAAGTTAAGCATGCTCCGGGGCATTCTCCGGGCTCCGTTTTGCTTATCGACGAGCGCTTCGTTTTCTCCGGGGATGTCCTTTTCCGCGGAACTATTGGCCGGACAGATCTGCAGCACTCTGATCCCAAAGCAATGGATCGAAGTCTCGCAGGTCCCGTGTGGAGCCTTGATGACAACCTAGCGGTCTTGCCTGGACATGGCCCAACGACGAGCATGCGCATGGAGCGAACAAGCAACCCGTATCTCCGCATGGCGCATGACAACCGCTAAGATTTGGCTCTGTGAGCGAAAACAAGTCTGAGAAGCAAGAGAAGTTCAAGGCGCTGTCGGCCCCGAAGGGCGTACCTGACTATGTTCCACCGGCCTCGTCGACGTTTATCGCGGTGCGCGATGAGTTTGTACGCCAGGCTCATCTGGCTGGCTATCAGCATATTGAGCTGCCGGTCTTCGAAGACACCACCTTGTTCGCACGTGGCGTGGGCGAGTCCACCGATGTTGTCAGTAAGGAAATGTACACCTTCGCCGACCGAGGTGATCGATCCGTGACCTTGCGTCCGGAGGGCACCGCTGGTGTCATGCGTGCGGTGATCCAGCACAACTTGGATCGTGGCTATCTGCCGGTCAAGCTGAACTACTACGGTCCGTTCTTCCGCTACGAGCGTCCGCAGGCTGGTCGCTACCGGCAGCTGCAGCAGGTGGGCGTGGAAGCCATTGGTGTAGACGACCCGTTCCTCGACGCAGAGGTCATCGCGCTCGCGGACCGCTGCTACCGTTCAGTCGGTCTAAAGGATTTCCGTCTAGAGCTCACCAGTCTTGGTGATAGCAACTGTCGTCCGGCATACCGTGAGAAATTGCAGGAATTCTTGTTCAATCTTCCTTTGGATGAAGAGACACGTCACCGCGCGGAGATCAACCCACTGCGTGTACTCGACGACAAACGCCCCGAGGTCCAGGAAATGACCGCCGATGCGCCACTCATGTTGGACCATCTTGATTCCACCAACCGCGAGCACTTTGAGACGGTCACTGGCACCCTCGATGACATGGGTATTGCATATGTGATCAACCCACGGATGGTGCGCGGCTTGGACTACTACACCAAGACCTGTTTCGAGTTCGTCCACGACGGCCTTGGTGCTCAGTCGGGCATTGGCGGTGGCGGGCGCTACGACGGCCTCATGGCTCAAATCGGCGGCCAGGATCTGTCCGGTATCGGCTATGGTCTGGGTATCGACCGCACGGTGCTCGCGCTCGAGGCGGAGGGCGTGACCCTCGACGGGGTTGACCGTCGAGTTGATGTTTTCGGCGTTGCGTTGGGCGCAGATTCTCGCCGACGCATGAGCCTGCTTGTCGACGAGCTCCGGGCCGCAGGGGTGTCCGCCGACATGTCCTACGGCGACCGTGGTCTCAAGGGAGCCATGAAGGGCGCAGATCGGGCCGGTGCACGATTCACCTTGGTGCTTGGCGATCGTGAACTAGAAGCGGGAGAGGTCTCCGTGAAGAACATGGAAGACCACTCCCAAGATCCGATTGCGCTGGATGAGGTAGTAGCCACGCTTCGCGGAAAGCTGGCTTAGTTAACTATTTCCATCATGGCCGGCGAGCAACTCGGAGAAGGGAACTAGATTCTCCTCCGGGTCAACGCCGGTTTTTCTTCTGCGTGTCATGCCTTGGCCTTCTGCTGTGACCCCGCCGAGGCCACCAACAGAATCATTGGATGCAACCATCAGGTTTGCCAGCTCGCCGGCTGCGCGTGCGATGCGGCGCTCCAACGATTGTCCTTCTTCGCCTCCGAAGTCATCTGTGGCGGCAAAAAAAGAGGTGGGGACTACGACGGCTCGCATATAGGTCATCAATGGGCGCAGCGCGAATTCCGTGACCAACGAGTGGCGTGGAGTACCCGCGGTTGCCGCAATGATCGTCGGCATGCCGTTGAGCGCGTCGGCATCGAGCGCGTCGAAGAACATCTTGAACAAGCCTGAGTAACTTGCTTTGAACACTGGCGTTACAGCGACGAGACCGTCGGAGCTTGAAACCAGGGTCTTAACTTCGTCGAGGCGCGGTGTAGACATGCCCGTAGTAAACACTTGGGCTAGGTCGTTGACTAGCTCCCGCAGTTCGATAGTGGTGACCTCGAGCGCCTCGCCGCGCGCAGTCACGGCAGCATTGACGGCCGCAGAGATTTCGTCTGCAACCTGGCGTGTCGACGACGGTGTGGAGAGTCCGGCCGTGATGACGGTAAGGGTTCTCATCTAGTTCTCCTCTGCGCCCGGATTGACCTTGAAGTGTGGCATGTCTCGATTGTCCCTGAGGGTGGCAAACGTCGGAGGGTTGGACGGAACGTGCTCTGGGCGGCGCTCCTCCATACGGCGACGCACCTCGGGAACGACCTGGGTGCCGAGGATCTCGACCTGCTGCAAGACGACCTCGAGAGGCAGGCCGGCATGATCCATGAGGAACAGCTGCCGTTGGTAGTCGCCGACCCAGTCAGCAAACTCCATCGTGCGCTCGATGACCTGCTCGACAGTACCCACGGTGAGCGGGGTAAGAGAGGTAAATTCTTCCAGGGACGGACCGTGACCGTAAACTGGGGCGTTGTCAAAGTACGGGCGAAATTCCTTTTTCGCCTGTTCCTCGCTGTCGGCGATGTAGACTTGGCCGCCAAGACCGACGATGGCTTGATCCGCTTGGCCGTGGCCGTACTTTTCAAAACGACGGCGGTAAATGCCGACCATCTTCGCGGTGTGCTCCTTATTCCAGAAGATGTTGTTGTGGAAGAAGCCGTCGCCATAGAACGCTGCCTGTTCTGCAATCTGTGGGGAGCGGATGGAACCGTGCCAAACAAACGGAGGAACGTCTTCCAGTGGACGTGGGGTAGAGGTAAAACCGTTCAGTGGAGTGCGGAACTTGCCTGACCAGTTGACTACGTCCTCTCGCCAGAGACGTCGAAGCAGATGGTAGTTTTCTACGGCGAGAGGGATGCCTTCACGAATATCCTTGCCAAACCACGGGTACACAGGGCCAGTGTTGCCTCGGCCCATCATGAGATCCATGCGACCACCGGAAAGATGTTGCAGGAAGGCGTAATCCTCCGCGATACGCACAGGATCGGTGGTGGTGATTAATGTCGTGGCTGTAGACAGGTGAATGTTTTTCGTCTGCGCGGCGATATAAGCTAGGTGAGTTGTCGGTGCCGAGGGGATAAATGGCGGGTTGTGATGCTGGCCGGTAGCAAATACGTCTAAACCGACCTCTTCCGCTTTGAGCGCGATCTGGGTAATTGCGTTAATACGCTCGTGCTCAGTAGGGGTGATTCCTGTTGTTGGATCCTTGGTGACGTCACCAATGGTGAAGATTCCGAACTGCATAATGTCACTAACTCCTTAATGTTTAAAGTAATGACAAGAGTATATGACACGACAACATCCGTCAAGGATTAGGAAGCGTCGAGAAGCGCCTTGATGTCGCTGCCGCCAATTACGCGGAGCGGTTTCTGAGTTACCTTGCCATGCTCGGTGATCACAGCCGCACGCGGCAACCCGCCCTCTGGGAAAGGCGTCATCATCGCATCTAGGGCGGCAGCTGCGGTTATATCGCGAGGAAGGAACACCGCACGGTCGGAGTTCTCGGCGTATTCCAGCACTTCGCGGACGGTGCGGGCATCTAAGTGGTCATTATCATCTAGATCGGCGGAGACCCAGCGGGCGATGGTGTTCGTCGTCAGTATTCCTGTGCATTGACCACCGTCGTATACCGGGAACTGGGAGATCGTCGTGCGGCGTACCCATGAGAGAGCTTCGCGCACGTCATCGTCGGGGTGAACAGTAATAACTTCCTGTGCCTGGAGAACTTCCATTGCCAAAGGGGGATGGAGAAGTAGATCGCGAATGTGCTCGATCTCGTCCACGGTTTCTTGAAGGGGTTCTGCAATCGGAGCAAAGTCGCGGTAGGCACCGTGGCTAATCGCATTGCGGAGGTCTGCGAATTCCTTGAGATCAGCGGCTTGATCGCCGGTGACGAGGTGCTTGCGCTCTGCGTGGCGCAGCATCCAAGAAAAGCCGTCCGATTTCTTGGCGTTGAGCTCGTCGCGAAGAAAGGCTTCGATTTCGTTAAAGGCGGAAAGAAAAGCAGTGGCGCGATGAGGGGTGGTCATGCCCACCCACTCTAGTGGCGATCGGACTTAGCTGCGGTAGTTGCCAGTCTCTAGGTAGTCACAAGCAGCCATTGTGCCCTCGTTGTAGCCCTTGAGGAATGCATCCTGGCGCTGCTGGGACGAACCGTGCGTCCATAGGTCAGGCTGGACTTCGCCGGTAGAGCGCTTCTGGATATTGTCGTCACCTACCGCGCGTGCAGTGTTGATCGCGGACTCCACCTGTTCAGGAGTGACCTTCTCTAGCGCAAATTCTTGGTCCTCATCTGCACGGTTGACCCACATACCCGCGTAGCAGTCAGCCTGAAGTTCGAGCTTTACGGCGGTTGAGTCTTCGCCAGGGTTGTTGTAATCGATCATGCCGATGGTGCCTTCAAGCTTCTGGATGTGGTGGCCAAACTCGTGTGCCACGATGTACATCTGGGCCAGAGGAGCATTGTCGCCACCAAGACGTTCCAGCTGATCAAAGAAGCTGACGTCGAAATACGCCGAACTGTCGCCACCACAATAGAAAGGTCCAGTGTTCGAGGAAGCAAAACCACAGCCAGACTGAGTCTGTCCTTCGAAGACAACAAGACCAGGTTCTTCATATTCGATTCCGGCTTGCTGCGGAAGGACCTCTTCCCACATGGCATCTAGATTGAGCGCAGTAAATTCAACACGACAATCCGCGTACTTGTTCGCGTCGTCAGTGGTTTTGCAGTGGACAAGGCCAGGGTCTTCGCCCTGTGGCTGCTGACCGCCACCCGTAATTTGTCCCAAGTCCGCTGGGTTGCCACCCAAAAGAAGAAACAGACCGACCATCAAAAGGCCGCCGATGCCTCCGCCGACAGCCATCTGTCCGCCGCGACCACCGGTGCGCGCGCGGTTACTACTCTTTTCAATACCGCCTTTAAACGTCATGAGCTGATCATGCCACAAAATTGATCGTTCATGGAACAACAAAGCAGCTAAACATGGGGTGGAACCAGAAACTCTGGAGGCGAGGGGGTAGACTTTCGTCCGTTCATAATCTCTACACGTGGAAGGACGTGGAAGAAACCGTGCTGCGCACTCACCTCGCGGGTGACCTCCGCAAAGACATCGCTGGCCAGTCCGTAACTCTGACTGGTTGGGTAGCTCGCCGTCGCGATCATGGTGGCGTGATCTTCATTGATCTGCGCGACCGCTCGGGCCTGGCACAGGTTGTGTTCCGCGAGTCCGCGGTTGCAGAGGCAGCCCACGATCTTCGTAGCGAATACTGCATCCAGGTCACCGGTGTCATCGAACCTCGTCCAGAGGGCTCTGAGAACCCGAATCTCGCGTCCGGCGAGATCGAGGTCAACGTTACTGACCTGACTGTCCTGAACAAGGCTGCGGCTTTGCCATTCCAAATCGAGGACTTTTCGAACAACGAGGTTGGCGAGGAAACCCGGCTGAAGTACCGCTACCTTGACCTGCGCCGCGATCGCCAAGCTGATGCACTGCGCCTGCGCTCCGCAGCGAACCGCGCAGCACGTCAGGTACTGGATCAGCACGATTTCACCGAGATTGAAACCCCAACGTTGACGCGTTCCACGCCAGAGGGCGCACGCGACTTCCTAGTTCCAGCTCGCCTGCGTCCGGGTTCTTGGTACGCGCTTCCGCAGTCGCCGCAGCTGTTTAAGCAGCTGCTCATGGTAGCGGGCATGGAGCGCTACTACCAGATCGCTCGCTGCTACCGCGATGAGGATTTCCGCGCAGACCGCCAGCCAGAGTTCACCCAGCTTGACGTAGAGATGAGCTTTGTGGATCAAGACGATGTGATCGCTTTGGCCGAAGACATCCTGAAGGCACTGTGGAAGCTCATCGGATATGAGATCACGACTCCGATCCCACGCATGACCTACGCAGACGCAATGGAGAAGTACGGCTCCGACAAGCCTGACTTGCGTTTTGATATCCAGCTGGTCGAGTGCACCGAATTCTTCAAGAACACCACCTTCCGCGTCTTCCAGAACGAATATGTTGGCGCTGTGGTCATGGAAGGTGGCGCATCGCAGCCTCGCCGTCAGCTGGACGCATGGCAGGAGTGGGCGAAACAGCGTGGTGCCAAAGGACTTGCGTACATCCTGGTCGGCGAAGATGGCGAGCTCGGTGGCCCAGTGGCCAAGAACATCACCGAGGAAGAGCGCGCAGGTATTGCAGAGCACGTCGGTGCAAAGCGAGGCGACTGCATCTTCTTCGCAGCAGGAGAAACCAAGTCTTCTCGCGCACTGCTTGGCGCCGCGCGCGGTGAGATCGCCCAAAAGCTTGGTCTGATTAAGGATGGCGATTGGGCATTTACCTGGGTCGTCGACGCACCGTTGTTCGAGCCGGCCGCAGACGCAACCGCTTCTGGCGACGTTGCTTTGGGCAATTCCAAGTGGACCGCAGTCCACCACGCATTTACCTCGCCAAAGCCTGAGTTCATCGACAACTTTGACAAGGAACCGGGCGAGGCACTGGCGTATGCATACGACATCGTCTGCAACGGCAACGAGATCGGTGGTGGCTCTATCCGAATCCACAACCGCGACGTTCAGGAACGTGTTTTCAACGTTATGGGGATTACCGAAGAAGAGGCTCGCGAAAAGTTCGGCTTCCTCCTCGATGCGTTCGCGTTCGGCGCACCGCCACATGGTGGCATCGCCTTCGGCTGGGATCGCATCGTCTCTCTTTTGGGCGGATTCGACTCGATCCGCGACGTCATCGCTTTCCCTAAGTCTGGTGGCGGCGTAGATCCGCTTACCGACGCGCCTGCGCCGATCACCCCAGAGCAGCGCAAGGAAACCGGCGTTGACTTCAAGCCAAAGAAGGAAAACGCCGAAAAGTAGTCTGACACTACACACACCTTCCTTGTCGTTTTGCCGTGGCAAACCCACACGCTGGGTGAATCGCCTCGAGGCAAAACCATAAGGAAGGTTTGTTGTGTTCTGAGCCATAAAAGGTCTTTAAATGAGGCACACTGGTAGGGACACGAAGGAGAAGAAACGTGGACACCCAAGAGATCGTCACTCTCGCTGAAGATTTACTTACCCGTCGCTATGGCGGAGCGTTGAAATTTCACGATGTGACCCAGCTTTCTGGTTCGGGAACCGCCGTGGTTCTGCAGGCTAAAGTGTCCACGAACCCATTTTTTCCGCACAGATCGGTCGTCGTTAAGCATTCGCCGGTAAGCGGTGATGTGATCGACGATGCCGCCTTCCTGCGTGAGGTAGTGGCGTATCAGTTCACCACCTCGCTCGCCGAAGAAGTCCGCCCAGGCCCGGTCCTGTTTGCTTATGACCTACAAGAGCGAATGATCGTCATTTCGGATTCCGGCGAAGGCGACAATTTCGCGGATCTACTCCAAGAGGGCGATCCCGAAAAGCGCGTACAAGTGCTGCGCAACCTAGGCACAGCTTTGGGCAAGATGCACGCAGGGACCGCGAGCAAGGAAGATGCTTTCACCATTTTGTTCAAGCGCATGCTGCGCCAGCATCCAGAGTTTGCGCGGATCCAGGAACTCAGAGAAGGCCTTCTTGACTATGCAACGCGTTCCGGCATGGATGCGATAACTGAGTCGGGCATCGAGGTGCCCGCGGCGGTCAAAAGCGTAGTGAACAACATCCAAGATCGTGTTCGTCATGGTCGCAACCGAGCGTTCACGCCGTTCGACCTCGCTCCAGACAACATTATCGTGGGCGAGCGCACTGAATTCTTAGACTATGAGTGGGCCGGTTTCCGCGATGTGTCTTTTGATCTGGCTTGCGTGATTGGCGGATTCCCGCAGTTCATTTCGACGCGTCCGATCGCCGACGATGAGGCAGTTGCATTCGTGGAGGCTTGGGTCCAAGAAGTCAATGAGTTGTGGCCTGCGGTAACCAACGAAGATACCCTGCACGCACGCATTACCGCTGCGCTCATTGCATGGGCATTTGCCTCCGTTTCACTGATGTACCACGGATCCATTGCTCGAGGGATCGCTCTTCGCGAGGATGCGCGCGAAGCCCTGCAGCTGACAGACGAAGAGATCACCAACCTAGGTTTGATCACTCCCGACAACTTCGAAGTCAACACCAATATCCTGCAACCTGCATTTGAAGCAGATTTCAACCAAGACGAATTGCTTATCCGCAGGGACCTGTATGAAACGTTCGAGGCATTGAGCCGATTCGCAGCTGCAGGGCGTGATTCCAGTTACGCGGTCATCTCCGAGTTTGCCTTCGAACTGGCGGAGCGAATCAACGACCAGCTGATCTAGGTAGGCTCGTCTGTATGCAAGAAGGACTGTTTGGGGATCCTGGGCCCCAGGAGCCCGACTCTCCGCACCGCGGTTCGGCCTTGTTTGAAGCAGGCGCAGGGGCGCCACTGGCTGCGAGAATGCGTCCTCGCTCGCTTGACGAGATCGTTGGTCAACGCCACCTACTCGGTGAGGGCAAGCCACTGCGACGTCTCATCGAAGGTTCCGGCGATGCTTCCGTGATTCTCTACGGCCCACCGGGCACCGGCAAAACGACGATTGCGTCGTTGGTTGCCCAAACTATGGGACAGAACTTTGTCGGGCTTTCTGCTCTGTCATCGGGCGTGAAACAAGTGAGGCAAGTTATCGAAACCGCGCGGCGCGACCTCCTCCGAGGCCACCGGACCGTGCTATTTATCGATGAAGTCCACAGATTTTCCAAGACCCAACAAGATGCACTGCTGGCTGCGGTAGAAAACCGTACCGTCTTGTTGGTCGCAGCAACCACAGAAAATCCGTCCTTTTCCGTCGTCTCACCGCTGCTGTCGCGCTCGCTTTTGCTGCAGCTTGAACCTCTTAGCGAGGATGACCTGCGCCACGTGATCGCCCGAGCAGTGGAGGATCCACGAGGGCTAGACAATCGCATTACGCTTGACGACGAAGCCCTCGAACAACTTGTCTTGCTCGCAGGCGGGGATGCGCGTAGATCATTGACGTACCTGGAAGCTGCGGCAGAAGCTGTAGAAGACGGTGGCACTCTTACGCTGGATACTGTGCGCCACAACGTTAATCGTGCGATCGTGCGATACGACCGCGATGGCGATCAACACTATGACGTTGTTTCAGCATTTATCAAGTCCATACGTGGTTCGGATGTTGATGCGGCCCTGCATTATCTTGCCCGCATGATTGAGGCGGGGGAAGACCCTCGCTTCATCGCGAGACGTCTTGTGGTCCATGCCTCCGAGGACGTCGGCATGGCCGATCCTTCAGCCCTTCAGACCGCCGTAGCGGCTTACCACGCAGTGAGCTTCATCGGAATGCCAGAAGGGCGATTGGCGCTGTCTCAAGCCACGATCCATCTTGCAACGGCGCCCAAATCCAACGCGACGTATGTCGCTATTGATCGTGCATTGGCCGATGTCCGCGAAGGTAAAGCTGGGCATGTCCCTGCGCACCTACGTGACGGACATTATGAGGGTGCGGCGCGCATGGGTAACGCCGTAGGTTATGTCTATCCGCATGATGCACCCCTTGGAGTAGTGCAGCAAAGATACATTCCTGAAGGCTTGGACGATGCCGTGTATTACGAGCCTACGGACCATGGTGCCGAGAATCGGATCCGTGATTTCGTCGGCAAGCTACGCAGAATCGTCCGTGGAAAGTCGCGCGGGTAAGCTGTACCACGTTCATTAGATTCGACCAGATTTTTATCGGAGGAAACCGCTCGTGCAGACCCATGAGATTCGGGACCGTTTTACTCGACACTTTGTAAAGTCCGGCCACACCGCGGTGCCGAGCGCCTCTTTGATTCTCGACGATCCCACCCTGCTGTTTGTCAATGCAGGCATGGTGCCATTTAAGCCATACTTCTTGGGTCAGCAGAACCCGCCGTTTGAAAACAGCACTGCTACTTCGATTCAGAAGTGTGTGCGCACCTTGGACATCGAAGAGGTGGGCATCACCACCCGTCACAACACATTTTTCCAAATGGCGGGTAACTTCTCCTTTGGCCAGTACTTTAAGGAAGGCGCGATTCGCCACGCGTGGAGCTTGCTCACAAGCTCTGTAGACGAGGGTGGCTTCGGCCTTGACCCAGAGCTCCTTTGGGTCACCGTTTTCCTCGACGACGATGAAGCCGCAGAGATTTGGGAAAAGGAAATCGGCGTACCCAAGGAGCGCATTCAGCGTCTGGGCATGGAGGATAATTTCTGGCACATGGGCGTGCCTGGACCTTGTGGTCCGTGCTCCGAGATCTACTACGACCGCGGCCCTGAGTATGGCATCGAGGGCGGCCCAGAGGCGGACGATAACCGCTACATGGAGATCTGGAACCTGGTCTTTATGGAGTCCATTCGTGGTGAGAGCGATGCCAACGGCAACTTTGAAGTTGTCGGCGAACTACCAAAGAAGAACATCGATACCGGCATGGGCGTTGAGCGCGTCGCATGCCTCTTGCAGAACGTGGAAAATGTCTACGAAACAGACTTGCTCCGCCCCGTCATTGAGGCCGCTGAAGACCTCACCGGAACCAAGTATGATGCTGGTTCCCAGCAGAATGACGTGCGCTTCCGAGTGATCGCGGACCACTCTCGTACCGGCATGATGATCATCCTGGACGGTGTCACTCCATCGAACGAAGGCCGCGGATATATCCTTCGCCGCTTGCTGCGCCGCATCGTTCGATCGGCTCGGCTCCTCGGGGCTACGGGCGAAACCCTTGAGACCTTTATGAACACCATTATGGACACGATGACCCCGTCATTCCCAGAAATCGCTGACAACCGAGAGCGCATCATTCGCGTTGCGGTGAACGAAGAGCGCGCGTTCTTGAAGACTCTGGAGTCCGGAACCCAGCGATTTGATGTCGCGGCCACCGCGGCAAAGGAAGAGGGCGCTCAGGTCCTATCTGGAGAGCAAGCTTTCGAACTCCACGACACGTATGGTTTCCCGATCGATCTGACGATGGAGATGGCTCGCGAAGCCGGTCTTGAAGTGGATATGGCTGCATTTGATCGTGCGATGTCTGAGCAGCGCAACCGCGCAAAGGCTGACAACCGTGCGAAGAAGCATGGTGCCGCAGACGAGTCCCTTTACCGTGACTGGGTGGACAACCAGCCGACGGAATTTGTCGGCTATGACAATTTGGTGCATGACTCCAGAGTGATCGGGCTTGTCCGCGACGGCGAGACCGTCAACGAGGCCAAGGCCGGCGACGAAGTCGAAGTCATTTTGGATGTGACTCCAATGTACGCAGAGTCCGGTGGCCAAACTGGTGACCGTGGCCGCATCGTCATGGGTGACACGGTATTAAGCATCAATGACGTGCAAAAGATCGGCAAGAAACTCTGGGTACACAAGGGCGTCGTTGAAGCCGGTGGACTCGATCTTGGATCTACCGTGCGTACCGAGGTGGATGAGAAGTGGCGCCACGGTGCCCGCCAAGCTCACACAGCGACACACTTGGTCCATGCGGCGCTGCGCGAGGTGCTTGGGCCAACCGCCGTCCAGGCTGGATCCTTGAACAAGCCGGGATATCTACGCTTCGACTTCAACTACACCGAGCAGCTCACCGACGCACAGTTGGAAGAAATCACCACGATTGCCAACCAGGCTGTCGATGCTGACTTCGCGGTGAACACGCTGGAAACTAGTCTCGAGGAAGCCAAGGCGATGGGTGCCATGGCGCTCTTTGGCGAAAACTACGGCAATGAAGTTCGCGTCGTCGAGATCGGCGGCCCATTCTCGATCGAGCTGTGTGGTGGCACACACGTAGCGCACTCTTCGCAGATCGGCCCAATTGCCGTCTTGGGCGAATCGTCGGTCGGTTCCGGTGCTCGCCGTATCGAAGCGTACTCTGGCATGGATTCCTTCCGCTACTTCTCCAAGGAAGCGGCTCTAGCGTCCGCTCTGGCTCAGGAGTTCAAGACTCCGTCCGAAAAGCTGCCAGAACGCATCGCAGAACTGGCGGACAAACTCAAGGCAGCCGAAAAAGAAATTGCCCAGCTGCATCAGCAACAGCTTCTGTCCAACACGGCTGATCTGGTGAACCAGGCGGAGACTATCGGCGAGTTCGCTGTGGTGACGGTCAAGCTTCCCAATGGGGTGAACGCCGGTGACCTGCGCACCATCGCGCAAGATTTGCGGGGCCGAATGGTGGAGCAGGCAGCGGTGATCGTCGTGGCTAGCGACAATGGCGGCAAGGTACCCGTCGCAGTAGCCGTAACTCCAGCTGGTGTAGACAAGGGCATCAAGGCTGGGGACATGATTAAGCTCATTGGTGGCTACATTGATGGCAAGGGTGGCGGAAAGCCAGACTTGGCTCAAGGCTCCGGCTCCAATGTGGAGGGCCTGGATGATGCATTCCGCGCGGTCAAGGACGAGATTTTCACTAAGTAGCCCCAGATCGGGTATTGTAACGAACTGATTACGGACACGCCGGTATGTCTACGCATTACCACCGGTTTGTCAGTTAGGTTTATCAGGAACGAAGATCAATGTTGCCTACAGGAGACTTTCCCACCCCTTATGTCCCAACGCATTAGCCCTGATACTCCAGGTGTCGATGACCCAGGCCCAGGCCGGCGCATCGGCATCGACGTGGGCACAGTGCGCATGGGGGTTGCCTCATCGAATCGCGAGGCAACGTTGGCTACTCCGGTGGAAACAGTTCAACGTCAAACTGGCTTTAAAGATCGTGACAAAGCTGACATTGACCGGCTGCTTGAGATCGTCAATGAGTACGACGCTGTCGAGATCGTAGTGGGATTACCGCGAGATCTTCAGGGGCATGGTTCTAGCAGCGTCAAGCACGCCAAGGAGATTGCCTTTCGCCTCAATCGTCGTCTCGGCGGATCGATACCAGTGCGCATGGCAGATGAGCGGCTGACAACCGTCGCAGCCACCGCTGCGCTGCGGGCGTCTGGTGTCTCAGAAAAGGCTGGTCGGAGCGTCATAGACCAAGCCGCAGCGGTAGAAATCTTGCAATCGTGGCTCGACGGTCGCATTGCTTATCTAAATAAGGAGATGCCTCATGACCACGCGTAGAACTACACGATCACGCACCACAGGGCTCGCTGTGTTTGTGACGTCTCTGTTGCTCATCGTCGGTGCGGTGGCGTACATCGGCTACGCGCTCACGTCGTCGTCAAGCGAGGCAGTACCGAGTGACTTCGAGGGCACCGGCAACGGTGTAGAAAAAGTCGTGCGTGTTCAAGAAGGCGATTCCATGTCGGCGCTAGGACCACGGCTTGAAGAAGACGGCATCATCATGAGCACCGCAGCTTTTGAAACTGCCGCGATGAATAACCCAAACTCGGGGGCGATTCAGCCGGGCTTCTATCGTCTGCAGGAGGAAATGAGCGCCAAATCCGCTGTTGAAGCACTTTTGTCTCCTGACAATAAGATCGATCTACTAGACATTCCCGGTGGAGCAACGCTCAACGACGTCGTCGTGGTCGGAGGGGACACCCGCCTGGGTATCTACTCCCAAGTCGCGGAGGCAAGCTGTGGACACAATGGCGAAACGACATGCGTCTCCAAGGAAGAACTGGAAAACGTGGGAGCAAACGCTGATCCCGGTGCACTTGGTGTTCCTGAGTGGGCTCTGGCGCAGGTTAGTGCTCATGCTGGTGACCCAAAGCGACTCGAAGGTCTGATTGCTCCCGGACAGTACGTAGTTGACCCAGAGATGTCTGCTCAGGACATTCTCACTGATCTGATTACGCGCACGGCCAATAAGTACAACGAGACCGGAATCGTGGAGCGTTCGAGCGCCATCGGTTTGTCGCCATACGAACTGCTCACCGCCGCATCCTTGGTTGAGCGTGAAGCGCCAGCAGGGGAGTTTGACAAAGTGGCGCGCGTCATCTTGAACCGTTTGGCAGAGCCGATGCGCCTTGAGTTCGACTCTACGGTTAACTATGGCTTAGAAGACGTGGAGATCGCCACCACAGATGAAGACCGCGCGCGTGTGACCCCTTGGAACACGTACGCGATGGATGGCCTGCCAGCGACACCAATTTCTTCGCCATCGGAAACTGCTATTACATCGATGGAAAACCCCGCCGAAGGCAACTGGCTCTTCTTCGTCACGATCAGCCAAGATGGCACTACAGTATTCAATGACACCTACGAGCAGCACCTCGTCGATGTTGAACGCGCCCAACAATCCGGCGTATTGGACTCCAACCGATGAACCGACCGATGAAAAGGGCAGCTATTCTCGGGTTTCCCGTAGAGCACTCTTTGTCGCCGATTCTGCACAACGCGGGGTATACCGCGGCCGGACTCGACGACTGGATCTACGAGCGCATTCCCTGTACAGAAAAAGACCTGCCCCGTATCGTCAGCCAGGCGGATGATAGTTATCGTGGCTTCTCCGTGACGATGCCTGGCAAATTTGCTGCTCTGCAGTTCGCAGACGAGGCAACTGAACGCGCGCGGTTGATCGGCTCCGCCAACACTCTCACACGCACAGAACATGGGTGGCGTGCTGACAACACAGACTGCGAGGGGATTCAAGCAGCCCTCGATGAGCTTATCGACGACACCGTGTTACCAACGCGCGCCGTACTTATCGGCGCTGGCGGCACTGCTCGTCCGGCCATCTGGGCACTGGGGCAGCGCGGCATCACACACCTCACGGTAATTAACCGTTCTGATCGTCGCGCCGAGCTCCAATCGCTTGTTGAGCACTTTGGTTTGGACTGCGGGTTCACTTCATTTGACGATGACATTGAGCAGATCACGATGGCAGCTGATGTGATCATTTCTACAGTTCCCTCGGCTGGAATTGAACCGCATATTGCGCAGTTAGGTCACGCGCCTACTTTTGATGTGATCTATGAACCGTGGCCAACGCCATTGGTGGTGCGTTCCGCGGCAAATGGGCACCGCACGGTCGGCGGTCATGTGATGCTAGCTGCGCAATCATATAGCCAATTTGAACAATTTACGGGCATTTACGCTCCCCGCGATGCCATGCGCCAAGCGCTGGAGGCGTACCTCAGTTAGGCTGCCCGATGTGTGGGTACTCGGGGGAATACTCTGGTCGGTTGCGTTGTGCCACTTTGACGTGACCCAAAGGCGCCTGCCCAATTGGTTGACGGTGCCAGCTGCCATCGTCGCTTTAATATTCGCGGCAATAGTTGCACCACATTCCTTTGCTGGGTTGATTTGGCCGCTAACCTACCTCTTCGTCGGTTTAGTACTTGGTGGTGTGGGTGGGGGCGATATCAAGCTTGCGATCTCGCTGGGCATCGTCGTGGCTTTCCATGCAGGCATTCTTGGAGTGTGCGTGGCTATGGCAACCTCAAGCATGATCACAGCGCTCGTGGCTTGGGCACTGAAACAAGCAGCAACCGCCCACGGGCCTTCGATGCTGATCGCAAGCTGGCTGTGCGCAATAATCGTGCACCATTGATGGTGCTACTGCCTAGGCCACAAAGTGGTGAAAACAACTCCATGTGCGATAATACTTGGCATGCTTCGTTGGACTACTGCAGGTGAATCCCACGGCCAAGCTCTCATCGCCATGATGGAGAACATGCCAGCGGGAGTTCCCGTAACCAAAGACGATATTGCCTACCAGCTTGCGCGTCGACGCCTTGGCTATGGCCGTGGCGCACGCATGAAGTTTGAGGCAGACGAACTCACCTTGCTCACAGGTTTTCGCCATGGATTGACCCTGGGTAGCCCAATCGCTGTCATGATCGGTAACACCGAATGGCCAAAGTGGACCACAATCATGTCTGCGGAACCACTCGACATGGAAGACCCTGAAAACCAGGAAGCAATGTCTTCTGGTCGTGGAGCCAAGCTCACACGTCCACGACCAGGGCACGCAGACTTCTCGGGAATGGTCAAGTACGGCTTCGATGAGGCTCGCCCTGTGCTCGAACGGTCGTCGGCACGCGAAACTGCAGCCCGCGTCGCTGCGGCGACAATTGCCCGCAACTTCCTGCGCGAGACGCTTGGGGTTGAGGTGTTCTCCCACGTCATTTCCATTGGTGAGTCAGCGCCTTACCAGGGTGATTCACCTACTTTCGACGACATCACTGCAATTGACGAGTCGCCGGTGCGTGCGTTCAACGCCGAATCCGAGGCCGATATGATCTCGTGCATTGAGTCAGCCAAGAAGGCGGGAGACACGCTCGGCGGAATCGTCGAAGTAATTGTGGATGGTTTGCCCATCGGTCTTGGTTCGCATGTCTCAGGTGACAACAGACTTGATGCACAGCTGGCTGCAGCCCTCATGGGTATCCAAGCCATCAAGGGTGTCGAAATCGGTGACGGTTTTGAGGAAGCACGACGCCGCGGCTCCGAAGCTCATGATGAAATGGTGCGTAACGACGAAGGCGTGCGCCGCTTGACCAACCGTGCAGGCGGTATTGAGGGCGGCATGACCAACGGCGAGCAACTTCGTGTGCGAGCAGCCATGAAGCCAATTTCGACGGTCCCTCGTGCCCTTCGCACGGTTGATATGTCCACCGGTGATGCCGCAACGGGTATCCACCAACGTTCCGATGTCTGCGCTGTTCCAGCCGCGGGCGTAGTCGCTGAGGCGATGGTTGCCCTGGTGCTAGCCCGAGCGGTACTTGACAAATTCGGTGGAGATAGTCTTGAGGAAACAAAGCGCAATATTTCCGCCTACAAAAACTACGTGGAAAAGCGCCTAGCGTTCGGAGAAGAGTAAATGGAAGCGCTTTCACATTCTGTTTGTCATTCACGGCCACGCGTCGTATTGGTAGGCCCTCCAGGAGCGGGGAAATCGACCATCGGTCGCCGACTTGCGCGTGCTCTTAATCTTCCGTTGGTGGACTCTGATCAACTGTTGGAAGAGGGCGAAGGTCTAGCCTGCGGAGAGTTTTTCTCCAAAGTAGGTGAAGAGAAATTCCGCGAAGTCGAAGCCGGGTATGTGGCTCAAGCTCTAATGACTGGGGGAATCGTGTCGCTGGGTGGTGGGGCTGTGTTGACAGAATCCACGCGTGATCTGCTGCAAGGCCACACAGTGGTGTGGATCGACGTGAGCCCAGAAGAAGGAATTCGACGCACAGCACGCGAGGCGACTCGCCCGGTGCTAGCGTCGAAGGACCCGTCAGCGCATTACCGTGCACTGTTGGAACGCCGAGAACCGTTGTACCGTGAAGTAGCGGATTACCGCGTGCGTACCGACGAACGCCCACCACAAAGAGTTGTTGCTGAAGTCCTAGGGATCATCGAAGCCGAATAGGCCCACAGAAAGGTGTTGACTCATGGCAACCATCACAGTTAAGGGCCCAAGTCCCTACGATGTTCAGATCGACCGTGACCTCACTGATCAGGTGGCCGCACGCGTCAAAGAACTCGGAGCAGGGCAGGCCGCGATCGTTCACCAGCCCACCCTTGCCGCACCCGCGCGTGCCCTGGCCGAGGTGCTCAACGCTGCCAACATTCGTGTCACGATGGCCCCCGTGCCCGACGCAGAAGCCGGTAAAACGCTCGAGGTCGCAGGCAAGCTCTGGGATACGCTTGGCAACGAAGCCTTCACACGTCACGATGTGATCATTGGTTTCGGCGGAGGGGCTGCGACCGACCTCGCAGGCTTTGTCGCTGCCGCGTGGATGCGTGGCATCAAGGTAGTCCAGGTGCCGACGACGCTATTGGCTATGGTCGATGCTGCTGTAGGTGGAAAAACCGGTATCAATACTGAGGCGGGTAAGAATTTAGTCGGGGCCTTCCACGAGCCCAGCGGTGTCTATATCGACCTTGATCGGATCTACACTCTTGATCCTGACGAGCTCATCGCAGGCAGCGCGGAGGTAATCAAAACGGGCTTCATTGCCGACGAGCGGATTTTGGAGATTTTCGAAGCGGATCCAGAAAAGGCACTCGACGTCGATGGCGATCTCCCGGAACTCATTGAGCGATCTGTCGTGGTAAAAGCGAAGGTCGTGGGTGAAGACCTGAAGGAGTCCGGCCTGCGCGAAATGCTGAATTACGGACACACCTTCGGTCACGCCATCGAAAAGCGTGAAAACTATCAGTGGCGTCACGGCCATGCTGTTGCTGTCGGCATGATGTTTGTTGCGCACCTCGCCCACAACCGAGGCTTGATCAACGACGAGATCGTTGAACGCCACCGCGACATTCTTCAATCGGTCGGTCTTCCCACCACCTATCCGGCCGGCGCGTTTGATGAGCTTTACGAGGGCATGCTCCACGACAAGAAGAACCGCGACGGGTTGATTCGTTTTGTCGCACTGACTGGTGTTGGTGAGGTCACCCGTATTGAAGGACCATCCATCGAAGAGCTACAAGCCGCATACGACGCGATTTCGGAGTAGAACATGAAGGTTCTTGTACTCAATGGCCCCAACCTGAACCGGCTGGGCAAACGGCAGCCAGAGATCTACGGTTCGACGACCTTGGAAGACGTTGAGATGTTCGTCGCCAAGCGTGCTGAGGAGCTCGGTTTGGACGTCGAATGTCGCCAGTCCAACTACGAAGGTCAGTTGGTCGAGTGGGTACACGAGGCAGCGGATCAGAAGTGGGCAGTGATCATCAATCCCGGTGCCTACACCCACACCTCGGTTGCGTTGCGCGATGCTTTGGTGGAGCTACAGGACAATAACGGTTTTGTAGAAGTCCACATCTCCAACGTGCACGCCCGGGAGGAATTCCGAAAGCACTCGTACGTGTCGGACATTGCCCGTGGCACCATTGCGGGGTTGGGAATTCAAGGTTATCTGCTTGCCTTGGAGTATTTTGCGTCACAAGCAAGCTAAGCTTTCCGTATGGCTTTAGCAGATACACGTTTTGCTACTCGACGACGCAAGCTCTCCGCGAAGCTCGCGTCCATGCGTATCGACGACATGTTGGTCACACACATGACTCATGTACGCTATCTCTCGGGCTTTTCTGGTTCCAATGGCGCATTGGTGCTGTCAAAAGACTTGTCGGCGGAAATCGCAACTGATGGGCGCTACACCACACAGATTGCTGAAGAAGTCCGCGACATAGAGGCACTGATAGAACGTCCATGCGCCGAAGCCTTACTGCAGCGGATCGAGCCCGGGCGTCGTGTCGGATTTGAGGCAGATTATGTGTCAGTTGCCGCATTGGAACGCCTGAAGAAGGTGCTTCCAGAAGACGTGACGCTAGTGCCTGTTTCCGGAGCGATTGAGGAAATCCGCATTACGAAGGATCCCATCGAGCTGGCCAACCTAACTGAGATTGCGGCGTTTACTTCGGCTGCCCTCGAAGCACTTGTCAACGCAGGCGAACTGCGCGCAGGCCGCACCGAGCGTGAAGTAGCAGCTGACCTCGAGTACCGTCTGCGGCTCGCAGGAGCAGAGCGCACGAGTTTTGATACGATCGTCGCCTCCGGGCCGAACTCGGCAAAACCACATCATGGGGCTGGCGACCGAGTGCTGGAAGATGGCGACCTGGTCACGATCGATTTTGGCGCACACCGGGCTGGTTTCAATTCGGATATGACTCGTACCTTTGTCATCGGCGAGGTGACCGATTTCGCCCGCGAGATTTATGAGGTGGTGCTTGCAGCGCAGGCCGCAGGCGTTCGTGCGGCGACGCCGGGCCGCGCACTTGTTGATGTGGACAAGGCGTGCCGTGACATCATCGAGGAAGCCGGTTACGGAGATTTTTTCGTGCACTCGACAGGCCATGGGATCGGTCTTGATGTGCACGAGGCTCCCAGCGCCTCGACAACTGGTGTGGGTGAACTGACCGAGAATATGACTCTGACAATTGAGCCGGGAATCTATGTACCGGGCAAGGGTGGAGTGCGGATCGAAGACACATTGATTATTACGTCAGGTGCCCCGAAGATCATCACCGGTGCTAGCAAGGCGCTAACAGTGGTGTAACATAGGGCCGTTCACATCGCAGCAACTTTGAGGGAGATAACTCCGTGGCTAGTACCGCCGATTTTAAGAACGGCCTTGTGCTGAAGGTTGATGGAAAGCTTCAGCAGATCGTCGAATTCCAGCACGTCAAGCCAGGCAAGGGCCCGGCTTTCGTACGCACCAAGCTGAAAGACGTTGTCTCCGGAAAGACTGTGGATAAGACTTGGAACGCTGGCGTCAAGGTTGATACCGCTACCGTCGACCGCCGCGACATGACCTACCTGTACAACGACGGTACCTCCTACGTTGTTATGGATGACAAGACCTACGAGCAGTACGAGCTTTCCGCGGACAAGTTTGGCGACGCTGCAAAGTTTTTGCTGGAAAACATGCAGGTCCAGGTCTCCTTCCATGAGGGTGAGGCACTGTTTGCCGAGCTGCCAATCTCCGTTGACCTGAAGATTGAGCACACCGAACCGGGTCTGCAGGGCGACCGCTCCACTGGTGGCAACAAGCCTGCAACCCTAGAAACCGGCGCTGAGATCCAGGTGCCGCTGTTCCTGGAAACCGGCAACGTGGTCAAGGTTGACACCCGCACTGGCGAGTACCTCTCGCGCGTAAACAACTAATGGCTGATTTCAAACGCCACGGTGCCCGCTACAGGGCACGCCGTCGCGCCGTCGACATCATGTTTGAGGCTGAAGCACGCGACCTTGATCCAGTGGGGATTGTCGACGAGCGCGCGCAGCTGGCTCGCGACCCGGAGAACGCCGTAGCGCCTATTGCGGACTACACACGGCAAATTGTCACCGGTGCCGCAGAAAAGTTGGATGATCTTGACGAGTCTATCGAGCGGTTTCTCTCAGACGACTGGGAGCTGGGGCGACTTCCCGCGGTTGATCGGGCGATTCTTCGCGTTGCAGCATGGGAAATCATGTTTAACGACGAAGTAGACGGCCCAATTTCAGTTGTCGATGGGGTAGAGATGGCCAGTCAGTACTCCGACGACCAAGCGCCACCGTACATCCACGCGGTGCTAGACGACATTCTGCAGGCGCAAGCTGCAAATGCACCGACCAAAGAGGACGAGTAAAATAGGCGGGCATGTCCGATTTTACGATTGACGATGCCCTAGCCCTTCGCGTCGAAGAGGGTTTTCACCTCTCCGACGTCGACCCGTCGGAAACTCCTGGTTTTGAGGGTGATTCCGACGAACTCGACGAGGCTTTCCACTCCTTTAACGATCTTCTCGATGAGGAGCAGGAAAAGCTTTTCGCCAATGGGCGTAAACACCCCGAAACAACAGGTGGCATCCTGTTGGTATTGCAGGGAATGGACACGTCCGGAAAAGGCGGTGTCATTCGCCACGTCGTGCGCCAACTAGATCCACAAGGCGTACACACGGTGGGCTTTGGCCGACCGACCGAGGAAGAAGCAGCACATGACTTCTTGTGGCGCGTTGAAAAGCACCTTCCCGGCCCCGGCTTGATTTCGGTTTTTGACCGTTCGCATTACGAAGACGTACTTGTTCAACGCGTAAACGCTCTGGCCCCTCCCGAGGAAATCGAGCGTCGCTATGGCGCGATCGTTGACTTTGAGTCTCGAGCAGCAGCGAATGGCATCACAATCATCAAGGTGATGCTTCACATCTCCCGGGCCTTTCAAAAGAAGAACCTGATGGAGCGGCTGGAGCGACCAGACAAGCACTGGAAGTATGATCCGGGCGACCTGGAGGATCGTGCGAAATGGGAGCGCTACCAAGCCGCATACCAGATCGCTTTGGAACGGACCTCGACCGACGATGCACCCTGGTACTGCGTTCCCGGGGACAACAAAAAGTACGCGCGCATGGTGGTCAAGGCACTCATCGCCGACGCGCTCAAGTCCATGGAGTTGGAATGGCCTGAGGCCGATTTCGATCCAGAGGAAGAGAAGAAGCGACTCAAAAAGTCCTAACTGTTTCAGCCCTGTTTGCGAAAAAGCCCGCTACGCCGATCACGGCTAGTAGCGGGCTCGTATTGTCCGAAGGGGAAAAAGGACTAAGAGTTGATGTCCTTCATGATCTCTTCGAAGTGCTCGATAACCGTCACCATGGCGTCTTGAGACGCCAGCACTGCGTCTACGGCGGACTTGAGGGTGGTGGACAGCTGCTCGTCGTTAAGCCCCGCTGCGATCGGAAGTTCACGCTCTGTGCGTACGACGAGTTTCTCTGTGCGGTTGACGACGACTGCGCGCGCGCCGAACGCTGTGGAGTTGACCTGATTAGCGGCGAGGTAAAGAGTCGCATTGGGATCATCGTTCGGAATGTCGGTCATTGCATCGGCGCGGACGATTAGCACGGAGGACAGTAAAGCAAAACCGACCAGGAAACCGTTGAGGTTGGCTGTTGCCATGTCGCGGCTATCATCGCGGGCAAGTTCTACGCCGTGTTCTTTCATCGCTGCTTCGATGCGATCTAGTGTGACTGGCGCGACAGGTGAACTAGTGGTCATGGTTTTCCTCCCAGGTAACTAGGTCAGGGAACTGTTCGGAGAGGAAATCGAAGGCCCCGACAGTGGCGTCCAAAGTGGACAACACAAAGGCTCCCACCTGGTTCAAGGATGCGCCCTGTGAAACGTCTAGGACCCGGAAAGCATTAGCGGCCACGTGGTGCTCGCCACTTTCGTAGAAGCGGAGGGTCGGTGCGAACTGTTGTTGGTTGTACTCGTTGCAGGCAAACAGAAGATTTGTCGCGAGTGCCTTGGGGAACTCACCGCGCCACAGCGCCTCACACACGAGATTGTTTCCCTCATGCACGAATGCGATCGCGGAGTCTGCGAATCCTGTGCGAATGACTTGCGTAGTCCCATCGGGGGTCGGAACTTCTTCGAGCCTGTACTGCAGATTCTCCTCTGCGAGGATGTCTCCCACGCGTTCGATATTGAACGCCTCGGGAATATTGTTCTCGTCCATTCCACAAGGGTAGCAACGAGCGCGACCGGCCGGTTGGATGCTACGCGCCGAAAAGCTTCTCGGTTCCCAGTTCGTGTGCCAAAGCTTCGGTCAAATGTGGGTATCTAAACGTATGTCCAAGGGTTTGCAGCACGCTGGGGGTAACGTTCTGGTCTGCGAGGACGAGTTCCTCAGCGCCTTCCTTACCTAGGAGGATGCGCGGTCCAAAGGTGGGAACGGGGATCAGGGTCGGAGTTTTCAACGCGGAAGAAATTTCTCGAGAAAGCTCGCTGTTCATCACAGGAAACGGCGCGGTTGCATTGACGGGGCCGGCGAGACGGTCGTCGATAAGCGCTGTGAAGTAAATGTCGGTGAGGTCATCGAGGGCGATCCACGACATCCAGAATTCTCCATCCCCGAATCGACTTGACAGGCCCGTTGCGGAAACGGCGCGGAAAATCGGCAGAACACCACCGTTGCTGGCCAACGCAATGCCGGAGCGAATGTTCACCACGCGGATCCCGGCATCGCGTGCTGGTTGGGTTGCATTCTCCCAATCTGCGACGGTGTCGGCGAGGAAGCCATCGCCGCGTTCGGTTGTTTCGTCAATGGGGGATTCGCTACCGCCTGGGCCGTAGTATCCAATGGCAGAAGCCGAGACGAACACTTTCACGTCCGACTTGGCTGCAAGCTTGGAAAGCATGTGCGTCGGTTTCACCCTAGACGAGTAGATCGCCTCTTTGTGAGACTCGTTGAAGCGGCCGAAGAGTGGCTCTCCGGCAAGGTGCACCACTGCATCGACTCCTTCTAGTAGGTCGGATGCGGGGTGCGTCGGATGCCAGTGGCGTTGGCCAGACTTGGGCTCATTGCGTACCAGCTGAATCACCGTGTGTCCGGCCGTGGTCAGCTGAGCGGTCAGGGCACGACCGACATGTCCGCGCGAGCCGGTCATCGCGATGGTCAATGGCTCGTGCTCACCACTTCGGTGAAGAAAATCCAAATCCTTGAGCAGCTGCTGTTGCCTGTATGCGATGACGGGCTCGAGCGTGCGAGCGGGAAGGCGACTGGAGATTTCGTCGGTAATGCGTGTGCCTTCATCGTCGTCGGAAAAGCGGTGGACATGCTTCCAGTTGGCTACTGCTCGAATGGGGGCATTGATGCAGACATCCGTAAATACGTGGCCCGCTTGATACCCAGACAAATCGTGGCGGGCGACCCACTTCAAACCAGCTGGAAGCGAGAAAATCGTTGTGCCGTTGGAGAGGCGCTCGGCTTGCTTTACTGGTTTCAATGGGAGGAAGTTCGGAGTGAGGCGTGCGACGGCTCCAGGGCGGGTATGCCAATCCCACACCGTTGAGCGCTCGAATGGGACGAGATGATCAGCAGTAATGCCCATGAGTGATTCCTCCGTCCGAGTGCGGTTATATGCTAAAGTAACAACCGTTCTAAGCATTCAAGCATAGACAATCTAATTCAACATTGACATCCTTTAATGACCGCACAGTGAGGCGGGGAAGGAGGTTCGATGAGTGATAACGACAACCGCGTGACCGTCGAGCTTTTAACAGCCGATGAGGTCGCGCGCACTGTTGCACGCATCGCGCACCAAGTGATCGAAAGAACAGCGCTTGACGACGAATCCGACGTCATCCTGCTTGGCATTCCCTCGGGTGGAGTACCGCTGGCTGAGAAACTCGCCGCATCCATCCGAGATTTCTCCGGTGTCGAAGTGCCCGTGGGAAGTTTGGACATAACCCTTTACCGCGATGACCTTCGCGATAAGCCACACCGAGCTCTTCAACCGACTAGGATTCCGGCGCCGATCGACGGGGCTACAGTCGTGCTTGTCGACGACGTCTTGTTCTCGGGTCGAACCATCCGCGCAGCCCTGGATGCGTTACGTGACCTCGGAAGACCGCGCGCGATCCAGTTAGCAGTGCTGGTGGATCGCGGACACCGCGAACTCCCGATTCGCGCGGATTATGTGGGAAAGAACATCCCCACTGCCCGCAACGAAGATGTCTCTGTGACCTTGCAGCCTCTTGACGAGGCGGATGCAGTCTTGCTGACCCGCGAACAGGAGAACTAATGAAGCACCTGCTTAATATCGGCGATCTAACACGTGACGAAATCGTTGGACTAATGGATGAGGCCGATCGCTTTCGCGAGGCGCTCGAAGGCCGTGAAGTGAAAAAGCTCCCGACTCTGCGGGGCAGGACCATTTTCACCCTATTTTATGAAAACTCCACCCGTACTCGCGCGTCTTTTGAGACAGCGGGTAAGTGGATGAGCGCTGATGTCATCAATATCTCGGCTTCATCGTCATCGGTAAAGAAAGGCGAGTCCCTCAAAGACACTGCGCTGACTCTGAGCTCGATCGGCGCTGACGCGATCGTCATGCGACACCCTTCGTCGGGCGCAACCCAGTTGATTGCGGATTGGGTGGCACCGGGTGGTAACGGCCCTTCGGTAATCAACGCGGGAGATGGGTCACACCAGCACCCAACTCAAGCGCTCCTGGACGCGGTGACGATGCGCCAGCGACTGGGCAATATCGAAGGCCGCAAGGTCCTCATCGTGGGTGACTGCCTGCATTCCCGCGTGGTGCGCTCAAACGTTGACCTGCTGTCGAAGCTTGGTGCCGAGATCGTGCTTGTCGCGCCGCCGACGCTGCTGCCTTGGGGAGTGGATACATGGCCAGTGCGTACTTCCGTCGATTTCGACGCGGAAATCGCTGATGCCGATGTCATCATGATGCTGCGAGTACAGCAAGAGCGCATGAATGGCGGTTTCTTCCCATCGCATCGCGAATACGCCACCTTGTTTGGTCTGTCAAAGGCCCGCGCAGCGATGATGAAAGACGATGCGATCATCATGCATCCAGGTCCGATGCTCCGCGGCATGGAAATTAACCACGCGGTTGCGGATTACGACGAAACCGCAGTCCTGCAGCAGGTAAGCAATGGTGTCCATGTCCGCATGGCTGTGTTGTTTACCCTACTGGCGGCCGGAAACTAACAGGGAAGCGAGGAATTAGTCATGACAGACAAGAACTACCCAGCAACCGGCACTCTGGCTCCACCAGCTGCGCAGGACGTTGTGATAGTAAACGTTCGGCCATATGGCGAAGGCGATCCGGTGGATATCCTGATTCGCGATGGAGTCATTGCCGAGATCGGATCAGTTGACACCTCTGGGGCACACGTGATCGATGCCCAGGGCAATGTGTTGTTGCCCGGTCTCGTCGACATTCACGTCCACCTGCGTGAGCCAGGCCGTGAAGATACCGAAACCATTGCTACTGGTTCGCAAGCTGCGGCGAAGGGCGGGTTTACCGCGGTATTCACGATGGCAAACACGCTTCCGGTCATGGACCAACCAGTGATTGCAGAATCCGTGTGGATGAAAGGACAGGCGTACGGACTGTGCGATGTGCATCCGATTGGCTCAATTACCCTGGGGCTTGAGGGGAAGCAACTCACTGAATTCGGGATGATGGCGCGCTCCGAGGCGAAGGTCCGCATGTTCTCCGACGATGGCAAGTGCGTCAACGACCCGCAGATCATGCGACGCGCCGTTGAATACGCCAAGGGATTCGACGTTTTGCTCGCGCAGCACTCCGAAGACATGCGTATGACCGAAGGGGCCGTAGCCCACGAGGGACCAACCGCATCCCGGTTGGGCCTGCGCGGTTGGCCTCGCGTTGCCGAGGAATCAATCGTTGCTCGCGATGCGATCATGTCACGCGACTACGGCGGACGTATCCATTTGTGTCACGCCTCTACTGAGGGGTCGATCGATCTGATCCGTTTGGCAAAAGAGCGAGGGGCGCAGGTCACCGCTGAGGTCACTCCGCACCACCTCGCGCTTACCGACGAAATGCTCGAATCCTACGACGGTCGGTACCGTGTCAACCCTCCGTTGCGTGAGAAGCGTGACGCTGATGCCCTGAAGCAGGCCTTGCTCGATGGTGTTATTGACTGTGTCGCGACCGATCACGCGCCACATGGCTCGGAAGAAAAGTGCGTTGAGTTCGACCATGCAAAACCGGGGATGCTGGGACTGGAAACCTCACTGTCTGTGATTGCGAAAATCTTTGTGGAGTCCGGCTTGGCAGACTGGCGTTTCGTCGCCAAGGTGATGAGCGAAAAGCCTGCGGAGATCGTCCGCCTTCCAGGCCATGGTCGCCCAATTGAGGTCGGGGAACCTGCGAACCTCACTATCGTGGATCCTGACTCGCCGTGGACTGTCCGAGGCGAAGACATGGCA
This sequence comes from Corynebacterium breve, assembly GCF_030252165.1. Taxonomy (NCBI): domain Bacteria; kingdom Bacillati; phylum Actinomycetota; class Actinomycetes; order Mycobacteriales; family Corynebacteriaceae; genus Corynebacterium; species Corynebacterium breve. The sequence continues at coordinate 1,214,014 of NZ_CP126969.1, read as the reverse complement.
TCCAAAGCGGAAAACACCCCTTATGAGGGCATTGAATACAAGGCGAAAGTCACCCACACCATTTTGCGTGGTCGTGTGACTTGTGCTGACGGCGAGGCCTGCGTGCCCGAGACCCACCAGTAGCCCCTGATCGCATACAATACAAAGCAATGAATAATTTACAGTCTGAAAGGCATACTGTGACTGAATCTCGCACTCCCGCCATCTTGGTGTTAGGCGATGGAACAACGTACCCAGGATTCGCGTTCGGCGCACAAGGCGAAACTTTTGGCGAGGCCGTCTTTACAACCGCAATGACCGGCTACCAAGAGACCATGACCGATCCTTCCTACCACCGCCAGATCGTCGTTACTACGGCACCACAGATTGGCAATACTGGTTGGAATGATGAAGATAATGAGTCCCGCGATGGCAAAATCTGGGTCGCCGGCCTTGTTATCCGAGACTTGTCCAAGGGGGTCTCCAACTGGCGAGCGGACCGTTCGCTCGAAGATGAATTGACCGCGCAAGGCATCATCGGGATCTCTGGTATCGATACCCGAACTGTCGTTCGTCGGATCCGCGACTTCGGCTCTATTCCCGCAGGCATCTTCTCAGGTGACGCCGCACTTCTCGACGCTCAAGAGCTCGTCGATAAGGTCAATGCGCAGCCGTCGATGGCAGGCGCAGATCTTTCCGCCGAGGTGTCTACCGATGCTCCGTACACCTTCGAAGCCGAGGGGGAGAAGCTCTACACCGTCGTCGCCTATGACATGGGAATCAAAACTGCAACCCCGAAGCAGTTCTCGGCGCGCGGCATCGAAACTATCGTCGTGCCAGCGAACACCCCAGTAGAAGAGATCAAGCAGTACAGCCCAGATGGCGTGTTGATCTCCAACGGTCCGGGTGATCCAGCGACCGCGGATGCGATGGTCGAGATCACCAAGCAGATCATCCGCGTTGGAGTGCCACTATTCGGAATCTGCTTTGGCAACCAGATTCTCGGACGTGCGCTCGGCATGAATACGTACAAGCTCAAGTTCGGTCACCGTGGCATCAACGTACCGGTAAAGAACCACCTCACGGGCAAGATTGACATCACCTCCCAGAACCACGGCTTCGCGCTCGAAGGCAAACCAGGGGAGACCTTCGATACCGAGTTTGGACCAGCAGTGGTTACCCACACCTGCCTTAACGACGACGTAGTGGAAGGCGTGGCTCTAGAAAGCGGTCGCGCATACTCCGTGCAGTACCACCCCGAGTCTGCCGCTGGCCCTCACGATGCGAACCCACTATTTGACCAGTTCATCGCGTTGATGGACCAGTACTCGCCAAACAAGAAGTAACCAGGAAGGTAAAATCATGAAACGCGAAGATATTAACCACGTCCTGGTGATCGGCTCCGGCCCTATCGTTATCGGCCAGGCATGCGAATTCGATTATTCCGGCACCCAAGCGTGCCGCGTACTGAAAGAAGAGGGACTGCGCGTCACTCTGATTAACTCCAATCCGGCAACGATCATGACGGATCCAGAGTTCGCCGACCATACCTACGTTGAGCCGATCGAGCCTGAGTACATCGACAAGATTCTGGCCAAGGAAGCAGCTGAAGGTCACAAGGTTGACGCTATCTTGGCTACGCTTGGTGGGCAGACAGCCCTGAACGCAGCGATACAGCTGGACCGCATGGGCCTTTTGGAAAAGCACGGCGTTGAGCTCATCGGCGCAGACATCGACGCTATTGAGCGAGGCGAAGACCGTCAGAAGTTCAAGGACATCGTTGAGAAGATCGGTGGCGAGTCTGCTCGCTCCCGCGTGTGCTACACGATGGACGAGGTCCACGAGACTGTCGAGGAACTCGGCTTGCCGGTTGTCGTTCGCCCTTCGTTTACCATGGGCGGTCTAGGCTCTGGGCTTGCCTTCACGATGGAAGATCTAGAGCGGATCGCCGGTGGTGGCTTGGAAGCTTCCCCTGAAGCAAACGTCCTAATTGAAGAGTCCATCCTAGGTTGGAAGGAACTCGAGCTCGAGCTGATGCGCGATGGCGATGACAACGTCGTAGTGATCGCCTCTATCGAAAACGTTGATGCGCTTGGTGTTCACACGGGTGATTCTGTCACCGTGGCACCTGCTTTGACGCTGACCGACCGCGAATTCCAGAAGATGCGTGACCAAGGCATCGCTATTATTCGCGAAGTCGGTGTGGATACCGGTGGCTGTAACATCCAGTTTGCCATCAACCCGAAAGACGGCCGCATCATCACCATTGAGATGAACCCTCGCGTGTCCCGCTCCTCGGCACTCGCATCGAAGGCAACGGGCTTCCCAATCGCAAAGATTGCGTCAAAGCTAGCGATTGGCTACACACTGGACGAGATCACCAACGACATCACCGGTGTTACACCAGCGGCGTTCGAACCGACCTTGGACTACGTGATCGTCAAGGCGCCACGCTTTGCGTTTGAGAAATTCGTTGGTTCCGACGACACCCTGGGTACCTCGATGAAGGCCGTCGGTGAAGCGATGGGTATCGGCCGCAACTACATTCAGGGCTTGAACAAGGTCCTGCGCTCGATGGAGACCAAACCCGCGGGATTCTGGACCAAGCCTGATGAGTACTTCGCGGGCGAGCGTGCCAACGATGTCCACGCAGTACTTGAAGACCTGCGCCGCCCAACCGATGGCCGTCTCTACGACGTGGAGTTGGCAATGCGCCTCGGCGCCACTGATGACGAGATCTACGAGGTTTCCGGTATCGATCCTTGGTTCTTGGCCGAGCTGCGCGCCCTTGTTGAATTCCGCACTGTGTTGGAAAACGCTCCAGTCCTCGACGCTGATCTGCTGCGCGAAGCAAAGGTCTTTGGCCTGTCCGATGCCCAAATCGCTGCACTTCGCCCTGAGTTGGCTGGCGAAGACGGGGTCCGCTCCCTGCGTTGGTCTTTGGGAATTCGCCCTGTGTACAAGACCGTCGATACCTGTGCTGGTGAGTTTGAGGCACAGACTCCGTACCACTACTCGGCATACGAATACGATCCGAACGCTGAATCCGAGATTGCGCCTCAGACCGAAAAGGAAAAGGTCATCATCTTGGGCTCCGGCCCGAACCGCATTGGCCAGGGCATCGAGTTCGACTACTCGTGTGTCCACGCTGCGCTGGAACTGTCCCGTATTGGGTACGAAACTGTGATGGTTAACTGCAACCCAGAAACAGTCTCAACCGACTACGACACGGCAGACCGTCTCTACTTTGAGCCACTGACCTTTGAAGACGTGATGGAGGTCTACCACGCCGAGACCCAGTCAGGCACCGTCGCTGGCGTCATCGTCCAGCTGGGTGGGCAGACTCCGCTAGGTCTCGCACAGCGATTGGCCGATGCCGGCGTTCCGGTCGTAGGCACCACCCCTGAGGCGATTGATCTTGCAGAAGACCGTGGAGAGTTTGGTGAGGTGCTTGCAAAGGCACAGCTTCCGGCTCCGGCGTTTGGCACCGCAACTAGCTTCGAAGAGGCGAAGCAGGTTGCCAACAGCATCGGCTATCCAGTATTAGTTCGCCCGTCGTACGTTCTTGGCGGTCGCGGCATGGAAATCGTCTACGACGAAGCTTCGCTGGAGGATTACATCGACCGAGCCACCGAGCTCTCGCCAGACCACCCAGTACTCGTCGATAGGTTCTTGGACTCTGCGATCGAAATCGATGTTGACGCACTCTGCGACGGGGAGAATGTCTACCTAGGCGGAGTTATGGAACACATCGAAGAGGCTGGTGTGCACTCTGGTGACTCCGCTTGTGCATTGCCACCGATGACGCTTGGCCCCGAGACCATCGAGCAGGTGCGCCGATCCACCGAAGCCCTTGCTCATGGAATTGGTGTCAAGGGCCTGATGAACATTCAGTTCGCTCTGAAAGACGACATCTTGTACGTCATCGAGGCCAACCCTCGCGCGTCCCGCACCGTACCATTTGTCTCCAAAGCAACCGGCGTCCACTTAGCAAAGGCAGCCGCACGGATCATGCTTGGTGCAACAATTCCAGAGCTTGTCGACGAAGGCCTCCTACCTTCCAACTATGACGGCGGCACCCTGCCGTTGGACCACCCGATTGCCGTGAAGGAGGCCGTCCTTCCATTCACTCGATTCCTGCGAACCGATGGCACCTTGCTAGATACCATCCTGGGGCCCGAGATGAAATCCACCGGTGAGGTCATGGGCTTGGCACCAAGCTTTGGCGAGGCTTACGCAAAGTCCGAGGCAGCCGCATTCGGTGAACTACCTACTGAAGGCACTGTGTTCGTCTCTGTGGCCAACCGCGACAAGCGCACCCTGATCTTCCCAATCCAGCGTCTTGCGACGATGGGATTCAAGATTTTGTCAACGTCGGGTACCGCACAGATGCTTCGTCGTAACGGCATCGACTGCGAAGTCGTCCTGAAGGCTTCTGAGGCACGCGAAGGTGCTGAAGGTACCTCGATCATCGATCGCATCAAGAACGGTGAGATCGACATGATCCTCAACACTCCTGCAGGATCCTCGGGTGCCCGTAACGATGGCTACGAAATCCGTGCGGCAGCAGTCTCGTCCAACGTGCCACTCATGACCACCGTCCAAGGTGTTACCGCCGCAGTTCAAGGCATTGAGGCGATCAAGGCCAACGAGATCACCGTCCAGTCGTTGCAAGAGCTTGATCACACTGCGGAGGGCGGTTTGCGATGACCTTCGGTGAACGCCTCGCTGCAGCGGGCGAACGGTACGGCAGGTTGTGCGTAGGCATTGACCCGCATGCGTCGCTGCTCCATTCGTGGGGACTCCAAGACTCCGTGGAGGGTTTACGTGATTTTTCACGCCGCTGTGTTGAGGCATTCTCCGGGCACGTCGCTTTGGTCAAGCCACAAGTAGCGTTTTATGAACGGTTCGGCGCCCACGGTTTTATGGTGCTCGAAGAGACAATCGCTTCGCTTCGTGAGACTGGCACATTGGTCGTCGCAGACGCGAAGCGTGGCGACATCGGGTCTACCATGGCTGGTTACGCCGAGGCGTGGCTGGGGGAGACGTCGCTGCGTTCGGATGCGGTGACAGTGTCCCCCTACCTGGGCGTTGGTGCCTTGAAGCCAGTTTTCGACGAGGCTCAAAAGCACGAGGCTGGGGTATTTGTGCTCGGAGCAACATCGAACCCGGAGGCCGTTGCATTTCAATCTCAGCGGTTGGAGAACGGGAAAACAGTGGCACAGTATATGGTCGACGAATGTGCGGCGCTCAACGTAGGTGAGACGGTTGGGTCCGTCGGCGTCGTCGTCGGTGCAACCCTGGAGAACCCACCGGTTCTCGACGCGCTCAACGGCCCGGTTTTGATGCCTGGTGTCGGTGCTCAAGGCGGTACTGCAGATGACGTGGCTAGGATTGCTGGAAAGAATTTTTCCAACGTTTTTCCAAGTGTTTCTCGGTCTGTTTTGGCTGCTGGTCCCGATGTTCGCGACCTGCGGAAACATGCAATTGACCAGGCAAAACAGTATTAGCGGGGAAGTATTTCACCACTTTTATAAAAAGCCTGGTAGCTTAGTACCGTCAAGGCTATGACGTGGCGAAACGCCGACGTCGTTATCCTGAAACAGCAAACCCAGTGTTAAACTTGCCGGAGTCAGTGAGTCACACCGTTGAGATTCGACGGTGTGGTGAACTGTAGCCAGTGCAATAGCTGGGAGTAATGACTACTACGAAAGCATGGAGGAACCCCGTGGCCCTTCCCAAGTTGACCGATGAGCAGCGTAAGGAAGCCCTTGCAAAGGCTGCTGAAGCACGCAAGAAGCGCGCAGAGCTCAAGGCATCCCTGAAGCGTGGCGAAACGAACCTCAAGGAGGTGCTGGACAAGGCAAGCACCGATGACATCATCGGTAAGACCAAGGTCTCCGCACTTCTCGAGGCACTTCCAAAGGTGGGCAAGGTTAAGGCTCGCGAGATTATGGAAGAGCTTGAAATCGCTCAGACCCGTCGTCTGCGCGGTCTGGGTGACCGTCAGCGTCGTGCGCTGTTGGAGCGCTTCGGCTTCTCTGAGGACTAATCCGTGCCAGAGGAAGTCAAGCCACTCGGGCGACTGGTTGTTCTAGCTGGTCCGTCCGCTGTGGGCAAGTCGACCGTGGTTCACCGACTACGCGACGATATCAAGGACATGTATTTTTCAGTGTCCATGACTACGCGTTCACCACGGCCTGGCGAGCGCGATGGTGAGGATTACTTCTTCGTCTCCCCGGAATATTTCCAAGAGCGCATCGACGCCGGCGAAATGCTAGAGTGGGCCGACATTCACGGCGGTCTGCAGCGTTCCGGAACACCAGCGGGACCCGTTCGCGAGGCGTTGAGCCAGGGGCGCCCTGTCTTGGTTGAAGTTGACCTCGAGGGGGCTCGCAACGTGAAGGCCTTGATGCCTGAGGCTGTGACAGTATTTCTGGCACCTCCTTCGTGGGAGGAGCTAGTCGATCGCCTCACTTCGCGTGGCACAGAGTCGGCGGATGTCATCCAACGTCGCCTGGATACCGCCCGGGCAGAGCTGGCGGCAAAGGAAGAGTTCGATGACATCGTGGTTAACGATGACGTGGATTCAGCCGTAGCTGCTATCGGTGCTATCCTATTGGGCGGAAATACGAACAACTACGAGTAGGTGTATGTGAGCAACGTAACCAACGAGCTGGGTGCGTCTGACGACCTGGTGTATGACACCCCGGAGGGCATTACCGCACCTCCGATCGACGAACTGCTGTCTAAGGTTTCGTCGAAGTACGCGCTGGTGATTTTTGCAGCTAAGCGCGCACGTCAGATCAACAGCTACTACCAGGAACATGACGAGGGCGTTTTCGAGTTCATCGGACCCCTCGTTACTCCGGAACCAGGCGAGAAGCCTCTATCCATCGCATTGCGTGAGATTCAGGCCGGTCTGCTCGAACACGAGGAAGGCCAGTAGCCACTCAGTATTAACCCGCTATCTACGACCACGTAGATGGCGGGTTTTTCAGTACCATCGGAAGAAAAATCTCAAGCGAAAGTGAGGCGCGAGCATGTCTCCGCGAAAAATCGTTGTTGGTGTGTCAGGCGGGATCGCAGCGTACAAGGCTTGTGCCCTAGTTCGTGACCTTAAGGAGTTTGGGGATGACGTTCGCGTCGTGCCAACACCGAGTGCGCTGAACTTTGTCGGTGCCGCGACTTTTGAGGCATTATCCGGCCATCCTGTGTCGACCACGGTCTTTGATGCGGTGGATGAGGTGCAGCACGTTCGCGTTGGCCAAGAGGCTGATTTGATCGTCATTGCTCCGGCCACTGCCGACGTGATGGCCCGACTCGTCGCCGGACGTGCCGACGATCTCCTTACCGCTACGGTCCTCGTTGCAACTTGTCCCGTCGTAATTGCCCCGGCGATGCATACCGAAATGTGGAACAATCCGGCGACGGTGGCCAACGTAGCCACGCTGCGTGAGCGTGGAATTATTGTCCTTGAACCAGCACATGGTCGCCTGACTGGGAAAGACTCGGGTCCCGGCCGATTGATGGAACCGGCTCAGATTGGCGAGATTGCGCGCACCATCCTGTCGGGGGTTGAACTTCCTCAGGACCTTAGGGGAAAAAAGGTCGTAGTTTCTGCCGGTGGAACGCAAGAAAATATTGATCCCGTCAGGTTCATCGGTAATCGAAGCTCCGGTAAGCAAGGATTCGCTTTAGCAGATATCGCCGTGCATCGCGGGGCCGAGGTGACCATCGTCGCTGGTGATACCGACCAGCTAGAAACGCCGCCGGGAGCGACTATCGTTCGTGTGCGTTCCACCCGAGATATGGAGGCGGCAGTGCACAAACACGCTGCCGATGCAGATCTAGTCATTATGGCGGCAGCCGTGGCTGACTTCCGTCCAGTTTCACAGGCTGATTCTAAGCTGAAAAAGGGCGCGGACGAGTCTGCCTTGACGACGATTACGTTGACGGAAAACCCTGACATTCTCAAAGGCCTCGTCGAAAAGCGTAGGGCAGGCGAGATCACCGCGGCGATCGTGGGTTTTGCCGCCGAGACTGGCGATCACGAGTCGAGCGCCTTGGATTATGGCAAGGAAAAGCTGAAGCGAAAAGGCTGCGACCTCTTGATGGTCAATGAGGTTGGAGACGGCAAGGTGTTCGGCGAAGACCGCAATCGAGGCTGGCTGTTGGGTAAGGATGGTTCCGTCACGGAAGTAGATGATGGTTCTAAGCAGATGGTGGCTGCGCAGATCATCGATGCTTCGGTGCGGTTTGTGTCCTAGTATTGCCGAGTTAGACAGCTTGGTCTATATTGGGTCTGGTACTTTATGTACCCACTTCTATTGTTGAAAAAGAAAGAAAATCAAAGCTAGTGTCTTCTAACGAGAATTTTTACCGCCTGTTTACTAGCGAATCTGTCACTGAAGGCCACCCAGACAAGATCTGTGATGCGATTTCGGACACGGTCCTGGATGACATGCTGAAACAGGATCCCCAGTCGCGTGTCGCTGTGGAGACTCTGGTGACAACTGGGCAGGTCCATGTTGTAGGCGAGGTAACAACCGCGGCTTATTCAAACATCGCGAAGCTCGTGCGCGACAAGCTCGTCGAGATCGGCTTTACCTCTTCGGATGTTGGATTTGACGGAAATACCTGTGGCGTCAGCATCTCCATCGGTGATCAGTCAAAGGAGATTTCCGACGGTGTGACCAATTCGCAGGAGGTGCGTGAGAACAAGTCCACCGGCGACAGCGACCAGACTGGCGCAGGCGACCAAGGACTGATGTTTGGTTACGCGACTAACGAAACGCCAGAGTTTATGCCACTTCCGATCTCCACCGCGCACCGCCTAGCTCGACGTTTGACGCAGGTTCGCAAGGAAGGCATCGTCCAAGGCCTACGCCCAGACGGAAAGACACAGGTGACGTTTGCTTACGACGGCAATACCCCCGTGTATCTTGACACCGTGGTGATCTCCACTCAGCACGACGACGACTTCACCGGAGCTGAGCTTGAAGCGGCAATGCGCGAAAACGTCTTGGATTGGGTTATCAAGGACGCGGGCCTTGAGGAATATGTCACCGAAGACCTCACTCTGCTGGTCAACCCGTCAGGTTCTTTCGTTCTAGGTGGCCCGATGGGCGATGCCGGATTAACGGGGCGCAAGATCATCGTCGATACGTACGGTGGCATGGCACGCCACGGTGGTGGCGCCTTCTCGGGCAAAGATCCTTCAAAGGTGGACCGCTCTGCGGCTTACGCTATGCGCTGGGTAGCGAAGAATGTTGTCGCGGCCGGTTTGGCAGATCGAGTAGAAGTACAGGTTGCTTACGCGATCGGTCGTGCAGCACCAGTGGGCTTGTATGTCGAAACCTTTGGCACCGCGGCCGACGGACTCTCCGACGCTGATATCCAACGTGCAGTCGAGGCCGTGTTTGATTTGCGCCCAACCGCGATCATTCGTGAACTTGATCTTTTGCGTCCGATCTATGCGCAAACCGCAGCGTACGGCCACTTCGGCCGCACCGACATTGACTTGCCATGGGAGCAGTTGAACAAGGTGGATGCCTTGCAGGAAGCAATCAAGAAGTAAAAGCATGTAAGATATTTCCGCATGACCAACACCCGCGCCACGATGACCATGCCCGTGGCGCGGGTGTTGCCTCTTTTGGGTCTCCCGCAGTTAGATCGCACTTTTGACTACTTGGTCACCGAAGACCAAGACCAAGCGGCTCAGCCCGGCGTCCGAGTGCGCATCAGGTTTGGTGGCAGGCTTGCTGACGCCATCGTGCTCGAACGTGCTCCATCCTCCAATCACGACGGCAAGCTTCGCTACATAGAGCGAGTGATTTCGCCCGAGGTCGTGTATCCGAAGCGCATGCACGCAGTAGTCGATGCTCTGGCGCAGCGCTATGCGGGAGTGCGTTCCGACATCATCCGATCGGCTGTTCCGGCACGTCACGCGAAAGCAGAGGAGACCGATTCCGACACCCCGTGGGAAAAGCTGGGAAATGAGACGGAACCGGATTTGTCTTCGTGGAGTGCTTATACCAATGGGGAATCATTCGTTGACGCCATCGTCGGGGGAAAGCTCGCGCGCGCTGCATGGCAAGTAGCCCCCGGCGATGACTGGCCCACTGCGATTGCGGCCCTAGCAGGCAAGGTGGCGATGGAAGGCGGTGGCGCACTGATCATTGTGCCGGATCAGCGCGACGTCGACCGTTGCGAAATGGCGCTGCGCCAGATCGTCGGCCCGCGCCAGATTACTGTGTTGACGGCAGCGCTGGGCCCACAAGCTCGCTACTCACGCTACTTATCCATTTTGCATGGACAAGGTCGGTTGGTCGTCGGCACGCGGTCTGCTGCGTTCGCACCTGTTACCGATTTGCGCCTCATGGTGTTGATGCACGACGGAGACGACAACCTTGTCGATCCGCGGGCGCCTTATGTGCATGCACGGGAAGTGCTGACCACGCGTTCTGCTGTGGAAAAGGCGTCTTTGGTGATTGGTGGGCACACGCGGACAGCGGAAACCCAGCTCTTGGTCGAATCAGGTTGGGTCCATGAATTAGTGGCCCCTCGCTCGGCCCTGCGGGTGCGTTCCCCGTACATTCACGCGGCTGGCGACTCTGAATTCGAGCTTGCACGCGATCCCAGAGCAGGTGCAGCGCGTTTGCCGTCAGTTGCTTTTGAGGCTGCGCGCAGAGCACTTGCAAAAGGGAAACCGGTTTTGTTTCAGGTCCCTCGCACCGGATACGTTCAATCCCTTGCGTGTGGGCAGTGCCGAACCCCGGCGCGCTGTCGCTGGTGTAACGGGCCCTTGGGGCTGCCGAGTGGCGCGGAGGCGGCAGCGCCGACGTGCCGTTGGTGTGGAAGGATGGATGCAAGTCACTCCTGCCAGGAGTGCGGTTCGCGTCGGCTGCGCTCTGTCGTCGTCGGTACCGAGCGCACGGCAGAGGAGTTGGGGCGCGCGTTTCCCTCCACAAAGGTCGTGTCCTCGTGGGGTGATCGTGTTCACGACACGATCAACGACGAGCCGATGATCGTTGTATCCACGCCGGGCGCGGAACCCTATGTTTTGGGAGACGACCACCATTATGGAGCAGCGATCCTGCTTGATACTTGGGCGCTCATGGGGCGGCCAGATCTGCGCGCAATGGAGGAGACTTTAGATAAGTGGGCTGCGGCCGCAACATTGGTTGCGCCTCACTCGACAGGCGGAGAAGTAGTCGTCGTGGCAGATCCTGCGGCGCCCGTGGTGCAGCACCTGATTCGCTGGGACATGCAGGGACATGCCGCCTTAGAACTAGCGCAGCGCAGGGAAGTGGGCTTTCCTCCCGCCGTGCACATGGCGGCTATCGACGCACCGGCGCGTGTGCTGGAAACCTTCCGAGAGTCCTTGGAGTTGCCCGATGGGGCTGAGATTCTCGGCCCCGTGGAGTTGCCACCGGGAAATGACCTCCCTGGCCAGTGGGATACCAAAGAGTTTGGGGCCGCTGAACGGATGCTGGTCCGCATGCCTCTGCAGGGGAGGAATGCTTTAGGATCCGCACTGCGATCGGCCTCGATCCGACGCGCCCTACGCAAAGAAGACGCTCCTATGCGTATTCAGGTAGACCCGATCCACATCGGTTAAGCCCATGCCCTGCCAAGTACACTTGGGACGAATCCGTTTCCTTGGCAGAAAGGTCATAGACGTAGACCATGACGATCCGCGAAATCCGCCTTTTCGGCGACCCTGTGTTGAACACGGAGGCCACCGAGATCACAGAGTTTGATAGCTCCCTGGCAGTGCTTGTCGACGACATGCTGGAAACCATGGATGCTGCCGGCGGTGTCGGGCTAGCCGCCAATCAGATCGGACTGACCAAACGAGTTTTTGTTTATGATTGCTCCATGATCGAGTCCGGTTTGCGTGGACACATCATTAATCCCGTGTGGGAACCGATTGGTGATGAAACACAATTGGGGTCGGAGGGATGCTTGTCGATTCCCGACATCTCCGCTGACACTGAGCGTTTCTACTCTGTAGTCGTTCGCGGACAGGACGCGCAGGGTCGCCCGATCGCAATGCAGGCATCCGGGCTTTTGGCCCGCTGTATTCAGCACGAGACCGATCACCTTGATGGAGTGCTGTTCTTGAAGCGTTTGTCGCCCGAATTGCGCAAAGAAGCGATGAGCACGATCCGTGCCGCTGAATGGTTTAAGGAGAACTAATGCGTCTTGTTTTTGCGGGTACCCCTGAGCCCGCCGTCGCTGCGTTGGAAAAGCTGCTGGCTTCAAAACACGAAGTCGTAGCTGTAATTACCCGTCCCGATGCTCGTCGTGGCCGGGGGCGCACGCTCCACCCATCGCCTGTGCGCGCGCTTGCCGACGAACACGGGATTGAAGTGCTCACGCCCACGACCTTAAAGGCAGGTACCGAGGATGGCGACGCGGTGCGAGCTAGGCTCACCGAGCTTGCGCCGGAAGCGATACCAGTAGTTGCATATGGCAACTTGATTCCGAAGGATTTGTTGGAGGCAGCACCTCACGGCTGGGTGAATCTGCACTTTTCTCTGCTTCCTGCCTGGCGCGGAGCCGCACCGGTGCAAGCGGCGATTCGAGCCGGCGACGACATCACCGGAGCAACAACGTTTCGCATCGATGAGGGCTTGGATACAGGTGTGATTCTTGGAACGATGACCGAGGCGATCCGTCCAACTGATACGGCGGATGATCTTCTTACCCGTTTGGCGTATTCCGGCGCAGATTTGCTGGTAGCAACGATGGATCTGTTGGAAAGTGGCCAAGCAGATCCTCAACCACAACAGGGTGACCCAACGTATGCACCCAAGATTACAACCGAGGATGCTCGGATCAACTGGAACGAACCCGCGTTTGCCTTGGATCGTCATATCCGTGCGCACACTCCAGGCCCTGGTGCATGGACAACACTCGATGGTGAGCGCTTCAAAGTTGGACCCATTTCCGTCGAAGAGACCGAAGATCTGTCACCGGGAAACGTCAAGATCGCCAAAAACGCAGTGTATGTCGGAACGGGGTCCAAAGACATTTGTCTCGGGCGGGTACAGCCCCCGGGTAAGAAGATGATGGGCGCGGCCGACTGGGCTCGCGGTATCCAAGAAAAGGAAGTGGTGTTCGAATGAGTGGCGGATTCCGATCGCGTTCGGCTGGTCGTCGTCAAGCGGAGCCTGCGAAGAAGCGTCCGCAGAAGCCGCAGGTGAAAAGCGAACCATCTACCGTGGACCCAGCGCGAGTAGCCGCGTTCGACGTGTTGCAACGTGTAACTAATGACAACGCGTACGCGAATCTGACGCTGCCAAAGTTGCTGCGTGAGCGCAAGATTTCCGGGCGTGATGCTGCGTTTGCCACCGAAATCACCTACGGCACATTGCGAAACCTAGGTGTGCTTGATGCGGTGATCGGGGAGTGCTCGTCGCGCCCGCTTGACCAGATCGCCCCACCGGTACTTGATGCTTTGCGTCTCGGCGCGTATCAGATCTTGTATACGCGAGTGGAACCTCATGCTGCGGTAGATACCTCGGTGCGCTTGGTCAAGGAATCGGGCAATGAAAAAGCGTCGGGGTTTGCCAACGGAATCCTGCGCACCATCACGCGCACACCGTCCGAGCAGTGGATGGAACAGCTGACTCCTCAGGATGAACTGGAAGCAATCGCATTTCGCACGGCTCACCCGCAATGGATTGCTCAATCGTTTGAGAAAGTCCTGGGGCGAGATGACCTTGAAGCTGCGTTGCTCGCAGATTCCCAGCGGCCGATCGTTCACCTTGTTGCGCGACCAGGCGAGATGTCCGCGGAGGAGCTGGCAGCCATCACGGGTGGGGAAAAAGGGAAGTACTCGCCGTACGCCGTATACCTCGAAGAGGGCGATCCAGGTGAGCTTGATCCGGTGCGCGAAGGCCTCGCCGCCGTGCAAGATGAGGGAAGCCAGTTGATTGCGCGGGCTATCGCCGAGGTGCCTGTGGCCGATGACCAGGGTCGCTGGTTGGACTTGTGCGCAGGCCCCGGTGGCAAGGCCGCGCTGATGGGCTCATTGGCGCGCATCGACCAGGCACGGGTCGATGCAGTGGAAATCAGTGACCACCGTGCCGAGCTGATTCGCAAGACGGTTCGCGATCTGCCCGTGACGATCCACGTGGCCGATGGACGCAATCCCGGGCTGGAACCGGGCTATGACCGAGTGCTCGTCGACGCGCCGTGCTCTGGGCTGGGTGCTTTGCGACGACGCCCCGAGGCGCGCTGGCGCAAGCAGGAATCTGATATCGCCGAATTGAATACGCTGCAGGAAGAACTCCTGCGCAGCGCTTTGAACTTGGTCAAGCCCGGTGGAGTGGTGGTGTACTCGACCTGCTCGCCGGATTTGCGAGAGACGCGTGGGATAGTCGACAAGGTTCTCGGAGAAGGTGTTGAAGAACTCGAGGCCAGTCAGTTCGTCGGTGGCATGACTGGCACCGGAGACAATCTGAGCGTCCAGATGTGGCCACACCGCCACGGCACTGATGCCATGTTCTTCGCTGTATTACGGAAGGTAGGATAAAAATCATGCCTGCCCCTTATATTGCACCATCAATTCTTGCCGCTGATTACGCCAACTTGGGCGACGATGTGGAGAAGGTCGCCAACGCCGACTGGATCCACGTTGACATCATGGACGGCCACTTTGTCCCTAACCTGTCCTTTGGCCCGGATGTCACCGCCGCAGTCGATGGCGTGACCGATCAGGAGCTCGACGTGCACATCATGATCGAGGAGCCGGAAAAATGGATCGACGCCTACATCAAGGCCGGCGCTGACACGATCATTTTCCACGTTGAGGCCACCGACGACCATGTTGCACTGGCCAAGGAGTTGCGTGAAAAGGGCTGCAAAGCTGGTTTCGCAATCAAGCCTGGCACCCCAGTCGAGCCTTATCTTGCTGATCTTGAGCATTTTGACGAGGTCATTGTCATGAGTGTCGAGCCAGGTTTCGGCGGGCAGAAATTCATGCCCGAGATGCTGGACAAGGTACGCACACTGCGCAAAGCAATTGACGAAAAGGGCCTGCACACCATCATCGAAATTGACGGTGGCATTAACGAAGACACCATCACTCAAGCCGCTGAGGCTGGAGTTGATGCGTTTGTTGCAGGTTCCGCAGTGTTTGGTGCCGCTGACCCCGCTGCAGCCGTGGAAAAGCTGCGGGAGCTTGCTTCCAAGTGATCCACCACGCCCTGGAGGCTGGCGATCGCGTCCGTGGCACCACCAGCCCCAACCCGCCAGTGGGGTGTGCGATCGTCGATGACTCCGGCGTGCTGATTTCCACCGGCGGGACTTCGCCAGCCGGTGGGCCGCACGCGGAAGTAAACGCCTTGTCTGCAGCGGGTGACAAAGCGCGAGGTGCAACGGCCATTGTGACTCTGGAGCCATGCAACCACACGGGCCGCACCGGCCCTTGCAGTCATGTCTTGCTTGAGGCGGGAATCACCAAGGTTGTCTACCTCACGCGTGACACCAACCCTAACGCTGTTGGCGGCGCAGACTATCTCGCCGATCACGGAGTTGAAGTTGACTACCACCCAGTGCGAGTAGAGGCGCTGCAACCCTGGTTGCGCACGCTGTCCACCGGCCGACCGCACGTAACAGTGAAGTTCGCCGCCAGTATCGACGGATTTACCGCGGCTGCTGATGGCACTAGCCAATGGATCACGGGCAAGGCTGCCCGCGAACATGTGCACAAAGATCGTTTGCGCCGCGACGCGATCATCGTAGGAACCGGCACCGCGCTTGCCGACGACCCTTCCCTAACCGCCCGCCACGCCGAGGGAATCCCTGCAGAGCGTCAACCGCGGCGGGTGGTCGTCGGCAAGCGTGCGGTTCGCGAGGGCAACTTAACGCGATTAGGTTTTGAACAATACTCTTCGCCCGAGGAGGCGCTGAAAGTTCTCTGGGACACCGGGGCGCGGGACGTGCTGGTTGAAGGCGGCGCGTCATTAGCCACGAGTTTCATACAGCGTGGTCTAGTCGACCGAGTGCAGGCGTACCTCGCGCCCATGCTGATGGGAGCCGGTCGAGGAGTCCTGACCCAGGCGCTTGCGCCCACTTTGAGTGGACTAGAAAGAATGAAAACAGAAAAGATCACCCAGCTAGGTGACGATGTGCTTGTGGAGATGGTGAGATGTTTACCGGACTTGTAGAAGAAATCGGCGTCGTTGAAAAGACCGACAATATTGGCGATTCGGTGAGAATCGCAATCAATGCACCGAAAGTAACCAGTGATGCACAACCGGGCGATTCGATTGCAGTCGACGGTGTCTGTCTGACCGTTGTAGACAACGAAGCTGGCACGTTCACCGCCGACGTCATGCAGGAAACACTCGACCGGTCCCGGCTCGGGACGTACCAGAGCGGTAGCCGTGTCAACTTAGAGCGTGCGATGCAGGCCGGTGCTCGGTTCGGTGGGCACATCGTCCAGGGGCACGTTGATGGGGTGGCGCAGCTTATCTCACGTGAGGCATCGGAAAACTGGGAAGTGTTCCGGTTCTCGCTGCCGGCCGATCTAGTCACATACGTCGTCGAGAAGGGCTCTATTACGGTTAACGGCACCTCATTGACCGTTTCGGCTGTTGGGGCAGACTACTTCGAGGTCTCTTTGATCCCCACGACGCTCGCCGAGACAACGGCTGCAGAACTATCCCAGGGTGATGCAGTCAACATCGAGGTAGACATCGTGGCCAAATACGTTGAGAAAATGGTCAAGGGGTAAGGTTAACCGGCATGACTGACCAGCAAAGTATCCGATTGGATAGCGTTGAGGATGCGATTGCAGCCATTGGCCGCGGCGAAGCTGTCGTCGTGGTCGATGATGAGGGCCGCGAGAACGAAGGCGACTTGATCTTCGCCGCTGAGAAAGTGACCCCGGAACTCGTTTCCTTCATGGTTCGCTACACCTCCGGCTATATCTGCGTCGCCCTGTCTGACGAAACCGCAGACAAACTCAATCTTCCGCCAATGGTCGCGCACAATGAAGACGCGCGCTCCACGGCGTACACGATCACCGTGGACGCAAACACCGGTACTACTGGCATCTCTGCGCGTTCCCGTGCCGAGACGATTCGTCGTTTGGCAGATCCGAATTCGCTTATCGACGATTTCACCCGCCCCGGTCACATCGTGCCGCTTCGCGCTCGCCCCGGCGGGGTACTCCAGCGAGACGGCCACACGGAAGCATCCATCGACCTAGCGCAGCTCGCGGGCCTAGAACCCGTGGGAGTGCTTTGCGAAGTGGTGTCAGAGGAAGACCCGACCGACATGGCGCGATTCGAGGAGCTGCGCAAGTTCTCCGACGAACACGGTCTAAAGATGATCTCGATTGAGCAACTCATCGAGTATCGCCGGCGAAACGAGAGCCAAGTTGTCCGCGAAACCACGGCAGAACTTCCCACTGAATTTGGTAAGTTCACCGCCTACGGCTACAGCCACGCTATCGACGGCACCGAACATGTCGCGTTGGTCGTCGGTGACGTACAAGGTGCCAAGGACGTGCTTGTTCGAGTGCATTCCGAGTGCCTGACTGGAGATGTTTTCGCTTCGACGCGTTGTGACTGTGGACAGCAGCTTCATGAGTCCATGCGCCGTGTGCAGCAGGCCGGTGCTGGAGTAATCGTCTACGTCCGTGGGCACGAAGGCCGTGGCATCGGTCTTGTGTCGAAACTTAAGGCGTACCGATTGCAGGACAAGGGCCTAGATACCGTCGATGCAAACTTGGAACAAGGCCTGCCCGCAGATGCCCGAGAGTATTCGGTTGCAGGCCAGATTCTGAATGACCTGGGGGTTGAATCGTTCCAAGTCATGACGAATAATCCAATGAAGACAACGGCCTTGTCGGGATTTGGGCCAGAGGTATCCGGCCGCGTCCGCATTGAGGTCGTCCCCTCACACGACAACATCCGTTACCTGCGCACAAAGCGCGACCGCATGGGACACGACCTTCCCGCCGTGGAAGAGTGGGACAACACCCACCAACAATAAGGAGATCACCTGTGGCAACTACTGGACGCCCAGAACCGGCAAAGCTCAAGGCAGAAGGACTTTCCGTCGCTGTGGTGGCGACGGCTTGGAACGCGGGGATCGTCGATAAGTTGCGCGACCGTGCTCTTTCCGCCGGAAAGGAAGCAGGGGCGAGTGTCACCACCTTCGAGGTTGCTGGTGCCTTGGAATTACCGGTGATCGTGCAAGCCTGTGCGCAGCGTTTCGATGCAGTCGTTGCACTCGGCTGCGTTATTCGCGGGGCGACCGCGCACTTCGATTATGTGTGTGATTCTGTCACTGAGGGATTGACTCGTATTGCTCTTGATGAACAAACCCCGGTGGGCAATGGAGTGCTTACGGTCGATAGCGAGGCGCAGGCCGTCGAGCGTGCCGGAGGACCAGGCGCGATCGAGGACAAGGGTGCCGAGGCGATGTGGGCAGCACTTGGTGCAGCTCTTGAGCTGGAGAAAGTTCGCAATTTCTCCGTGAAGCTGTAGGATCAACGTGGATATACAGCGTGCAAAGATGGTGAAATTCTAAGTGGACGAGCAAACCCCAACCCCGAAGCAGTCAAAAAAGCTCTCGGACCGCGAGTTAGCGATTTTGAATGCGGCCGACCCGCACGCAGCGACTTCGACAAAGCCATGGGAATTTGAAGTGACCTCAGGTTTTATGAAGAAGGTCGCTGTCGGACTCATCGTCCTCATCATGGCATGGCACATTTTTATGGGCGCAGTTGTCGATGTTGAGTTCACCGGCGCGGCCGTCACGCCGGTAGACAAGATTGCATACCCAGGCGTCGGCGTAATCCTGTCGATCTTGGCGTGGATCATGTTCACCCGCCCACGTGTGCGCGCCAACGAAGATGGTGTCGAAGTACGCAACATCATCGGCACCCGTTTTTACCCATGGCTCGTTGTGTATGGCCTATCGTTCCCGCAGGGCTCCCGCATGGCACGCCTTGAACTGCCTGATTTTGAGTATGTTCCGCTCTGGGCAATTCAATCTGGCGATGGGGAAAAGGCGCTACAGGCCGTACGCGATTTCCGTGACCTAGAAGCGAAATACATGCCAGAAGACTAAGCATGGCCCACCCCAATACTTACCGCCCGGCCGCAGGATCAATCCCTACGGAGCCGGGTGTTTATAAATTCCGCGACGATTCCGAGCGCGTAGTCTATGTTGGCAAAGCCAAAAACCTCCGCTCACGTCTGTCGAATTACTTCCAGGACCCCGATCAGCTACACCCGCGGACGCGCCAAATGGTGTTTACCGCGTCTCAGGTCGAGTGGACAGTTGTCGCCAGTGAGGTCGAAGCGCTGCAGCTGGAATACACTTGGATCAAGAAGTTCGATCCGTGGTTCAACGTTATGTACCGCGACGACAAAACCTACCCGATGCTCGCGGTCAGCGTCGGTGAAAGGTTCCCGCGCGCGTTTTTCTATCGCGGCCCTCGTCGTAAAGGCGTGCGTTACTTTGGCCCGTACTCCCATGCGTGGGCTGTTCGCGAGACCCTCGACTTGCTTACGCGGGTTTATCCCATCCGTACGTGCTCGAAAGGCGTGTTCAACCGGCACGAAACGCTGGGCAGGCCATGCCTTTTGGGCTATATCGACAAATGCGCGGCACCTTGTGTTGGGCGGGTAGATGAAGCGGGGCACGATGAGATCGTTCAAGGCTTCATGGCGTTTTTGTCCGGACGCTCGGAGCCTGTGACCAGGGAACTCACCCGCCGAATGATGGAGGCAAGCGAAAACCTCGAATTTGAAAAGGCAGCGAAGCTTCGCGACGACCTCGAGGCCGTAAACAAGGTCATGGAACGTCAAACGGTGGTGTTGAGTATCGATATTGATGCCGACATTATCGCCTTTGCCACCGATGAGCTTGAGGCTGCCGTGCAGGTATTTAACGTCCGCGATGGGCGCATCCGTGCGCAACGGGGCTGGGTAGTGGAGAAAACAGGCGATGAACCTGGCAGCACCGAGCGAAGGGAAGCAGGAGAAGCTGATCCGGCAGTGCCACAATTGATGCTGAACTTCCTCGTCCAGTACTATTCGGACGCCGTCGAGCGCGCCGAGGCAGAACGCGAGGAAGACCAGAAGCTGACGCAGCAAAAGATACGTCGTAGGGGAGTGGACCAGCTTTCCCATCAAGCGCCGAAGACCTACAACCCAGTTCCGCGCGAAATCCTTGTCGATGTCCTACCCGCTGAAGTGGAAGAAGTAGAAACGCTCTTGGCAGAGCTGCGCGGAGCCCAAGTGAGCCTTCGTGTACCGCAGCGTGGCGACAAGGCATCGCTGCTTGAAACGGTGCAGCGCAACGCGAAAGAAGCACTGCACCAGCACAAGCTCAAGCGGGTAGGTGACCTCACTGCGCGTTCACAGGCATTACAGGACATCCAAGACGCTTTGGGACTTGACGAGGCCCCGCTGCGCATCGAATGCACCGATATCTCGCACATTCAAGGCACCGATGTTGTCGCGTCCCTCGTGGTGTTCGAGGATGGCTTACCGAAGAAGAACGACTACCGGCGCTACCGCATCAAGGAAGCTGCTGGCGACGGGCACAGCAACGATGTCGCGTCGATCGCAGAGATTACTTCTCGACGATTCAAGCGCTACCACGAGGACAAGCTAGCAAACCCAGAGGAAGATGGCACTGTGTTTTCCGACGAGGTTATCGAGGAAGAGACAACCGATAATCGGAGGTTTGCTTACCCTCCGAACCTGTTCATCGTTGATGGTGGCAAGCCCCAGGTCAATGCTGCACAGGGCGTCTTCGATGAGCTTGGAATCGTGGATGTGCAACTGATCGGGCTGGCTAAACGCTTGGAGGAAGTATGGCTGCCCGATGACGCCGAGCCTGTGATCCTACCTCGGAACTCGCAGGGGATGTATTTGCTGCAGCAGATCCGCGATGAGGCACACCGTTTCGCCATTGCCTACCACCGCCAGAAGCGTTCGAAGCGCATGCGAGCTACGGCGCTCGATGGGATTCCTGGTCTTGGTCCGACTCGTCGGAGCGATCTGGTGAAGCATTTCGGAAGCGTGAAGAAGATTAAAGAGGCTGAAGCATCGGAGATTGCCCAAGCACCCGGCATCGGACCAAAGCTCGCGGCGATTGTCTACGAGCACTTGCACCGAGCAGATTCCCGCTAGGCAGATTCCCGCTAGCGTGACGCCAAAACCAGCTGGTATTGGTTACGATGGACCCTATGACGCAGGACGCACAACTTGAACCTTCGGTTCCACCAGTCATCATCACCGGCATGTCAGGTGGCGGGCTTTCCTCCGCTGCAAAAGTTTTCGAAGATAAGGGATTTTTCGTCCCTCAGAACCTCCCACCTCAACTCATCGTTGAGTTGATCGAGCTGGCAACCGCTGAAGACTCACCTGTCGACCGCGTCGCGGTGGTGACGGATGTTCGCGCGCGGATGTTCAATGGCTCACTGCTCGGGACAATCGAAACTTTGAAGGAGAAAGGCTTCGATCCGACGATTCTCTTTCTGGAAGCCCGTGATGACGTGCTCATCAAGCGTTTCGACGGTGTTCGTCGCACCCATCCGCTGCAAGGAGATGACCCGCTTAACGTGGGTATCCAACGTGAACGTGAGTCGATCGCGCAAGTTCGCGATCTTGCCGATGTAATCATTGACACGTCTAACCTGTCGATTCACGACTTGCGCCGTGCAATCGAAGCCTCTTTTGGCACGATGACGAGCGATCAGCAGCACATCACCGTCCAGTCTTTCGGGTTCAAACACGGCGCACCTCGTGACGCTGACATCCTTCTCGATGTCCGTTTCCTTCCGAATCCATATTGGATCCCTGAGCTCCGTGAGTACCGAGGCACCGACGCCCCCGTTTCGGACTATGTGCTGGCCCAGGACGGTGCTTTGGATTTCGTCGAGAGTTTCGTCGCTCTGATTTCCTCCATGCTGGCGGGCTACCGCCACGAGGGCAAAAACTTTATCACCGTAGGAATTGGTTGCACAGGCGGGCATCACCGCTCGGTAGCTATCTCAGAGGAAGTGGGTCGCCGTCTGAAAGAACTAGGAGACATTGACGTAAGTGTTCTCCACCGCGACCTCTCCCGAGACTAATTTTTTGTTTGCCGCGTATCCCAATGAGGCGATGCGCGGACCGAAAGTGAGCACTCTCTTATGACTTCTTCTGATTTTTCCATCGCCTGTCTCGGCGGGGGACACGGCCTGTACCAGACACTTCTAGCTGCTCGCGAGCTGGAACCGTCACAGATCAATGCCGTCGTGACGGTTGCAGACGACGGTGGATCGTCGGGCCGGATCCGGCGCGAACTAGGGATTATTCCACCTGGTGATCTGCGCATGGCTCTAGCAGCTCTGGCCCACAACGACACTGATGGCGATCTGTGGCGCACGCTGCTGCAGCACAGGTTTGGCGGACACGGAGCAATGGCAGGCCACTCAGTGGGCAATATGATTATCGCCGGTCTCACCGAGGATCTCGGCAGCACTCAAGAGGCGCTGGACATCGTCGCAAAGTGGACGCGATCCGCAGGTCGTGTGATGCCAGCGTGTCTGCAACCGCTTGACCTTGAGGCAGACGTTGCAGGGCTTGACGACGACCCCCGTGTCGTTCGTTCGGTTCGAGGCCAGGTGGCGGTGGCGACGACTCCAGGATCGGTGCGTCGCGTGCGACTGATTCCTGAGCAACCCGAGGTTAACCCAGAGGCTGTCGATGCGATCATTAACGCCGACTTAGTAACGATCGGGCCTGGCTCTTGGTTTTCTTCGGTAATTCCGCACGTGTTGGTCCCAGAGGTCGTAGAGGCATTGAACAGGACGAGCGCCAAGGTGGTGGTGATTTTGAATCTCTCCCCAGAAGCGGGGGAGACTCATGGCTTCACCACAGAGCGCCATATCCATGTCTTGGGTCAGCACGCTTTAGATCTCCGTGTGGATGCCTTCATCGCGGACAATTACATTAGCCCCACTTCTGGCGAGAAGGCTCACCTTAGGCGTGCAGCGGAAAGTCTTGGAGCATCCATTGAGTACTATGATGTCCACGTAGCAGACGAATCAGGTGCGAGTCTGAACAAGCACGACCCAGAAAAATTAGCCGCAGCGCTTAGAGATCTTTACTCCAAGCGCAGCTAATGCCGATTCCTTAGCGGGACTGATTCAATTGATAGAAAAGGGAGATCATTCGTGGCGCTGACTGAAAAGGCCAAAAGCGAACTATTGGCTGCTCGATCATCCAGCCAGGATTCTCGAGCAGCGGAAGCGACGGCCATGATCCGGTATGCCGGAGAGATCAGTCAGGGTATCCAAGGGCTCGCAATCACTGCGGATTTTGATGATCGCCAGATCGCTGAGCATCTTGCGACGCTCTTAGAAGAAGTCCATCCCGCCAAGATCACGGTGACGACCTTGGCACCGGGAGCCACTAATCGTGAAACTCGCCATCAGGTGAAAGTGGTCGATGGCGCGGAGGAGCTCATTCGACGCCTCAAGCTCGTGACCTCGTCGGGGCATCCAGTAGTAGGCCTGCCACGCGAGGTTATTTCGGGCACGATCAGCGATGTTGAAGGAGCGTGGCGCGGAGCGTTTCTGGCTCGAGGGATTCTTTCGGAACCTGGTCGTACCACGACGCTAGAGGTCGTGTGTCCGCGGCAAGAAGCCGCACTTGCTCTCGTAGGCCTCGCGCGTCGTCTAGGAGTCACTGCAAAAACGAAGGAATCTCGAGGGATCGAGCGGGTGGTCGTCCGAGACGGTGATGCAATCGGAGTTCTTCTAACTCGCATCGGTGCGCAACGTACACGATTGGAATGGGACGAGAAGCGCCGCAAACGCGCTGCTAAAAATCAGGGCAGCAGGTCAATCGTGTTTGATGATGCGAACCTACGTCGATCCGCACAGGCGGCTGCGGCTGCCGCCGCACGCGTGAAGCGCGCCATGGAAATTCTCGGTGATGACGTGCCGGAGCACTTGGCGGAAGCCGGGTATCTTCGCGTGCAACACCGGCATGCTTCGCTAGAAGAGCTGGGGCGCCTGGCTGACCCTCAGATGACGAAAGATGCCGTGGCGGGAAGGATTCGCCGGCTGCTGTCGATGGCGGACAAGCGTGCCGCGGATCTTGGAATCCCGGATACACACGCCGCAGTCACAGACGACTCGGTTGACGAAGTGTGACACTCTCTGCAAGAAAGTGTGGCCAACGTCACTAATCACTTTAGGTGATAAGGCATCATTTTTAGATCCGCTCGCGGGGGTAGCGAAAATTTGGTGTGACCATAGTTTTAGCTGGAAATGGGGTTCAGAACTAACTTTTCCGAAAGTGGGAATGTGACTGTTTGTGCCCAAAAGATCATTGTTGACTTTGAACTGCACGTAGCCGGAAAAGAACTTCTGCACGGTCGCCTAAACATCGCTACACTGAAACACGTCGGACAAAGATCGCAGCTAGAACGGTGTTTTGGCGGCGAGCAAGTCCGGAGACAACCCCGACACAAGAGGAGAAAACTCAGTGACTACCCGCATTGGTATCAATGGCTTCGGCCGTATCGGCCGCAACTTCTTCCGCGCAGTTGAGAAGTACGGCTCTGACCTTGAGATCGTTGCAGTTAACGATCTAACCGACAACGCAACCCTGGCAACCCTGCTGAAGTACGACTCCATCTTGGGTCGCCTGGAAAAGGAAATCACTTCCGACGACGAGTCCATCACCGTCGATGGCAAGCGCATCGCTGTCTACGCTGAGCGCGATCCAAAGAACATTCCTTGGAACAAGCACGAAGTTGACATCGTCATCGAGTCCACCGGTATTTTCCGCGACGCAAAGGACGTTCAGGTTCACCTGGACAACGGAGCAAAGAAGGCAATCATCTCCGCGCCTGCAAAGAACGAAGACGCAACCTTCGTCTGGGGTGTGAACGACCAGGATTACGATCCTGAGAACCACAACATCATCTCCGCTGCATCTTGCACCACCAACTGCCTGGCTCCAATGGCAAGGTTCTGGACGACACCTTCGGTATCGAGTCCGGCCTGATGACCACCATCCACGCATACACCGGCGACCAGCGTCTGCACGACGCTCCTCACAAGGACCTGCGTCGCGCACGTGCAGCTGCACAGAACATCGTTCCAACCTCCACCGGTGCAGCTAAGGCTGTCGCGCTGGTTCTTCCACAGCTGAAGGGCAAGCTGGACGGCTTCGCAATGCGCGTACCAGTGATCACCGGCTCTGCAACCGACCTGACCTTCGTTTCCAAGAAGGAAACCACTGTTGAGGAAGTCAACGCAGCGATCAAGGCAGCTGCAGCTGACGAGCGCTTCGGCCAGGCACTTGCTTACACCGAGGACCCAATCGTTTCCACCGACATCGTCACCGACTCCCACGGCTCCATTTTCGACGCTGGCCTGACCAAGGTCATCGACGGCAAGGTAGTCAAGGTTGTTTCTTGGTACGACAACGAGTGGGGCTACACCTGCCAGATGCTTCGTCTGACCGAAGACGTTGCAGCGAAGCTCTAATCTCGCGTCCCCGAGCTGCCTCGTAGCAGCGTAAACAACCGGCGGCCCGGGGTGTGTTTGAAGCACACTTCGGGCCGCCGTTTCTCATCTAAACTAGTAACGAATCCCATTTAGCCAAGGAGAAAGTCAACATGACTGTTAAGAACCTGCAGGATCTGCTCGACGAAGGTGTCCAGGGCCGTCACGTACTGCTTCGCGCGGACTTCAACGTTCCGCTCAACGACGCAGGAGAGATCACCGACGAAGGTCGAATCGACGCATCCCTACCTACCATCAAGGCGCTGCTCGACGGTGGTGCAAAGGTCATCGCAATGGCACACCTCGGTCGTCCAAAGGGCGAGGTAAACCCAAAGTTCTCCCTGCAGCCCGTAGCTAACGCTCTGTCCGAGAAGCTCGGCCAGTTCGTCGCTCTTGCAGCTGACGTTGTCGGCGAAGATGCGCATGAGCGCGCTAACGGACTCACCGATGGTGAAATCCTCCTGCTGGAGAACGTGCGCTTCGACGCTCGCGAAACCTCCAAGGATGAGGCTGAGCGCGGCGAATTCGCTGACCAGCTGGTAGCACTTGCAGCAGACAACGGTGTTTTCGTCTCCGACGGATTCGGCGTAGTCCACCGCGCACAGACCTCCGTCTACGACGTCGCAAAGCGTCTTCCTGCATTTGCTGGCACCTTGGTGGAGAAGGAAGTTTCCACCTTGGGCCAGGTGAAGGAGAACCCAGAGTCCCCATACGTAGTTGTGCTTGGTGGCTCCAAGGTTTCCGACAAGCTCGGCGTAATTGAGGCCCTCGCTCAGAAGGCAGACAAGATCATCATCGGCGGCGGAATGTGCTACACCTTCCTCACCGCACAGGGATACAACACCCAGAACTCCCTGCTGCAAGAAGAGATGGTAGATACCTGCAAGGATCTCCTCGAGCGCTTCGGCGAGAAGATCGTTCTTCCGGTTGACTTGGTTGTTGCGTCCGAGTTCTCCAACGACGCAGAGCGCAAGGAAGTTGGGCTTGACGGTACACCTGAAGGCTGGATGTCTTTGGACATCGGACCTGAGTCCGTGAAGAAGTTCGCTGAGGTCATCGCTTCTTCCAAGACTGTTTTCTGGAACGGTCCGATGGGCGTTTTCGAATTGCCTAACTTCTCCCAGGGCACCGCTGGTGTCGCACAGGCAATGATCGATGCGACCGCAAACAATGGTTCCTTCACCGTCGTCGGTGGCGGCGACTCCGCAGCGTCCGTGCGAGTCCTCGGCCTGAACGAGGATGGCTTCTCCCACATTTCCACCGGCGGCGGCGCATCCCTCGAGTTCCTTGAGGGCAAGGAACTACCAGGCGTTGCAGTTCTGAACTCCTAGTTCTTGCCAACCATTGAATCTGAACCACGTTTCTACGAAAGGACCCGATATGGAGCGTAAGCCACTCATCGCCGGCAACTGGAAGATGAACCACGACCACCTGCAGGCAATCGCTGATGCACAGAAGCTTGCGTTTTCTTTCCCGAAGGAAGACTACGACAAGGTCGATGTTGCTCTCACTGTTTCCTTCACCAACCTGCGTTCACTACAGACGCTGGTTGAAGGAGATAGCCTGCAGATCACCTACGGCGCGCAAGACGTTTCGCAGCACGACTCCGGCGCATACACCGGTGAGGTCTCTGGTGAAATGCTTTCGAAGCTCGGCTGTTCTTGGGTTGTCGTGGGACACTCCGAGCGTCGCCAGTACCACAATGAGTCCGACGAGGTGGTCGCAGCTAAAGCTAAGGCTGCTCTGAAATGGGGCATGAGCCCAATCGTCTGTGTCGGTGAGCCGCTGGAGATTCGCGAGGCAGGCACTCACGTTGACTATGTCGTTGAGCAAACTCGCCAGTCACTCGCTGGTCTGTCCAACGAAGAGCTGGCAAAGACAGTCATCGCCTATGAGCCTGTTTGGGCTATCGGCACTGGCAAGGTTGCTAGCTCCTCTGACGCTCAGGAAGTCAACGCTGCGATCCGTGGACTTATCCAGGAAATCTCTACCCCAGAGATTGCCGCAGGAATGCGTATTCTTTACGGCGGTTCTGTAAAGACTGACACCATCGGCGAGATCATTTCCCAACCAGACGTGGACGGCGGCCTTGTTGGTGGCGCGTCTCTCGACGGCTACGAGTTTGCCAAGCTGTGCGCTGCAGCCGCAAACGCAACCAACTAGTGCTTTCCACATAGTTTCTCAGACTAAAGCCTCGGGGCCCGCGTGAATGCTAGGGCTCCGAGGCTTTAGTGTTTTCACCACACTGTCGCCTGATCAGCATCGTGACTTCTCGGTAGTGTAAACTGGCTAAAGTTCGTTTGTACATGAGAAGAGGATCAAACCACAATGACTATGGCACTGCAGATCACCCTGGTGATCGCCGCAATCTTAATGACGGTATTCGTGCTGCTCCACAAGGGCAAAGGTGGTGGCCTGTCTAGCTTGTTTGGCGGTGGCGTGCAATCCAATCTGTCCGGTTCCACTCTCGTTGAAAAGAACCTTGACCGAATCACGATCCTGATGGCCGTCATCTGGATCATCTGCATCGTCGGCCTCAACCTGATTCAGGCATACGCCTAAGATTCAGTCAACAGATTCAGGCAATAATGCCCCGAGGAGCAAATCCGCGGGGCATTTTGCATTGTTAAATCTCAGTGGCGGCGGTTTCAGAGACGAAAAGCACTGTCTCCACACGGCCCTCCGCGCCAGCAGCGGGCCAATCGATCGCCTGGCTACGACGTACAACGTGGCCGGTAGCTTCAGCTTTTTCAGCACCATCGACAAGCAGCCAGACGCGGTTCGCACGTCGCACCGCCGGAAGAGTCAACGTGACTCGCTCCGCTGGTGGCTTTGGGGAATCCTTTACTGGTAGCACTAGTCGCTCGGTCTCAGCAACGTGGGCCGTATGTGGGAAAAGCGAGTTGATATGCCCCTCGTGCCCCATACCTAAGAGATGCAGATCGAAACCCTGAGGAGCAGTCTTTGCCAATACCGATTCATAGTCGGCAGCGGCGTCGTCTAAATCGACCTTACCGAGCCCATAGCCATGAACATGCTCCTGTGGGATTGCGACCTTATCTAACAGCGCCGCGCGTGCTTGGCCTTCATTGGAGTCCGCGTGTGTTACCGGTACGTTGCGTTCGTCACCGAAATACACATGGACTTTTGTCCAGTCAATCCCTGATAGCTGGGCCACGCGTTCAAGCACTTTGATACCTGCAGTCCCACCAGTCAGCACCACGCGTGCACGACCGTCGCCATGAACACCCGAGCTTGACGACGACTGCGCTTGTGCCACAACTTCAATGAAACGGGTGGCGGCATCGTCGACAAGCGTTGCGAGATCAGCGACTTTCTTAACAACAACCATATGAAGTCCTTTGCTAGTGAATCATGACGTGTGTGAGCCCGTCGAGGGCTCGTTGATAGGCAAGATCCGGATCGAGGTGGCGCAGCTCTTCAGATAGACAGTCAGCGTCAGTGCGCATATTCGCGGCAACGAGGGCATCGGGCTGGTGCGGAATGCACAGTCGCATGGTGCGCTCGTCTTGAACCTCGACGATCACAGGGCCGGACTCACGATGGAGAGTAAGCGAGCGGATAGGGAAGAGCTCCTCATCAGAATGCTGCAACTCCGGTGGCGTGGTGTGACGAGTGACCCGGATACGGAGTCGGTCGGAAAGCCATCCGGCGGCAATATCAACACTGGGATTATCAGCAGGTCCCGAAATTTCGGCTGCGGTAATCTCATCATGCGGATAGCGGTCAAGAGCACTGGCGACGATGCCTCGCCACAGGGTGATGCGAGACCACATCATGTCGGAGTCCCCTGGGGCATACCCATTAGACAAGCGCAGCAGGGAATTGCCTGACACGTTGTGGCGCGCATTAGTGATGCGTCGCTGGGCGATTTTGCCCAAAGGGTGTTCGCTGGGGCGCGCTGGTGCGGTAGTTGGCCACCAGGCGACGATCGGAGTATCCGGCAGAAGCAATGGTGTAACGATAGATGCAAGCTGCTCAGTCAGCTCGCCGTAGAGGTGCATAAAGACCATTTCGGAGGCGCCGGCGTCTGCGGCTAGGATCGCCTCGGCATCAAGACGGTTCGGCTTGTCGCGGCCACCGTTGACTAAGACGAGCACGCGGGAGGGGTGCTCGTGCGAAGCATCGCGGACGGTGTCGAGGATTCCGTCAATGTCGTCTTCCTCATGCGCTACGACGATCAGGGTGAGGACACGTCCGGTGGCTAGTGAGTAGTGCTCTTGGGCCTGAAGAAGTGTCTTGGCGATTTTGCTGGTGCTGGTGTCCGGTAGAGAAACAATCATGTTCTTGGAATTATCCTTTCAACCTTTATTTCGCTGGTCCGTTAAGGACGTCGCCAAGTTCTTCCGTGGGCGGACATCATATCGTCAGCGGACTGAGGACCCCAGGTTCCCGCCTCGTACTCATCGGGGCGACCGCTATCTGCCCAGTACTCAATGATTGGATCAAGGATTTCCCAGCTGCGCTCGACTTCCTCGTTGGTGGGAAAGAGGCTGGAGTTTTCCAATAGGGCATCGAGGATGAGGCGCTCGTAGGCTTCGGGACTTTCCTCTGTGAATGCCTCGGAGTAGGAGAAGTCCATGTTCACGTCGCGGACTTCCATCGTCGATCCCGGGACCTTAGAACCGAATCGCATGAGAACACCCTCGTCAGGCTGAACACGGATGACAACCGCGTTGGCGCCCAAGAACGCCGCCTGGGAATCGCTAAATGGTTGATGAGGTGCTTCTTTGAAAACGAGGGCAATCTCCGTCACGCGACGGCCGAGTCGCTTTCCTGTGCGCAGGTAGAAGGGAACACCGGCCCAACGACGTGAGTTGATCTGCAGCGTACAAGCTGCGTAGGTTTCGGTTGTGGAGTTCGGATCGAACCCCTCTTCCTCGCGAAGTCCCACGACCTTCTCGGATCCTTGCCACCCCGCCGTGTACTGTCCACGTGCCGTGGTCTCGCTAAATGGCTCCACTGGGGTGGTGGCGCGCAGGATTTTGAGCTTCTCAGCGCGCAGGGCACGCGGTGAGAAACTTGTAGGTTCTTCCATGGCCACCAGCGCGAGCAGTTGAATCAAGTGATTCTGGATAACATCGCGGGCTGCGCCGATGCCGTCGTAATAGCCCGCGCGTCCGCCAAGGCCGATGTCTTCAGCCATGGTGATTTGAACATGGTCAATATAGTGCGAGTTCCACAGTGGCTCGAAGAGCTGATTAGCAAAACGCAGAGCGAGAATATTCTGCACTGTTTCTTTACCCAAGTAGTGGTCGATGCGGAACACCGACTTCTCGGGGAATACATGATTGACTACGGCGTTAAGGTCTTGGGCGGATTCGAGATCATCGCCAAAAGGTTTTTCAATGATCACGCGGCGCCACTGGTTGTCGGCACCCTGAGCCATGCCCGTGCGATCGAGCTGATGCACCACGTCTGAGAAGAAGGCAGGCGGAACAGAAAGGTAAAACGCCCAGTTGCCTGCCGTACCCCGCGTAGCGTCCATGTGGCCCAGTGTTGCAGCGAGATTATCAAAAGCTTCGTCATCGTTGAACGCACCGGACACAAAGTGCATACCTTCCGCTAGGCGTTCCCAGACGTGTTCGCGAATTTTGGTGCGCGCCCCTGACTCAACGGCTTGGCGTACGTAGTCTTCAAAGTCCTGCTTCGACCACTCACGACGGCCAAATCCAACGAGCGTGAAGCCCGCAGGTAGAAGGCCACGGTTGGCAAGGTCATAGACAGCTGGCAGGAGCTTGCGACGCGCCAGATCGCCCGTCACTCCGAAGATCACCATGCCTGATGGTCCAGCTATGCGCGGAAGGCGTTTATCTTCGGGTGCCCGGAGTGGGTTTACCCATGCAGTTTCGCTGCTTTTCACTGAAAACACCTTTCGCTTAGAACTATGTAGAGACAAAAATACCAATATCCCGGCTACCGACTAATGTAGTCGGGAACCGGGAATGGGGCGTAATTCAATCCGCAGGGCGGTTTACTTCAGGCGAGTCTCCATCGAATCAAGGAGATCCTGCCACGAAGAAACGAACTTTTCCACGCCTTCACGTTCGAGAACCTTTACCACGTCTTCAAGATCGATGCCGACTTGCTCAAGCTGGTCGAACACCTGCTGCGCCTCAGCGCCAGCGTGGGTCAAAGTATCGCCGTGGAGACCACCGTCCGCGATCGCAGCGTTGATGGTGTTCTCGGGCATGGTGTTAACGGTTTCTGGGCCTGCGAGTTCAGTAACGTACATTGCCGCTGGGTACTCGGGGTTCTTCACGCCGGTCGATGCCCAGAGTGGACGCTGCTTATTCGCACCCGTTGGAAGCTCGGCGGCGAATTCCTTAAGAAACAGCTGGTAAGCAAGCTGTGCGTTAGCGATGCCTGCCTTGCCTTTGAGCGCTTTAGCTTCTTCGGTACCAATCGCATCCAAGCGGTTGTCCACCTCGGTGTCCATTCGCGATACGAAGAAGGATGCCACGGAGTGAATGTTAGAAACGTCGATGCCTGCGTCATAGGCGCGCTGGATGCCTTCTTTGTATGCGTCGATGACCTGCTTGTAGCGGTCGACGGAGAAGATCAGGGTGACGTTCACGGAAATTCCCTCTGCCAATGCGTCAGCAATGGCAGGAAGAGACTCGTCGGTAGCTGGAATCTTGATCATCACATTCGGACGGTCAACCTTCTCCCACAGTTCACGTGCCTGGGCAATTGTCGCCGCGTGATCTGCGGAAATACGTGGGTCAACCTCGATGGAAACGCGGCCGTCTTTACCGCCGGTTGACTCGTAGACGTCGAGGAACAAGTCGCAGGCGTCCTGGACGTCCTTGATCGACATCGCGTAGACGGCCTCGTCTACGGATGAGCCGCCTACCTTGAGCTCTTCGATCTGCTCGTCGTAAGCGTTGCCCTTGGTCATGGCAGAGGAGAAAATCGCAGGGTTGGTGGTTACGCCAACGATGGACTTTTCCTTCTTCACCTCGGCGAGGTTGCCGGAAGTAATGCGTTCGCGGGACAGGTCATCCAGCCAAGTGGAGGTACCCAGTGTAGCAAGATCATCGATAGTGGTCATAGAATCTTCCTTTCAAAACGAACTGGTGGGGGCGTAGTACTACTGAACGTGGTGGCGGAGAACGGCGACAGATTCCTTCGCTGCATCGACGACCGCGTCAACGGTGAATCCAAAGCGTTCGAACAGTTCTTCGCCGGCAGCCGACGCACCGAAGTGCTCGAGAGAAACGTTGCGGCCGAAGGTTCCGGTGAACTGGTGCCAAGGCATGGCCACTGCAGCCTCGACGGAGACACGGGCACCAACCTCTGGAGGAAGGATTTCGTTGCGGTATGCGTCATCCTGCTCTAGGAACAGGTCGATGGATGGGACGGAGACTACGCGGGTCGCGGTGCCTTCTCCTTCGAGAACCTTTGCTGCCTCCACCGCAAGCTGTACCTCAGAACCTGATGCCATCAAGATGACGTCCGGGGTTTCCTTGGATGCCTCGACCAAAATGTAAGCACCGCGCGGTACTCCGTCAAACGCCTTTTCCTTGGTTCCTTCAAGGACTGGGAGGTTTTGGCGGGAAAGTGCCAATGCCTTCGGGCGACGAGCGCCTTCGACCGCAGCCTTCCATGCCGCCGAGGTCTCGTTGGCATCGGCTGGGCGCAGAACGGTCAGGCCAGGAATTGCGCGCAGGGCAGCGAGGGTTTCTACTGGCTGGTGAGTTGGGCCATCTTCGCCCAGTCCAATGGAGTCGTGAGTAAAGACGTAGTAGTTGTCGATGCCAGAAAGCGCGCCCACGCGGATCGCAGGGTAAAGGTACTCGGAGAAGATGAGGAAGGTACCGCCGTAAACACGGGTTGGGCCGTGCAAAGCGATGCCGTTCATGATTGCGCCCATGGCGTGCTCGCGAATACCGAAGTGCAGGTTGCGTCCGTACGGCTCTGCGGAAAACATCTCAGTGGAGATGGACTGTGGCCCAAAGGAAGGCTCGCCCTTGAGCAATGTGTTGTTGGAGCCTGCGAGGTCTGCAGAGCCGCCCCACAGCTCAGGAAGCACCTTGCCCATTTCTTGCAGAACTGCCTCGGAAGCCTTACGGGTCGCTAGACCCTTTGCGTCTGGCTCCCAAGTTGGGAAGTTTGCTGCCCAGTCAGCGGGGAGCTCGCCCGCCTGAAGGCGATCGAAAAGCTCCTTCTTCTCTGGGTTAGCTGCTGCCCACGCGTCAAACTTCTTCTGCCACTCGGCGTGCTTGTCCGCACCGCGGGTGCGAAGCTCACGGGTATGGGCCAGGATGTCTTCGTCTTCAGGAAAGGACACAGCTTCGTCGAAACCGAGGGCCTTCTTGGTCGCAGCAACCTCTTCGTCGCCAAGTGCTGCACCGTGCACTGCGCCGGTGTTCATCATGGTGGGAGCTGGGTAGCCAATGACCGTCTTCAGACGAATGATAGTTGGACGTGCAGTGTCCTTCTTGGCTTCTTCGACGGCCTCAAGAATTCCTGCGACATCTTCACCTGAACCGACCTCGAGGGTCTGCCAGCCATAGGCCTCGTAGCGCTTCATGACGTCCTCGGTGAAAGCGATCTGGGTGTCGTCTTCGATCGAGATGCGGTTGTCATCCCAGAAAAGGATCAAATTGCCCAGCTGCTGGGTGCCTGCGAGGGAGGAAGCTTCCGAGGTGATGCCTTCCTGGAGACATCCGTCGCCAGCGATGACATAGATAAAGTGGTCAAAAGGTGACTCGCCAGCTGCCGCCTCGGGATCGAACAAGCCGCGCTCACGACGAGCGGCCATCGCCATACCGACAGCGGAAGCAAGGCCCTGGCCGAGCGGACCGGTGGTGATCTCTACGTGGTCCGTGTGGTTGTACTCAGGGTGGCCGGGGGTCTTGGCACCCCAGGTGCGAAGCGCTTTGAGGTCTTCCATCTCTAGGCCGAGGCCGCCAAGGTATAGCTGGACGTACTGAGTCAAGGAAGAGTGACCGTTGGACAAAACGAACCGGTCGCGACCTACCCAATCCTTATCGTTTGGGTCAATGTCCATGATCTTCTGGTACAGGGTGTAAGCCAGTGGTGCCAATGACATTGCTGTACCAGGGTGACCGGAACCAACGTTCTGAACGGCGTCTGCCGCCAGGATGCGGGCGGTGTCGATTGCTCGAGTATCCTTCTCCGACCAGTCTTCTGGGTAGCGACGTTCAGTCATTGCTTGAAGTTCGGGGGACAGAGTCACAATTTCCTCACTTTGTACGTTGGGTAGCTAGAAATCCTTGTTCCTACCGGCTGTAATCTACAGCAAGCAGGGGACGGGAGAATGTATTAGATCACGTCAGTACCTAGCTTAGTGATTTTTGTCGTCGAAATGGTCATATCTGATAAATAGTTCTCTGGAACTCGAATGCCAAGAGAAACTGCCAGAACACCGGGGTGGGATTAGGGGCGTGTTAGTAGGTACGGGTACGATCGTGCAGGAGATTGCACAGATTTTGGCGTGAGGGAACTTTCTTTCTGTTTTGTCCGACTAAGTCTGTAGATGTGTCCGCAACGTGGACCCCGCGCTCGAGAGGTTCTGGGCGTAGAACGAGGTAAGAGGAGTTATTCTTTGGAGACAATCAAGGCCTATTTCGCGCTGACGAAACCAAGGGTCATTGAACTCCTTTTAGTAGCCGCTATCCCGGCCATGCTGCAGGCAAACCGTGGAGACATCGACGTGCTGCTCATTCTGGGCACCCTCGTCGGAGGTTGGATGGGTGCTGGCGCGGCCAATACCTTTAATATGGTTGCGGATTATGACATCGACCAGAAGATGGGCCGAACCCGCGCGCGACCACTCGTTCGACATAAGATCACCAAGGCAAAAGCAGCTATTTTCGCGTGGGTGCTATTAGTAATCAGCGTGCTTTGGCTAGGCCTGCTGTGTCACTCGTGGCTCGCGGCTTTCTTCATCCTGCTGACCAACTGGTTCTATATCTACGTTTACACCAAATGGCTCAAGCGGAGGACGTGGCAAAACGTTATCTGGGGCGGAGCAGCAGGATGCATGCCTGTCTTGGTTGGTTGGGCAGTAATCCGCGATAACGTCCAGGATGAGTCGCCTGATCAGTGGTGGCAGGCTGTAGTTTTGTTCTTGATCATCTTCTTCTGGACGCCACCGCACACGTGGGCTCTTGCGATGAAGTACCGGGACGATTACGCCAAGGCCGGCGTGCCTATGCTTCCGGTTATTGCATCACCGGTGAAGACCACCCAGCAGATTCTGCTGTATTCGTGGCTGACCGTCTTGACTTCGTTCCTGCTTATCCCAGCTGCCTCCTGGATCTACCTAGTCGCGGCACTGGGTACCGGCCTCGTGTTCCTTGTGATGGCAACACGCCTGCACAACGGAGTTAAAGCTGGTGAGAACGTGAAACCGCTCAAGCTTTTCATTCTGTCGAACAACTACCTGGCAGTATTATTTATCGGCCTGTCGGTCGATGCGGTCCTCGGCTGGACCAGCATCGGCGACATGCTTGGCTGGAACTTGACTCTTTTCTAGTTCCTAGTCCTGGATACGCAGCACGATCGATCCTGTGGTTTTGCGGCTCTGGAGATCTTCGTGAGCTTTACGCGCATCCGCAAGCGCATAGTGCGCGCCAACACGGAAGTTCAAACTTCCTTCTTCAATCGCTCGAGTCACTGCTTGTGCGCGCATCCGGAACTCGTCATCTGTCGCGGTATACGCGCCTAGCGACGGGCGAGTGAGAAAGATTGAACCGTGAGTATTCAGAATCTGCGGGTCGATGGGGTCTACAGGGCCGGACGCAGCTCCAAAGAGACACACGAGACCGCGCGGGCGGACAGCTTCCAGCGACTCACCGAAAGTTTCCTTACCTACGCCGTCATACACAACGTCGACACCACGGCCGCCGTTGCGGCGACGCACGATCTCAGCCAAGTTGTCGCTGTAGCGAAATACTTCAGTGGCACCTGCTTCGTAAGCCAGCTTCTCTTTCTCGTCGGAGGAGACCACTGAATAGACCGTCGCGCCTGCAGTACGTGCCATTTGTGTCGCTAATAGGCCGACGCCACCTGCTCCAGCGGTCAGCAGAATTGAGTCGCCTTCTTGAGTGTCTCTGACACCGTGGATTAAATAGTGCGCGGTCATTCCCTGGAGCAGCATCGACGCTGCAACGTCATGAGAAATTCCCTCCGGCACAGCGACTAGGCGATTGCGCGGGACAGCAGCAATCTCTGCGTATGATCCTGCCGTACCAGTCCACGCCACCACGGTTCCTTCCGCGATCTCGCCTTTCGGATCCTCAATGACGCGACCGCAGCCCTCTTGGCCCGGGATAAAAGGCAGCTCGTAATGGTAGATGCCCTCGCGGTAGTAGGTGTCGATATAGTTAATGCCGGCCACGGTGACCTCAACGAGGACCTGGTCGGCATTGGGAACTGGCTCAGGTACGTCAGTGTAAGTGAGTACCTCGGGCCCACCTGTTTTAGTGATCTGGATAGCTTTCATACTTCCAGGCTACAGAATTACTTCTCTGTTTAAGCAGAAATTGATTCTCTACTGGCCTCGGCGCTGGGCGCTTGTCGACGAACGCCGTGCGCGAAGAGGAATGCGCTAAACGCGACGACGACACCGGACATAGCGATGTGTAATGGCACGGTCCAGCGTGGTACGCCAAGGTAGAACTGCGATAGACCGATAGCCCATTGGATGATGATCATGCCGATGAGCACCAGTGCGGTATTTTTCGCGGCCTTGGACGCGTGCTGGCGCCACAGCATCCACACAACGACAATCGTTGCTGCGAGGTACATGTACATGCAGGCTGCGTGTACGAATGCGAGCAACTCGGTATCTATTTGAAGACGACCATCCATACCAACTCCGTCGTCGCCTGAGTGTGGGCCAGAACCGGTGACCATGGTGCCGGTCATCAGAACGGCGGAAAGAGCGATAGCGGAAATCACTGTCAGAGTGCGGATACCCGTAGAGAAAAAGCGCGTTGGAACGCCGGAATCGGGCTCCGCAATGCGCATATAGAGGATCGCGGCAATCCAGACGAGGATCATAGAGGGCAGGAAGTGGATAGCAACGGCCCACCATTTCAGGTCGAGAAGAACCGAGATTCCCCCAATTACAGCCTGAAGGATTATGCCTAATCCGGAAACAAATGCCAGCGTCATGATCTCTCGACGCCGCTTCGCCTTATAAACTGCGATAAACAAGGCCAAAGCGATAGCGGCTACCACAAAAGCAAGCAGGCGGTTGCCGAACTCGATAGCTTGGTGAATCCAAGGCGCAGCACCCGCGACAGGAACGAGAGAACCTTCGTGACATAGTGGCCAGGTGTCACAGCCCAGTCCAGAGCCGGTGACGCGAACCAGAGAGCCCGTGACGGTGATTCCGCCTTGGGCGATGAGCAAGACCATCGCCAGGATTCGTTGGGTGCGAAGCGTTGGACCTTGGGAGGACGTCTGCTCACCGGAGGTGGCGGATGAGTCGGTGGATGTAGTGGTACTCACTGTGCAAATTTTCCTTGCTGCAATCAAACTTTGGTATGACTGAAATACTAGCTGGTTTACCCGTCAAAACGGAACCATTTGACTGCAGCGGTCGTCGCTAATGCAGTCCAGATAAACAGCGATGCCCATGCGGCTAGGTGAATTGAGCCCTGAAAGGCGGCGATGAGCGCAGTGGTCAAAGCGACCGAGGGGACAATAATCCATGCTCCTGGCGAAGTGATATCGCCGGTAGAAACCACATAGCCCGCAATGCCGACAAGGACCAGCCATAAAAGGTTGCCAAGTGCAAGCACGACTTCCGAGCTCAATGTGCCGCCCATCAGCAGCCCCAGCGACGTAAATGCAATCACGCCAACTATGAGGGCTATCACTCCGAGAACAAACTCGAGAGGCGAAACGCGCCAGCCAAGTACAAACGCTATGAGAGATATCAATACCACTTGGACAATAGCCATCGCGAGTACGCCAAGGATCTTTCCCACGATCGTCGTCCAGCGAGGGACCCCAGACGCTCCATTTCGTTTGAGCGCACCATAGCGTCGATCGAAGGCGAGGGAAATGCCTTGCCCCGTGAAGCCTGCGCTGGTCGCAGCAATCGCAAGCACCATCGGGACGATATCGTCCAAGGTTACCTCGCCCAGCAGAGGCAATTTGGTGGTGGCGATGAGCGCAGCGATCGGGATGAACAAGCTCAGGAGTATCTGTTCACCATTGCGAAACAGCAGCTTACTTTCGATGGCGCCCTGCGCGAGCGACATGCTCAAAGCCGACGCGCGCTGCGGTGCGGGGGTAAATGTGCCTGCCGGGATATCTTTTACGTTCATCTACTTAACTCCTCAATTCACGACCGGTGAGATCAAGGAAAACCTCTTCCAAGTTCCGATGCGTAATTCCCAGCTCACGGATTTGCACGCCTTGTCGCGCGGCCTCGACGGTGAGCTGCGCAATGAGCTCAGGAGAAGGATCCCCATCCACCCGGTAGTGCAGGGGGCGCACCGCTTGCACGCTTAACGACGACCCTCTCGCCTGATCCACATCAAACGTTGTCTCGGTGTTAAACAAGAGCCAATCCTGCTGCGTTCCGGATGTGAGTTCAGCCGGGGTACCTTGAGCCACAATTTTTCCGTGGTCGATGATGATGACGTTGTCGGCGAGCGCTTCCGCCTCGTCCATCAAGTGGGTGGTCAAAACTACGGTTGTCCCGTCGTCACGGATGCGAGAGACAAGGTCCCACACCATCAGGCGAGATTGGGCGTCCATGCCCGCGGTGGGCTCATCGAGGAAGACCAGCTCCGGTTTGCCAATCAGGGAAAGAGCGAGGGACAGGCGTTGCTTTTGTCCGCCAGAGAGACGTCGATAAGTGGTGTTTGCGGCATCCTGCAGACCAACGAGCTCAAGCAACCAGTCGGGATCGTGCGGGTCGGCGTTGTAGCTAGCGGAGAGTTTGAGCATTTCGCGCACTTTGATCGCGTTATACGAACCGCCTCCTTGGAGCATGATCCCGATGCGCGATCGCACCTGCTCGCCCTGGGTCACGGGATCACATCCCAGAACCGAGATATCACCAGCGGATGGTTTTTGAAACCCTTCACACATTTCGATGGTGGTGGTCTTACCGGCACCGTTGGGGCCGAGAAGTGCCAACACGGTGCCCTGGGAGACCTCGAAGCTCAGACCGTCTACTGCGGTTACCTCACCAAAGGATTTGGACACATTGTCCAGTAAGAGGGCTGGTCCATCAAAGGTTGTACTCACGGGTCTTAGGTTAGCTGATGCACCCGATTAGTCCGAAGCCAGAGTATGGCCAGCGTTGCAAGAACAATGCCGGCGACGATCGCTGAACTATAGATTGTCAAAACCGTCGATGCCGGTAGGGCAAGTCCGCGGGGGAGAACGAGAAAACTGAAAACTGCAGAGTATGCCACTACGGCCTGTCGGAAAAACGGCCGGTTAGCCCACGCCGCCAGTGGGAGGATAGCCCAAAGCATGTACCACGGGTGAACAACGGGGAAAAGAATCACCAGTACAAACGTGGCAACCCCCAAACCACCGACTGGGTGAATAGAGCCTTTGTAGGTGGCCCAGAGCATGCGGAGCAGAAACGCGATGGCAATGAGCACGCCGACTAAGCGTGTGACTGCAAGCAAGGCATCGGTGTGGTCGCCAAGACCCAAAAGCATGCCTATGAATCCGAAAATGACCCCGATGTCTGTGCTGACGGACAGCCAGCTCCGAATTGTCGCAGCACCACCTTGCCCGGTGACCCACCCCAATCCGATTCCAGTGATCCAGGAAACAACGGCGGTTGTGCTAACCAAGAGGGAGACCTGAACGAGTACGGCCTGGATGAGGCCTTTCCATCCACCGATGGCTCGGGCTACTGCCATACCTGTAAAGCCGAGCGCCATAAACCCTGTGACCTTGACAAGGCCTGCGCAGGTGATCAGTACACCAGAAAAAATTATGAAACTCCACGCCGGTATCTTGCTCGCCGTTTCAAGCTTGTCGATCCCTCGCAGGCCAACTTCGACGCCGATGAGCATAAAGCCCAGCAAGATGGACTCGTTGTGAATGCCGCCGACGAGGTGCAGGATCGTCAATGGATTGAGAATGCCCAGCCACAGTGCGGTGGCGGGTGCAACGTCACAGCGCCGAGCAAGGGCTGCGATGGCCCAAGACGCGCCAAGTAGACAGACCAGTGAGACGAAGCGGTGCGCCAACACGCCGAGAATGATGGAGTCTTGCGTGATCACCGAGATGGCGGCGGCAATTCCTAGAGCCACGGGACCGTAAGGGCTGGGGGAGTGCGCCCAAATGAACGGCACCGATCGTGCCAAGTGATGCTCCGTGCCCAAAATATTCACCGGACCGGCGGAATACGGATCAAGACCCTGGGCAACAATTGAGCCTTGCGCCAAGTAGGAGTAAATGTCTTGGGTGAATAGCGGAGCGGTGAACAGAAGAGGTAAAGACCACGCGAGGAATGTGCGCATAATCGTGGAATCTGTCACGCCAGAGTTCAACTTCTTCGCGCCCACAAATGGAGCCATCAACACCCAGGCGACGACCATCAGGGCAACACCGATCAACACGACAGCAGAAGAAGCCTGAAGCATACGTGCCATCAACGATCCGCCGGGAAGCAGGCCGAATGGATTGTGCACTACTGGGAGTGCACCGGCGCCAAGGCCGCCTAAGCCGATCAAGAGTGCACCGACGGTGCCCAAGAGCCTGAGAACGCTGAAGCGGTTCATCTCCCGGACAGAGATCCGCTTGACCTGCTTCGGATCTACTCCGGTGCCCCCAACTTGCTCGTGGAGTTGCGCAGAACGAGAACCGGCAGAGCCTAAACGAGGGAGCTCGTCGACAATGCGCGGTTTTTCTGGCTGCCCATCGGGCTGGCGTTTGGTGGTCACAACGGTTCAGTCTACAAAGCTTGGGCAGGTTCCCGGATAGCAAACCGGTGGGTGGACGAATGGAATGAATTAAGGCACAGTAGTGTTGTCTAAAGATAGCGACCTAATTTTACTGACAACGTGTGAATGCACGAGAACGAGGAGGTGACGACATGAACGCACAATCGCGATCTATTGATGGCGATACTCGTCGTGAAGTCATGTTGCTACTGCTCAAACTCGGCCCTTCCACCGCGGGGGAACTTGGGGAGCATCTGGGCCTTTCGGCCGCAGGTGTCCGCCGACACCTAGACATTTTGGTGGAAGAACACCTTGCTGAAAACTGTGAGCCTCCAGCGATTACTGGGCAGGCGCCCTCGCGTGGTCGCCCAGCTAAGACCTACAGGTTGACAGAACACGGCAGGGAAGAATTTGGCCACAACTACGACCATCTGGCTTTACAAGCGCTGGAATCCTTGCGTCAGTTCGGTGGTGATGAGGCGGTACGAGCTTTGGCAAAGAGCCGCATCGAAACCATTTTGGAAGGCGTAGAACCAGCAGGAGAGTCCGATGACTCAGTCGAGGAAACTACGCGTGAACTAGCGGAAGTGCTCGACCGGCACGGATACGCTGCCACGGTCACTCGTGCAGGCATGGGTATCCAAATCTGTCAGCACCACTGTCCAGTTGCCTCCGTAGCCGCGGAGCATCCGGAGCTGTGCGAGGCAGAGCACGAAGCAATTTCGGAAATTGTTGGAGTGCATGTGCAACCATTGGCGTCCATTGCTGATGGAAATGGCATCTGTACGACGAACATTCCACTCGTCGAAAAGCATCTTTCGGCGCAACCACAGACGGAAAGGAGCGGTTCATGACTAAGGCAAATTCAGCACCTGGTCTTGAGACCCCGATGAACGATGACCAGATCATCGAGTCGATTGGTCCGTACAACTACGGCTGGCACGACTCTGACGAGGCTGGCGCATCTGCACGACGCGGATTGAGCGAAGATGTTGTCCGCGACATCTCGGGTAAGAAGGAAGAGCCGGAATGGATGCTGAACCAGCGTCTGAAGGCACTGAGCATTTTTGATAAGCAGCCTATGCCGAAGTGGGGTGCTGACCTTTCTGGAATCGATTTTGACACGATCAAGTACTACGTCAGTTCCACAGAGGGCCAGGTACAGTCCTGGGAAGACCTGCCAGAGGACATCAAGAATACCTATGACCGCTTGGGCATCCCAGAGGCTGAGAAGCAGCGCCTCGTCGCGGGTGTTGCTGCTCAATACGAGTCCGAGGTTGTTTACCACCAGATCCGTGAGGACCTGGAAGAAAAGGGTGTCATCTTCGTCGATACCGACACCGCTCTGCGCGAGCACGAAGATATCTTCAAAGAGTACTTCGGCACCGTTATCCCAGCTGGTGACAACAAATTCTCTGCCCTGAACTCTGCCGTCTGGTCTGGTGGCTCCTTCATCTACGTTCCACCGGGAGTCCACGTGGACATCCCACTACAGGCGTACTTCCGAATCAACACCGAAAACATGGGCCAGTTCGAGCGCACCCTGATCATCGTTGACGAAGACGCGTACGTCCACTACGTAGAGGGCTGTACTGCGCCAATCTACAAGTCTGACTCCTTGCACTCCGCGGTTGTTGAGATCATCGTGAAAAAGGGCGGCCGCTGTCGCTACACCACGATCCAGAACTGGTCGAACAACGTCTACAACCTTGTGACCAAGCGTGCAAAAGCCGAAGAAGGCGCAACCATGGAATGGGTCGATGGCAACATTGGCTCAAAGGTCACCATGAAGTACCCAGCAGTGTGGATGACAGGGCCACACGCTAAGGGCGAGGTTCTTTCCGTCGCTTTCGCCGGCGAGGGCCAGTTCCAGGACACCGGCGCAAAGATGACCCACATGGCTCCGTACACCTCTTCCAACATCGTGTCTAAGTCCGTGGCACGTGGCGGTGGACGCGCCGCATACCGTGGATTGATCCAGGTCAACGCGAATGCACACCACTCGTATTCCAACGTCGAATGTGACGCATTGCTGGTGGACAATATTTCGCGCTCCGACACCTATCCGTACAACGACATCCGCAACGACCACGTGACCTTGGGCCACGAAGCGACCGTCTCGCAGGTGTCCGAGGAACAGCTCTTCTACCTCATGAGCCGTGGCCTCGCGGAAGAAGAAGCGATGGCGATGATCGTTCGCGGCTTTGTTGAGCCAATCGCCAAGGAGCTCCCAATGGAATACGCGCTGGAGCTGAACCGTCTCATCGAGCTGCAAATGGAAGGATCGGTGGGTTAAAACACCATGACCAACGAAACAGTGCAATCTGGTACTTCTCACCAGACGAAGGGCGACTTGTTCGCTTCCTTTAACGTCGAAGACTTCGAGGTACCAGGTGGACGCGACGAAGTATGGCGTTTTATCGCTTTGAGACGACTCCGTGGCCTACACAACGGCACCTTCACCGAGCAGGCGAAGCCGACCGTTGAAGTCAACGCATCGGACGCAGTCCAGGTCGAGGTCGTTGCAGCCGATGACGAGCGACTAAAGGTTGCTGGTGGTGCGGTAGATCGCGTAGCTGCTCAGGCATGGACCTCGCTACAGGAAGCAACGATCGTCACCATTCCTGCAAATGAGCAGATCGACGAGCCAGTGCGTATCACCATTACCGGAGCTGGCGAGAACGTCACCTCGTTTGGTGGCGTTCTGGTGCAGTCTGAAACTGGTGCGAAGGCCACCGTCGTCGTGCAGTACCAAGGCACAGGAACCCACGCGGACAACGTTAACTTTGTCCTCGGGGATAACTCCCGCCTTGATGTCGTCGTTGACGCTGACTGGGATGAAACCGCTGTCCACCTGGGGCAACAGAATATCGTTCTGGGGCGCGATGCAACGATCCGCCACACGGTTGCTACCTTCGGCGGCGAAATCGTCCGCATCGTGCCGCGAGTGAAATTCACCGC
This sequence comes from Corynebacterium breve, assembly GCF_030252165.1. Lineage (NCBI taxonomy): Bacteria > Bacillati > Actinomycetota > Actinomycetes > Mycobacteriales > Corynebacteriaceae > Corynebacterium > Corynebacterium breve. Next base: position 1,169,596 of record NZ_CP126969.1, on the reverse strand, counting down.
GCCCGGTGGTGACGCAGAGCTTCTCGGCATCTACTTCGCCGATGATGGCCAGTACATTGAGAACCGTCTTCTCGTAGACCACGCAGTTCCACACTGCCGCTCAAACGTCATGTACAAGGGCGCTCTCCAAGCTGACAAGCAGTCCAAGAAGCCTGAGGCACGTACATGCTGGGTCGGTGACGTACTGATTCGTGCCAACGCTCAGAACACCGACACTTACGAGGTCAACCGCAACCTCGTTCTCACCGAAGGTGCTCGCGCCGACTCGATCCCTAACTTGGAAATTGAGACTGGTGAGATCGCAGGTGCAGGTCACGCCGCCACCGTTGGTCGCTTCGACGACGAGCAGGTGTACTACTTGATGAGCCGCGGTATTCCCGAAGGTCAGGCGCGCCGCCTGATCATCCGTGGATTCTTCAACGAAGTCATCCGCCAGGTCCCTGTCGAATCTGTCCGCGACACACTGGCAGAGCGCGTCGAAGAAGAACTTGGCCGCGTCAATCTCTAAGCACGCACCTGACTCAACATACGAAAAGAAAGAAACGAGCATAAATGTCTACTCTTGAAATCAAGAACCTCCACGCTCAGGTGCTTCCTAGTGAAGAAGGCCAGGAGCCAACCCCGATTCTGAAGGGCGTTAACCTCACCATCAACTCCGGTGAAACCCACGCGATCATGGGCCCGAACGGCTCCGGCAAGTCGACGTTGGCGTACACCCTGTCGGGACACCCTCGCTACGAGGTCACCGAGGGCGAAGTTCTCCTCGACGGGGAGAACATTCTGGAGATGGAAGTGGACGAGCGCGCACGTGCAGGTCTGTTCCTCGCAATGCAGTACCCAACAGAAGTTCCAGGAGTATCGTCCTCCAATTTCATGCGTTCTGCAGTTACCGCGGTTCGCGGCGAAGCTCCCAAGCTCCGTGAATGGGTCAAGGAGCTTAACGAGAACCGCGACGCACTCCAGATCGACAAGTCTTTCAGCGAGCGTTCCATCAACGAGGGCTTCTCTGGTGGAGAAAAGAAGCGCCACGAGGTTTTGCAGCTCGGCCTGTTGAAGCCAAAGTTCGCAGTAATGGATGAGACCGACTCCGGTCTCGACGTGGACGCTTTGCGCATTGTCTCGGAAGGTATCAACCGCTACCAGGACGAGACCAACGGCGGAATCCTTATGGTCACCCACTACAAGCGCATCCTCAACTATGTGAAGCCTGATTTTGTGCACGTCTTCGCAGACGGAAAGATTGTCACCACCGGCGGAGCAGAGCTTGCTGACAAGCTTGAGGCTGACGGCTACGACCAGTTCATCGGATAGTTATGACCCAAGAAAACATCTTCACAAACGCTGACGGCACTCTCAACGTCGACGCCATCAGAGCTGAGTTTCCAATCCTTGGCCGCACCGTGCGCGACGATAAGTCACTGATCTACCTGGATTCAGGGGCTACCTCGCAGCGCCCGCAGCGTGTGTGGGATGCCGAGCAAGAGTTTGTCCTCAACACGTTCGCACCGGTCCATCGCGGTGCCTACCAGCTGGCCGAAGAAGCGACCGATGCCTACGAAACCGCTCGCGACAGGATCGCCTCATTTGTTGGTGCTGCAGGCCACGAGATCGCGTTTACCAAAAACGCCACCGAGGCTTTGAACCTCGTTGCCTTTACGCTTGGCGACGATCGGGCGGGCAAGTACCGCGTGCAAGAGGGCGATACGATCGTCGTCACGCAGCTTGAACACCACGCAAACCTGGTTCCGTGGCAGGAGCTTGCTCGTCGCACCGGTGCGACGTTGAAGTGGTACCAGTCCACTGCAGACGGTCGCATCGACCTCGACTCACTGCAGCTTGACGATTCTGTCAAGGTTGTTGCCTTTACCCATCAGTCAAATGTGACTGGTGCAGTGGCTGATGTCGAAGAGATCGTCCGCCGAGCTCGGGCTGTAGGTGCGTTGACAGTAGTTGACGCTTGCCAATCAGTCCCTCACATGCCAGTGGACTTTCACGCGCTCGACGTCGATTTCGCCGCCTTTTCCGGACACAAAATGTGTGGTCCTTCTGGCGTAGGTGTCGTCTACGGCAAGGGCAATATCTTGAATGAGCTGCCTCCGTTTCTCACTGGTGGTTCGATGATCGAGGTGGTCACGATGGAGAAGACCACCTTTGCTGACGCTCCGCAGCGTTTTGAGGCGGGTACTCAAATGACTAGCCAGGTCGTGGCTCTTGGCGCGGCGGTAGAGTTCTTGCAGCAAGTGGGCATGGAAAATATTCAAGCCCACGAGCACACGCTGACCGCATATGCCCTGGAGAAACTTGGTGGGATCGACGGATTGAGCATTGTAGGTCCGCTGACGGCCGATCAACGTGGCGGTGCTGTTGCCTTCAACCTAGAGGGCGTACACCCACACGACCTAGGCCAGGTACTGGATTCGGAAGGAATCTGCATCCGCGTAGGCCACCACTGCGCATGGCCGATTCACCGCGCGCTTGATGCACAGTCGACAGCACGTGCAAGTTTCTACATGTATAACACCATCGATGAGATCGATGCGTTGGTCGCTGGTATTGATAAAGCACGTGAATTCTTTGGGGTGAACTAAGTGAATGAACTAGAAGCGATGTATCAGGAAGTTATTCTTGATCACTACAAGAACCCGCAACACTCTGGACTACGCGATCCTTATGAGGCGGAGGTTCATCACGTCAACCCATCGTGCGGCGATGAGCTTACGCTGCGTGTTCAGCTATCAGAAGACGCCAAGAAGGTGGAAGATGTCTCTTACGAGGCAACTGGCTGCTCGATCTCGCAAGCATCCACTAGCGTGATGGCGGAAGAGGTCATCGGCCTGCCAGTTGACAAAGCAATGGAAAAACTAGCTTCGTTCGACGAGATGATCACCTCACGTGGCACGATAGAAGGCGACCCTGAGCTCATCGGTGACGGTGTGGCTTTCTCCGGTGTTGCAAAGTTCCCAGCACGCGTGAAGTGTGCACTGCTGGGATGGAAGGCATTTCAAGCTGCAACCGCTGACGCGCTGAATGAAAGGGAAAAATAATGACTGAACCAAACAACGAACAGACTTCGGAGTCTCGCTTCGACGGTCCAGGCACCCGCCCTGCACAGACCGACGAGCAAATCGCTAAGGCCGCCGACGCTGAAGAGTACATGCGCGATGTAATTGACCCAGAGCTGGGCATCAACGTGGTTGACCTCGGTCTGGTCTACGACATCTGGATGGAAGAAGAGGAAGGTCAGACGGAGTGTGTGATCAACATGACGCTTACTTCACCGGCATGCCCGCTAACCGACGTGATTGAGGATCAAGCCGAGCAGGCAATCGTGGGCAATAGTGTCGCTGACAAAATGACTCTCAACTGGGTATGGATGCCGCCGTGGGGTCCACAAATGATCACTGAGGAAGGCCGCGAACAGCTGCGAGCGCTCGGATTTGCTGTCTAACCAGCGATAATGGTGACTATTACGTAGGCGATTAATCCTACGATGATCATGAAGAACGTCCCGATACTCTTCGTCCCAGTCGAGGATGTCGGTGGCTTCTTGCTGTTAGTCTCCGGGCGAGGGGGTGGCCCAGACGTTATCGCCTGATGCGGGCTCATGGACGAGGTGTGGAGTGGTGAACGGGGGACCGGCACTCGGTGCGATCCGACGATTGATCGGGCAGGAGTGGCGGTAACCGACTCGATTGCAGTGGGAGAAATGCTGTAATCAGCAAGGAGCTTCCGCATTTGGAGATTGCTTGGTTCGCCGTGGAAGCGTGCCACAAGTGAACCGCGTTGGTAGTCGTTCAGAGTATAGGAGATAACGTATTCGTCGCCCATCGGCTGATTCTGGTTCTGCACTTGTCGGCTCCAGTCGTTGTGACACCCTTGTGCCATTGAGTTTAGCCAGTTTCGCCGTGTGGAGCGCCATTACGCCTGTTGGTTCCCCAGATGTAAACTAGCCCTTTGTGATTGTCACCAATGATCTTGAAGTACGTGTCGGCGCCCGCACTCTCCTCGAAGCTCCAGGGCAGCATCTCCGCGTACAACCAGGGGACCGCATTGGTCTAGTAGGACGCAATGGCGCCGGCAAGACCACGACGATGCGCATCCTATCGGGCGAAACCGAGCCGTACGGCGGCTCTGTGATCCGCTCAGGCGAGATCGGCTACCTGCCGCAGGATTCACGCGAAGGCAATATCGACCAGACTGCCCGCGATCGCGTCCTTTCTGCTCGTGGCTTGGACCAGATTCGCGCGTCTATGGATCGCCAGCAGGAGATCATGGAGACCGAGGAAGGTTCCAAACGTGATACCGCTATTAGCAAGTACTCCCGCTTGGAAGAGCGCTACCACGCACTCGGCGGCTATGAGGCTGACGCAGAGGCAGCCCAGATTTGTGACAACCTAGGACTGCCGGAGCGCATTCTCGACCAGCCGCTGAAAACCCTCTCGGGTGGACAACGCCGTCGCGTGGAGCTGGCACAGATTCTTTTCGCCGCCAATAGTGGCGCGGGCAAGTCAACGACGACGCTGCTTCTCGACGAGCCGACCAACCACCTCGACGCCGATTCGATTTCGTGGTTGCGTACTTTCTTGTCCAAGCATGAAGGTGGCTTGATCATGATTTCACACGATGTCGACTTGCTCGAAGCCGTGTGCAATAAGATCTGGTTCCTCGATGCGGTGCGCACAGAGGCCGACGTCTACAACATGGGCTTTGCCAAATACAAGGACGCACGTGCTTTGGACGAGGCACGTCGACGTCGCGAACGTGCGAACGCAGAAAAGAAGGCTTCCGCCTTGAAAAAGCAGGCAGCGAAGCTGGGTGCCAAGGCAACGAAGGCGGCCGCATCGAAGCAGATGCTTGCCCGCGCCGAGCGCATGTTGGACGAGGTTGATGACGTTCGTTTGGCAGATCGCGTCGCAAGCATCTCATTCCCGGAGCCAGCTCCGTGTGGCAAGACCCCCATGAACGCCAAGGGCCTGACCAAGATGTACGGGTCGCTTGAAGTGTTTGCGGGTGTTGACTTAGCAATCGATAAAGGTTCTCGTGTCGTGGTTCTAGGAACAAACGGTGCGGGCAAGACGACGCTGCTCAAACTACTGGCAGGTGTCGAGCGCACAGACGGTGAGGGAGGAATCGTCTCGGGCCACGGCTTGAAGATCGGCTACTTCGCCCAGGAGCACGACACCATTGACCCCGACAAGTCCGTATGGCAAAACACCATCGAAGCGTGTCCAGATGCGGGTCAGCAAGATCTGCGCGGTCTGTTGGGTGCGTTCATGTTTTCCGGCGATAAGTTGGATCAGCCCGCGGGTACCCTTTCGGGCGGTGAGAAAACCCGACTAGCCCTAGCAACTTTGGTGTCTTCGAGGGCGAATGTTTTGCTTCTCGACGAGCCCACCAACAACCTTGATCCACAGTCTCGCGAACAAGTCCTAAATGCCCTGCGCACCTATACTGGCGCGGTAGTACTAGTTACGCACGATCCCGGTGCTGTGCAAGCGCTGGAACCAGAACGTGTCATCATCATGCCAGAAGGAGACGAGGATCTTTGGAGCGACGAGTACATGGAAATCGTGGAGCTGGCCTAGCAGTCCGATTCCTGATCTCGATCGTCGGTGTGTCATTTGTGATGCTCGGGGTCGCGTTCATCACTTTGGCTGGTCTTGGTACCTCGCCAGTGTCCGCACCAGTCTGGGTTGCAACGCTGGCCGGTGGGCTTTCCTTCGGTGGTTGGACAGCAGTGTGGAACATGATTCTGATCGGTGTCCAGCTTCTCTTGCTACGTAGGGAGTTTCCCCTCCACGCCTGGTGGCAAATCCCGGCGATTTTCGTCGCGTCCGTCACCCTAGATTTGTGGATGGCCTTGTTTTCCGGCTTTGACCCGCAGAACTACATGCTCAAAATTGCGTCGGTTTTGCTTGGCACATTCATTCTCGGTCTTGGTGTTTCTCTGACCGTGGTTCCCAATCTGCTGTTCTTGCCTGGTGAGGGTGTGGTATCAGCGGTCAGCGTAGTCACGGGGTGGAAATTCCATCACGTCAAGCAAGGCAACGACATCATCCTTGTCACGATCGCCGTCATCGCATCTTTTATCTTGTTCGGTGAACTTCGCGGTCTGCGCGAGGGCACTGTCATTTCTGCGCTGCTGATCGGTGTGGTGGTGGGGTGGGTGAGCCCGACAGTTAAGAAGTTCGTTACCGCCGTGACTCCTGGGCGCGCCGAATAGCCTTATCAATTTCCACCGCGAAGAACACGATCAGTCCGACAACGAGCGGAATACCCCAGGAAGCGGGACCTACCGCAGTAGTTCCAAACGCGAACTGCATAAACGGTGTGTAGACGAAAAGCGCTTGCAGCACCAACATGATCCCCACGCACATCCACGAGACTGGGTTCGTCGTAAAGAGCTCTTTTCGCAACGAACTGACGCGGCTAAAGCGTGCGGCGAAGAGATAGAAGATTTGCGCCACCACCAGGGTATTGACTGCGACGGTGCGCGAAACTTGCACATCTCCATGCATCCACATCTCCAGCGAGAAAACTCCGATCGTTGCCCCACCAATCAACAATGAAACGTAGGCAATCTTCGTGATCGCTTCGGAATCAAGGAAAGACGCGTGCGGGTCACGTGGCTTTCGCTGCATAATGCCGGGCTCCGACGGCTCGAAGGATAATGCTAAAGCCAAGGTCACGGCAGTAATTAAGTTGACCCAAAGAATCTGCAGGGGAGTGACCGGCAAGACCATACCTAGCAGCATCGCAACGAAGATGACCAATCCCTGTGCGCCGTTAGTCGGCAGCATGAAGACAATCGCCTTCTTCAAGTTGTCGTAGATCGTGCGCCCCATTTTTACAGCAGCCGCAATGGTGGCGAAGTTGTCGTCGGCAAGCACAATATCTGCTGCGTCTTTGGTCGCCTCGGTGCCTTTGTTGCCCATGGCCACGCCGACATCAGCTTGTTTCAGCGAAGGCGCATCGTTCACGCCGTCGCCCGTCATTGAGACCACTTCTCCGTTGGATTGGAGTGCTTGCACCAGTCGCAGCTTGTGCTCCGGGGAGGTACGCGCGAAGACGGTGGCATCGCGGACGATGTCACGAAGCTCTTCGTCACTTGCGGCTTCTAGTTCAGCGCCGGTCACCGTGCGCGTGCCTTCGATGCCAATCTCCCTAGCTATGGCAGAGGCTGTGGAAGCATGATCGCCTGTAATCATGCGAACGCGAATGCCGGCTTGCTGGACGGTCTTGACTGCTTCAATCGCTTCTTCCCGAGGCGGATCGATGATGCCGTAAAGGCCCAGGAAGATGAATCCGCCATCGTCGACAGTTGCAGGGCTGATGTGCTCGTCGCCTTCGTTCGCCATGCGGTAAGCAGCTGCAAGGACGCGTTCGCCGGAAGCACCGAGGTTGTCGATGCGCTGTTCCCACAATTCTCGGTCAAGAGGTTCAGGATCCCCGTGAGGGTTGAGCTGCAGGTCGCATCGATCCAGTAGTCTGTCGGGTGCGCCTTTGAGGTGAACGCGGGTTTGACCGTCGATGCGATCAAGCGTGGCCATGTACTTATACGCGGAATCGAAAGGGACGGCCGCTACACGAATGTCATCGTCGGGCTCTTCGAAACCAGCCTTCAAAGCGAAGGTCCGAATTCCGCCGTCGGTGGGTTCGCCGTTAAGCATCCACGAGCCATCCTCGCTTTGTACAACCGAGGAGTCGTTGGTAAGCGCTGCGACACGTGCGATGCGTAGTAGACCAGGGAAATCAGTGACAGTGACCGGTGTGTCGTCGAGAAGCACTTGGCCCTCTGGGGCATACCCGGTCCCAGTGACAGTGAAGGTGTGGTCATTGGTCACCACATGACGAACCGTCATCTCGTTCTTGGTGAGCGTGCCAGTTTTGTCGGAGCAAATCGTAGTGACAGAACCGAGTGTTTCCACAGAGTTCATACGACGGGTAATCGCGTGCCGGTTCGCCATCTTCTGCACACCCAGCGCCAAGGTGATCGCCATCGCCGCAGGAAGACCTTCTGGGATCGCAGCGACCGCAAAACCGATGGCGGACATAAGCAGCTCGACAAGTGTGTAGTCATATAACGCCCATGCCACAGCAATCATTACGATGGCTAGAACCACCGCGACAGCCGCGAGCAGGGAGGAGAGCTTGCCCATCGCCTTGGTCAGGGAGTTTGCACCTGCTCGACATCTTCCAGCATCGTCGTAATGTGGCCAATCTCGGTGTCTTGGCCAGTGCCGGTGACTACCGCGTTGCCAGAGCCCGCCGCCACGGTAGTTCCCGAATACACCATGCATGATCGATCGCCCAACGCAGCGTCGCCCGGCACTGCGTCGAGTGATTTGTCTGCTGGCACGGACTCGCCTGTCAGCGCGGCCTCCTCAACTCTGAGGCCTGTTGCTTCGCAGAGCCGGGCGTCAGCGGGAATGCGATCACCAGCTCGAAGCTTCACTAGATCGCCGGGCACCACATCTTCCGCGGGGACCCTGCGCCACATTCCATCCCGACGCACCTCGGTTTCGGGGGAGAGCATCCCGCGGATCGCTTCCAAAGCATCAGCGGCTTTGCCCTCTTGGACAAAACCAACCAGTGCATTGATCAACACGACCGCAGCAATAACTACCGTGTCGATCACTTGCCCCAGCAGAGCAGTTATGACTCCAGCGGCGATCAGCACGAAGATCATGGGGTCATTGAACTGCCGTAACAGGCGCTGCCACCAGGTTTCCTTCTTGGCTTTCGGCAGCGCATTTGGGCCGTATGTCTCTAGGCGGCTGCTCGCATCGTGTACAGAAAGCCCGCTTAACGACGAATCCCACGCCGCTATGACCTGATTAGTCTCTAGGGCGTGGGGAGGTGTCTGTTGTTCGATTGAGCGCTGGCTCATGTAGTCTCCTGTTCACAAACGCGGGGTGTACTACCCACGTTAGTGAAGCAGGAGGATCCTGCGCTAAGAACTTTCCGCGACTAGTTGCGGAAACCGTGCACTGGCGACGGAATAAATCCGCCACGCTGAATGAACATCGTGTTCTCTACTGTGTTGACTGGGATCACAGGTGCATAACCAAGTAGGCCACCGAAGTTGACCTCGTCGCCTGGCACGGTGCCAGGAACTGGGATCAAGCGAGCGGCTGTGGTCTTATGGTTCATCACACCGATCGCCGCCTCGTCAGCGATCATGCCGGCAATGGTAGTTGCCGAGGTATCACCCGGGATGGCGATCATGTCGAATCCGACCGAACAGATGGAGGTCATCGCTTCGAGTTTATCCATGGAAATGGAACCGGCGCGTACGGCGTCGATCATCCCCTTGTCCTCAGATACTGGAATGAACGAACCAGAAAGGCCACCGACGCGGGAACAAGCCATCATGCCGCCCTTCTTTACCGCGTCATTGAGCAGCGCGAGGGCAGCCGTAGTGCCGTGTGTGCCTACTTGGCCCAAGCCCATGTGCTCCAAAATGTGTGCCACGGAGTCTCCAACCTCGGCGGTTGGAGCGAGGGAGAGATCGACGATGCCAAATGGAACACCGAGACGTTCCGCAGCCATGGTGCCGACCAGCTCACCGGTGCGAGTGATCTTGAAGGCCGCCTTCTTAATCTCCTCGGCCACCTGATTGAGGCTTGCGCCTTCCAAACCGTCGAGCGCACGATCGACCACGCCGGGACCGGAAACGCCGACCGAGACTACGCAGTCAGGTTCGCCAACACCGTGGAAAGCGCCTGCCATGAATGGGTTGTCACCTACCGCGTTGGCAAAGACCACCAACTTTGCACATGCGATGGAGTTTTGATTCTTGGTCAGCTCCGCTGCTTCCTTGACCACTTCACCCATACGGGCGACAGCATTCATGTTGATGCCAGCACGGGAGGAGGCAATGTTTACGGAACCGCAGACGAGATTGGTCGTCGATAATGCTTCTGGGATCGAGTCAATGAGCTTCTTCTCAGACGTTGTCGCCCCCTTCTCTACGAGCGCGGAGTAGCCTCCGATGAAGTTGACACCAATCTCTTCCGCAGCACGGTCGAGTGCCTTGGCGACGATTGTCGGGTTGCCATCACAACCTGCTGTGACTAGCGAGATCGGGGTGACGGAAACACGCTTGTTGACGATGGGGATGCCAAGCTCGGCTTCGATGCCTTCGCAGACTTCAACAAGGCGGGCTGCCTGGGTGGTGACGCGATCGTAGACCGCCTCAGCAGTGGCCTCCATCGTGTCGCGGGAGCACTCCAACAGAGAAATTCCCATGGTCACAGTGCGGATGTCGAGGCGGTACTTCTCGATCATCTCGATCGTGTCGAGGATGTTGTGGCTGGCAAACTGCAGGTCCATTGAGACAGCTACTCCTAGATCTCGTTGACTGCGGTGAAAAGCGCTTCAGACTGAATGCGGATGACCAGCGCTTCGCGGGTTCCGACCTCGTCCATCTTCTTCTGCAAGGTGGCAATATCCTGGGCTGCCTCGTCAAACTCGACGCGGAGGATCATGGTGAACCACTTGTCCATCAGGGTCTGGGAGACGTCGAGGATGTTGACGTCGTTGTGGGCGAGGGCAGTGGTGACCGCGGCGATAATTCCGGTGTGGTCAGCGCCGGTTACGGTGATGATGGCATACATGGCCAACATCTTAACGATAGCCGTGGCGGAAACTAACACTGGGATCCAAGTTTGAACGGCCGGTGCGGAATGAAATGACTTTGTATTGGCTGCCAACGGTTCGCCAGTCGGTTAGCCTTGGAATATGGACAACCATTCAAAGAAAGTACTTATCATTGGTGGACGTGGAAAGGTTGCCAGGCTTGCCACGGAGATGTTGGTCGAGGCCAATGCGTCGGTGACATCGTTGGTGCGTACGGTCGAGAGCGTGGCTGAAGTGGAAGTCCTTGGCGCTTCGGCGCTGGTTCGCGACCTCACCGAGATTTCTTTGGACGAGTGGACTGAGATCCTCGCTGACTACGACGCAGTCGTGTGGGCTGCGGGCAATGGCGGCCGTGGAGGGGCAGATGTGACCTACGCAGTTGACCGCGACGGTGCCATTGAAGTCATCGATGCCCTTGCAACCCTTGAATTCCCACCACGTTTCATCATGGTGTCGTACATCGGCTCGCTTGAAACCACCGCAACAGATGACGGCGGTACCTGGTACGCCTACGTGGAAGCCAAGAAGGCGGCGGATCAGCACCTGCTGGCCACCGAGATTGAGTACATCATTTTGGCCCCGTCAGCGCTTACCGACGACCCCGCGCGCGGAATTGCGCTAGTGGAAAACACGCCCGCCGGCGCCGACGGGGTGAAGACCTCGCGTGAACTCGTCGCTGAAATGGTAGCTGAGATGGTGCTGCGCGCGACTCTACCGGAGGAAGACTTCATCGCCTTCGTAGACGGCGACGAGGAAATTCTCGCAGTACTCTAACCGAGGCAGTATTGGGTGAATCGTTTGAGCAAGAGGTTTGGCCACTGGGTGTCTATGGCAGGTAGCCCGCTCACGATGCTGTCGTAGTCCTCGGGGGAAAAGTAGCCGTAGTCGTAAAAGAAATCCATGCGGGTCTTCATCGCTTGGGCATCCATTTCGGCGTGGAATTGACTTGCCCAAACGTGATCCTTATAGCGCACGAGTTGAACTGGGCAGTCGGGTCCTGTGGCCAGAACCGTAAGCTTCTCTGTCACCTGTTCGGCGTTTTCGGTGTGCCCGGTAAGCGAGGAAAACTCGTCGGGAAAGCCTTGGAGCAACGTATCGTCGCGGCCAGCAGCTGTGAGGGTTACCGTTGTCGGGCCAGAGTCCTCGGAGTGCTCACGACTGACTACGCCTCCGGTGTGGTGGGTGAGCCAGCTATTTCCGTAGCAGACGAGGAAGACCGGCAGTGGGCCGTCGATAAGACGCGCAAGTTCAGCATGCACCTGGTGTTGCCACGGGGACCACCGTTCATTGGTGATGTTGAGCGAGCTGCCACCGACGATAACTCCGCTAATGCCGTCGAGCTCCCCAATCACATGATCTGCAGTCGAAAGGATGCGGTGGACGAGGGTGTCGTTGTCAAGCCCAGTGGAAGTGATAATATCGCGAGCCTCTGCGGCGGCGACGCTATTGCCTAATGGGCCATCGCGAAGGGACAACAACAAAATTTTGGACATAACCCAATAGTCTATATGGGTTGGGCTAGGATCCCTTCAACGGTTCGCGGACTGAGTTTTCAACAAAGTCGAGGACCATTTCTAGATTCTCGGTCGAACCACCCGACGCGAGGCGAGTAATGAAACCATCCATCACTGTCTCCAGATACGTGTGGAGGACTTCGATCGGCACGTCAGTGCGCATCCGGTGCGCATCCTTATTTTGCAGCAGGCGCTTCCGAACTGCCTCATCAAGCACCTTTTGATGCTCCTGCCAGCGACTGCGGAAATCTTGGTCCGAGCGCAGCTTGCGGGTGATTTCCAATCGGGTGGCCAGCCAGTCATAGCGCTCGGGGTGGCTCACCATGTCGCGCATAACTTCAACCAAGCCGCCCTCGGCGACGACATCCGCTTGGCGCTGGGCATCGTCGCGGGCGATCTCGAGGAAGAGCGACTCTTTGTCACCGTAATGGTGGAAGATTGCCCCACGGGATTTTCCCGTGGCTTCTTCGAGGAGTCTGACCGTGGCCCCTTCATATCCGTGTTCAGCAAAGCAGCGACGGGCACCGTCGAGGATTTCTTGGCGGCGGCGCTGGAGTTCTTCATCGCTAATAATCGGCATGAAAAGTGGGCTCCTTGGTCAGTGAACAATAAGGAAGGGTCGGCTCGGACGAACCGAGCCGACCCTTAAGAGATGGAGTAGAACCTAACTACTTGACCATCTGACGCAGGACGTACTGCAGAATACCACCGTGGCGGTAGTAATCTGCCTCACCTGGTGTATCGATGCGAACCTTGGCATCGAACTCAACGGTCGAACCGTCTGCCTTAGTTGCAGTAACCTTGACGGTCTCAGGGATTGCGTCGCCCTCGTTGAGAGCGGTGATTCCGGAAATGTCGAAGGTCTCGGTGCCGTCCAGTCCGAGGGACTCGTGGGACTGGCCCTCTGGGAACTGCAGTGGGATAACGCCCATGCCGATCAGGTTGGAGCGGTGGATACGCTCGAAGGACTCGGTGATAACTGCCTTGACACCAAGAAGGTTGGTGCCCTTTGCAGCCCAGTCACGGGAAGAACCGGTGCCGTATTCCTTACCAGCAAGAACTACCAGTGGGATGTTCTGCTCAGCGTAGTTCTGCGCAGCATCGTAGATGAATGCCTGTGGAGCGCCTTCCTGGGTGAAGTCCAGGGTGTAGCCACCAGCAATGTCAACGAGCTGGTTGCGCAGGCGGATGTTCGCGAAGGTACCGCGAACCATGACCTCGTGGTTACCACGACGGGAGCCGAAGGAGTTGTAGTCCTGGCGCTCTACGCCGTTCTCGTCAAGGTAGTTAGCTGCTGGGGTGCCAGGCTTGATCGAGGAAGCAGGGGAGATGTGGTCAGTGGTGACCGAATCGCCCAGCTTTGCCAGAACCCGTGCGCCCTTGATGTCCTCAACTGGGTTTGGCTCGGTTGGCATGCCGTCGAAGTAAGGAGCCTTACGGATGTAGGTGGAGTCGTCCTTCCAAGCGAAGGTCTTGCCCTGTGGCACATCCAGGTTCTGCCATGCTTCGTCGCCCTTGAAGACGTCTGCGTAGTCCGCCTCGTACATTTCACGAGAGATCGCGCCTGCAATGGTGGACTCGATCTCCTCGGAGGATGGCCAAACATCCTTCAGGAAGACATCGTTGCCGTCCTGATCCTGGCCCAGTGGCTGGGTTTCGAAGTCGAAGTCCATGGTGCCTGCGATTGCGTAAGCAATTACGAGCAGTGGGGACGCCAGGTAGTTCATCTTGACGTCAGGGGAGATGCGGCCCTCGAAGTTACGGTTACCGGACAGAACAGCGGTTGCAGTCAGGTCGTATTCGTTGATTGCCTCGGATACCTCGGTTGGCAGTGGGCCGGAGTTACCGATACAGGAAGCACAGCCGAATCCGGTGAGGTAGAAGCCGACAGCCTCAAGGTCCTTCCAGAGGTCTGCACGGTTGTAGTAACCGTCGACAACCTGGGAGCCTGGAGCCATGATGGTCTTGACCCATGGCTTGGACTTCAAACCACGCTCTGCAGCCTTGCGTGCAAGAAGCGCAGCGCCGACCATGACAGATGGGTTCGAGGTGTTGGTGCAAGAGGTGATCGCAGCAATTGCAACTGCACCGTGATCGAGGGTGTACTCGCCGCCCTGTGGGGACTCGATGACGACTGGCTTGGACGCGCGGCCCTCGGCACCAGCTGCTGCGGACTCACCGTTTGCAGGCCAGGAGACGTTGTACTCGACGGTTTCGGTCTTCTCTGCGCGAACTGGCTCAGAGGTCTCGTTGCCGGCGGTGTTGTAATCAGGCAACTGCGCGCGGAAGGTGTTCTTCGACTCGGAGAGCAGGATACGGTCCTGTGGACGCTTTGGACCTGCGATGGAAGGAACAACGGTGGACAGGTCCAGCTCAAGGTACTCGGAGTACTCGGCTTCTGGAGCATCCTGCTCGAGCCACATACCCTGGGCCTTAGCGTATGCCTCGACGCGAGCAATGTCGTCCTCTGCGCGGCCGGTCAAACGAAGGTAGTTGATGGTCTCTTCGTCGATAGGGAACATCGCACAGGTGGAGCCGAACTCAGGCGACATGTTGCCGATGGTTGCGCGGTTAGCCAGTGGAATGGACTTCACGCCGTTGCCGTAGAACTCTACGAACTTCTGAACCACACCGTGCTGGCGCAGCATGTCGGTGATGGTCAGCACGACGTCGGTAGCGGTAACGCCGACTGGGATTTCGCCGGTGAGCTTGAAGCCCACCACGCGAGGGATCAGCATGGAGACAGGCTGGCCGAGCATTGCTGCCTCAGCCTCGATGCCGCCAACGCCCCAGCCAAGAATGCCGAGACCGTTTTCCATGGTGGTGTGGGAGTCGGTACCGATACAGGTATCAGGGTACGCAAGACCCTCGTTGTCGAAGACGACGCGGGACAGGTACTCAATGTTGACCTGGTGGACGATGCCGGTTCCTGGAGGAACCACGCGGAAGTTAGAGAAGTTCTCTGCTCCCCAGCGCAGGAACTGGTAGCGCTCTTCGTTGCGCTCGTATTCGATGGCTACGTTCGTGTTCATCGCGTCGGAGGAACCGAATGCCTCGATGATGACGGAGTGGTCGATGACCATCTCAGCTGGAGCGAGCGGGTTCACGTCATCTGGGTTACCACCAAGGGTGGAAACTGCCTCGCGCATGGTTGCAAGGTCGACAACACAAGGAACGCCAGTGAAGTCCTGCATCAGGACACGGGCTGGAGTGAACTGGATCTCGATTGAAGGCTCAGCCTTTGGATCCCAGTTAGCAATTGCGTTGATGTGGTCTGCGGTGACGTTCTTGCCGTCTTCGGTACGCAGAAGGTTTTCGCCGAGAACCTTCAGCGAGTATGGCAGCTTCTCCATGCCCTCGACTGCATCAAGTGCGAAGTAGTCGTAGGACTTTGCGCCGACCTCGAGGGTCTTCTTGGCGTTGAAGGAGTTCTTACTTTCAGTCACAGGGAGCTCCGTTTCTCAAGTGGTGATCCGTAATTTTGTGTGTTGACCCAATGTAGGGCGCTTAGAAAAGCACAGCGGTCATCCGCCAATTGTAGGGCAGTAACTGCAGTCAATGTCCCAGATTAACAGTACGCTTGTTCTGTTGGTATTAATCTGGATAAGAAGCCGTGAACTTGCGCGGCAACTACCCCCATTCAGGCTAGTCTGGACTCAGTTCGTTCATTGCCGGTCAAGGCAATCTTGAAACTAGAATTGCCGACAATTCAAGGCTACCCGCATTGGTAGCTTGCCTGTGAAGGAGTTTTCGTGGCGCAGTATGACATCGACCTCACCCCTCTTGCCGATCAGTTGCAGCAGGATGGAGTTGCTTTTGGTTCGGACAATCCGGCCAACTGGCAGCTAGAGGAGACTCTGTTGGAGGCACTCGAACAGGCATCGGGTGAGGGATTGCCCCAATTCGGGGTTGTCGTGCTCGAAGAAACTCCGCCGGGGGCGGGTGTAAGGGATGTGGCGCAGGACCTTAGCCTCATGACTGAAATCGACACGGTAATTGTACGGACGCCACATACCGGAGCCGCCGTGAGTGAAACGCTCACTCGGTCGGAAATTGAGCGGGCGCAAGATGCAATGTTGGCGCAAGTTGATTACGCCCAGGGTTTGAAGGTCTTTGCAGAGTCAGCGATGCAACAGCACACTTCGTGGGGGATTGTGCTTGGGACGATCGCGCTTCTTGGCGTAATCGTTGTGGTGGCGACCGCATTTTGCGTCAAGCGTTAGGACTTGACCTAACTCTAAAGTCCCTGCAAATTACGTGAATGTGATCCTCGGTGTGGCGAGGATCACATTCTTTTTGTGCCTATAGAAAAGTGCAGGAAGTGAAGCATCGCAAGTCATGTTGCTCGCCTTGACTAGTGTGAAAATAGGTAAAGGTTGTGCAACGGATCGATAAAGTGCCTTATGGTACTAGTGTCGGCTCATGAGTCGTTGTTCAGCTGTACGCATCACTTCTGTTTCAGTTTTCCGTTTCGGGCATGTGGGGAAGCACGCCAAGTATCGGGGAGATTCACGAAGGGGTCGTCGCCAAGCGACGCTCTCATGCGCCTACTTCCGTAGTCGATCTATGTCTTTCGCGCGTCAAGTGTTTTCACTTGACTGGTTCTTCGTCCCCGCCCAGGTTCGTTCCGGGTGGTGGCTGGATTCAACGTGCGATGTGAGGAGAACCTTCGTGGGTTACCTGTCCCGTCACAGGCGCCTTTCGCATACCCGTAACTGGCTTGCGGCATTCGCCTGCACTACATCTCTGTCCGTTTTGAGTTTGACCACACCGGCTGATGCGCAGACCGATGGCTCATCGGCGCGTGATCTTGTAACTGTCATTTCAACGACGCAATCCGAAATCGATCAGCTGAATCTTGAGTTGGGAGATCTGCGCGAAGCAGTAAACAAGGCGCTTGTTGATCTTGGCGACGCTCAAGCGGCTGCTGAACAAGCCCGTCTTGGTGTCGAATCAGCCAAGGAGGCACTGGGCACTTCGCAAACCGAAGTAGAGACGGCGCAAGAGGGAGTCAACGAGCTCGCTCGTTCGGCGTTCCGCGGATCCGGAAGTTCTCCGATTACTCACGCAAGCGATGGGGATGCCCAGAAAGATGCCCTCGATCGGGGAACGTTCATCTCGCAACAGCAGGCGGAGAAGCAAGGCACCCTCGAAGCGCTGGAACAAAAACGCACTGCAAATGCCAACACGGAGTCCACACTCCGAGCCGCCAGCCAGCTTGCCGACGACCGCGCCGACGAGGCCGAGACCGCTCAAACGGATGCGCAGACGCTTCTCGACGACACTCTCGAACTGCTTTCGGACAAGACTGAACAACGCGATACAGCCCAGCAGTCACTTGAAGACGCTCAGGCGCAACTCGAGGAGATTCGTCCTGGTAGTCAGGGTACGCAAGACGATTGGCTGCAACCTCCAGTAGCCGCGCCAGAGGCTCTCGCAGAGGAGACCGCCGACACGAACAATGTGGCGACGGTTGAGTCCGTGGCAGAACAGGCATCGACAGCACCGGTTGCCACCGAAGAGTCCACCACCGAAGAGTCCACTACCGATGAAGCAGTATCCGGGGAAGGTACTGCTTCCAGCGAGAGTGAACTGTCTTCCACAGCGGTCAGCGTGATTGCTCAAGAGGTCGTCGACAAGGCACAGGGCATCGACATCCCGATGCCTACGACGAGCCAGATCGAACAGGCCGTGGAGACCCTAGAGGCCACACAAGGTGCATTTGACGAGACTGACCCGAATGACTTGGCGTCGGTCGCCGGGATGGTCGCTGCCACTTTGGTAGTGCTGGCTAGCGGAGTAGATACCGCGGAGTTGGCGCAGAGTTCTTCGGCAGTGGAAGAAGGAGAACAGGAATCTACCACCAGCGCGGTCGAGCCATCTGCTACGGACATTGCTCTTGACGACGAATCGGCTGCCACCGAGGACGGCCACGCGCAGCCAATTCCCGCTGTCAACATCGCACCGTCTACTGACGACGGCGTGCTGTCGGCAATTCTTCCTTCGGTCTCCACCGTTGATCAGGTGTCAACGGAGGCAACTGGCTTGTTGTCTGACTCTTCGCGGGAGGCAACGATCGAAACAGTCATTGCCCGTGCGGAGTCGCAAATCGGCGTGCCATATGCCTGGGGGGGCGGCAATGCCAACGGCCCAACCCAAGGTATCCGTGACGGTGGTGTCGCTGATCGTCATGGAGACTACAACAAGGTCGGATTCGACTGCTCTGGTCTTACTCTGTACGCGTTCGCGGGCGCCGGCATTTCGCTACCTCACTACACCGGATATCAGTATCAGCGCGGCACGCAGATCGATCCGAGCCAGGCAGAGCGTGGCGATCTTCTTTTCTGGGGCCCGACCGGCAATCACCACGTGGCTATCTATCTCGGTGACGGAATGATGATCGAGGCGCCTCAGTCTGGTGATGTAGTCAAGAAGTCCCCAGTGCGCTGGTCGAGCATGTCTCAGTACGCGGTTCGCCTACTCTAGTGGCACTGGCAACAGCTTAGTTGGAAATCTAATCACCAACGAAAGTTTGATAGGCTCAGTTTCATGTCTTTGAATGATTTTGACGCACTCCTCGTTCTTTCCTTTGGTGGCCCCGAAGGCGTGGACGAGGTTGTGCCTTTTCTGGAGAATGTCACCCGTGGCCGCGGCATTCCTCGCGAACGTCTTGAGGTAGTGGGCGAGCACTACTTCCACTTTGACGGAATCAGCCCGATCAATGGTCAAAACCGCGAAATCATCGCGAACATTGAAGCTGAGCTGGCTCGCAAGGGCTACGACCTGCCGGTCTACTTTGGTAATCGAAACTGGCATCCACTGGCCGCTGATACCGCACGCCAAATCGCAGCCGACGGGCACAAGACTGTGCTAGTTTTCGCCACGAGTGCATGGGGTGGTTACTCGGCGTGTCGTCAGTACGACGAAGACATCCAGGCGATGCGCGAGATCGTTCCCGAACTTGAATTCACCAAGCTATGGCAGTTTTACTCGCACCCGACGTTTATCCAGCTCAACGCAGCGCCGCTGCGCCACGCGTGGGTCAACGCGAACCAACAGGACACAAAAGTGCTGTTCACCGCACACTCCGTACCAACCGCTGCCGATAAAGTAGCCGGGGGTCCTGATGATTCCCACCTTTACTCGCGCCAAGTGGCGGAAGCCGCGCGCCTGATCGCGGAGGCAGCCGAAATTCCCGACTACGAAGTCGTCTGGCAGTCGCGCTCTGGAAACCCGGCAACACCCTGGCTCGAACCCGATGTAGTAGACCGCACTGAAGAGCTTGCCCGCGAAGGTTTCAACGCGATTATCTGTGTACCAGTAGGTTTCATTACCGACCACATGGAAGTCATCTGGGATCTGGATACCGAGCTGCAGCAAGCGTGCGACGAGCGAGGCGTGACCCTGACACGTACGCCTACCGTGGGACTCACTCCAGAATTTGCTTCCATGATCGTCGAGATTGCGGAAAACATCGCTGATGAAACCGTGCCACCGAGCTTGTCGACGATCACCGTGTCCGGTTGCACCGTCAATGGTGCACCCTGTGCGCCTGCGTGCTGTCAGATCTCGCGCCAGTAGTCATGCACTGCATCCGCAACGCCGGCCATCCTGGCTGTGCGGATGTGCCTCCATAGTGCGAAGAGCTGCGGATCCAAGCTGTGATCGCCTAGGTGCTCGGTGACGGTTTCGATGATCGCGGCTACACGGTCCGCTCGCGCGAAAAGTTTGGCGGCCCGTGGGGTGACGCTGCTCGGAAGTCCCGGGGTGTCGTAGAAATCCGCTAGGGAACCTACCGTCAGCCTGGGGTTTGTTAGCTCGCTTGTCCGGTAGCCCGTGAGTTTGACCAAGCGAGCAGCTTCGTCGGTTGCTTGCGAGAGTAGCTGGTCCGCCTCTCCCGGAGATAGCCATGAGGGCTCCGGGAGTCGTTCAGCTTCTTCAAACCAACGCCACACCACCTCGTCGTCGTACTGTGGCACCAATACATGGGAGGCACCGCTGCCTCTGACGACGAGGGCACCTGCCTGGGTGAGTGCCTTGCTTGCTTCTGAGCCAGCCGGCAGACCGGGTGCTTGGCCTGGTCCCCATAGGATCAGGCGCACGACAGGTTCCTCTTCAGCGGTGAGCGCTACACGACGAATCTCTTTGAGCATGTCGGCAATCGGGGCGCCATCCCAGGTGTGTGCGCCTCCCAAGGACTTCAGTGCGTCGAGTAGCGAGTCGGTGGGCTCGTAGCCATACAGCCACGCGGCAATCCACACGGCGGTGTTTTGAAGAGGCGAGTAGACCTCGGCGCGCATATCCACCTACAAGAGTCTAACGGATAGAATCCTGGACTTATGAGTTCAGATGATCGTTATAGCGGTGACATTTTCTCGGGCCACAAACGCCAGGCTGCAAGGACATTTCCAGAAGTACCTGCCAAACCAGGAATTGTGGTGGAAGTATTCGGCGAAGACTTTGTCGGTGCCGTAATTAACTTTGAGAAAACATATGACGGCCATTTCCTGCGCCTTGAGGATCGCAAAGGCACGCAGCGTCTTTTCCCGATGATCACTGGAGGATTTCTCTATGAAGGGCAACGAGTCACCCTGACGCGCTTCGTCGAGAAGCAAGCTCCACGACGCTCTAACTCCGGCTCTCGGCGAGTGGAGAACGTCAAGGCGAAAGTCGCGGCACCATCGCGCATCTGGGTTGAGGGTATCCATGACGCAGCAATCGTCGAGAAGGTGTGGGGACATGACTTGCGCGTCGAGGGCGTAGTCGTGGAATACCTTGAAGGCCTGGATAACCTTCCCGAACGGCTCGCCGAGTTCCGGCCAGGGCCGGGGCGGCGCATTGGCGTGCTGGCTGATCATCTGGTCAAAGGATCGAAAGAGACGCGACTGGTAGAAAACGTCGGCCCACACGTACTGGTAACGGGCCATCCTTATATTGATATTTGGGCGGCGGTAAAGCCGGAACGTCTCGGCTTGCGTGCATGGCCCGACGTTCCCTTCGGCGAAGACTGGAAGACCGGGATCTGCAATCGCGTGGGGTGGAGTGATCCCAAAGAGGGCTGGCACCGCGTGTACAACGCTGTCAATTCCTTCCGCGATCTTGATTCCACCTTGATTGGTGCCGTGGAGCGGTTGGTTGATTTCGTAACAATTCCTGTGCTAACCAAGGAAGATATGTAGTGTTTGTGGCGTGGGAGTAATTATTTGGTTTATCGCAGCGCTTGTGTTGGCGGGCCTTGAGCTTGCAGTGGGCGAATTCACGCTTCTCATGCTCGCAGGCGGTGCCTTAGCGACGACCGGTGTCGCACTTTTCGGCGTCCCAATTTGGGTTGAACTCATTGTCTTTGGCC
Organism: Corynebacterium breve; assembly: GCF_030252165.1. Classification (NCBI taxonomy): domain Bacteria; kingdom Bacillati; phylum Actinomycetota; class Actinomycetes; order Mycobacteriales; family Corynebacteriaceae; genus Corynebacterium; species Corynebacterium breve. Next base: position 1,148,092 of record NZ_CP126969.1, on the reverse strand, counting down.
TTTCATCAGCAGCCCTGATTGGCTTTTTACGTCCAGTGCTCAAGCGCAGAGTGACGCAACCAAAGGCGCTGGATACCTCTCCAAAGGCGCTCGTCGGCAAGCGTGCAGAAGTGATTGAGGAAATCACTCCACACAGCGGACAAGTTCGACTCGATGGAACATTTTGGTCGGCTCGTGCACTTAACCCCATGGAAACCATTTCCGCCGGTGATCATGTAACTGTGGCCGAAATCGACGGCCCTACCGCGATTGTTTGGAAGGAGCTCTAAACATGACAGCAACCATTGTTGTCGTTCTTGTTCTTATTTTTATCGCTGCGGTTGTATTCAAATCGATTGCGCTGATTCCGCAGGGCGAGGCAGCCGTGATCGAACGCCTCGGGTCCTATACCCGCACCGTTTCTGGAGGACTAACGCTCTTGGTTCCGTTTATCGATCGTGTTCGCGCACGCATCGATACGCGTGAGCGAGTTGTATCCTTCCCGCCACAGGCCGTGATTACGCAAGACAACCTGACCGTGGCTATCGATATTGTCGTGACATTCCAGATCAACGACCCCGCTCGCGCTATCTATGGCGTGGACAACTACTTGGTCGGTGTGGAGCAGATTTCTGTGGCTACGTTGCGTGACGTTGTTGGCGGAATGACTCTGGAAGAGACGCTGACGTCGCGTGAAACCATTAACCGCCGCCTTCGCGGTGAGCTAGATGCGGCAACCGCAAAGTGGGGCCTGCGTATCAGCCGAGTAGAGCTGAAGGCCATTGACCCGCCACCGTCGATTCAGCAGTCGATGGAGATGCAAATGAAGGCCGACCGCGAAAAGCGTGCGATGATTCTGACTGCTGAAGGCCAGCGCGAGTCCGATATTAAGACCGCTGAGGGTGAAAAGCAGGCACGAATCCTGTCCGCTGAGGGTGAAAAGCACGCGGCTATTCTGGCTGCCGAAGCAGAACGCCAGGCGACAATCCTGCGCGCCGAAGGCGAGCGGGCAGCGAAGTACCTCAACGCCCAGGGTGAAGCTCGCGCGATCCAGAAGGTTAACGCTGCGATCAAGTCCTCCGAGGTTACTCCAGAGGTGCTGACATACCAGTACCTGGACAAACTGCCGCAAATGGCGCAGGGTCAGGGCTCGACGATGTGGATGATCCCTTCACAGTTCGGCGATTCGCTGGAGCAGTTTGCCAAGGCGTTCGCGAAGAAGGACGATGACGGCGTCTTCCGTTATGAGCCTTCCAAGGTGGACCCAGAGACCAAGGAAATGGCGGGGCAAGACGATACCGATGCTTGGTTTGATACGAGCTCGGATCCTGAGATCGCCCGAGCGGTGGCCGAGGCTCGCGCCGTGGCAAACAAGCCTGCAGATTCACCACTAGCCACTGAATTGGAAAAGAATTCGGCCCTTCCGGTGCAGCCACCGGTGGCGCCGCAGCCTACTCCGCTGCAGCAGTCGCTTGAGTAATTAAGTTCACTGCAAGGTGCCATCCGGCTTTCTCTGCCTGCCATCCAGCCGCCTGAAGACGCTGGCTCATCGCCTGTTTGGAGATGCCCAGCTCTTCGGCGGCTTCGTTTTGATTCAGGCCGCGGCGGACAAGTGAGGTAGCCTCACGGCCTTCTACCGTGCGCTTTGCGAATACGTGAGCAATGAGCAGGAAAGTTGCAGCGATGTCGGAGGCGTAAGTCGCAGGCTCAGGGGTGTCAACGATTACCCCGACCTGTGCAGGCCGAGTACCCACAGCATCGGTGGCAGTGAAAACCGCAGGTCCATGCTGAGTGACTCCAAGCCCGATGGCCCAATTCCCATCGGAGAGTAGCGCCATGATGAGGTCACACGTCTCGACAGGCCCCATAACGTGGGCGCGAATGTCCTCGACTCCGACCATCTCAAAGGTGCCCACGCCTGGCAACGTAGCCAAGGCTTCGGCGGAGCGTCGCACAAGTTCAGCACGGCGTGTCTCGCGACCCCGGTAGCGCGCATGTACTGCAATCACAGTGCCGAGTCTACCTTGTGGGCTTGACGGCGCGCCCTCTGGGTATCAATGATCACGCCGCCGATCCCAATCAGCGCTAGCGCCACGGTGGCGATCACCGCGATGGGATTGGCTTCGCCGGTCAGAGTGTCGCCGAAGAGGACAATCAAGATGGTTCCTGGGGCGGATCCAATCATCGTCGCAAAAGTAAAAGGCACCAGCCGCACTCGGGTGAGCGCAGACACGTAATTCATGATGGAAAACGGCACACCTGCGATCATTCGCAGGCTGATCACTGCGAGCCATCCTTTTTGCTCCAGGTGGTCGTTAATTAGCTGCACCGATGGGTGAGTGAGTTTCGGGGCGATCCAATCCCGCAAGAGGCTGCGGACAATGGTGAGCGACAGTGCCGCCGCGGCGGTGGTCGCCGTAATCGAGATCAGGATGCCCCACAGAGGACCGAACAAGATACCTGCGGAAAGCGTAAAGATCGTTCGCGGGATGGGGAACTGAGTAATCACCACGTACAGCAACCAGAAAAGTACGGGAAACCAAGGACCCGTGCTATCTGCCCATTCGCGCAGTACAGACATGGGTGGGACATCGACAAGCGCCCAGAGTACGACGAATGCGATAGCCGCTACAACGATCACACTCACCTGAGCGCGCTTATGGGTCATGGTGCCCAATTCTAGGTGATGATGGATGCCCAACACGCTGACAGGCCCGTACACTGGGTGGTGTACCTACGACTCACGATGAAAGAGGAGAAGAGTTATGAGTGATTTGCGTACCGATCACGGCCCGAACCCATACGTGTTGGATATTGAGGACGTTACCAAGCAGAACGATGCTTTCCGTGACACCCTCTGGACCGGACAGTTCCTTCAGATGACTGTCATGTCGATCCCGGCCGGCGGCGAGATTGGCGCAGAGGTGCACGACGACCACGATCAGTTCCTGCGCCTCGAAGACGGCAAGGGCCGCATCATGATCGGCGATTCCAAGGACAACCTCGACGTTGATCAGATCGTGGAGGACGACTTTGCCATCTTCGTTCCTGCAGGCAAGTGGCACAACTTGGTCAATGAGGGCGACGAGCCAATCAAGCTTTACTCGATCTACGCGGCCCCTGACCACGTCAAGGGCACCTTCCACCAGACCAAGGAAGACGCAGACAACGATCCGAACGAGCAACACTAGCTCGCTTATCGACGATCCGATGAGCCCGAATGGCCCTGCAGGTGGTTGTTCGGGCTTTTGTCGGTTGGTGTGAGATGCTTGCTGATCCCTTACTGCCTATCTAGGGCGTTCGGGTTCTTCTGTTTGGGATTTGCGCGCAGCCCCAAAACTTGCCACGGAATCATGCCAGGTAGCGAGGGTATGCGCCGTTTTGCATGTTCCATATCCCGAACGCCCTGGATAGCCTAGCGCCTACACATGTGCCTGCAGCCACGCGCATGACCTGCCTAAAGAAAAAACTCGCGACACCACCGGAGCGATATCGCGAGACTTCACATTGTGCCCGGAGGGGGACTTGAACCCCCACGTCCGTTAATAGGACACTAGCACCTCAAGCTAGCGCGTCTGCCATTCCGCCACCCGGGCTGGGTATTGTTTTCAGCCTCTCGGCTGGGCACCTGAAATACTGTAGCCCGAAACCGACATCAGGCACAAATCGCCACGTCATAGTAGGAATATCCATCACTGAGTTGCACCAATGTAATCCAAAGACAACTCCATTGATTTTCAGGTAGAAAAGAGTCATGGCTACTAATACTCCAGACTATGTCCAAGACCGTTTTCCCGGACCTGATCCATATGCTCCTTTGCGGGACCTGCCGACCTTCACATTGACCTCCACCGACCTAGAAAATGGCGACGAGCTCGATGAGAAACTCCGTGCCCCACAGTCTTTGTCGCCGCAGCTCTCGTGGGCAGACCTTCCCGAAGGCACCAAGTCTTTGGCAATAACCTGCTTTGACCCAGACGCACCGACCGGTTCCGGCTACTGGCACTGGGCCGTGTTTAACATCCCTGTTACCGTCAGCGAGCTTCCCACGGGTGCCGGATCATCTTCCGACCTTGGCGGTATCGACGGGGTAGTGACCCTGAAAGGTGACTCGGGCGATCACGCCCACTATGGCGCGAACCCACCCGGTGGACATGCTCCACATCGATACCTGTACGCTGTGCACGCAGTCGACGTTGAACAGTTGGATATTGACCCTGAAGCTACCCCAACGGTGCTCGGCTTTAACCTGTACTTCCATTCCCTCGCGCGCACGGTGCTGTGGGGCTACTACGAAACCAAGTCCTAAATGATTCCACTACAAATTCGCGTGGGCGGCGCCTTCATGGCGCTCGCCCTCGTTTTGCTCATCTACGCCTTTATTACGTTTCTGCGTGGTGAGAGCACTTTTACGCTCACCTTATCGTCGCTGCTTGTGATGATCGCAGCAATCCTACTAGGCGCATTTGCGACGATGCGCAAGGATCAACCTGCGTCACGTGGTCAGGTAATCGCGTTGATCGTCGCCGTGATTCTAGTGATCGCGAGCGTGATAGTTCCGGCAGTCACGTTGACAAGTACGACTCCGGTTTGGTTAGTGCTGTACGCCGGAATGGCCGTGCTCTGCGCGCTTATTTTGCGACGTTCTGCCATGTAAATCCGCTACCGACTGCCTGGCTGATATTAGTCAGGCCGTGGGCGCGTACTTGCTGGGCTAGCCCCTTGTGGATGTTGCGGATCCATCCTAAACCGCCATAGATGAACGGCGTGTAGCCCTGGAGTAGATGAGCGCCAGCAGTGATACGTTCCCATGCTTGTTGCGGCGTGGAAATTCCTCCAACACTGATTAACACCAGTTGGTTGCCCACACGATCGTGGAGCTGTTTGAGAACCTCCAAGGACCGATCATTCAGGGGAGCGCCTGAGATGCCACCAGCGCCCATGGCTTCCACCTCGGCAGGATCGGTCGTAAGCACTTCACGCGAGACCGTCGTGTTGGTCGCGACGATTCCCGCAAGCCCCAACTCCAGAGCGAGATCGGCGACTGCGTCGATATCGTCATCGGCGAGGTCTGGAGCAATCTTCACGAGCACGGGAGTTTCGGTTGCATCAAGCACGGCCTGAAGTAGAGGTTTGAGTTCTGAAACAGCCTGAAGGTCACGCAGTCCGGGTGTATTCGGCGACGACACGTTCACCACAACGTAGTCTGCTAGCGGACCCAACAAAGTGGCGCATTGGCGGAAATCACCCACGGCATCAGTAGATGTCTTATTCTTCCCGATGTTGATGCCGACGACGTCGGAGGACTTTCGCTTGGCCAAACCTTCAGCAACGACTAGTGCGCCCTTATTGTTAAAACCCATGCGGTTGAGGATTGCTTTGTCTGCCGGCAAACGGAACAGCCGTGGAGCAGGGTTACCTGGCTGAGGCTTTGGGGTCACGGTACCCAGTTCTGCATAGCCAAAGCCGATGGCCCCCCACGCGTCAATGGAAGCAGCATTCTTGTCAAAGCCAGCGGCAAGGCCCAAGGGTGCAGGGAATTTCGTTCCCAGGAGCTCTTGCTCTAGCTCAGGCGCATGAACTCGGACAAGCTTCTCCATCCCTCGGTTCAGCGGACCTACACTGTGCAGCGTTTTCAACCCAAAGTTGATGATTCCGTGAATTCGTTCAGGAGGGAGCAGGAACATTGCTTTGAGTGCGACATCGTACAAGCTCATGGTGGAGTCCTTACTTGATCTGGTCTGTTGGGATAATTTGGAGCCCGGCGCCACTAGCGGAGGCGAAGACGAGAGAACCATCGTCGAGCGTAGCCATGTGTAGTGCGTCGGGAACAGTGTTCACGCTGTAGCGCTTCTGCGGAACACCGTTGGAAATGTCGTACCCAACCGCAATGTTTTCCGCTGTCGATCCGACCCACGCCAGATCACGGCTACTATCCCACGCCACCGCCCACGGAGATTCTGCAACTGGCGCCATCTGCTGCAGGCGGATCACCTGGCCTGTTGTGTAAACCGCTAGCTGAGACCCCTGGGCGTCTGCAGCAAGAACCAATCCATCGGGTCCGGCAACTGCCTGTCCAATACCGATGCCTACGCGCAAAGTTCCGCCCTGGCGTCCGTTTTCCCAGTCTATGTCTTGAATAGTCGTGTTCTCTCGGTTGTAGCGCACGACGGAATCCGGCTGACCATCGTCATGTTGCACCGCGAACACAGAGTCACTCCGGTGTGCCACGGCAAATGAATCGATTTTCTCTCCACCCTTGTACACCCACGCCTTGGCGGAATCGCCGCTTACAGCGATGAGCTCTCCCGTCGAGGTAATCGCAGCGGATTGCACTGGCTCTTCAAGCGTGAAAGCCTCCTCATTCTTTCCATCGACAACACGAACTTGTTTGCCGCACGCGATGACGAATTTGTCGGCGCTGGCCGAAACATCGGTGCAAGTGTCGTCGACAGGAAAGGCCTTGGCGGTGCCGTCCGTGATTTCGTCGATAGTTCCAATCGTCAACTTGTCAGCGGTGCGCACTCCGAGGGTATCCCCGGTTTGGTCAAGATCAATGATGTCTTCGAATTCGTGCACTTCGCCGGTAGGGTCTGGCTGCTCAGGAGAGGCAACTGGCTGCGCGTTACCCATTTCTGGGCCAGGCTCTGGTGCGGTGCCTTCGGCGTTGCAGGCGGTCAGGGCAAGACCGAAAGCGGAAATTAGTGCGACATACTGGACTTTCTTCACGTGTCTAGCCTAGCAAGCAACTACTTGGAAACATCATCGAGCGCAGAAGCTATGGGGCGAGGCAAAATGATCTCAGGTACTTTCATCAATTCATGAAGATGACCCACCGAATCTACTTCACACACCACTCCGTCGACGCCGGGTTGTGCAAAAACCCAAGCCAGAGATGTGGCGGTAGGCGAGAGCCCTAATCCATCCGCTGCTGTCACCAAGGCCTCTACGATCGTGCGCGACTTCTCACCTGCATAAGGGTGTGTTTCTGGGCGGTTAGGTTGCCAGTTTCCGGTGAGCAGCCCATGTGCCAGTGGGGCTGCTGCAATAACTCCAACCCCAAGATGCTGAGCAGCGGGGATCACTTCCTCTTCGATGTCTCGTCGCAAAAGCGAATAGTCATTGTGCGTGACGACGAGGCCCGGGGTAACGGCGAGCTGCCAACCGGCGTATCCGTGGGCACCACCGTAACGCGCGCGACCGGAGGCTACGACTGATTGCACTGTGCCAGCGACCTCATCAGGAGGCGTTCGAGCATCCCAATAGCCGGCACTCAGTACATCGACGTAGTCGGTTCCTAGCGCATTCAGTAGGTGGTCTAGCTCAGCCAACAAATTTGTGCGCGAACAATTGACACGCGAGCCGACTGGCAGAGACATGTCCACTCCAACTGGAGCAGATAGCACCAGCTTCTCCCGCCCAATTTCCTCAATTGCGGCGGCGAGGACGTGCGCCGTCCCAGGGGCGATGTCGACGAAGCAGCCGCCGAGAGAGACGAACTCGCTAAGGATGTCCCGGGCCTTTTCCACTGTCCAACCTGCGGTGGAGAGCCCGAGAGGGCTAATGCGGAGTCCACTGTGACCTACGTTTCGTTGCTTCACTTCCTCCACATTAGTTGTAGTGTGGTTCGACGTGAATGAAGTATCTCAAGTAGCTGACACCATGTCGTGGGCACAGGTCATTGTCCTGTCGATTGTTCAAGGCCTCACCGAATTCCTCCCGGTTTCTTCCTCAGGCCACCTTCGTATCGTTTCTGAACTTTTCTGGGGCCAAGATGCAGGCGCATCGTTTACCGCAGTGATCCAGCTTGGCACCGAGGCTGCAGTGTTGGTTTTCTTCGCCAAGGAGATCTGGCAGATTCTCACCGGTTGGTTCGCCGGCGTATTTGATAAAGAGAAGCGCGGCCAGGATTACCGGATGGGCTGGATGGTCATCGTGGGCACTATTCCGGTGGGATTGATCGGCTTTTTGGGTAAAGATCTGATTCGCGAGAACCTGCGCAATCTGTGGATCACCGCAACGGTGCTGGTTGTCTTCTCCTTCGTTTTCATTTGGGCAGAGCGCGTGGGTAAAAAGGATCGTGGCTACGAGGAGCTCACCATGAAAGATGCCATTGTGATGGGGCTTTTCCAGTGCCTCTCACTTATCCCTGGCGTCTCACGCTCGGGCGGCACGATCTCTGGTGGCTTGTTCATGGGCCTCGACCGTGAGGTTGCAACCCGTTTCAGCTTCTTGTTGGCGATCCCAGCTGTTTTGGCTTCGGGCCTGTTTTCCCTGCCAGATGCGTTCGACCCACAGGCAGGCCAGGCCGCTACGGGCATGCAACTGACTGTCGGTGTCGCAATCTGTTTCGTCTTGGGCTACATTTCGATCGCTTGGTTGCTGAAGTTCGTCTCCAACCACTCGTTCGCCTGGTTCGCTGCTTACCGTATCCCTGCAGGTCTTATCGTCATGGCGCTGCTCGCGGCTGGCGTTTTGGCTCCGATGTAAGGTAGGACGCATGCAGTCTTGGCCAATCCCTGAAGTTCCTACTGTTCAAGGCGAACCTGTTGCGTTGTGTCTTTACGACACTGCCGACGAAAAGGTACGCCCCGTCGATGTCTCCGGCGATCCGGTAGGCATGTACGTTTGCGGAATCACCCCGTACGATTCCACTCACCTTGGTCATGCAGCGACCTATCTGACATTTGACCTTGTCTATCGTCAGCTCTTAGCCAACGGCCACAACGTTCACTACGTGCAGAACATCACAGACGTGGATGACCCGCTGTTTGAGCGCGCCGCACGCGATGGTGTCGATTGGCGCGACCTCGGAACCAGCCAAGTGAACTTGTTCCGCTCCGACATGGAGATTTTGAGCGTGATCCCGCCGCAGGACTACATCGGCGCAATGGAGTCTGTCGACGAAGTGATCGAGATGGTAGGGATTCTGCTGGACAAGGGTGCTGCGTACAAGCTTGACCACGGCGACATCTACGCTTCTATTGAGGCCACCGAGGAATTTGGCTACGAATCCAACTACTCCCGCGAGCAGATGTTGGAGTTTTTCGCCGAACGCGGTGGCGACCCATTCAGAGATGGAAAGAAGGATCAGCTCGACGCACTGGTGTGGAAAGGCCATAGGGAAGGGGAGCCTGCGTGGGATTCTCCGTTTGGTCAAGGTCGGCCCGGCTGGCACATCGAGTGTTCAGCAATTGCCACAAACCGGCTGGGGGCAAGCTTTGCGATTCAAGGCGGTGGCAGTGACCTTGCCTTCCCTCACCACGAGTTTTCTGCTGCCCATGCAGAAGCAGCTCATGGTGTGGACCGTATGGCTGGCCACTATGTCCACTCGGGCATGATTGGCCTCGATGGCGTCAAGATGTCCAAATCGCTGGGCAACCTAGTCTTCGTGCACAAACTTACCGAAGAGGGCCATGAAGCCAGCGCCATTCGCCTTGCTGTTTTCAACCAGCACTACCGCTCCGACCGCGATTTCAGCATGGCGGGGCTCGCCCGTGCTGAAGAGCGACTTCGAAAGTGGCGGGGGATCGTCGCCAAGCAGTGCTCGGAGCACGATGCTTTGGCAACGGTCAATTCGGTGCGTGCCGCCTTGGCGGATGACCTCAATGCGCCTCTAGCATTGAGCATTGTCGACGAAGCACCCGGCGACCACAATGGCATTGTGGCGGACGCGGTACACGGATTGCTCGGCGTGCAGCTTTAGCATTTCTAGGCCAAAATGATTTCTATGACCATCCGTGAACAGTTTCAAGCTGACGTCGACGAATTTATCTCTGATCTGAATACCTTTGCTACTGGCTCCTACTTGCGTGAGGACGATAAGGAGTTCTGGGAGCAGCCTTTCGACCCTGCGGTCTTGCCAGATCTGCAGAAGTTGATCGAGATGTTCTTGGACGCTTTGGAGACTCTTGAAGATGATCCAGGAGCCGAGGAACTCGTCCGCGTCGTAGAGGCGTTTCATGAGAACCTTTTTGCGTTCAATGAGCAGCACCACAACGCGGTGCTGGAACCGGAGGAAAAGGAAGAGCTTGCCGAGCTCATCTTCAACGCTTCTGCAGCTACTGGTGCTGAAGAGGAAGCACTGAACCAACTACCCGAACTGGAGTAAAATGCCCCTGCCTGCCGCCATTTTTTGGGACATGGATGGCACTTTGATCGATACCGAGCCTTTGTGGGAGATCGCAACCTACGAGCTGTCTGAAGCGGTCGGTCGGAGACTGAGTCTCGAGAAACGCTTGGAAACCATGGGTGGCAGCTTTGCTAACACTCTCCAAATCTGCGCCGACTGGGCCGGAGTTACTTACGACGATGCCGATGCCACCCGCTGGAAGGACGGAATGTACGCACGGATGCGCGAGCTTCTTTCTGGCGATATCGATACAAACCCCGGCATCAAACAGTTGCTGATTTCGCTGCGGGAAACTGGCATCCCAATGTTCGTCACCACTAATACCGAACGCACGCTTGCCGACCCTTGCATCGACTCGATTGGTCGCGAGTTCTTCCACGACACAATCACCGGCGATGAGGTACCCGCGGGGAAGCCGGCCCCTGACATGTATGTGGAGGCAGCGCGTCGAGTCGGCGAGGATCCTAAACGTTGTTTGGTTTTTGAGGACTCCTGGGCAGGCATGAGCGCGGGGAGTGCGGCTGGTTGTAAAGTGCTTGGGCTTGCCGACGAAGTCCCAGCAGGTGTGGTCCGTTTCGACCCGAAGCGTTTTGTTGGTGCTAATGCGTCGGACGTTGCTACGTGGTTTGAGGCAATGAGTTAAAGTTATCCCCGTGAAAAACTTTGACTCTCTCTTTGCCGAACTCACTCAACGCGCTGCCGAGCGCCCAGAAGGCTCCTCTACCGTAGAGGCGCTGGACAAGGGAGTGCATACCATCGGCAAAAAGGTCATCGAAGAGGCTGGCGAAGTATGGATTGCTGCAGAGTACCAATCTGACGAAGAGTTGGCTGAAGAAATGAGCCAGCTCATCTACTGGACCCAGGTCATGATGGTCGCTCGTGGGCTGACCCCGGACGACATCTATAAGTACCTCTAACGCCCACCTAACTCTTAAGAAAGAAGATCATGATTAAGATCGCTGTCCCTAATAAGGGTGCGTTGTCCGAGGCTGCATCCGACATCCTGCATGAGGCGGGCTACCGCGGCCGTGGAATGACCAAAGCGTTGAACATCTTCGACGCTGAGAATCAGGTGGAGTTCTTCTTTCTCCGCCCCAAGGACATCGCGATCTATGTTGCGGCCGGACACTTAGACCTTGGCATCACTGGGCGAGACCTTGCCCAAGATTCTCGAGCTGAGGTAGAGGAAGCGATGACACTGGGGTTCGGTGGATCCACCTTCCGCTTCGCCGCCCCTGCGGACGAGGAATGGACTCTTGAAGCGCTGCAGGACAAGCGCATTGCAACCTCGTACCCGCATTTGGTCGAAGATTACCTCGGCGAGCGCGACATCACCGCCGAAGTTATCCGCCTTGATGGTGCCGTGGAGATCTCGATCAAGTTGGGTGTCGCGGATGCGATTGCCGATGTTGTGTCTACAGGTGCGACATTGCGGCAGCACGGACTAGCCCCATTTGCTGACCCCATCGTGGCCAGTGAGGCGGTCGTCGTAAAGCGCAAAGGCGTAGACCTTAACCAGGAGCAAGAGGTTTTGCTCCGTCGCATTAACGGCATCCTTAACGCTCGCCACTATCTCATGATCGACTACAACATTGATCGGGAGAATCTGCCTGCAGCCACAGCAATTACCCCGGGCCTATCGGGCCCAACCGTGTCGCCACTATCTCGAGACGGATGGGTCGCTGTGCGCGCAATGGTTCCACGCAAACGTGCAAACGCGTTGATGGACCAATTGGCGGAGGTTGGCGCTGAAGCGATCCTTGCTTCGGATTTGCGCATCGCTCGAATTTAAACACAAGTACGATATTGGAGAGATCAACGAAAGGAACTCCCACCGTGCAAACGCGTACCGAAGAAGATTTGCTGGGCACCGTCGAGGTCCCTGCCGACAAGTACTACGGCGTCCATACACTCCGTGCAATTGACAACTTTCAGATTTCCCGTAACACGATCAACGATTTCCCTCAGTTCATTCGTGGCATGGTACAGGTAAAGAAGGCGGCGGCGATGGCTAACCGTCGCCTTCATACGTTGCCTAAGGATAAGGCAGATGCCATTGTTCAGGCGTGCGATCTGATCCTCGATGAAGGTCGCTGCATGGATCAGTTCCCGATCGATGCCTTCCAAGGTGGCGCTGGTACCTCCCTGAACATGAACACCAACGAGGTAGTCGCAAACCTTGCTTTGGAGATCCTTGGTGAGCCTAAGGGTTCGTACCACATCATCAACCCAAATGATCACGTGAACCTTGGACAATCCACCAACGACGCATACCCTACGGGCCTCAAGCTGGGCGCTTACTACCAAGTGCAGCTGCTTTTGGACGAGTTGGATCAGCTCCAAAATGCTTTCAAGGAGAAGGGGGCAGAGTTTGCCAACGTGTTGAAGATGGGGCGCACCCAGCTTCAAGACGCAGTCCCTATGACTTTGGGGCAGGAGTTCACCGCTCTCGGTGCCAACCTGGCTGAAGAACAGCCAAACATTCAAAAGGCCGCGGAAGGACTGCTGGAAATCAACCTCGGCGGTACCGCCATTGGTACGGGCGTGAATGCGCCCGTGGGCTACCGCGAAGCTGTCACCGATATCCTCCGCGAAAACACGGGGTTAGACATCATCTCGTCGCGAGATCTGATCGAGTCTACTTCTGATGTTGGCAGCTACGTGTGGACCCACTCGGCAATCAAGCGTACTGCGATGAAGATGTCCAAGATCTGTAACGACCTCCGACTACTTTCATCCGGCCCACGCGCGGGCCTCAATGAGATCAACCTGCCGGAGCGTCAGGCTGGCTCGTCGATTATGCCTGCAAAGGTTAACCCGGTCATTCCAGAGGTTGTCAACCAGGTGTGCTTCAAGGTCTTTGGTAACGATGTCACGATCTCTATGGCTGGTGAAGCAGGTCAGCTGCAGCTTAACGTCATGGAACCAGTCATGGCTGAGGCCTTCTTCGAATCGGTCCAGACGATGACCAACGCGGCAAAGACCTTGCGTGAAAAGTGCGTCACCGGAATCACTGCAAACGAGAAGGTCTGCGAAGGTTTCGTGAACAACTCGATCGGTATCATCACGTACCTCAACCCGATCATCGGTCACCACAATGGAGATTTGATCGGAAAAGAGGCGGCAGCAACCGGTCGTGGTGTTCGCGAACTAGTACTTGAGAAGGGGCTTCTCGACGAAGCTACTCTCAACGAGCTGCTGAGCAAGGAAAACCTGATGAAGCCTGAGTACCGTGGCAAGCTTTACTTGGATGACGAAGCGTAGTTTCCCGCGCAGTCTGTGAAAGGTCCCGCTGGCCATGCCGGCGGGACCTTTTGCGTGGAGTAGTGAGATATTTCTCAATATAATATGACCTAAGCCGAGTGGATCTAGACTTGAGTTGTTCCACCAATGTCTTTCTATTGAATCTAGTAAGGATTCCTGATGCTCCTCGCACTCCACCTGATCATCCTATTCGGGGCGATCATCCTTGGCGCAAGACTCGGGTCCATCGCAATTGGTTTTGCTGGCGGACTGGGCGTTCTGTTCCTTGGCCTGTCCGGTATGACGGTCACAGCTGAAGATATTCCGTTTGATGTCGTCGGAATTATTATGTGTGTGATCGCCGCGATTGCAGCGATGCAGCGCGCTGGAGGCATGGACTATTTGGTCCATCTTGCAGAGCGTTTTCTGCGTCGCAACCCAAAGCGCATCACTCTCTACGCGCCGATTGTGACATGGCTTATGACTGTCTTCGCAGGCACAGGCCACACGGCATTTTCCACACTGCCAGTCATCGTCGAGGTAGCCAAGGAGGGAAAAGTCCGTCCTTCCCGTCCGCTGTCGGTAGCGGTGATTTCTTCACAGATGGCAATCGTTGCGTCTCCAATTTCCGCTGCAGTTGTGTTCATGGCTGATCTTCTGGAACCGCACGGAGTGGGCTACCTACAGCTCCTCGGTGTCATGCTTCCAGCCACATTCCTAGCCATTTTCCCAACAGCTTGGGTAGCTAATCGCATGGGCAAGGATTTGGACAAAGATCCGGTTTACCTCGATCGCTTGGAGAGGAACCTCGTCGGTAAGCCGGTGCCTGCCAGTGAGTACGTGGCTCCAAAAGGCGCAAAGGCTTCCGTAGGAATTTTCCTACTCGCGATCGTGCTAGTGATGGGGTACGCCACGGCAATCTCGGAGCAGTTTGCTCTGATCGCCAATCCAACAATCCCGCGCAACGAGGCGATCATGGCGATTATGCTCGCAGCGGCGACAATCATCGTGTTGATCACTAAGATTCCTGCCGCAGAGATCCTAGGCACTCAGGTATTCCGCTCGGGCATGTCCGCAGCCGTGTGCGTGCTCGGCGTTGCATGGTTGGGCACGACCTTTATCAATCACTACCTAGACGACATTCAAGTCATTGCAGGTGACGTATTGAAGGCGCAACCGTGGTTGCTAGCGGTCGTTCTGTTCTTCGCTGCCGCGTTGCTGTACTCCCAGGCATCTACGGCGAAAGCACTCATGCCGGCGGCGCTGGCCATTGGTGTCAGCCCGCTCACCGCAGTTGCTGCATTGCCGGCAGTCTGTGCGCTGTTCGTTCTACCGACCTATCCGACTCTGCTCGCAGCAGTGGAGATGGATGATACGGGCTCGACCAAAATCGGCAAGTACGTTTTCAACCATCCATTCCTGATACCGGGTGTGGTATGTATCACTGTCGCGGTGCTGTTGGGATATGTTCTCGGCGGCGTAATACTCTAGATGCATGCTCTCTGACGTTTCCATTGCCCAAGCCCATAACCTCGAGCCAATCACCGACATCGCCAAGCGCGTAGGTATCGACGACGAAGCGCTCATTCCCTACGGTCACCACATGGCCAAGGTTGATCTATCCAAGATCAGGAAATCCGACACACCGGGCAAGATCATTCTTGTCACCGGCGTGTCTCCGACCCCCGCCGGCGAGGGAAAGTCCACCGTCCTGATCGGGCTGACGGATGCGATGGCAAAGCTTGGACACAAGGCAATGGTTGCTCTCCGCGAACCTTCACTTGGCCCCGTTATGGGCATTAAAGGCGGTGCTGCCGGTGGTGGCTACTCCCAGGTTGTCCCAATGGAAAACATCAACCTGCACTTCACCGGAGACTTCCATGCGATCACTTCTGCCAACAACACGCTGGCGGCATTGATCGACAACCACATCCAGCAGGGCAATGCGCTGAACATCGATCCCCGTCGCATCACTTGGCAGCGGTGCCTGGATGTCAACGACCGCTCACTGCGGCACGTCGTCACCGGCCTCGGCGGACCTAAACAAGGAGTTCCGACGGAAACTCGCTTTACGATTACGGCTGCTTCCGAAATCATGGCAGTGCTTGGCTTGGCTACAGATTTGGAAGATCTCAAGGCGCGGATCGCGAACTTAACGGTTGGCTTTACTTACGACGACGAACCAGTCACAGCGGGAGATCTCGGTGCCCAAGGTGCCCTGTCCGCACTCTTGAAGGACGCGATCAACCCCAACCTGGTTCAAACGCTCGGTGGCACGCCAGCTTTGATCCACGGCGGACCATTTGCCAATATCGCCCACGGCTGCAATACCTTGATCGCGACCACCACTGCGCAGCAGTACGCCGACATCGTTCTTACCGAGGCTGGTTTTGGATCCGATCTTGGCGCCGAGAAGTTTTTCGATATCAAATCTCGCTATGGCAACTTCGATGTCGCAGGTACTGTCATCGTCACCACAATCCGTTCCATGAAGTACAACGGTGGCGTAGCTCGTGAAGATCTAACCAACGAGAACCTAGAAGCGCTGAAGTCGGGCATCGTGAACTTGGAGCGACATGTGGAAAACATCCGCAAGTTCGGAGTCAAGCCTGTCGTCGCAGTTAATTTGTTTACCAGCGATACAGAAGCAGAACGCGAGTTTATGCGCCAGTGGGCCGATCAGTTCGGCGTTGCTCTCGCCGAGGCAAACGTCTGGGCGGAAGGTGGCGACGGTGCGATCCAACTCGCTGAAACTGTCCTGGACAATTTGGTGGAATCTTCGGCACCTTTGTACGACAACGACAAGGGCGTGGAAGCAGCGATTGAAACCATCGCGCGCGAGATTTACCACGCAGATCGCGTCGAGTACTCTAACCAGGCTCGCAAGGATTTGGAGACGATCAAGAAGAACAGCTGGTACACCTTGCCGGTATGCATCTCGAAGACTCAATACTCCTTTAGCGACGACCCGAAGGCACTGGGAGCCCCCGAGGGACACACTTTGCACGTGCGGGAGCTCTTGCCACGCACAGGCGCTGGCTTCATCGTGGCGTTGACTGGCGCAGTGATGACCATGCCGGGGCTTGGCAAGAAGCCAGCAGCCGACGGTATTGACGTGATTGACGGGAAGATTACCGGGCTGTTTTAGTCCTGCGTGACGTCCGCCGTCGACCCTGGCCAACCAGGGTAGGGCGGCGGAGTACCACCGAACTCCGGGCACAAGCTTTGGAAAGAACACCAGCCACACAACTTTGACTTCTGCGTTCTAAAGCGGCCGGATTTTCCGTCTCCTTCAATCTTTGACCACAAATCGCCAAGATCGCGCTCGAAGTACTCCAGCTCTTCCTTGGAGGGTGCAAGAAACATCGAGTCAATGACCTTCAGGTACATCAGCCGCAGCTGAGTTGGCACGGTGTTGAATAGGCGCCAGTAAACCAGCGCGTAAAAGCGCATCTGGAACTGCGCGTCCGCAGAATAGCGGGGGAGAGGCTTCTTTCCGGTCTTATAGTCGACAACGCGGACTTCACCAGTGGGGGCGACATCGACGCGGTCGATAAAGCCGCGAACTGGCACACCGTTGGGCAGCACAGTGTCAACGTAGAGCTCTTGCTCCGTGGAGTCGAAGGCCGCGGGGTTCTCCATCTCAAAATAGTCGCGCACTAGAGAACGAGCTTCGATGAAAAAGGCCTGCTCGTCGTCGACAAGCGCCGCAATATCGGGATCACTGTCCAGCATTTTCTCCCAGTTGGGCTTAATGCGTTTCACCGCGGCGGGGTAGGTTCTTTCCTCGCGCGCCCAGCCGTGCACGTCCTCCAAAACAGCATGCACAAGTGTTCCCTTTACCTGCGCAAGCGTCTTTTCTTCGGGGAGCCGGTCGATCGTGCGGAAGCGATACAAAAGCGGACACTGGTTGTAATCGGAAGCTCGGGACGGTGAAAGGGCGATTGGTCGTGGAGTCATGATGTTCTTCATCATAGAGTGTAAAGGTATGGACTCTATTCGCGACTTCCTCGATTTCGTTTCAGCTTCACCCTCCGCGTTCCATGCTGCACGGGAGGTAGCGGATCGGCTCACGTCTCATGGGTTTTCAGAAGACACACTCGTTTCCCCCGGAGGCCACGTCCTTGTCGATGGAGGCGCCGTAATCGCTTGGTGGATCCCCGATGTGCCCAACCCGGCGTTCCGCATCGTCGGCTCTCACACTGATTCACCTGGCTTGATGCTCAAGCCGCAGCCCGATTTCACGTCGCATGGATTCCATCAACTTGCCGTTGAGGTTTACGGTGGACCGATCCTAGCTAGTTGGTTTGATCGCGAGCTCTCGTTCGCTGGGCGCATTGTGCTTGCCGACGGCACACAACGCTTGGTGGAAACTGGGCCTATCGCGCGCGTTCCACACCTAGCAATTCACCTCGAGCGCACCAACGAGTTAAAGCCGGATAAGCAGGTCCACATGCAGCCGGTCATGTCGGTTGCACAGGGGGACTCGATTATGGATGTCATCGCGGATGCTGCCGACGTGGACAAACACTACATCATGGCGCACGAGATGATCAGCGTGGATACCCACGAGGGAGTGGTTTTCAATGATCTCATCGCTGCAGGCCGAATGGACAACCTGACCAGTGTTTACGCGTCGATGCAAGCGATGATCAATGCCAAAGAGGACACGCACGACATCATTGTGATGGCTGCATTCAATCATGAGGAAGTAGGCTCTCAAACTACTACAGGCGCCGGTGGGCCACTGCTAGAACGTGTGCTGAATCGCATCGCTGTCGAATATGGGGATCCGATGGAAATGCTGGCTTCCTCAACCATGGTGTCCGCCGATGCGGCGCATTCTCTTCACCCGAATTATGCCTCCAAGCACGACCCAACCCACCAGCCATTGCTCAACGAAGGTCCTGTGCTCAAGATTAACGCCAACCAGCGTTATGCCTCCGATGCAGTGACCGAAGCGCTGTGGATGCGCGCCTGCCAGGCGGTCGACGTTCCGGTACAAACTTTTGTGGGAAACAACGCCGTTCCGTGCGGATCGACTATCGGACCGATTGCGGCCACAAGGCTCGGTATCCCAACGGTGGATGTAGGAGTCCCGCTGCTGTCCATGCACTCGGCACGCGAACTTGCAGGCGTACAAGACCAAATATGGTTTACGAAGGCACTTACGGCATACTTAACCGGAAACTAGAGGAGGATCCTGCATGTATTCCGGACCATTTAAGGCTGGCGACAAAGTTCAGCTCACTGATGCTAAACAACGACACTTCACCATCGAATTGGTTGAGGGGGCTGAGTACCACACCCACAAGGGCTCCATTGCACACGACGATATTATCGGTGCCGATGAGGGGTCGGTCGTGCAGTCTTCAATGGGTTCGGATTACCTGTGTTTCCGTCACCTTCTGGTTGACCACGTACTTTCCATGCCTCGTGGCGCTGCAGTGATCTATCCGAAAGATGCGGCACAGATCATTGTGGAGGGCGACATTTTTATGGGTGCGCGCGTGCTTGAGGCCGGGGCAGGCTCCGGTGCGCTCACGATGAATCTGCTGCGCGCGGTCGGCCCGGAAGGGCACGTGTTTTCATATGAAATCCGCGAAGACCACCTGGCTTTTGCTAAAGACAACGTGGCCGACTACTACCGCGGTACCCCTGAATGGTGGACCCCGCGATTGGGTGACTTTGGCGAGGTCACTGTCGACGATCTCGGCGGGCAGGTCGACCGGGTGATTTTGGACATGGTCGAGCCATGGCATTTCATCGACACTGTAAAGAACGTTCTCATCCCCGGCGGCGTGTTCATGACTTATGTGGCTACGGTTCCGCAGCTCATGAACGTGATGGAGGGGATTCGCGAGGCCAAGTGCTTCACCGAGCCACGCGCTTGGGAGACTCTGTTGCGCGAGTGGAAAGTCGAGGGGCTAGCTACCCGCCCTGAGCACCGCATGAATGCCCACACGGCGTTTTTGGTGTGGACTCGTCGTCTAGCAGATGGAGTGACACCACCGCGCCCGCAGCGGAAGGCGCGTCGCTAAGCTGAATATATGACTTCCGTGGATACTGCCGCCGAGAACCGGGAACTCAAGCGCAAGGTACAGGCGCTGTCGTCGCGAAACGCGAAGCTTGCCGAGTTGTTGAAGTTTTCTCGCGACAACTTGTCTAGCCTCCACGCAGAAATCGATCAGTTAGGTGAGCCCGCCTCGACATACGGCATCTTCATGGGCAGTGTGAAGGAAGGCAAGGAGGCCGAAGTCTTCACGTCAGGTCGCCAGATGCGACTGAAAGTCTCTCCGAACCTTTACGGCCAAGAGTTCGAGCCAGGCGCACTGGTTCGACTCGGAGAGGGCCTGGTGATCGTCGAGAATTGCGGGTTGCCCAAGACGGGTACGTTGGCGACACTCCTAGAAAAGGTCGGAGATCAGCGTGCGATTGTCTGCGATCAAAATGGCAATGAGTCGTTGGTGCTACTCACCGACAAGATCCAGACCGAGGCGCGTGCCGGTGATACTGTGCTCACGGACTACAAGGCTGGTTTCGCCTTCGAGAGGGTTGAGAAGACTGAGGTCGCGCAGCTCTCTCTCGAAGAGGTTCCCGATGTTACTTACGACGACATCGGTGGCCTCGCGCCGCAGATTGAGGCGATCCGCGATTCTGTCGAGCTGCCTTTCTCGCACCCAGAGCTATACCGCGAATTTGATTTGAAGCCGCCGAAGGGATTGTTGCTCTACGGCCCTCCGGGCTGCGGCAAGACGCTGATTGCAAAGGCCGTGGCTAATTCGTTGTCGTCGCGTATCGGTGATGGCGGCAAGTCCTATTTTCTCAACGTCAAAGGGCCCGAGCTGCTGAACAAATTCGTGGGTGAGACCGAGCGCCGGATCAGGTTGATCTTTGAGCGTGCCCGCGAGCTTGCAGGCGATGGGCGCCCGGTAATCGTATTCTTCGATGAAATGGAGTCCATCTTCCGCACCCGTGGTTCTGGAGTGTCTTCGGACATGGAAACCACCGTTGTTCCGCAGTTGTTGACCGAGATCGACGGTGTCGAGGACATTTCAAATGTGATTGTCATTGGCGCGACAAACCGCGAGGAACTCATCGACCCAGCGATTCTGCGCCCAGGTCGTCTTGACATCAAGATCCGAGTCTCCCGACCCGATAGGGAAGGGGCTGCCGATATTTTCGCACGGCATTTGAACGACAAGGTTCCGCACGAAGGCGATATCCAGGATTTGATCGACGCAGCCGTGGGGGGACTGTTCGCTCCGCGGCCCTATGTTCGTCTTGAGCTTGTCGATGGCTCCGTTGAGGTACTGAACTACTCGGATTTCGTTTCCGGGGCGATGATCGCAAATGTTGTAGACCGCGCGAAGAAGCTGGCCATCAAGGATCATATCGCCGGAGTGAGCACTAGTGGACTGACCGCCGAACACCTTCGTCGAGCGGTCGTTGCAGAACAGAACGAGAGTGAAGACCTGCCAAATACCTCCAACCCCGACGAGTGGTCGCGTATCTCGGGAAGAATTGGAAAGAAGGTATTGAACGCCGAAGTAATCGGTTAGGCTGTTACCCATGACACGTTTCATGGGAACAGAGACCGAGTATGGAATCGCAACTCCAACGCACCCTGAAGTGAGCCCGATTGTTACATCGACTCATGCTGTCGTCGCATACGCAGCGATGAACACAGGTGCTCGCTCTCGCTGGGACTACGAGGATGAACACCCGCTCAAGGATGCGCGCGGCTACGACCTGAAGCGCTACAAGACTGTCCCCATCGTGGAACCAGATGCGATCGGCGTAGCCAACGTTGTCACCTCAAACGGTGCTCGCTTTTACGTTGACCACGCCCACCCTGAGTACGCCTCGCCCGAGGCATCTAACGCCTGGGACGCCATGATTTACGATGCCGCCGGCGATCATATTTTGAACCAGGCAGCAGCAGAAATCCAAGATCTGTATGACCAGGACATCTCAGTCCTGTTCCGCCACGATCCATGCCCTCCGATCAAAATCTATAAGAACAATGTGGACGGCAAGGGCGCATCCTACGGATCACATGAGAATTACCAATACTCCCGCAAAACTGACTTTGAGGTGCTGACCCAAGCGATTCTGCCGTTCTTTGTCACTCGACAAATCATCATTGGCGCGGGTCGCGTTGGCATTGGAGAGACCGGCGAGATTGATGGCTTCCAGATCTCTCAACGCGCAGACTATTTCTTCCAGGAAGTTTCCCTCGAGACAACGCTGAACCGCGGCATTGTGAATTCGCGCGATGAGCCACATGCCAACGCTGTTCACTACTGTCGTCTGCACACCATCATCGGTGATGCCAACATGTCTCAGTATTCAAACTTCCTCAAGATGGGGATGACCAAGCTGGTCATCGATGCGGTCGAGGCTGGCGTGGATTTTTCCGATCTGAAACTCAAAGATAGCGTCGCAGAGCTCAAGGCAGTTAGCCACGATCCGACGTTGCAACACAAGGTCGCGCTCGTTGACGGACGCGCTCTTTCTGCCCTTGAGATGCAGCGAATTTACCTCGGACGCGTGAAGGCAGAAGACGACATCGACCAGAAGGTCATCGATCTGTGGGGCGAGATTCTCGACGACCTCGAGCGAGATCCGCTTTCCACCGCTGATCGACTCGACTGGACAGCCAAGTATGCCTTGATCCAGCGCTATGTTGCTCGCGGCTTGTCTATGGGGGATCCGAAGATCAAGCTGATCGACTTGCAGTACGCCGACATCGACCCTGCTAAGTCCCTCTATCACGCGCTTGTGCGCAGCGGTCGGATGAAGACGTTGGTCAGCGCCGACGTGATCGAGCAAGCAGCCCAGCTCCCGCCCGAGGATTCACGCGCCTACTTCCGTGGCATGATTAGCGCCAGGTTCGGCGAAAACGTGGTCGCCTCCAGTTGGCAGACCGTCATTGTGAATACAGGCGACAAGGTGGCGAAGATTGGCATCGACAATGTGCGTGGCTTCACCCGAAACGAAATTGGCGACATTTTTGACAAGGCGGAAACGATAGACGATGTTATCCAGGCCCTAGACAAGCCCGGAAACGAAGGCCTCGTGCAGTACGTTCGCCGCTAATCCACACCTACACCGTCCCGGTTACTAAGCTGGGACGCAGCAACAACTAGCACTACCGACGAAGGAGTCACCATGGCAAACCAGCAGCAAATCCAGCCACAGGGTAGCGGAGGCGGAGACGAGTCGCTTGACGATGTCAGCGCAGGCCAGGTGCAGATCAATACCACCGGCACCGACGACTTGCTCGACGAAATTGACGGTCTGCTCGAGACCAACGCTGAAGAGTTCGTCCGTTCCTTCGTACAAAAGGGCGGCCAGTGAGCCCAGTATTCGCTCGACGCATCACTGGCGTCGAGACCGAGTTCGGTATTACCGCCACACGTGATGGTCGCGCCGTACTCGGTCCCGAGGAGGTTGCTCGCTACCTCTTTCGCCCGATCGTCGCCAAGTATCGTAGCTCGAACATCTTCACCAGTTCGGCGGCGCGTTTGTACCTCGACGTTGGCTCGCATCCTGAGTACGCGACAGCCGAGTGCGACAGCCTGACGCAGCTTCTTAACCACGATAAGGCCGGCGAGGTGATCTATCACCGTTTGGCTTTGCAGGCTGAACAGGCGCTTGCCGACGACGGCATCGGCGGACAGGTCTACCTGTTCAAAAACAACGTGGATTCCATGGGCAATTCTTATGGCGCTCACGAGAACTACTTGATCAGCCGCGAGATGGTTCTGAAGTCTCTAGGCAAGCAAATGTTGCCTTTCATGATCACCCGACAGCTGATCTGCGGTGCTGGAATGATCAAAGATGGTCAGTTCGTCCTCTCGCAGCGTGCTGACCAGGTGTGGGAGGGAGTTTCATCCGCCACCACACGTACTCGTCCGGTGATCAACACGCGTGATGAACCGCACGGAGACTCACACCGTTTCAGGCGTATGCACGTCATCGTGGGGGACTCCAACATGTCGGAAACCACCTTCGCCCTAAAGATTGGCTCGACTTTGCTCCTGCTGGAGATGCTTGAAGCTGACTTCGAGCTGGCGAGTTGGGAGCTGGAGAATCCAATCAACGAGATCCGCAAGATCGCTGCCGATCCCACTGGGCTTACTCCACTCAAGCTTGTTACTGGTGAAACCGTGACAGCACTGGAAGTGCAGCGCGGCATCTTGGAATCTGCGAAGCGCTGGCTCGAAGTTCGTCCTGATGAAGGCACTCCGAACGAGGAGATGGCACGTGTTGTCGATTTGTGGGAGCGAACTCTCACTGCAATTGATAGCCAGGACTTCTCTGGCGTTGACACCGAAATCGACTGGGTGATCAAGCGCAAGCTGCTTGAACAGTACAAGAACAAGCTGGCCTGCGATTGGACTCATCCGAAGCTCGCTCACATCGACTTGGCGTACCACGACATCCACCCAGAGCGCAGCCTGTTCTACCTTCTCCAGCGCAAGGGTCTTGCTGCGCGTTGGACTACCGACGAGGCGATCGTTCATGCTGCCGATACGGCGCCAGAAACTACGCGGGCACACTTGCGTGGCCAGTTCCTTGCAGCAGCAGAGGAGACTGGCGCGGCGATTTCTGTCGATTGGGTGCATATGAAGGCGGAACGACCCGAGCCTCGCACTGTCGAACTTTTGGATCCGTTTCTCACAGAGGACGCACAAGTTGACGAGTTGATCGCATACATGCGGGAAAATCAGGAAGCGAAGTAATTAGGCGAGATGGCAGTTGAGGATGAGGCAGTCGAGCGCCTGACTAATTTAACGTTCGCACTCCTTGGCGCCGAACGCCCGAAAACCTACGAATGGGTGCGCAACCGCGTGACGGGCTACCACGACAAAACCGAGGAAGCCTTTAGCCGAATGCTACTCCGCGACATCGCATCTATTCGTCGCGCTGGTGTCCCCGCACGGATGGAGAACGGACTCGTTTGGGTAGACAAGGACTCTTACGAACTAGCGCCCGTAGAATTCACCGATGCCGAAGCAACTGTCTTGGGCCTCGCTGGTGACCTTGGTCAGCAGGGAAGCCTCGGAGCCTTTGCTCGGTCTGGTTGGACGAAGATCGCTGCGTCTGGCGCTACGCGTTCGTTTAACGATGCGCCGTTGTCCGCAGTAGATAACGACATTCTGCGGCTGTCAGCGGAAACAGTCCAATCGGTAGCGGCCTGTGTTCGCAACAACACCCGCATGAGCTTTGACTATCGGCCGACGCCCACCGCTGAAAAGCAGCGCCGCGTGATGGATCCCTGGGGAATCGTGGCGCTCAACAACCTGGCCTATATCGTTGGATGGGACGTTGATCGCCAGGCTGAGCGCAGCTTTCGTGCGCTTCGGGTCTCTGACATCAAGAAAGTGCGCTCCACCAATTTCATTCCAGCGACACGACCGCTGCAAGACGTTGTCGAGGCATCGATACGCGGGCCACTTGTGGATGCGCGCCTTCGGGTCGTCGACAAGCATGCTCACGATCTAGTGGAACAGGGACGTTTTGATGGCGACGAGCTTGTGATGCAAGGCGTTGAACGTGATTGGCTTGTTCGCACCGCCGTGAGTTTTGCGCCGTATGCTGCAGTGCTTGAACCGGCAGAGGTGCGTGACGAGGTGCTTGGGTTGCTCAAGGAGGCGACAAGCGATGAAGGATAACCCGCGCAAGCTGGAGGGCTTGGTTCAGTCACTCAACTTAGTGCCGTACTTGCAAAAGCACCCCGGGGCCACGCCGATGGAGGTAGCGCGTGACCTCGGCATGTCGAACACTCAGGTGATGAGTGCTCTGCAGCGATTGCGCCTCTCTGGCGTCGGGCAAGGTCCCGGCGAAATGATCGATCTTGTCGCGGATTGGTCGGGAGTAACCATCGTGGAAGATCAAGGGCTTAATCGCCCATTGCGCCCGACACCAACTGAAGCCAACGCTTTGTTGCTCACTTTGGAGTCTCTGGAAACGATGCCAGGGCTGATCGACCATGCCGCAGTGACCTCCGCGGCGGCAAAGTTGCGCAACATCATGAAGACTCGCGCGGTTCCTGACACGATCCATCCCGCTGAAGCTGGTCCCGCAGCAACAGTTGCTGAGGCGCTCATGAACCGCAAGCAACTTTCCTTGGAGTACTACTCGGCGTCCTCGGACACGACCTCGAGGCGCATCGTGAGCCCTGAGCGACTGTTTCATCAAGACGGCAACACGTATCTCAAGGCTTGGGAAGGGGAGCGGGAGAAGACGTTCCGCCTTGATCGGATCCGCCAGGCAGAGATGCTTGACGACGACTCCTTGGCTAAGCGATCGACATTCGACGACCAAGACCCGTTCGGGTTCGGTGAAGAGAAAGTCGCTGAGTTGCGCCTGCGAGACAGTGCGACCTGGTTGATCGACTACTGGCAGATCGATCTTGGAGAGCGAATGGACAACGGGTGGTGGTCTGCGTCGATGCCCTACGGCAGTGCAGAGTGGTTGATTCGCTTCTCGCTGAGTCAGGCCGACCGCCTCAAAGTGATATCACCGCAGGCAGTAAGTGATGAGGTGTTTCGACGCGCGAAAGAAGCGCTACAGAGTTATGATTCATCGACAGGCCATTCCTGAGCAATCTACAAGTGCTAGATTGGTCAGTTAACGGCAATGCATTACTTTTTGAAAGGCCCTAACCAATGAATCTCGGTTGGATGGAAATCACTCTCATCCTCGTAGTTATCCTGCTGCTCTTCGGCGCAAAGAAGCTGCCAGATCTCGCGCGCTCCGTAGGTCGTTCGGCGCGGATCTTCAAGTCCGAAGTCAATGAGATGAAGGCTGAAAACGCAGAAAAGCCACAGGGTGAGATCGCCGCAGCTGCCCAGCCTGAGCAGGATTTCTGGGAGCGCCCAGAGAACCAGCCAGGCGCTGTTAACGAACAGCCACAGCAGAATAATCCTCAGACCCCACAGAACTAATATCCGTGGCTGAGAAGACGGCTCGCAGGAAAAGAAAACAAAAAAATCCCGACGGCTCGATGCCGCTGGTGGAGCACCTCCAGGAGCTTCGCCGACGAGTCATCTACTCCCTGCTAGCCATGATCGCCGGCACGATCATTGGATTTGCGTGGTATCAAAACGCGCCCTTTGGCCTGTTGTCTTTGGGCGAATTGATCCGTGGACCATACTGTAACCTGCCGGAAGACCTGCGTATGGCCGTCGGTCCAGATGGTGAGTGTCGCTTGCTTGCAACAGGACCATTTGAGATGTTCATGCTGCGCCTCAAGGTTGGTGCCCTAGCTGGCTTGGTTATTTCTTCGCCGTTTTGGTTGTACCAAATCTGGAGCTTTATTACACCAGGTCTGCACAAGAACGAGAAGCGCTACACGCTGTCGTTCGTCTCTCTTGCCGTGATCCTTTTTGTTGCTGGCGCAGTTCTGGCCTACTTCATTCTCGACATCGGTTTGGAGTTTTTGCTCTCCATGGGTGATGAGTTCCAGACCGCGTGGCTTACCGGTGAGCAGTACTATAATTTCGTCCTCGCGCTTATCGTTATTTTCGGCGTAAGCTTCGAGATTCCTTTGATCATCGTGATGCTCAACTTGGCCGGCCTGCTTGAATACGATCAGGTCAAAGACAAGCGTCGCATCATCATCGTGGTCGTGTGTATTTTCGCGGCGTTCATGACGCCAGGCCAGGATCCATTTTCCATGGTGGTTCTCGCCGTAGCAATCAACTTGCTTGTCGAGATGGCTTTGCAGTTCTGTCGCTGGAACGACAAGCGCCAATCACGCGAGCGTCCTGAGTGGATGGACCTTGACGACGACGCTTCGTCTTCATTGAGCGCTGCTGAGAAGCCAAGCCCCGTGGAGGCACCTTCGGCAGTTAGTGCACCTGCGAAGAAGGCCGCCCCGAAGCAAGACACTTCAACTCAGAACTACTTCGACGATGTTTTGTAGCGCATTCATCTAATCTGGGGGCATGGTCACTTCCCACTTGGATGAGTTCCGCGCAACTAAGAGTTTTCCCCTCGATGATTTCCAGATCGCCGGCTGCGAAGCCGTTGAATCTGATCGGGGGGTTTTAGTCTGCGCGCCTACTGGAGCGGGCAAGACGATCGTGGGCGAGTTTGCGGTCTCCCTGGCCTTGCATCGGGGCACAAAATGCTTCTACACCACACCGATCAAGGCACTGAGTAATCAGAAGTACCACGATCTCGTTGAAGAGCACGGCGACGATGCCATCGGTCTGCTCACCGGCGACGTGAGCATCAACGGCTCCGCTGACATTGTCGTCATGACGACTGAGGTCTTGCGCAACATGATCTACGCCCAATCACCCGCGCTCCATCGCCTGGAGTTCGTGGTAATGGATGAGATTCACTTCCTTGCCGATCGCGATCGTGGTGCAGTTTGGGAAGAGATCATCTTGAACCTAGACGAGTCGATCTCAATCATTGGACTCTCCGCCACAGTTTCCAACTCGGAAGAGTTCGGAGAATGGCTTACCGCCGTACGTGGTGATACAGAGGTCATCGTCAGCGAGCATCGACCAGTGCCTTTGAGCCAGTACATGATGGTAGGACGGCAGATTTACCCGCTGTTTGAGCCCGGAGAAGATGGTCGGGTGAACCGGCAGCTCGAACACAAAATCCAGCGCCTTGAGGAAGACATCAGCTCCGAAGGTAGAAGTGATTACGAACGTGGGCAGGGGTTCCGTGCCCGCGCTGAGGGGCGGCGTAGCGGGCAGTCGCGGCCACAGGACAAGACACGCCCCATCGGTCGCCCCGAAGT
Source organism: Corynebacterium breve (assembly GCF_030252165.1). Lineage (NCBI taxonomy): Bacteria > Bacillati > Actinomycetota > Actinomycetes > Mycobacteriales > Corynebacteriaceae > Corynebacterium > Corynebacterium breve. Next base: position 1,119,965 of record NZ_CP126969.1, on the reverse strand, counting down.
GATCCGCGCACTTGGAGCTCAGGAGATGCTGCCCGCAATCATCTTCATCTTTTCTCGTGCGGGCTGTGATGGTGCTCTGGTTCAGTGTCTGCGGGCAAAGATCGAGTTGACCACACCCGAGGAAGCCGATGAGATCAAGGAGATTGTCGATCGCGGTGTCGAGGGAATCCCTGAAGAAGACCTCGCGGTGTTGAATTTCCGCCAACTGCGCACCGCATGGAGCCGCGGTTTCGCGGCCCACCACGCAGGTATGCTGCCGGGATTCCGGCACATTGTGGAGGAGCTGTTCGTTAAGGGCCTCGTACGCACCGTCTTTGCCACTGAAACACTTGCTTTGGGCATCAATATGCCAGCGCGCACTGTGGTACTAGAAAAGTTGGTCAAGTTCAACGGTGAAGCCCACGTGGATCTCACCCCGGGCCAGTACACGCAGCTGACAGGCCGAGCGGGTCGACGAGGCATCGACGTGTTGGGCAACGCTGTCGTCCAATGGGCCCCGGCGATGGATCCCCGCGCCGTGGCCGGATTGGCCTCAACCCGTACATACCCGCTGATCTCGACGTTTAGCCCGGGTTACAACATGGCTGTAAACCTGCTCGCCATGAACGGTTACGACGAATCGCTGCGACTCATTGAGAAGTCTTTCGCACAGTTCCAGGCTGACGGGTCTGTGGTCAATGAAGTCCGTGAGATCGAACGCGCGGAAGCCAAAGTAGAAAAACTCCGCGCTCAACTCAATGAGCGCATTGAGGCCTTCGCGCCTCCATCAGATGATGCAGCGGAAGAACTTGTAGAGTATCTCGACCTTCGTCGTGACCTCTCGGACGCTGAGAAGGAAGGCAAGCGCTCTGCGATCGAGGACCGCCAGCAGGAAACCGCCAAGATTCTTGGGCGTCTCCAGGTTGGAGAGGTTATCGCGCTGCCGTCAAAGCGACGCCCCGAGCTTGCGGCTGTGGTGGCTCCTGCAGGACGGCAAGATGATCCGCGCCCATGGATCACCACCATGAAGGGCTGGTCCGGCCGGATCGATGCCGCTGCTTTCCGCAACCCGCCCGTGGTTGTGGGTCGCATCAAGGTGCCGCGCCACATTTCCGATCAGCCGCGACGCCACACTCGCAAGATTGTTGACTCACTACATAAGGGCCAGTTCAACGTTCCGCGCAACCTCAAAGAGGAGGCTCGGGCTCGACCGACCAAGCGGGTCATAGAGCTACGCGAGGCAATCAAGGACCACCCGGTGCACTCGTGGCCTGCTGCTGATCGCGAAATGCTTGCGAATATTGGCCACGATCTCGTACGAGAAAAGAGAACTCTGCGTAAGTTGGAAAATCGCGTGAACAAGGCTACCGACACTCTCGGCCGGACCTTTGAGCGCATCATCGGGCTACTCGCCGAGATGGACTACGTCGAAGTTGTAGCCGGCGAGCCTCAAGTAACTGAAGAGGGCGAGCGCTTGGCACAGATCCACAATGAGGCTGACCTTTTCGTCGCCCAGTGCCTAAAACGTGGAATCTGGAACGAGCTCGACCCAGCAGAGCTAGCTGGCGTGACCTCGATGTGCGTCTTCGAAAACCGAAAGACAACTGGCGGCTATCCTGATGCCCCCACCGATCGCATGGCAGACGCTATGAACGCGACGATGCGCATTTACGACGAGCTCGTCGCAGATGAACAGCGCCACGAGCTGCCTGTCACACGCATTCCGGAGGCCGGCTTCTCACTGGCAATCCATCAGTGGGCTGCTGGTGCTCCGCTGGGTTATTGCCTCGCGGCGGCGTCGGAGTCTGGTGCAGAGCTTACGCCTGGCGACTTCGTACGTTGGTGCCGCCAAGTCATCGACTTGCTTGAGCAGATCTCTAAGACTGGCTACACCGACGACATCAAGCACAATGCACGTCGTGCGGTCGACGCAATTCGCAGGGGCGTTGTTGCTATCGGATCATAGCTTCGTCGACAAGCGCGACAGTAGCCACGTGAGTGTTGACCCCGCCTGGCGCCATGATCATCGACTGCACTGCGAACAGTTTCCCATTCGAGTACACGGGCCCGCCGGAGTCGCCGAGAACTGCCGCATTGTGGTTGAAGATCCAACCCGCTGGACGCACCTTGGTTTTCCGGTCGCGAGACATCGCAAACGGGACGCGCATGAAGAAGCGGCCGTGACGCACTCGGAAATGGCTGTTGCTGCGAGTTGTTCCTCCCAGCCCAAAGGTCGCGGTGAGCGCACCGGGCAGGGGAGAAGGTCCGAATGTCGGCAATTCATCGGGCGCGATAGAAATCCTAGTTGGGAGCGTAAGCACTGCGACATCGGTCCCAGGGATGATTTTCAGCTCCTTGTAAACCAAGCGCTTTCCCCGGATCCAGATGAAGGTTGTTCCAGATACGTCGCGGAAGAAGTGAGCACAGGTTAGTACCGTATCCGGCGTGCACAATACGCCCGAACAGTAGCGAGATCCGTTGGTAATACGGGCCAAATTGGAAGGCAACACAACACTCACAGTAGCGGGCCTACGATGGAAACCATGAGTGACGCGATTGTGAAAACCTTTGGCCCGGATGTTTATGCCGATCGAATCAAACGTGCGCAGGCACTTGTCCACGAGCGTGGTCTCAGTGGCCTCATCATTGGCACCGGATCAGAGTTTGCCTACTTCACGGGGTCGTGGATGCAATCACACGAGCGCCTCACAGCCCTAGTGATCCCGGCTGAGGATGCGCCCTGGGTCGTAGTTCCGCTCACCGACGCGGAGTCATTAGCGGCAGATGGAGTGTCGATCCGGGGCTGGCGTGACGGGGACGATTCCTACGCGTTGGCCACCCAGGGGCTTCGACCCGGAACAGTCGGCTTCGGCTCATCGCTGACTGCCAACCACGTGTTTCGCCTGCAGCAGCTTGTCGACGACTCCGTTTTGGCCGTAGAGGTGCTCGCCGAGCTCTTCATGGTTAAGGACGCGGCGGAGCTAGAGCAGCTAGATTTCGCAGGGCGGGCCATCGATCGAGTGCACGACGTTGTGCCGGAGCTCTTGCAACCAGGACGCACCGAGCGTGCGGTAGCGCAGGATCTGGAAAGGCTGATTCTCAAGGAGCACGATGCGGTTGATTTCGTTATCGTCGGCTCAGGCCCCAACGGTGCCAACCCGCACCACGATTTCTCAGACCGAGTACTCGAAGAAGGCGACTCGGTCGTGGTTGATATTGGAGGCACCGTGGGGGTGGGGTATCACTCGGATTGCACGCGCACATACCAGGTAGGGGAGATCACTGATCCGGAGTTCCTCGCGGCCTACGATGCAGTGCGCCTCGCCCAGGAGGCCGCTTGTCAGGCTGTGAAGCCCGGAGTCTCCGCGGCGGATCTTGATGCTGTCGCGCGCGGCATCATTACCCAGGCCGGATTCGGTGATCTGTTTACACACCGCCTGGGACACGGCATTGGCCTTGCGGGCCATGAGGAGCCGTTCATCATCCAAGGTAACGATCAAACGCTACAAGAGTGCATGACGTTCTCCATCGAACCAGGGGTGTATAAGCCCGGAGCGTGGGGGATTCGCATTGAAGACATTGTTGCTGTAACATCAAAATCCGTACGATACTTTAATTTTCAACCAAAGGATTTACGATGACCACTCAAGCACTGTTTGTCGGCCACGGCTCGCCGATGAACGCCATTGAAGACAACGACTTCACCCGCACCTGGGCAGAATTAGGCAAGGGAATTACTCCCCGCGCGATCGTGAGCGTCTCCGCACACTGGTACACGCGGGGCACGGGCGTGACCGCCATGACTGACCCGAAGACCATTCACGATTTCTGGGGTTTCCCACCAGAGCTCAACGCGGTGGAATACAACGCACCGGGCGACCCTGAAATCGCCGAGCTAGTGTCCGATATTGCTAAGCCAACGATGGTCGCGCAGGATTACAACTGGGGTCTTGACCACGGCACCTGGTCCGTGCTCAAGCATATGTTTCCCGAAGCCAACATCCCGGTGGTTCAACTCTCCATCGACGGCACGCAACCTTTAGAACACCACGTAGCTCTGGGCACGCGTCTTGCTCGTCTAGCACAAGAAAATGATGTGTTGATTGTGGGATCAGGAAACGTTGTCCACAACCTTTCGATGGTCCAGTGGCATGCAGGAAACACAGGCTTCGACTGGGCCGACGCTTTTGACGAGGACGCCGCCGAGCTCATGAAAACGGATCCCGAGCGCCTCGCAGCTCTCACCGATCACGAGGCATATAGCCGCGCCGTGCCCACTCCGGATCACTTCCTGCCCCTCGCGTACGTAGCAGGTGTGACAGCTGCTTTAGACAATGCAACGGTTGAGGAATTCAACAAGCAACGCACGATGGGATCTCTTTCGATGACAGGATTCGCAGTACACTCTGCTGCATGATCAGCGACAACACTGGACCAATCCTTCTCCTCGGTGGCACGAGCGACATCGGCGTGGAATTGGCGCTCCGAATATGCAAGGGAAGAGATGTCATCCTGGCGGCGCGCCGCCCCAGCGCGCTCGGTGTCGTCGAGAAGCAACTTCTCCAGGCGGGAGCTAGCAAGGTTACCTGTCGTCACTTCGAGGCAACCGACCTTGCGAGCCACCGGAGCATCGTGCGAGAAACCCAACCGACAACCGCCATCGTTGCGTTTGGAATTTTGGGCGACCAAGCTCGAGCCGAACATGATGAGTCCCACGCCGTTGAGATCGCCACAATCGACTACACTGCACAAATTTCGATGCTTACCGTGCTTGCCGACGAGATGTCTTACGGAGACATTGTCGCGTTTTCATCCATCGCTGGGTGGCGCGGTCGCAGGGCTAACTATGTCTATGGTTCAACAAAAGCGGGGCTCGATGCGTTCTGTCAAGGATTGGCCGACAAGCTCCATGGAACACAGCTGCGACTGATTACCGCGCGCCCCGGGTTCGTGGTCGGCTCGATGACCAAAGGGATGAAACCCGCCATCATGTCAGTGACCCCCGATACCGTTGCTGACCATGTAGTTGCCGCGCTTGAGCGAAAGGGGAGTCGCACGATCTGGATCCCGCGACGCTTACAATTGCTCGCGTTCATCATGCGATTGGTTCCTCGCCCGATCTGGCGGAAAATGCCAAGGTAAAGTCGCTATCACTTCTCACGATGTTGGCAGCTTGTCCACGGGCATGTTCGATGGCCAGCACTTATGGCTAGCGGGTAGTCTGGCCTCATGCGTTTGATTGTTGGATTCCTCCTCATCGAAATCATTGCGTTTACCGCGTTGGGAGCCGCGATTGGTTACGGCTGGGCGATCCTGGTCGTGTTAGGCCTCATGCTGTTGGGTTCGCTAGTAGCTAGCGTGTCTCTGCGTTCCACGTTGGCGCGAATGCAAGGCTCCTCAACCAAGCCAGGACAATTGGCTGGCGATGCGGGGCTTATTTTGGCGGGTTGGGGACTAAGCATCGTCCCGGGAATCGTCTCCTCGATCGTTGGCTTGCTGATCATGTTCGGGCCAACGCGTGGGATCATGCGTCGCGCCGCAGCGCGTTGGTTTAGCCGTGAGGTGGAGAACTTTGGCGTACGGATGTATCAGCATTCACCAATGGCGAACGAACACACTAGCTACGGCTCGTTTAGTGATTTTGCCGGTCACACACAGCACTCTGCAGGCGCTTCGCATCCTACACACGAAGTAATCGATGCTGATGAGATCAAGGCTTGGACGCAAAACGTCACCCCGGACGACTTTACTAAGGGGACCAAGTGATCTTGCTTGCGCGGCTTCTCCTGGCCGCCATCTCGGGAGTGCTGGTGTATGCCTCCCACGAGCCACATGGCTTTTGGTGGGCCGGAATCGCAGGAGTCGCAATCTTCTACGCCAGCCTCATTCCGTGGGGTGAGCGCCGTCCAAAGCCCCTGCATGGGGCTCTTCTCGGCTTCGTACATGCTGTAGTCGTTTATCTAAATCTTTTGCCCTGGGTGGGATACTTCGTCGGCAACATGCCGTATATTGCATTGTCGATTTTTTGCGCGCTTTACAGCATCGCTACTGGTGCGTTCGGAGTACTCGTGGCGCGCCAGAAGTGGGGCTTTCTCGCGTTTCCCTTCGTCGTAGCAACTCTTGAGTTCGCACTGTCCTCATTTCCCTTCGGTGGCTTTTCCTGGGTCCGCATTGCCTGGGGACAAATCAACGGGCCGCTAGCCAACTTAGCTGCTTGGGGCGGCCCGGCACTGGTCACGCTCGCAACGGTGATGGTAGGTACTGGTTTCGTTGCTGCCTTCCGATTCCGCAAGCTCGGCCCCGTGGCCATCGTGTTACCACTCGTGTCCGGGCTCGTCGCAGGTATTGGAGTCAATGATGCGTCGAACACCACTGGCGAGGTTACGGTCAGCGCCGTGCAAGGCAACGTCCCGCGACTCGGTTTAGACTTCAACGCCCAACGGCGTGCAGTTTTGGCCAATCACGCTAACGTCACCAAACAGCTTGCCGCTTCCGACTCTGAACCCGACTTGGTGATCTGGCCGGAAAACTCTTCGGACGTTAATCCATTCAAGGACGCTGAGGCTCGTGCACTTATCGACGAAGCCGTTGCCGCAGTTGACGCTCCGGTCTTGATAGGCACGATCACTCAAGACGAGGTGGGTGACCGCAACACCATGGTGGTGTTTGATCCAGACACCGGTCCGGGGGATTTTCACCATAAGATTTACTTGCAGCCGTTTGGCGAATACATGCCGATGCGTGAGTTTTTCCGAAATTTCTCGGACTATGTCGATATGGCGGGTAACTTCCAGCCAGGAAACGGTAGTGGCACCGTAAAGATGCGTGGCATCGTGGTTGGAATAGCCACCTGCTACGAGGTTGTGTTTGATCCAGCTTTCCGTGATGCAGTGCTCAACGGTGCCCAGATTCTGACTACTCCGACGAACAATGCGACATTCGGGTTTACGGATATGACGTACCAGCAGCTGGCGATGAGCCGCCTGCGCGCGATTGAGACCGATCGTGCAGTGGTAGTCGCGGCTACCTCTGGTGTGTCCGCAATCGTGCATCCTGATGGGTCAGTTTCGCAGCATTCTGAGATTTTCGAGCCAGCATTGTTAACAGAATTATTACCTTTGCGTGATTCGGTCACCTTTGCTGTCCGATTCGGGCATTATGTGCAGTGGCTTATCGCTGGTCTCGGCGTAATTCTCATGGCCGCATCTGTCATACGACGCAACCACAGGTAAGCTGGAACTCATTAGAATCAAGATTCGAGCAAGCAGCTGGAACGATGAATAGGAGAGTAGACATTGAATAAGGTCAGCGATTCAACCCTCGTTATTATCCCGACATACAACGAGGTAGAGAACCTTCCCATCATCGTTGGTCGCGTGCGCGAAGCACAGCCAGACGTCGATATTTTGATCGTCGACGACAACTCGCCTGACGGCACCGGCATCAAGGCCGACGAGCTGGCGGCATCCGATGACCACATCAAGGTTTTGCACCGCGAAGGCAAGGGCGGACTGTTGGGGGCCTACCTCGCAGGTTTTGACTGGGGTCTCGAGCGCGAATACGCCGTCATCTGTCAGATGGATGCCGACGGTTCACACGCACCTGAACAACTTCACCTACTGCTTGAGCAGATCGACGACGGCGCTGATCTTGTTATTGGTTCGCGCTACGTGCCAGGCGGCAAGGTAGTGAATTGGCCACGCGATCGCTACCTGCTTTCCAAGCTGGGTAACCTCTACATCGCACTGGTTCTCACCGGCGATGTGCGTGACATGACCGCGGGATACCGCGCAATTCGTCGGGAAGTTCTCCAGACACTGGATCCAAAGTCCTTGTCCAAGAAGGGCTACATCTTCCAGGTAGAGTTCGCATTCCGTGCAATCCAGCAGGACTTCGATGTCCGCGAGGTGCCGATCACCTTCACCGAACGTGAACTTGGCGAGTCCAAGCTCGATGCGAGCTTTGCCAAGGACTCACTAGTCGAGGTGACCAAGTGGGGCGTTACCCATCGCACTGATCAATTCCGCGACTTTGCTAGCTCGATGAGCAAGCTGATCACCTACGAGTACAAGCACTCCAAGCTCCCAGGCATCCCTAATCGCGTTCGAGAGATGGCTGATCAGGCCTCGGGAATGGCTTCAGAAGGATTGAAGCTTGCCAACTACGAAGTCAAGCATTCGGGCCTGCCTACGGTACCGAATAAGGTTAAGGGCCTTCTTAACCAAATGACCGGCATGGTTTCTAAAGGCGCTAAGCTCGCGGACTATGAGGTTCGCAACGCTACGAAGAAGCGCTAAGAGCACGAGAAAAGGGGCACTGGCTAAACGGTCAGTGCCCCCTCTTGTTTATTGAAACGCTTTATGCGTTATTGTTTTCTGCCTGCTGTTCCTTGGCCAGGCGCGCGGCCGCACGGCGACGCTTGCGCAGCTGTTCAAGGCGCTCTTCAAGAAGAACATCGAGTTCTTCGATTGAACGGCGCTCACGCAACATGTCCCAGTGAGTACGAGGCGGTTTGATCGGCTTCGATTCCACGCCTTCGCCCTCAATCAAGGTGCCCAGCTGGCCGTTCTTGCACATCCATTCTTCAGGGATTTCTGCGTCATCGGCAAACGGGACGTCAAAGATTTCGCCAGACTCGGTCCGGTACTTCACCATCTGGCGGGGGGCGAGATCATGGTCGCGGTCAGTTTCGTAGCTGACGGCACCCATGCGGCTTCCGCGTAGTACGCGATCTGCCATGTAGCATCATCCCTTCGTAGTTACGTACCCACGACAATGGGTACTAAAAGCAGTCCGTTAAGTATAACGGCCTAAAGACTTGGATTGTTCCCTGGGTGGACTAAGGTGGAAAAGCGTGAATGATCCCCGCGAGCCAAAGCAGAGTACATGCCGATGGTGTGGCACTGAACTGGTTCAGCCGTCGGGGAGGGGGCGTCGTCGGAAATTTTGCAGCGCGTCGTGCAAACAACGTGCGTATGAGCAGCGTAACAACGTTTCTGGCACCTCCATCCCGAAGCAAGCGGTTATTATTCATCCGGACAAAGCCGAAGCGCTACGTGACGAGTTGTATGAGTTGCGCTGCGCCGCCGAGGATATAGCCACGGCGAGCGCCGAAGGCGCTGGTGCAGAAGAAATTCGCCTCCTGTGTGACGAATTAGTGGCATTAGCCAAACAAATCGAGAGACTGAGGTAAATGACGTGCAGAAGATGACGGGAACGACCAAAGCAGTCGTCGCGGTAGGCTCGATTTTGATCGTGGCGTTGCTTGCTTTTGCGCTGTTCCCGGTTGTGTACGGCCTTGCCATGGGCCCAGGAATCAAAACTGAGGGAATCAACGCGGACAAGACCTCGCCTGCAACAGTCGACGTTGATGGCGAGTGGGAAGTAACCACCCAGCCCGGACCAAATGTAACCTCGGCGGGCTTTACATTCAATGAAGTTCTTCCGGCCGAGTACAAAGAGACCTCTGGTTCCACGGGAACTGTCGCTGGCACTGTAGAAGTATCAGGCGGCAAGGCCACGAAGGGCCAGGCAATCGTCGACATGACTAATATCGTCACGGATCGAGACGTCCGTGACGTAAATGTACGGCAAAAGATCTTGCTTACCAACGAATACCCGGAAGCTTCATTCGTCTTGACCAAGCCAGCTGACGTCTCTCATTTACCAGATGACGGCAGCGTTGCCACCGTGGAGCTAACGGGCGATCTGACCATCTTGGATACGACGAAGACGATCACCCAAGAATTCGAAGCTGTGCGCGATGGCAAGAATCTTGTTGTCGCGGGTGACATTCCGATCAATCGCAAACAGTTTGGCGTGGAGACACCGGAGTTCGTTGCTGCGACGATCGCCGAGGAAGGCGAAGTCAACGTGCGCCTGAACCTGGTGAAGAAGTCTTAGACCGACGAAGAGTCGTCGGTAGCTGTTCTTCCGGCTATCCGGTAGCTCACCCTAATTACGTCACCCTTACGTAATTAGGGCCCATCACTGTCCGATAATGTACATTATGTCAACTAACTTGGGCTGCCGTTAACTTCAGGTTCGTACTGCTGAGCCAGCGGCGCGTAATCCTCCCACGCGATCTTCTCTACGTCCTCTCCCGCCATTGCGGCCACCCAGCGATCGATGTAGAACTCCCAACCAGCACCCACGTCTGCGGCCATCGTTTCAAAACCTGCGATGTCTTGAATGAACTCCACGCGCGTGTGATCGTCGTCAAGCGCCTCGAGCTTTAGAATCAAGCTCCACGGATTACCCTCGCCGTCGCTCAGCGTTACGTCAAGCAGCTCCGGTGCCACGCAGCGATTGATCACCGCAGTACCCGGGTTATCTGGCGCCTCAACCATGATGAGGGTGACCTCTCCGCTTGCCGGGTCTCCGGAGAATGAGCCATAAAACGTCACAAGTGTCTCAGACGTAGTGACGAATTTCCACACGTGATCGCGAGGGTGATCGAAAATTGTTGGGATGCTTAAGACATTGGCGGAAATCTGGCCGCGTTTTTCTCTCGTCATGCCAACTAACTTACCCATATTGAGAATACTTAGGTGTACATTTGTGCTCATGACCGCACAATTCACGCCATACCGCCGTTTCTCAGGCACCGCAGCCGACGCCATGACCTTTTACCACGGGATCTTTGGTGGAGACCTCCAAATGATGCCGTTCTCCCAGGTACACTCCGCAGAAGAAGTTGGCGGCGCAGAAAACCTTGACAAGATCATGCACTCCCACATCATCCTCGATGGTCGCCCGATTATCTTTGCTTCCGACTCCCCTGGCGAGAACTCCATCACCCCGGGTGATGACACCCCTGTAGCCATCACGGGCGGGTCTGAAGACCTCGAAGAGATCAAAACTTGGTGGGAAGCCCTGTCTGCGGATGCGACCATTTTGATGCCTTTTGACACTGTGCCGTGGGGCGCATCGTTCGGAATGCTGCAAGACAAATTTGGCACCCATTGGTTCTTTAACGTCGCAGGTTAGAGCCTCACTCTAGCGCAAACCGCGTCGGTTCCTGTGGACCAACGAGAACTGCACTACATCGATCATTCCGAGGCTTGACAACGCCTCGCGCAGCGAAAGCTGCCAGATCCAGAGGCGGCGGTAGACGGAATCAAACCCGTCAGCTGCTGCCTCCCTTAGCTGGCTCACGAAAATTTCACGCTGCAAACGTAGGCTGCGTTCCAAATGATCAGGCGCATGAACTTGTCCAATAACGCGAAGCCCCGTGCGCTTATCGACGATTCGCGCCACCTCGACCTCAGTGGGATAATCCAACGCCGGCCACACATACGCGCGCAGCGACTCGAGCGCAGCGATACCAGCTTTGTTCATGGCCGGAGTCTTGATCACCGTCTGCATCGCGGCTTGACCCCCTGGAGCGAGAAGCCGGTCGATTGCGGCTAGGTAGCCAGCTCTTTGTTTCTGCGGCAGGGTCTCAAGCTTTTCGACGCTCACAACGGCATCGTAGCGACCGTGCCACCGACCAGGTCCGAACTCGGGCGCATCAATAAGTTCGATGTGGACGGCGTCATCAACCCCAGCAAATGTAAAGCGTTCCCGCAAAGCCTCCGCCAAGTCGCGGTCAGCGGTGACAGTGTCCACTGTCGCTTGTCGCTGCGCAGCCGCGATGGACACAGCACCACCCGACGACGGGTACTCCACCACGTGGGTGCCTGCGCTGACATCAACTAAATCAAGTAGCGATTCTGCGGCTCGTCGCTGGGCATCTCCGAGATCTATCCGGTCGACTTCCAACGGGGCCGACAGATGGGTGACATCGACAAAATGAGAAGCTGGTTCGCGACCATGGCCAGCACCTTTCACATGCGATTGCACACTCACGCGACGGGTCGTCGGCACGCCCGTTGCAAAGATGCCGGAGAAGGCACTGAGCCCATCGCCTGAAAACCGCTCAACTAGCTCGGGTGGGACTTCTCCACCAACGTGTTCGCGGTCCTGTTTCACTCGCAGAGTGCGAGGAACGAAATCCACTTGCAGAAGCGCTCGAAGAACTTTGACAAGGTCGTGAGGAGACTCGGTGTGCCACTCTCCTGCCAAATAGCTTTCGGCAAGGCCCACCCATCCGCCGTCAGAGAGACGCGGAAAGAGATCTGGCGTGTCGACGACCAAATCAGGCTCATGATCAGGTCGCAGCTCTAGTCCAGCCTCGGTGCAAGCCTTAGCAAACCTAGCTTCGGAAACCCGTGCCCGCATACTCATGGCGATGCCATCGGGCACCGTAGCAACCCCGGGCCAAAGCCCAGAATCAATCAGAGATAAGTGAGACGCGTTATTCACAAGGCTTACTTTAGACAGGTATCACGTCGATTTAGACGAGGCGAGGCCATTCCATTTAACAGAATGGGCGTATGGTGAGTAATGTTGCCACGTCGCACATATATGAAGTTGAACGTAGACTGGCTGAGAGTAACTTCATATTTGAAATAACCGTACAAGGAGAGTCCATGACTGAAAAGCCTTTCCGTCCAGCCGGATCCCGGCACCACGTCGTCATTATTGGTTCTGGCTTTGGTGGCCTATTCGCCGCTCAGGAACTTCGTAATGCCGATGTAGATGTCACCCTTATTTCCCGCAGTAACCACCACTTGTTCCAGCCTCTGCTGTACCAGGTAGCAACAGGAATTCTTTCCTCCGGTGAAATTGCGGTTTCCACTCGTCAGATTTTGTCGGAGCAGGACAACGCAACCGTAATTAAGGGCGATGTTACAAACATCGATATCGAAGCCCAGACAGTAACCGCACGCGTCGAAGAGTACGAGCGCGTTTTTGAGTATGACAGCGTCATCATCGCCGCGGGTGCCAACCAATCCTACTTTGGAAACGATCATTTCGCTGAGTTTGCACCTGGTCTAAAGACTCTAGACAACGCCTTGGAACAGCGCGCACGCATCATCCACGCGTTTGAAAAGGCAGAGATCGTCACTGATCCAGCTGAGATGGAACGCCTTCTCACCTTCGTTATTGTTGGCGCAGGTCCAACTGGCGTTGAAATGGCAGGCCAGATCGCAGAGATGGCCCACCGCAGCTTCTCCAAGGATTACAGCAACTTCAGCCCGTCCCAGGCAAAGATCATCCTCGTCGACGGCGCACCACAGGTACTGCCACCATTTGGCAAGCGACTTGGTCGCAATGCGCAGCGCCAGCTGGAAAAGATGGGTGTCACCGTCCGCCTCAACGCACTGGTTACCGATGTCGATGCACACTCCGTGACCTTCAAGGATGCAAAGACGGGTCAAGAAGAAACCATCTTGGCTGACACCAAGATTTGGTCTGCGGGTGTCGCGGCTTCCCCACTGGGCAAGATCGTTGCCGAACAGGCAGGCTTGGAGGTTGACCGTGCTGGTCGAGTCCCTGTCAATCCTGACCTCACTGTTGGAGATAAGAGCAACGTCTTCATCCTTGGCGACATGATGAGTCTCGATGGCCTGCCGGGCGTTGCCCAGGTCGCTATCCAGACCGGCGAGTACGCCGCTAAGGCCGTACGCGCAGGCGTTGAAGACGATCAGAAGCCTGAAGAGCGCAAGCCATTCGAGTACTTTGACAAGGGCTCCATGGCGATTGTTTCCCGCTTCAACGCCGTTGTAAAGATGGGCAAGGTCGAGGTTACTGGTTTCCTCGGTTGGATCATGTGGCTCGTTGTCCACGTCATGTTCTTGGTCGGATTCCGCAACCGCTTTGTGTCCATGGTCAACTGGGGTCTCAATGCCCTATCGCCTCGTCGTTACAACCTGGCGACCACTTACCAGCAGATGCACGGCCGCACCGGCCTGCTGAAGTTGCGCAAGGTTCTCCCAGAGTCCGAACGCGGTGTTCCAGAGGTGCGCGACACCATCAACTTCGGCGAAAAAGAGTAGCCACAAGTTCAAACCAAAAACCCGACTTTCCTCGTGAAAGTCGGGCTTTTGCGTTATCTAGGACACAACCGGACGAGGTTGAGTTCTATCTAACGTCGAGGTGGGCACGCTGATGTGGACAACACCTAGATATCATCAATATACTTGTACATGACGTGGGGACACGCTTGAAATTCGTAAACCACCGCTATCGGTGAATTTGCGTGAAATAGTTAGGGAATTTTGGGTAAGCGTGACTCCATGAGAGACCACTACCGAAAGGGGATACACCTCGTGACTACAGTCACCACACCTGCCGTAGAAGCCTGGGAAGGCTTCGAGGCAGGCCCTTGGACCGAAACAATCGATGTCCGCGATTTTATCCAGCGCAATTACACGCCGTACAACGGCGACGCATCCTTCCTTGCAGGTCCGACCGACAAGACGCTGCGAACTTGGGATCACCTGGAGAAGAACTACCTGTCCGTGGAACGCCAGCGCCGCGTCTACGACGTTGACACCGAAACCCCTGCGGATGTCGACGCGTTTCCTCCAGGATTCATCTCTGAAGACGATGATGTCATCGTCGGCCTACAGACCGACGTTCCGCTAAAGCGTGCGATGATGCCATATGGTGGCTGGCGCATGGTGAAGCAAGCCATCAAGGAAGCTGGAAAAGAGACAAACCCAGCGGTGGAGAAGGTTTTCACCCAGTACCGCAAGACCCACAACGACGGTGTCTTCGACATTTACACTCCACGCATCCGCGCTGCACGTTCCTCACACATCATTACTGGACTTCCAGACGCATACGGTCGTGGCCGAATCATCGGTGATTACCGTCGTGTTGCTTTGTATGGTGTCGATGCTCTGATCGAAGACAAGCTGAAGGCGAAAGACAGGGTCCTCGACCAGCCCTTCAGTGAAGACTGGGCACGTTACCGTGAAGAGCATTCCGAGCAAATCATAGCCCTGAAAAAGCTCAAGGTAATGGCTGAGGGCTATGGGTTCGACATCTCCGGCCCGGCGACCAACGCAAAGGAAGCGGTCCAATGGACCTACTTCGGATACCTTGGCTCCGTCAAGAGTCAAGATGGTGCCGCGATGTCTATCGGCCGCCTCTCCCCGTTCTTCGACGCATACTTCGAGCGTGATCTGAACAACGGCACCATGACAGAGGAAGACGCCCAGGAAATCATCGATGCCTTGGTAATCAAGCTGCGCATCGTTCGATTCCTGCGCACTGAAGATTACGACCAGATCTTCTCCGGAGACCCTTACTGGGCAACCTGGTCCGACGCTGGCTTCTCCGAAGATGGTCGCCACCAAGTAACCAAGACTTCGTTCCGCTTGCTCCAGACGCTGCGCAATCTTGGCCCTGCTCCAGAGCCAAACATCACCATTTTCTGGGATCCAGAACTGCCTGACGGCTACAAGGAGTTCTGCGCGGCCATCTCCATCGAGACATCGTCACTACAGTACGAGTCAGACAAGCAGATTCGCGACCAGTGGGGCGATGATGCCGCGATCGCTTGCTGCGTCTCGCCTATGAAAGTCGGAAAGCAGATGCAGTTCTTTGGCGCGCGCGTCAATGCTGCCAAATCTCTTCTCTACGCGATCAACGGTGGCCGCGATGAAATGACCGGCAAGCAGATCACAACCGGTCACACTCCGATCGAAGGCGACGGCCCACTCGACTTCGACGAGGTGTGGGAAAAGTACGAGCTCATGCTCGACTGGGTGATTGGAACCTATGTCGAGGCCTTGAACATCATCCACTACTCGCACGACAAATACGCCTACGAGTCCATCGAGATGGCGCTGCACGATTCCGACATCATCCGCACCATGGGCTGCGGCATCGCGGGACTGTCCATCGTCGCGGACTCTCTGTCTGCAATCAAGTACGCCAAGGTCACCCCGATCCGCGATGAGACCGGATTGGTCGTTGACTACAACACAGAGGGCGACTTCCCGTTCTATGGCAACGATGATGACCGTGCCGATGACATCGCTGCGACCATTGTTCACACCGTGATGGAGAAGATCAAAGAGATCCCGATGTACCGCGACGCGATTCCTACTCAGTCGGTACTGACGATTACTTCAAACGTTGTCTACGGTAAGGCAACCGGCTCCTTCCCATCGGGTCACAAGGCCGGTACTCCTTTCGCTCCTGGCGCTAACCCAGAAAATGGTGCCGACAACCACGGCATGGTTGCCTCTATGCTTTCTGTTGGCAAGCTCGACTACAACGACGCCCTCGACGGAATCTCGCTGACTAACACCATCACTCCGTCCGGTCTGGGTCGCACAAAGGACGAACAAGTAACAAACCTTGTCGGTGTGCTCGATGCCGGCTTCGTCATGGACGAGGCATGCATGCCTCAGGACCAGTAACGCAAACTAACCCCCTCAGCTTTCACATCATTCAAGGAGAAAACAATGGCTGCAAAAACTTTCGAAGAGCGCATGGCGTCTATGAAGGCCAACCGTGAAGACAACAACATGGAATCCGGTCTCTACCACGCAAACATCAACGTTCTTGACCAGTCCACCCTCGAAGACGCCATGGAGAACCCAGAAAAGTACCCGAACCTCACCGTTCGCGTGTCTGGCTACGCGGTGAACTTTGTCAAGCTTACGAAGGAACAACAGCGCGACGTTATCTCGCGTACTTTCCACCACGGCGCGTAAGCACAAGGCAACAACAGCGGAGAATTAATGGCACAAGACGGCATCACAGGTGTAGTTTCCCTCGAACCTGAGCAGGGCGAAAAGGTCCGCGGCATAGCTGCGGGACTAGGAACCGATTTCGACGATTCTGAGTTCACTAGACCAGAACTAATGGAGTCTCGCCGCACTGGCGATATCGGGCTTGTCCACTCATGGGAACTCGTCACCGCCGTCGATGGGCCAGGCACCCGCATGACCATCTTCATGTCGGGATGTCCTCTACGCTGTCTGTACTGCCACAACCCGGACACCATGGAAATGAAGGAGGGCACGCTCGAGCGCGTCGAAGACGTTGTAAAGCGCGTCATCCGTTATCGACCGGTGTTCAATGCCTCGGGCGGTGGCCTGACAATCTCCGGTGGCGAGCCACTGTTCCAGATTGCGTTCACGCGGCGAGTTCTCAAAGAGGTTCATGACGCAGGTATCCACACCACCATCGACACCTCCGGCAACCTCGGTTCGAGGCTTACCGACGAAGACTTGGAGTCGATCGATCTTGTGCTCCTTGACGTAAAGTCCGGTGACGAAGATACCTACATGAAGGTGACCAGCCGAACGCTGCAACCGACTATCGATTTCGGCAATCGGCTAAACCGCCTAGGCAAGAAGGTGTGGGTCCGTTTTGTACTGGTCCCAGGCTTGACTGATTCCGATGAAAACGTGAACAACGTTGCTGATATCGTCGAAAAGTGGAAAGACAACGTTGAGCGTGTAGAGGTCCTCCCCTTTCACAATATGGGTGCGGACAAGTGGCAAAACATCGGAATGGAATACACCCTGGACGATGTCACTCCCCCTTCAAGAGAGCTGTTGGACCATGTCCGGGGCATTTTCAAAAGCCGTGGTCTGACCACATTCTAACTAGGCACAACCAACATCGGCCTAGGCGCTATTCGCCTAGGCCGATGACTTTTCCTAAAACTAGTTCCTCATGTTGCCCAGCAGTGTCTGCTCATCGACCGACAAAGCTGGTTTGCGGAGGAAAGCAACAAGGAATGTCGATTCTTCATCGAATGGTGCTAGATCCCACGATTCAAAAAGGATCTCTACGTTAAAACCAACATCTTTCGTCAGGGCAATGAAGTCTGGGAAATCCCAGCCACGCCCAGCCCCAAAACCAACAACGAAACGTCCGTCTCCGCGCAAGGCATCGTAGACGTGCTGCAGAGCTTCTCTGCGACCATTGGGATCGAGGAAGCCCATCACGTTGCCAGCAGAGACGGCAATATCGAAGTTGCCCTCGGGGATCGGATCCTTACTCAAGTCCCCGACGTACCAGGCGGAATCAGGATAGAGTTTTTGGGCATAGTCGATGAGAATCTCATCGATATCAGTGCCAACTACGGTATGCCCTTGTTCCGCCAAGTATCCGCCGACACGGCCTTGCCCACATCCTGCATCCAAAATGCGGGCGTCGCGTGGGGCGATGGCATCAATCAATCGGGCCTCGCCATTGATATCATGTCCCTGTTCTTCCATTCGCTTCCAACGGCGAGCGTAGCTTTCCGAGTGGGAAGGATTGGCAGCGGTAACTTCTTTCCAGGTTGGCATAACCTTTAGTATAGGCAGTGAAATCAAATCAGTGACGAAGGAGATAACATGCCTCCACTTTTGCCTCGCATGAACGGCAAAGCAGCGAAACCTTCGCCACGAATGACTGTTCCGGTGGAGCGCTCAATTGACCATTGCTACGTCTACCACGAGGGCAAAAGACTCCCCGGGGAGTATCACTTTAGCTCTGCACTAGAAAAAGCACACGAGGCTTCAGACGGATTCGTCTGGCTCTCTCTCAAAGAACCAGACAATGCTCAGATGGAGCGCGTCGCCGATGCTTTTAGCATCCACAAACTTATCGTCGAAGATGCCGTTTTAGCTCACCAACGCCCTAAGGTAGAACGCTACGACGACCAATTGTTCATCGTCGTTCGCTCCGTCAACTACGCCGATGACGAAGAAGTAACAGATGCGCGTCAGATCATCTCTACCGGAGAAGCGCAGATGCTTATCGGGAGAGATTTCATCATTTCTGTCCGCCACAATGCGTGGCTTAACAGGCTCGCACAGGAGCTTGACCAAGAGCCAGAACTGACGGCTTTGGGGCCAGCGGCGATCGCATGGAAGATTGCTAACGACTTGGTCGAAGACTATTCCGTGGCCACCGCTGCGCTATCGGCCGACGTCGACGAGTTGGAGAATGAGGTATTCACTCCAGAGCGCAAAATCAACATTGACAAGATCTACATGTACAAGCGAGAGATCTTGGAGATGAAGCACGCCACCGCTCCCCTGGGTCCGGCACTGCGCACCGGTATCGCCGCGAACAAGGATGTGCTTGGCAAACAGATCCGGTCGTATTTCCGCGACGTGTTGGACAACGCCATGATTGTCAACGACCAAGTCGCGGGCTTTGACGAGCGGCTGTCCTCGCTGCTCGATGCCTCGGTGGCAAAAGTGACCATGCAACAGAACTCGGACATGCGCACGATCTCTGCAGTGGTTGGTATGGCGGCGGCGCCAACCTTGATCGCCGGCATCTATGGAATGAACTTCACTCACATGCCCGAACTTGATTCGCGCTACGGCTATCCCGTAGCGCTGCTGTTGATGCTGCTTGTTGTCCTATTAATGTTTTGGTGGTTCAGGCGAAACAACTGGCTGTAGTTGCTACGCCTAGTCGCGCATAACCATCGTGCGCAGCGAGCTGGTTGCGACGAGACGGTCGTCGTTAAGCATCTCAATGCGCCAGAGCTGAGTGGTACGGCCAAGATGCACTGGTGTGGCCGTTGCGACGATAACCCCGCTCTTGACGCTCCGAAAGAAATCAGTGGAATTGGTTACTCCAACAACCGGAGCGCCAGCTGCAACGATGCCTGCGATTGAACCGACTGATTCGGCGATCGCTGCAAAGGCGCCGCCGTTTACGATCCCGACGGGCTGGAAGAGGTGCGGGCCTACTTCAACCTGGGCTACGACCTCTTCGGGCGTAATTTTGGAAAACTTCGTACCGATGAAGGAATCGAACTGAGTCGAAGTGGAGTTGATTTCTTCGAGATCTTCCGAAGTCAACGGGTGATCGGCAGCTTCAAGGAGACGGGTGAGGTTCATGGCTATTGAGGGTACACGCAAATCCTCGGAATAATGATCATATTTAAGCGGGCAATTTCCTGATTTTGAGCTCACTGTTGCGTACTATTGAGATTATGACCACTCCTGAATCTCTCGCACAGATCGGCGTCGTTGGCCTCGCAGTCATGGGGTCCAACCTCGCTCGCAACTTCGCATCCCGCGGCCACAAGGTCGCCGTTTACAATCGCACGTTTGCCAAGACCCAGCAATTCATGGATGACTTCGCAGACACCGGCGATTTCGTCGCTGGTGAAACCATCGAAGAGTTCGTCGCCTCGCTTGAAAAGCCGCGTAAGGCCATCATCATGGTCCAGGCAGGAAAAGCCACCGACGCTGTCATTGACCAGCTCGCAGAAGCCATGGACGACGGCGACATCATCATCGACGGTGGCAACGCACTTTTCAACGACACCATTCGCCGCGAGAAGGAGGTTGCCGAACGCAACCGCCACTTCGTCGGCGCGGGCATCTCCGGCGGCGAAGAAGGCGCGCTTAAAGGGCCATCGATCATGCCTGGCGGACCGAAAGAATCTTGGGAGACCCTGGGCCCTCTGCTCGAGTCGATTGCGGCCCGTGCAGACGACGGTACCCCGTGCGTTACTCACGTTGGCCCAGACGGTGCTGGCCACTTTGTCAAGATGGTTCACAACGGCATCGAGTATGCAGACATGCAGGTCATCGGCGAGGCGTACCAATTGCTACGTTTCGGTGCCGGTTTGACTCCGGCCGAGATCGCCGACATCTTCGCGGAGTGGAACAAGGGCGACTTGAACTCCTACCTCATCGAGATCACTGTCGAAGTGCTTCGCCAAGTTGATGCGGAGACAGGTAAGCCGCTGGTAGATGTCATCCTTGACGCCGCTGGCCAGAAGGGCACCGGACGCTGGACCGTGAAGGAAGCTCTCGATCTAGGTATCCCTACGACTGGCATCGGCGAGGCCGTTTTCGCCCGCGCACTCTCCTCTTCCTTGGATCAACGCGCGGCAGCGCAGGGCAACCTTCCAACGGGAGCCCTGCAGACCTTCGACGATCTGGGAATTTCCAAAGACGACTTTATCGAGGAAGTTCGAAAGGCCCTGTACGCCTCCAAGCTTGTTGCATACGCACAGGGCTTCGACGAGATCAAGGCTGGTTCCGCTGAATACAACTGGGGCATCAACCCCGGCGACATGGCGATGATTTGGCGTAACGGCTGCATCATCCGCGCCGTATTCCTCGAGCGCATCAAGGAAGCCTACGACAACAACCCAGAGTTGGCCTCGCTCCTGCTCGATCCGTACTTCAACGGCGAGCTCAAGGATCTCATGGACTCGTGGCGAAACGTCGTCGTTTACGCAACCCGTCTGGGTCTCCCAGCACCAGTGTTCACCTCTTCCCTGTCCTACTACGATTCGTTGCGTGCAGAGCGCCTGCCTGCCGCGATCGTCCAGGGCCAGCGCGACTTCTTCGGTGCGCATACCTACAAGCGCATCGACAAAGAAGGCACTTTCCACACTCAGTGGTCAGGCGACCGCTCTGAGATTGAAGCCTAAGGTCTGATTGCTTCACGACGAAGGCGCCCTACGGATTCCGTTGGGCGCCTTTTCTATCGCTCGTATCCGATAGACTCACTGGTAATTCTTTTGTGTCAGTCGCAGGGACGAGTACAGTTCAAATAATGACAACTTTCGCCGATCTTGGCTTGCCACGCCCCATCGTCACAGTTTTGGGCAAACAGGGCATCACAGAGCCGTTTCCGATTCAGGAAGCAGCGATCCCTGATGCGTTGGCCGGGCGTGACGTTCTAGGCCGCGGCCCGACTGGATCTGGCAAGACGTTCACCTTTGGACTCCCAATGCTGGCCCAGCTAGCAGGCAGGCCCTCAAGGCCAGGACACCCCCGTGGTTTGGTGCTTTCACCGACGCGCGAGCTGGCAACTCAAACCAGAGAACGACTAGAGGATGCGGCCGCCGCACTCGGATTGCGTGTTCTTGACATCGTCGGTGGAGTCAACATAAACAATCACATCCGTTCGCTTGCCGCCCCAGTAGATCTGCTCGTGGCAACACCTGGACGAGCAGAAGACTTAATTAACCAGCGTAAGCTTTTCCTGGATCAGGTCGAGATCACCGCTATCGACGAAGCCGACCAGATGGCGGATATGGGATTTTTGCCGCAGGTAAGAAAACTCATGGATCGAACGCCGAAAGACGGCCAGCGGCTATTGTTTTCTGCAACGCTTGACGGAGACGTCGACAAGCTCGTTCAGCGCTACATGAATGCCCCGGTCACTCACTCCACTGCGCCAGTGGAGGCCGCCGTCGACACCATGGAGCACTATCGACTCCTCGTTGGTGGCCGTGAGCAGCGCAACGACATTGTCATGCGTATCGGTGCTCGCGAGGGCAAGACC
Organism: Corynebacterium breve; assembly: GCF_030252165.1. Lineage (NCBI taxonomy): Bacteria > Bacillati > Actinomycetota > Actinomycetes > Mycobacteriales > Corynebacteriaceae > Corynebacterium > Corynebacterium breve. Next base: position 1,097,870 of record NZ_CP126969.1, on the reverse strand, counting down.
ATCATGTTTATGCGCACCAAGCATGGCGTAGACCGCCAGGTAAAGAAGCTGCGCCGCGAAGGCATTCACGCACAAGGGATTCACGGCGATAAGGGCCAGGGCGCGCGTACCCGGGCGTTGGAAGGATTCTCTGATGGATCGTCACCAGTTCTCGTAGCTACAGACATTGCAGCTCGTGGCATCGATATCGACGATGTCTCACTCGTAGTACACGTTGATCCGCCGGCAGAGCACAAGGCGTATCTTCATCGCGCTGGACGTACTGCACGCGCGGGCACCTCGGGAACCGTGGTTACCTTGGTCATGGATGAGCAGGAAAAGGAAGTCGAAACGCTGCTTAATAAAGCTGGAGTGAAGGCACGCGCTATCCAAGTAACGCCAGAATCAGACGCTTTAGCTAAGATAACGGGAGCGCGAAAACCTCAAGGTTCACCGCTTCCTCCTCCCGGGCAGGCGACACAGCCCACCAAGAATCGCTCACAGGGCAATTCACGTGGTTCAGCGTCGAGGTCAAACCGTGGCAGGGGCACCGGGCGTCCGAAAGCCGGACGTCGCAGCAACTCAAGGAAGAACGGACGCTAGACCACAGCTCACCTGAAGTGGCGTCGTATAGCTCATGGACATAGTCTTATCCATCGTTTCGCTGATCGGCTTCATTTTGCTGACAGCGTCGACAGGTCTGTTCGTTGCGATTGAATTCGCCCTTACTGGCCTCGAGCGCTCCACCATTGACCAACACGTCAACGAGAAAAATGATCGTCGCGCCCGGGCGGTGCAACGTGACTACCAGAACCTCTCCTTTGTGTTGTCTGGTGCTCAGCTCGGAATCACGGTGACCACGTTGGCTACCGGGTTCTTGGCAGAGCCAGTACTTTCTGAGTACTTCACGCCCCTGTTAGAACTTGTGGGGTTGTCGGAAACAGCTTCCAGTGCCGTCGCTTTGGTCCTGGCATTGATCGTGGCGACATTCCTGTCGATGGTGTTCGGAGAGTTGGTTCCAAAGAACTGGGCCATTACGAATCCCCTCGGAGTGGCACGGTTCGTCGTTCCGCCGGTCAACGCCTTCAACGTGGTGCTTAAGTGGTTCATCAAAGCCATGAATGCCTCTGCAAACTGGTTTGTGCGCAAGCTTGGTTTCCAACCTTCCGACGAACCGGCTTCTGCTCGTTCACCGGAAGAACTCGGTGCATTGGTGCGTAACTCAGCGCAGTCCGGAGGATTGGATGCCTCAACCGCTCGCATGCTAGATCGTTCCCTCCGCTTTGGAGAGACTACCGCCGAAGAATTTATGACTCCCCGGGCAACAATCAACTCCCTTGACGTCGAAGACACAGTATCGGAGCTCATTGCACTGGCACGAGAAACCGGCCACTCGCGCTTCCCAGTTCGACGCGGCGACCTCGACGAGACCGTCGGGGTGGTGCACATCAAAGATGCCTTTTCCATCCCGCGCGATGAGCGGGCCACCACCACCTTGGACTCGATTGCGAAGTCTGTCCCCTACGTCCCTGGGACTCTCGACGGCGACTCGGTGCTCAATCGCGTCCGCTCCGCGGGATCGCAGGTAATCATGGTTGCCGACGAATACGGAGGCACTCAAGGCCTAGTTACCATCGAAGACGTTGTTGAAGAGATTCTTGGCGAAGTTTACGACGAGTATGACGACATAGAATCCGAGCGCGACTTCCAGCGTTTTGGTTCCTCCTGGGAGATCTCGGGCCTGGTGCGCCTAGACGAGCTTCCTCAGCGCATAGGTTATACAGCTCCAGACGGCCCTTTTGAAACCCTTGGCGGCTTGATTATGGCAACGAAGGGATCGATTCCCAATGTTGGCGACGTGGTTTTGCTCCCCCAAACCGAAAACGATGCAATGGAGGAGTTTGAGTCCGGCATCCGCGGACGCTGGATCGCGCGAGTAACTGTGATGGATGATCGCCGCGTTGACCGAGCGATCCTCACACCTATTTCCGATGAGGACGCGAAGGAGTATCAGTCGTGAGTATTTGGCTTACTATCTTGCTGATCGCCTTGCTGCTCCTAGCCAATGCTTTCTTCGTCGCGGCCGAGTTTTCCTTAATCTCTTCTCGACGCGACCGACTCGATTCCCTAGTGGCCCAAGGTCAGGCGGGCGCCAAGCGCGTCATCAATGCCACCGAGCATTTATCAATTTATCTAGCGGGAGCGCAGTTTGGCATCACCATCTGTTCGCTGATCCTAGGTAAAGTCGCCGAACCTGCCGTTGCACACTTTTTGGAAGAACCATTTCTGTCGTGGGGCATTTCTCCCGAGCTGATTCACCCGATTTCTTTCGTGCTGGCTTTGGCAATCATCACCTACCTGCACATTCTGTTCGGCGAGATGGTTCCGAAGAATATCGCGATCTCTGGTCCGGAATCACTCGCGATGTGGCTGACCCCAGCTATGGACGTCTGGGTGAAACTCACCGGCCCGATCATCCGTTTCCTCAACTGGATTGCGCGCATCACCCTGCGTGCCGTGGGCGTGGAACAAAAGGATGAACTTGATTCCACGGTGGACGAGGTTCAGCTCGCATCGATGATTCAGGAATCCAGCCAAGAAGGTCTTCTCGATGCTGAAGAAACCGCTCGCCTTGCAAAAGCCTTAGACACTGACTCTTTGAGTTTGAAAGACGTCTTGATCCCTATGGAACAAGTGCGCAGCGTAGAAAATCGCCCAGGCGGCATCCCGATGTCCGACCTCGAAGAGGCTGTCCGCGAGACCGGCTTTTCCCGCTTCCCTGTTTCTGGCACCGCAGGCGCATTGTTGGGCTATATCCACGTCAAGGATGTACTCGACCTTCTCGAATCCGATGAAGCTAACGTAAGAATTCCGCTCAAACGCATTCGACCGCTGAGCATTGTTGAAGGCACCGGGACTCTCGACGAGGCCCTGACATCAATGCACCGTCGCAGCGCACACATGGCGCAGGTCCGTCTAGGCGGAGAACTCGTAGGCATCATTGCACTCGAAGACCTTATCGAAGAATACGTTGGCACCGTGACAGACTGGACCCACGAAAACAGCGTCGAAGAAGCATAGATCGTGCTTCTTTCTCGACAGGCTTGGCAGACCGAGCAAGAGGTGCACCACGCTCGAGCAGCTCAATGGGTTGAGCCTCACTTAGAGCGACGGCGAAGAGGCGAGAAGCACGCGGTGTGGGACTTTCTTTTCGACTATTACCGGCTTCGGCCGAACCACCTGTACAAATGGCACCCCGGGGTTGGACGCAGCATGGCAGACGCCAGTGAGGCTCCACAGGCGCACTGGCGGGACTATCTTTTAAGCGAGGATGGCACCGTCACGTTCGATGCACAAGGCTTTGTTGAACGGCGCTACCACGGCATAGAAGAAATCCACCTACTTCTTTCCAAGACGATTCATCGCACCCCTCAGTTTGACTGTTTTGGCCTGCACGAATGGGCAATGGTGTACCACGACGAAGCGCCACGGCATGATCTTCCGCTTCGGCTAGGCCCAGCGGGGACGGATGCGGTCGTCGACAAGCATCGTTTGAAGTGCACTCATTATGATGCTTACCGATTCTTTACTAAGCCTGCTCTGCCTTTGAACCTCACTGTGTTGAAGAGGGAGACTCAGGCAGTTAACGATCAGCCCGGGTGTGTCCACGTGAGCATGGATCTGTATAAATGGGCGGTCAAAATGGGACCGTTAGTGCCTGGAGATCTACTGTTGGATTGTTTCGAGCTGGCAGTACAGGCTCGAAAGTTGGACATGGAGGCTTCTCCGTACGACTGTCGCGCCCTCGGGTTCGAGGTGGTGCCGATTGAAACGCCGGAAGGTAAGACCGAGTACGTTCACCGCCAGCGTAAATTAACTCGGCAAGCAACACGCCTGCGCGAGCGCTTATTAAATCTCCTAGATAGCGACCTTTTCCAGATAGGATAGGTCAAGGATCTATCACACTTTAGTGGGAGGCAGCATGGGTCGCCACAGCGATGGGAAGAACAACTACAAGTTGGCCGCCAACGCGGTCACATTCTTGGTCGGGCTACTAGTACTAGGTCTAGTGGCTGTCTGGTTTTTCTTCCTCCGCAATGACGGACCAGTTCAACCAGTTGAGGCGCAATGCGTCTCAGGTGAGCTCAACGTGCCAGTGGCAGCTGCCAACACACCGCTGGCACAGCAGCTTATCGACGATTGGTCGGACACAAACCCAGTCGTTCGAGATTATTGTGCCCAGCCAGTACTGGTTGACGATGTAGCCTCGGCCGCGGTCTACCTCGGTCCGAATAACCCGGTAACCACCAAACAGCTTGAAAAGGCAGAACGATCAAGTGCAACTGGCGATCCGCAGCCGGTCCACACCGTCACCGCTGGCTTGTGGGGCAAAAGCACAATCAGCGAACCATCGTCTATCCCCGCTACGGACGTTTCCTACGAAAACGATCCTTCTGTTAATGCGATCGTGGCTTCTACCTTGACCGACACCGCTCAAGATGCCGCGAAAGCCCTTCGCACCGGCAAGGGCGAGTACGTTGCCGGGATTGAATCGGACAACATCGAGGGCTCTACTTTCACCGAGCTTCCCGAAGCACGGCTGACTTATGCGGCCTTCCCACTCAACGCCGGTGGCAGTATCAATGAGGACCAAGCTAGAGCGGGTGCAGCCTTTGCCAAATTCGCTGCAGAGGGTTTTGAGGGAGAGGTTGCACAGCCCGAGATCAAAGATGCGGTCTGGACCGCCGCTAGCGAACAACGCGGCAACCGGCCGACAGAATCCTCCCCTGCGCCACAGGCTACGGCTAAGGCGGATACGCTTTTCCTCCTAGATACTTCAACCAGCATGGAGCCGTATTCCCAGGCGGCTGCACAATCCATTGGAAAGGCTGCGAACGACCTCATCGACAGCGGAAACCAGGTAGCCCTGTGGAACTACTCCTCTCCCCTGACGCCAGGTGTGACAAAGGGGTGGCGCTCAAATGTCCAGTTCACAGAGGAGAAGGACGCAGTGGCTAATCGCGTTGCGGTTCTGCAAAACGATGGCCAATCACATACGCGTGAAGCTGTTGAGGCAGCGGCCGACCTCGTCGCAGAGTATGACGGTGACTACAGGATCGTTCTGATTTCAGGCGGGTATGACGATACCGCAGGCGACGATGCTGCATTCAAGGCACGCATGCAACCACTATTGGATAAAGATGTCGAGGTGTCCGTAGTGGCTGTCGGAAACCAGCCAGTTGATCCGGCGCTTGAAGAGATCGCCACGCTCGTCGTCAAGGCTCCTGCAAGTGGCGATATAGAAAAGTCGGTACTTCAGGCAGCCGGGCTGTAGTAGGAAATATCACAAGGAAAAGTAAAACCACCCGCTCTCCCCTTCATCGGGGCTAGCGGGTGGTTTTCTTTGCGCTACTTCAACACCAAGAGTTAATTACGAGGACTTGCGACGACGTCGTGCCGCTAGCTCGTCGATACCGACGACATTCTCGTCTTCGTGGACGATACGTTCCGACGGGAAGGAAGAGATCGTGCCAGTAAGTTCCTTCATGATGCCTGGAACAGCAATACCGAACACACCCTGGCCTCCGCCGAGGAGGTCGATAACTTCGTCGGCACTGCGGCACTCATAGACGGTGGTGCCATCGGAAACAAGGGTGATCTCGGCAATGTCATTGACGCCGCGGTCACGTAATTTGTCCACTGCAAGGCGGATGTTCTGCAGCGAGATACCGGTATCTAGCAGGCGCTTAACGATCTTCAGGACGAGGATGTCCTTAAAAGAGTAGAGGCGCTGGGAGCCGGAACCCTTTGCGCCACGAATGGATGGCTTTACCAAGTCGGTGCGAGCCCAGTAGTCAAGCTGGCGGTAGGTAATGCCGGCAACTTGGCAGGCGATTGGGACACGGTAGCCCACCTCGTCGGATGGGCCGAGATCGAACAAGGACTCCTGAACTGGTTGATCGATCGCGTCGTCGTGATCGAAAGAGTTTGTGGTCACGTAATTACTCCAATGGTGTTTAAAAGTGCGCGTATAAGGCTATTAAATGTCAACCTTAGACTTTGGTCAAGCCCTAGCGCGCGTAACACGCCGAACTCTAACCCTCAAGTTGAAGTTTAGACTTAAATCTCATCCTTGTCATCTTCTACCCCATTGGAACCATCTGTAACATCTGTATCATCCGTGCCCTGCAGGTCAATGGCGATATCACTTGCATCGACACCCATCGAACGCATCAATGACGCAAAATCTGCATCAGCTTTTGCGTCGCCGCTCGCCGATGTTTCTTCTTCATTGTTGGTCTCTGGGAGATCTAGGCCGAAGAACTCATGAGCGTCGGATTCTGAGATCCACATCGAAGCTTGATTGAGCACCGCCTCGTCTGCATCCACCAAGAGATTAAGCTTGCTGGCTAGAATCAGTGCGTCGGAAAGCCGAGCGTCGTACTCTTCCCCATCTTCGAGTTCAACGGTGGCAACGAAAGTACCGTTGTAGTAGCTGGAGATCTCGATTGATTTCACTCCAGAAGTGGATCGTTCAATGATTTCCGTCAAGAGATCATGACTGTCGGGGCGATCCGGATCCCACTCGGCATCCGCGACTGCTAAACGAGAGCCCTCCACTGGCGGCAACCAAACTGGGATAATCCGACCCCGTTCTTCCCAACGCAGCAATGCGCAAAGAAAGTTTTCTGGGCCGAGAGTGTGAACACCGTAGTATGCCAATGGGACTGTAGTCATAGTGACCTAGTCTACTCGGAGGCACAATGGCCCCGTCTTAGTCCAGCTGGTCGCGCAGTTCTTTCTTAACCAGGGAGGCGTGCAGTGAGACGACGAGCGCGGTCAACTGCTGGCCAAGCTCCTCAGCCTGTTGCTTCGCGGTAGCTTTATGTGACTTCGCGATTGGGCTAGCTACTTGCGCGATCAAGTCCGCCTGGCGAGATGCCATTGTGCGCAATGACTTCAAGTGGCGCAGATCAAATCCGAATTCTTGAAGTGCCAAAGCGGTAGTCACGATGCGAACGTCGTCTGGGTTGTACAGCCCAGAGCCATCTGGTGAGATGACACCGACCTTGGTGAGCTCAGCGACTGTGCCCAAGTCAGTGTTTGCCTGGTCGGCAACATCGACATCGGTTAGACGCGTAGGAGCAGGCGCACGAAAGTTGTCTGCCGAAATAATCGGCTCGGCATCTGCCGCACTGAGCACAGCAGTAACTTGCCCGGAGTCCATCGCTTCAAGTTGTTCGCGGATGACTTTCAGCGGCAGGTAGTTATCGCGCTGGGTAACCAGAATATAGCGCAACCGATCGACATCATCTTCAGTAAAACGACGATAGCCAGAGTCCGTACGCTGAGGCGTGATCAAACCTTCGGATTCGAGGAAGCGGATCTTAGAAACGGTAACGTCGGGAAATTCGCCCCGCAGTCGTTCGATGACGACACCAATAGACATGGTCTTCTTACCAGTCCGGGGTGCCGACTGGCGCTGCTGGATCTTGCGAATTGCGCTCACGGGATGTCTCTAGCTCTACTACTTCTCAAACGGTTGGACAGGGATCACGGAATACTTATTGCAGAATCAACCATGGAAATCTTGATTCTAGACATAATGCAGCAGCCACCCGAACTTGGGTGGTCGCTGCACAATTGTCTCTTTAGAATCTACTGCTCACCAGTGATGAAAACCAAGCGGAACTTGCCGATCTGGATCTCGTCGCCAGAAGACAGAGTCTGGGAATTACGTGGCTCACGGTTCACGTAGGTGCCGTTCAGGGAGCCCACATCGACTACTTCAAATTCGCCCTCATTGCGACGGAACTCTGCGTGACGACGAGACACAGTGACATCATCCAAGAAGATGTCAGCTTCTGGGTGGCGGCCTGCCGTGGTCGTGTCCTGGTCTAGAAGGAAGCGGGCACCAGCATTGGGACCACGCTTTACGACGACAAGTGCTGCGCCCTCAGGCAGGTTTTCAACACCTTGGGTGGTGGAGGCGGAACTTGCACCGTTCTCCATTTCCTTCAGCAAGTCGGCACGAAAAACCGATGTGGTTTCTACCTGTGCTTCCGGAGTTCCGGTGTTCTCGCTCATTTCTACTCCTGACGATTATCTGTGGACTAACGCTTACACCAATCATAGCGATATTCGATGCCCTCGTGCCTGAAGCAACACAATTCAACATCTAGTGGGGGTAAATCACCTGAACATATTGGCGATTCCCGAAACGACTGAGTTTCCGCCTCCTGCCAGCGGGTTATCTGAAACCATGTAGGTCCACGTAGCGCTTGGACGCTTCCAGCCGGCATCTTCCAAATGGGCACCTTGGGAATCGATTTCTACCCGCTGATAAGTCTCTACAGCCTGGTCCACTGCGCGCTGTGCGAGATCTTTGAACTCGCGGACCGCGATGCGGTGAAACTCGTCAATCGGTGTTTCTCGGGCGATGGCTCGCAGGTGAATAGATTCACGAACATCGTCCATCATCGCGAGGTGTTCCGACCACTCCGCATCCAAATGGAAGAGCATTATGTCTCGTGCTGCTTGGGTCAGGACGTCGTCGTCAAGCCCTTCTAGCGCGGCGGTGCGCTCTGGTGCGCGCTGCGACAGCTCTTGGAGAGCTTGGTCAGAATCAAGAAGACGTGCTCGTCGCTGGTCGAGAATATCTCGCTGATCGGCAAGAAGCTGATTGTATTTCCAGGTTTGCGAGTGGATCTCAAGCAGCTGCCCCTCGGTAACGCGCTGGCAGTGCTCCACGAAATCCTTGACGCGCTTTGAATCCACGCGACCCGTCGCGTCGGGATTGACGGTGAGTTCAGTGTCTGCGCCACCACTTGTGACGATGTCATCGTCAAGAGAAACGAAGAACAGGCTCAACCCAGGGTCGCCCTGACGGCCTGCTCGTCCCCGGAGCTGATTGTCCAGACGTGAGGTGCGGTGGCGGGCGGTGCCAATTACGGCCAGACCTCCAAGCTCCGCGACCTGGTCATGGTCAGCCTCGTCCGCACCACCTAAACGGATATCCGTTCCTCGACCAGCCATCTGCGTAGAAACCGTCACGCGTCCAAGGTCACCTGCTTCGGCGATAATGCGCGCCTCTTCGGCGTCATTCTTGGCGTTGAGCACGTTAACGTTGATGCCACGTTCTTCCAGTACCTCGGCTAGCGCTTCAGACTCAGCAACATCGTGCGTGCCAACGAGTACAGGCTGTCCAGTTTCATGAATGTGCGCGATCTCCTCCACTATGGCGTGGTTCTTATCCTCCATCGTTGCGTAGATCCGGTCCGCCTCGTCGAACCGCTTGAGCTCTTTAGCACGATCGATGACCGACACATGAAGGTCGTAGAACTGGCGCAGCTGGTCCGTTGCTTCAACTGCGGTGCCCGTCATGCCACACACCATTGGGTAGCGGCGCATTAATGCCTGAAGAGTAATGGAATCAAGGATGCGTCCGCCCTCGGAGACTTCGAGTCCCTCCTTCGCCTCTACCGCCGCTTGCAAACCATCTGGCCAACGCTGCAGCTCAGCTACGCGGCCGCGAGAGCCGTCCACCAAAGCAACCTTGCCGTCCGAAACAATGTAATGCACATCCCGCAGCAACAATGCCTTTGCGTGCAGCGCCAGATTCACTCGCACCAATGTCGAACCAATGTGCTCATCCGAATACAACGAATCAATGCGAAGTCGCTTTTCGACGATCCGTGCGCCCTCGTCTGTTAGAAAGACGTTGCGACCCTCCGCGTCGATTGTGTAGTGCTCGGTTTCTTCCAGATGTGCCACCACATCGGTAATCATGCCGGTGGACTGCACCGCGGATTCGGAACCTGCAAGCACGAGTGGGACGAGAGCTTCGTCGACAAGCACGCTGTCGGCTTCGTCAACGATAGCGACATCTGCTGGCACCTGAACTGTTTGCGAGCGGTTCGTAATCTGGTTGTCTCGCAGATGGTCGAAACCAATTTCTGTCACAGGGGCGTAGATTACGTCGCTTTGGTAGGCGACGACGCGTTGGTCGCGAGTAGATTTCTCGGTGACGGGGGCAACGCTGAGGCCGAAAAATTCGACGAGTGGGCGCATCCACTCTGCGTCACGCTCGGCGAGATAATTATTCACGGTGATCAGGTGGACGCGCTTACCGGTCAAAGCAAATCCGGTGGCAGCCATAGCGCCGACAAGAGTTTTACCCTCGCCCGTGGCCATCTGGATCACATCGCCTTCAAGCAACCGCAGCACGGCTTGATTCTGCACGTTGAAAGGGGTCATTCCGAGTGTGCGGGACGAAGCGATGCTCAATAGCGCTAGGAACTCGGCCTTATCGGTGATCTCGCCATCTTTGACAAGCGCTCGGGCTCGCGTGGAGAGCTCGTGGTTTTCTAACTCTTCGAGCGATTCGAGCTGGGCATGAGCGGCGTCGACAATGCCTTTGGACTTTTTGGTGTTGCGCTCGCTGGTGGCGCCCATGGCTTTCCAGAACCAATCGAATGCTCCCATGTGACCGAAGTCCTTCCTTCACGTCCGTAGTGTTTCCTACCGACTTTACGTCAGTTGCGTTTACGTCAAATTCACACCTCGCCTATTGTGGAGTGAAGCCCGTTCGTCGTTCATCGGAGGTCCAGCGCGATGCAGTCAGTTAACGTCAAATTTCCATCATCCACTGGCGTGGAATTGGCAGCCACGATTGATCAACCCGATGCACCGGCTACCGCTTATGCGGTGTTCGCCCACTGCTTCGCTGGGTCCCGCCACACTCCTGGCGCATCGCGCATTTCGAAGCGCCTTACCGAACACGGCATTGCAACACTGCGATTCGACTTCCCCGGCCTCGGACAGTCCGGGGGCGAATTTGCGGACACCTCATTCTCACAAAACGTCGACGACGTCGAGGCAGCAGTCCAATGGCTAACTCAGAACTACAAGGCTCCTCAGTTATTGATCGGACACTCCCTTGGCGGTGCCGCGGTGTTGCGTGCGGCCGCGGAGAAGAACCTCCCAACGGTAAAAGCGGTGGCCACCGTTGGCGCACCATTCGATCCGGCGCACTCAGTTCTGCACTACGCAGACAAAATCAGTGAGGCAGATGAAAACGGCGCAGTCACCGTGACACTTGGCGGAAAGGACCTTGTCATTTCCCGCGACTTCCTCGAAGACCTCGCGGTAACCAACCCGGAGACCTACCTGCCAAAACTGCGCAAAGCGCTGCTTTTGCTTCACTCCCCCATCGATCAGACCGTGGGCATTGAAAACGCGCAAACTATTTTCCAGTTGACCCGCTACCCGAAAAGCCTCTTGAGCTTAGACAAAGCCGATCACCTAGTCACGCGCCAGGGGGCCGCGCAACGAGCAGCAGACATGATTGGCGCGTGGGTCCAGCACTACATCAAACCTGAATTCGAGCCAGAAGAAACTCACGACGACCACGCCATCTCCTTCACCGCCCGTGGAACTCGCTACGGCGATGTCGTGCGCACCTCTGGGCGTGCAATTACCACCGATCGCCCGAAAAACGCCGGGGGCAAGGGTCAAGGTGTAACCGCGAAGGGACTTTTTATGGGTTCAATCGCCGCATCCACGTCTCAGTCTATTCGCGAAGCAGCAAAGGGCATGAAGCTTGATGACGTCCGCGTCGAAGTCACCCACATCACGGGGGCTACCTTTGAACGCAAAATCTCCCTGATTGGTGATCTCACTGAGGCGCAGCGCAACTCGCTGATTGAGGCTGTTAAAACCTCAGAGGCTGATGAGATCCTGCGCAAACACAAGGTTGTGACGGTCCTGCGATGATCTGCCCGTGTGGAACCGGCCTCACGTTCAACGAGTGTTGCGAGAAGTACCACCGAGGTGCCAATGCGCCGACCGCGGAGGCACTCATGCGCTCGCGGTTTAGCGCTTTTGTCACAAAAGACGAAGACTATCTTTTGCGCACGTGGGATCCGGCAACGCGCCCCGAGCACCTAGACCTTAGCGATTCCCCCGTGGAGTTTCTCCGGCTCAACATCATCGATAAAGCCAAGGGCGGGCTTTTCGACGACACCGGTGTAGTCGAATTTGAGGCCTTCTATAGAGGAGGCTCCCAACGCGAACGCTCGACTTTTCGGCGCCTTGATGACCGTACCTGGGTTTATAGCGACGGGGATGTTTCCTAGGCTTCTACTCTACTGGCCGAAGGCAATTGGCAAACGCGGATCACAGTGTTGTAACCTATCTGGAGTTGCATAGCGCAGCGGACGGGCTGTGGCGCAGTTTGGTAGCGCACCACACTGGGGGTGTGGGGGTCGCAGGTTCAAATCCTGTCAGTCCGACAATCTTTACAGGCTGGGATAATCCCAGCCTGTTTTTGTTGTCTCATTTATGGCCACATTTCCAAGAGTTTGGTAATAGTTTTTCGTTTTACACAGAAACTACCAATCTTTTGTCTATATTTACTTTGTCAAGTTTCCCAATATAGAAGGCTACGAAATGTCATTTGATCCCAATTTCACTGCAGGATTTCCCTCCGCGACACAGCCAAAGAAGAAGCGCATTCCAGGTACTGCCTTCAAGTTGACCATGGGTGTTGGTACGCTTCTAGTCCTATTGACAGCATGCGGAACGGATGGGGATCAGACAGCCTCCCAGCCACCTACAGCAACCGTGACGGCTACCATCACCAAGATTTCCACCTCCGCGACAACGAAAGCTACCACTATTATCAGTACCGTCACCACGGAGATTGAACCGACATCCGTGCAATCGGAGGAACCGGCACCCGACCCAACGCCGACTTCCGAACAGGCACCCGCCCCAGAACCTGCAGCTGCCGAAAACAACCAGCAACTCGGATTCTTCGCACCGCCCGCCCCGGCGCCGGCGCCAGAACCTGCTCCGGCCCCCGCACCACAATCCACCTACTACGCAAACTGCGCTGCGGCGCGTGCTGCAGGAGTGGCCCCTCTCTACACAGGCAGCCCAGGATACCGCTCTGGGTTGGACCGAGATGGCGACGGCATCGCTTGCGAATAGCTTGGACAACTCCGGTTAGTTCGTTCATAGCTACACTCGGTTTATGACTGAATCTACCTACACTCTTCCTCCGTGCCCGGAGTGCGCCAGCACCTACACCTATGAGATGGATCCCCTACTCGTCTGCCCAGAGTGCGCTAACGAGTGGGATCCTAGTGTCACAGCGGAATCTACAGAATCAGAATCGCTTGCGATCAAAGACGCCGTCGGCAATGTACTTGCAGACGGCGACGACGTGACGGTCGTAAAGACTGTCAAGGTCAAAGGGGCAGCGCAGCCCATTAAACCTGGCACGAAGGTACGCGGTATCCGAGTCCTAGACACTACCGACGAACACAATATTGACTGTAAGGTCGAAGGCTTTGGCGCTATGACCTTGAAGTCTTCAATCGTACGCAAGGCGTAGCTGGTTCTATCCCAGGAACGCCTTATCCGAAAGAGTTGCGCCCTTAATCTTGGTAAATTCGCCGAGCAGGTCGTGAACTGTGAGGCGGGACTTCACTTCTTCGTCAGCTTCGTAGACGATCTTGCCTTCGTGCATCATAACCAAGCGATTGCCAAGTCGGATCGCTTGTTCCATATTGTGCGTCACCATCAAGGTGGTCAGGCCACCGTCTTCGACAATCTTGTGGGTCAATTCAGTCACCAGCCCTGCACGCTGCGGGTCCAGGGCGGCGGTGTGTTCGTCGAGAAGCATGATCTTTGGCTTAGTAAAACCAGCCATTAAAAGACTAAGTGCCTGTCGCTGTCCGCCGGAGAGCAAACCGACCTTGTGGGTCAGGCGGTTTTCAAGGCCCAATTCCAAGGAAGCAAGTTCGGTGCGGAAGTCCTCACGTAACTTGCCGTTGAGGGCGGGTGCTAGTCCGCGGCGTTGGCCTCGTCGATAAGCAAGCGAGAGGTTCTCCTCGATTGTCAGGTTCGGAGCAGTACCTGCAAGCGGGTCTTGGAAAACACGCCCGATGTACTTCGCGCGGGTGTGCTCCTTCATGCGGGTCAAGTCGGTGCCGTCGATATTGACACTGCCGGAATCAGGTCGCAGACGGCCCGACACCAAATTCAGCAGCGTTGACTTGCCAGCACCGTTCGAACCGATGATGGAAACAAAGTCGCCGGGAGCCAAAGCGAGGTCAACACCATCAAGTGCGACGCGCTCGTTGGCGGTGCCTGGGAAAAAGGTCTTGTGCAAATTAGTGATCTTAAGCATTTATGCCGCCACCTTCACTTTCTTCTTTGCAGTACCGCGACCATTCACCCTCAATTTCGGAATCAGCAGCGCCGCGACGACCAGCACCGCCGAAACGAGCTTCATATCGTTCGGGTCGAGACCGATTTGCAGAGCGAAGAAGATGATGAGGCGGTACAAGACGGCACCGACGATCACAGCGACGATGGCTTGCAGAACCCAACGCTGACCAACGATCGCTTGACCGAGAATGACAGACGCGAGGCCGACGACGATCAGTCCAATGCCCATCGAGATATCCGCAAAACCTTGGAACTGTGCGACAAGAGCGCCGCATGCGCCGACTAGGCCGTTGGATAGGGCGAGAGTCAAGATCTTGGTGTTGTCGGTTGACACACCAAAGGAGGTGATCATAGCGCCATTGTCGCCGGTGGCGCGGATCGCAAGGCCGAGGTTGGTGGTAAGAAACCAGAAGATTACCAAGCCGAGAACGAGGACTACGACACCCAACAGGCCGACTCCAGCCCAGTTGCCAAGCAGACCTGCATCACGCAAAGGCGTAAAGATGGTGTCTTGACGCAAGAGTGGAATATTCGCCCCACCCATGATGCGCAAGTTAATGGACCACAGGCCAATTTGCGTCAAGATACCAGCCAAGAGTCCGTCGATTCCACCTTTGGTGTGCAGCAAGCCAGTGATCACACCGGCAAGAAAGCCTGCGACGAAACCCATGAGCGTTGCAGCGATGGGATTCCAACCCGCAAGGAGCAACACGGCAGCGGTTGCGCCGCCGGTGGTGAAACTACCGTCAACGGTCAAGTCGGCGAAGTTGAGGATGCGAAAAGTGAGATAGACCCCTAGGGCCATAACCCCGTAGATGATACCTAGTTCTAGGGCGCCGATCATACGGTTTCGGCCTCGTCCAAAATCTCCTGTGGGATGGTGATGCCCTGGCGTTCAGCCGCCTCTTCGTTGACGTAGTAGGTGAACTCGGTCGCGGTCTCCACAGCCACTTCGCCCGGATCAGCGCCCTCTTCCAAAATACGGATGGCCATTTCACCGGTCTGGCGGCCAAGCTCGAAATAGTCGATGCCGATGGTCGCTGCAGCGCCACCTTCCACGGTGCCGGCTTCAGCAGCAATCACCGGGATGGATTTCGCCTCAGCAGCTTGGACCAGGGAGGAAATGCCGGATACGACCATGTTGTCAGTGGGCACGTAGAAGGCATCTACATCGCCAATCGCCTCAACGGCCTGTGGGATCTCGGTAACGTTGGTAACGGTTTGGGTCACGATCTCAATACCACGGCCCTCCGCTTCCTTCTTCGCAGCGTCGACCTGCACCTGCGAGTTGACCTCGCCGGAAGCGTAGACGATGCCTACGCGCTTGGTATCTGGGACCAGTTCTTGAAGTAGATCTAGCTGGTCAGCAATCGGAGTGATATCGGAAGTACCGGTAGCATTTCCACCTGGAGCTTCGAGCGAATCTACTAGCTGCGCTTCAACTGGGTCTGTCACAGCGGTGAACAATACGGGCTCAGTGGTGATGTTCTGCACTGTTGCCTGGGCCGCAGGAGTAGCTACCGCAAGAACGAGATCCAGTTTGCTTCCAGCCATCTGTTGTGCGATGGTCAGCGCGGTAGCTTGTTCGCCGTTGGCGTTCTGCTCGTCCCAGTTGACCTCAATACCAGCGTCGTCGAATGCTGCTTTGAAGCCGGCGGATGCTTCGTCAAGTGCTGGGTGCTGAACCAGCTGGTTGATGCCGATATCGTAGGAGCCTTCGCCTGCAGCGGTGTCGGACGACTCGGAGCAGCCAGCGAGGACGAGCGCAGCCGCTGTCACGAGTCCGGTGACTGTACGGGCACGGAGAGACCAGCGCTTGGATGTGGAACTCATCATGGTGTTAGACCTTTCACATTCATCGGTCTCCGGGACTATCCCGGATTTTGAGATGAGATTACCCTGACACCAGCTTGCTTAGACTATTTTTCACATCAATGCGCTGGTACAACTACCCCTGAGGTACCCCTGAGCGTCTCACCCTTTGGGAATCCTCACGTTGAGAACACTCGGTGACACACGAACGGAGAATCCTGTCACCTGACCAATTTGATCCCCGTCGACTTCGAACACCTCTGGATGCGAGAAAATTACGTCGAATTGCGCTCCTTGCATATAGCGCATTCCGTCGGTGTCGCGGTCTGGTGTCAGTCTCAGCCCACGTCCCCGTTTGACCGTGCTCCACAGTTTGTCTGCTGTTTGCGCAACAATCTGCCCGAAGATGAGCACCCAACCCACCGGCCCCTTGGGGCGCATGACCACCACATCAATTCTGCCGTCGTCGGGCAGCGCATCAGGCATCAGAGTGAGGTTGTTCACCAGCTCGCCACAGTTGCCCACGATCACACTGTGCGCACGTGCGGTGCGCCAGCGCCCTCTGTCAATGCGGCGCAACAGCTTGACACGGTTTCCGCCCCTGAGCGATTTCAAAATAGCCACACCATATGCCGCGAAACCGAATTTCTTTTTCAGGCGATCGTCTGTATTCGCGATCATCTGTGCGTCAATCCCGATTCCCGCCATCACAACGAACGGGATCTCTTCGGAGCTGGTGTCAGGATAATCGACCAATGCGTAACACATGTCGATGACCCGCTCAGTCCCCTGCAGCGCGGTACGCATCGCTGCTTCAGGCAGCAAACTCAGCTTCAGGTTCCTCGCTAGAAGGTTCCCAGTGCCTACTGGCACAATTCCCAAGCTTGTCGACGACCCCGCCACCGCAGAGGCCACCAGGCGTACAGTGCCGTCACCGCCGCATGCGACGACTACATCGGCCCCCTCTTCGACGGCTGCCTTCGCTTGAGAGAATCCAGGATCGGCCTCCGTTGTTTCCTTCCACTCAATCTGCGTGTACGAGCCACGATACTTTTCCGCGTACATTTCCAACTGGCCCACGTCAACTTTGACAGGGTTGTAGACAATGACGGCTTTTCTTGCGGAGATCGGAAGGTTCACACCTCAAATGGTACTGATCCTATTCGCGATATGAGATACCAAAGAAGTCAAGGATTTCGTGTGTTGTGCGGTCTTTGACCACCCCGGGAGTGTTGTCGAACGCTCCTCCCGGCCAGTTGTGCTGCCCATTTCCGATGCGGATGTGCTCTAGCGGGGCATCACAATCGTGCCATTTATAACGCACTCCTTCAGTGCCCACTTGGCTTAGTGAAACTTCTTCACTGCAATGGTTGCGTACTGCGTTCTCGTCAAGCATCTGAGGAACAGACTCGTAGGCAGTATCGTGCCTGATTCCGCCCTCGTACTCGATGACGTTGTCGGCGGTTCCGTGGATATCCAATGTTTTCATCGGGATCGACGAGCACTCGTCGGAGACTTTCCAGTAGTACGCCGCCGCCACAGTGGCGATTGCGGTGAATTGTTGTGGGCGCTGGCAGCCAAGATAGGCGGCGAATCCCCCACCGTTGGACAAGCCGGTGGCAAATACGCGTGCATTGTCGATGACATATTCTTGATCCAGCTCAGCGCGAACAGCGTCAACGAATGCAAGATCTTGCTCACCCGTTGTAGTGGCATACGGGGCTGGAGCCCACGCTTGATCTTGACCGTCCAGGTACACGACAATTGCGTGAGCCATGTCCAACCGCGAATAGTGCTGCAAGCGCTTAGCGGGTTCCGCCATCCCATGGAAGGCATAGATAAGCGGATACTTTGTCCCCTCGGAAGCGTCTTTCGGTGCAGTGACGTAGTAGGTGCGACGGAGCCCGCCGGCCTCTACAGCGTGCTTCGTGGTCTCGGATTCGGGGAAAGACGAGGACACGTCTTCCTCCGTGGTGACCAAGGCTTCGTCGTCAGTAGATTCGGCAGCAGTCTCGGCGAAACGGTTGTTGATCGATTCGAGTTCTTCCTCATCGTAGGGAAAACCACACGATGCGACGGTCACGGCAGCCAGTATCAATGTGGCAATGACAGCGCGAATTTTCACTGTGTGTTTCTTCCTTCCTGCCACGCATCCCACATGGTCGCGTATGTTCCGCGTTGATCCACCAGTTCTTGGTGCGTCCCGCATTCGATGATGCGACCGTGCTCCATCACAATCACTTGATCGGCGGCTCGCGCTTGGTCAAGTCTATGGGCGACCACAAGTGCTGCACGATCTCGTGCCACCGTGGCTGCAGCCTTTTCTAGATTACCGGCATTTTTAGATCCTGCCTCTGCGGTCGCCTCGTCCATAATCACCACAGCTGGGTCAAGGAGAAGAATGCGCGCTAGTGCTAACTGCTGTGCTTCAAACGGCTCCAGCTGCATACCCTGAGCTCCCACGACCGTGTCCAAACCATCGGCCAAGTACTCAAACCAAGTTGCCTCGACTGCTCTTAATGCTGTGATCAGCTCTGCATCTGCCGCATTCGGGGCTGCGAGGGTGAGATCGTCGCGAAGTGTTCCCGAGAAGACGTACACGTCTTGGGACACGAGCGCGATGCGGGCAACTCGCTCAGCGTCGGAGAGTTTATGTACGTCGACGCCATCGACACGCACATGGCCTTTGTCGGGGATGCGAAGTCCTGCGGCTAGAGACGCCACGGTGGTTTTCCCCGCGCCGGAGGCACCGACGAGTGCCACAGTTTCACCTGGCGAAATCTGCAAATCAACGTTCTCCACCGCGATGTTCTCGCCTGCCTCATCGTAGGCGAACGTCACGTCGCGCATCTCCACATGCCCTGCAGGATCTGGTGCGCCAAACACTGGCACCGGCTCGGGTGGGTGCGCCGTGACACCGACGATACGGGCCAATGAAGCATATCCAGACTGAATCGTGTCGAGCACTCGCATCACGCCCATGATTGGGCCGCGGATACGAATCAGCATTAACATCGCCGCGGTCACCGCACCCACGCTGAGTGCGCCGGAGGCAACGGTAATGAACGCAACCACAAGGCCCGTCGCAATCGTAAGGAATTCGCCGACCGTCAGCCACACCTGCAATGTGGTCATCGTGGTCCTCGCAGCAAAGCCACGGGTGACTACGGAATAGCTTGCTTCATGGATATTTGCACGTGTGGCGTCTTCCATGCGGAAGGCACGAACAGTTTCGCGTCCATGAATCGCTTCGAGAATTCGGCGGGCTCGTTCCGCCATTGCCGATCGTTCACCGGCATATCGGTCCGGGGCTACGCGCAAGTAGCGACGAGCAGCAAAGAAGTAGACGGGAAACGCTACTAATGGGACGAAGAGGAACTGCCAATCCAAAGCCACTAAGGCGATAGCCGTAGCTACAAGAGTAAATGCGCTGGTGGCTAGGACTGGAATAGTTTCCGTGACTGCTGACGAGAGCTCCGAGACGTCGTCTGTCGAGCGCGACACCAAATCACCTGAGCCAGCCTCTTCCACGCGGTGGACCGGCAATCCTAACGCCGTCCCCACCATGGACTCACGAAGGTTCGCAATGACGCGTTCTGCTACCCGTGAAACTAGGAAGAAGCCCGCAGCGCTAGCGCCAGCGCCGAACACCGCGGCCATGACCAAAGCTCCGGTGGCCCAACCAAGCTCGTAGAAGCCCTGCTTCTCGATCACAATATCCACGATCGAACCAAGAAGTCGCGGCACCATCACGTTGGCATATGCGCCAAGGCTAAGGAGCACTAGCGCGATGAGACCGACTAGTGTCGCGCCGGGCACCGAGCGCACCTGTTTAGATACTTCACGACGAACCTCGCCGACAGTTGCTAGCGGGAAACGCATCTTTACAGTCCTCCTTCCACGGCGTCGGCCACCCTGATCCAGGCAGGTTGTTGTGTGTAGACAACGGTGGGTTTGCCGCGACGCGCCTGCGCAACACGTTCGGTGATGCGTTGTTCGGTAATGGAGTCCACGGCGGTGGTGGGGTCGATCAACACGAGTACCTCAGGGTCTGCGGCAATCGCGCGAGCCAAGGCGACTCTTTGGCGCTGCCCACCAGAAAGTTGGCCACCGTTCTCCCCCACCTCTCGGTCTAGCCCGCCCGGGATGTCATCTGCCGCCGCAACCCACAATGCTTCCTTGACCCGGTCAGAGTCAGCTTGCACGTTGTAGGCCACAGTTCCGCTAAAAAGATCTGCACTGTGGGGCGATACGACAACGCGATCACGTGGCGCTGTGAGGAGAGCGTCAGGGAGCTCCCCGGTGTTCACCGTGATTCCCGGCGCAAGTGCAGGTACCTCGCTGGCCTCGTCGTCAAGTGCGTAGCTTGCGCCGAGGAGCCCCTGGATTCGATTGCCCGATGCTTGTGCAGCCGCCCACCGCGAGGCAATGTTTTTGCCCAGCATTGTCATCGGATGGATGATGAACTGCGTCAGACCCACCACGGTAATCAATTCGCCGATGCTCATCGCGTCGTCTAGTGCGAGGGCGCCGGCGGCGATCGCGATGGCAATGACGTAGAGCGCTCCTGCCGACTCTGTAACGGTGTTCAGTCGGGCTTGGGCTGCGTTGGCATCGACGGTTCGTCGATAAGCTTCGTCGGACACCGCGTTGTAGCGAGAGCGCACTGTACCTACAGCGCCCAAACCCTTGAGCGTGCGCAGCCCCTGTACAACATCTGTCGCAGTGGCCGCGGTCTTCGCAAGAGCGTGCTGGCGTTTGCCCGAAGTCTCGCGCAGTGGCTTCGCGGCGAACAGGGCGATTGCGACAACTGCTGGGCCTCCGAGCAGAATGGCAATTCCGAGCGGGACATGGATCGTCATCACCATCACCGCGACATACAGGATCGATGCCACCTCGGCGACGGGGAACACGGTCATCATGACGGCATCGGCAACGCGCTGCGTGTCACTGGACGCTATCGAAAGTAGTTCGCCGGCGGTCCTTTTCGTTCCTCCAATCCCCCGCGGATGCATAATCCGATCGGTTACGGTCATGCGCAAATCGTGGCCGACTAAAAGTGTCGCGGAGATGAGCAACCGACGCCCGTAATATCCAAAGATAATGTTTGCTGCAAAGACCGCCGCGAGGATGACAATCCACCTGACTAACCGCTGAGCTTCGCTCGGCGCGATGGCATCATCGATAGCCTGGCCCACGATGACCGGAGCGATACCGTTCGTCACAAAAGTTAGCGCCATAAGGATCGCGGCTGGGACGCTGCGTTGCCATTGCGACGTGACGGTCTTGATCAACCAGCGAGGATCGTCATGGGTGGGCAGAGTACTCATGCTGAAATATCTTACGGGTAGATTTGGTTGTGATGACACCAAGCAGTAATCCGCACGATCAACCCTTGCGCGCAGCCAGCTCGAAAGAGGCACCGAGCTTTCGAAACTCCGCGCACCGCGCTCGCTCAGCCGAGGCTTTCAAGCAAGGCGCCGACGTCTACGATGACGTTCGCCCCAGCTATCCGCCCGAGGTCGCCACGCTTGTCGACGACTGCAAGCGCATCACTGACATCGGCGCGGGGACGGGTAAACTCACACAGATTTTGGCACAGCGAGGCAGGGAGCTTTTTGCTTCCGACCTTTCCGCAGACATGACACGCGTGTTGCACCACAGGTTGCCCGCTGTCCCTGTGTGGCGAGCAACAGCGGAAGCGACCGGGTTGTCGTCGGCAAGCATGGATGCCCTGACGTGTGCGCAAACCTGGCATTGGGTGGACGTGGCGGCAGCCAGCGCCGAAGCTGATCGGGTGATTCGGCCCACCGGAAAGCTACTGCTGGTGTGGAACACCCTGGACGTATCTGATGCATGGGTGCTTCGGCTGGCACGCATCATTCATTCCGGTGATATCCAGCGAGAGGGGTTTTATCCCGAGGTACATGCGCCGTGGCAGCTTCGCGACGAACTGCGGACCCGGTGGGTTCAGACTCTCACCACCGACCAGGTGTACGCGCTTGCCCAAACTAGGTCGTACTGGCTGCGCTCCGATGAAAAGATCCGCGCAAGAGTGACGGAGAATCTGCGGTGGTATCTGTTTGACCATTTGGGATTCACCCCTGGCCAAGAGTTACCCATTCCCTACCGCACGGATGCCTTTGTGTATCAGCGAGTTAGCTAGCCGGAATAGTCGATGTCGAAAAACTCTAACGTCTCCGTTGTCGAATCAACTGGCGTTTTATGTAACCAGCTGTGCGAGTTGCTTGCGACCTTCACATGCTCCAAACGCGCGGTTTCACACGCATAAACTTCTCGCTGGACTGTGGCTTCAGCGTCAATAGCTGGCGCTACGTCACATTCATTTAGCTCCGCCGCCTGCTCCAAGACGTCTGGAACAGCCAAGTAGCTGTAGGTTTTGCCACCGGAGCGTCGAGTGTCGCCCTCGTACTCCACCACTGGATCGTGAGCGGCATGGATATTCAGGTAGTCGGTGCCGGGATCGTGGCAATCCTCGACGACTTCCTCGTACATCGCCCCTGACATCGTCGTTATCGCCGAAAACATCCCGGGCCGCTGGCACGAAACATAGCGCACGAACCCGCCGCCGTTCGAGTGGCCAGTGGCCATCATTTGGTCCTGCTCGACGCCATAGGTTTCTTGCGCCCATGTGCTCAGTGCGTCCATAAATGCCAGATCGTCGCCTTGATGGTCCTGGCGGTAGTAGGCCGGAGCCCAGGACTGTTCAATCCCCTCGGGGTAGATGACGATGGCCTGTGACTCGTGCAAGCCGGTCGCGTTGGCAAAGCTCTGCGCGCTGGATCCGCGACCGTGAAAAGCGAAAATAACTGGCAGGTCGCCATTAGAGGCTTCCGGTGAGGCGTAGACGTAAAACTCACGTTCTACCCCGCGTACGGGCACAGTGACGTGTTCAGCCGTGCGAATTGGTCCCATGCTGGATATCGTGAATGGAATTTCAGCCTTGTCCAGCTCTTCTACCTTGGCGCACGAAACCACCGTCGAGCCCAAAACAATGGCTACAACGGTGGCTAGTGTTTTTTGGAGCAAGCGACCCATTGTGTGCAAAAAATGGCCTCTAGCGTTTGCGTCCGCGTCGCTCGCGCACGCGAATCGCGATCCGGACAGGCGTGCCATGGTAGCCAAACTGTTCGCGGAACTTGCGCTCTAGGTAGCGGCGGTAGGACGCGTCCAAAAAGCCGGTGGTAAACAGCACGATTGTTGGCGGGCGGGTCGATGCCATCGTGGCAAACAGAACGCGCGGTAGACGGTTGTTCTTCATCGGCGGTGGGTTTGCCGCGATCGCCTCGCGCAGCCAGTTGTTCAGCTGGCCGGTGGAGATTCGGCGATCCCAGTTGTCCAGTGCCTCAATCATCGCAGGCTCGAGCTTCTGCAATGCGCGGCCTGATTGTGCGGAAATGTTGATCTTGGTCACCCAAGGCAACAAGTTGAGCTGTGCATCGAACTCGCGGTCAAAATAGTACCGGCGATCTTCGTCCATCAGGTCCCACTTGTTAAACGCGATCACCATCGCCTTGCCAGCATCAAGCACCATAGAGATCACGCGCTGATCCTGTTCCGAGATTTCTTCGGAGGCATCGATCATGACAATGCACACCTCGGCCGCCTCAATGGTGTTGTGGGTGCGCAGCGAGGCATAGTACTCGTGGCCCTGTGCAGTCTTGACCTTTTTGCGCAAGCCGGCGGTGTCGATGAACTGCCACAGGCGTTCGTCGAGTTGAATCAACTCATCCACCGGATCCACCGTGGTACCTGCGACATTATCGACGACGGAGCGATCAGAATTCGATAGTTTATTCAGCAAGCTCGACTTGCCCACATTTGGCTTGCCGACGAGTGCTACGCGGCGAGGACCATCTGTAATCGAGTTCTCTGCGCGCGGGTGTTCCGGGAAAACACGCAAAATCTCATCGAGAACGTCCGCGCCACCACGACCGTGCAAAGCAGATACCGGCCATGGATCGCCAAGGCCTAGCGAGTAGAACTCAGCTACATCGCCCCACTGGGACTCTGACTCAAACTTGTTCGCCACCAATATCACGGGAACTTCGGAACGCTTCAAGTTCTCCGCCATCGCGGAGTCGGATTCGGTGATACCCACGTGGGAATCGACAACGAAAACGATGACATCTGCTGTTTGCATCGCCGCTTCCGACTGGCGCGCGATTGCCGCATGGATTCCCTTTGCATCTGGGTCCCAGCCACCAGTGTCTTGCACCCAGAATCGGCGCCCGCCCCAGTCAGCTAGATAAGAAACGCGGTCGCGGGTAACTCCAGGATGGTCTTCCACAACTGCTTCACGACGACCTAAGAAACGGTTAACCAGCGTGGATTTACCAACGTTAGGCCGGCCAACGATGGCAACTGTGGGCAGCGCTTCTTCGACAAAATCAGGACGGGTGATCCCCAGAGATTCCTCGACGCGTTCCCAATCCGCGTCGGTGTAGTCGTCAAAGTTCTCATCGTCGTCGAACTCGAAGCCGTATTCTTCTTCGTCGAAGTCCATGGGTGCCCAGCCGCCACCGGGGTTTTCTACGATTTCATCGGAGTATGCTTCATCGGCGTCGACCTCGTTGCCTGGGCCAAAGGTGTATACGAAGCTGGTCTCTTCGAGGTTGTCGTCTTTGTTGTGCTCAGTCATTAGGCACTCTTTTCGATCAGGCTGATCAACTGGTCAATAACCTGTTCAATCGGCATTTCAGAAGTATCAATGATCTCCGCGTCCTCGGCTGGGCGCAGCGGGGATGTTTCGCGCGAAGAGTCGAGTGCATCGCGTCGCTCGACGTCGGCTAGCACGGTATCAAAATCTACGTCGCGACCGGCAGCACGATCCTGGGCAAAGCGTCGCTGCGCGCGGACCTCAGCCGAGGCGGTGAGGTACGCCTTTGCCGGGGCATTGGCCAGTACAACGGTTCCGATGTCGCGGCCTTCCACGATGGCGCGGTGTGCCTCCCGGGCAAGCTTTCGCTGTAGCGCGACTAGGTTTGCGCGGACTTCTGGGATCGCAGAAACCGCAGACACATTGCGGGTGACCTCTGCTCCTCGGATTTCTTGGGACACGTCCTCGCCACCGAGTAAGACTTCGGTCGAGTCTGGGTCGTCAGAAACGGTTAGCGGTAGCTGGGCCGTTGCTGCGATCACGGCATCGGTATCTGCTGGATCAACACCGGCGCGAAGCACGGCGAGCGTAGCGACGCGGTACATCGCGCCGGTATCCACGTACTTTGCATTGAGCTTCTTGGCCAGCGCGCGACAGGTGGTGGATTTGCCGGTGCCGCTTGGACCATCGACGGCCAGAATGAGGCCGTTATCAGGCATGTTCGTGATCATTACATCCCCACCGCCTTATATAGTGCCGTCAATTCAGAAGAGTTGAGTGCGCGCATGGTGCCCGGTTTCTGCTCGCCCAGCTGCACCGTGTGTACCTTAGTGCGCACTAGTCTCTGGACTGGGTACCCAGCAGCTTTAAACATCCGACGAACGATGTGCTTGCGGCCTTCGTGGATTTCGATGCGTACCAGCGACATGCCTTGGTTTACGTCAACAATCTGGACGTAGTCTGCCTTGGCAATACCGTCGTCGAGCTCGATGCCTTTACGCAGTTGGCGTGTCAGCGTGCCTTTCGCTTCCCCCAGCACGGTAGCCAAGTATGTCTTGGTTACGCCGTACTTCGGGTGGGTCAGCCGGTTCGCTAGCTCTCCGTCGTTAGTAAGCAGCAACAGGCCTTCGGTATCTGCGTCGAGGCGGCCGACGTGGAACAGACGCTGACCCGACGCCACGCGCTCCGAGAGGTAGTCTCCCACGCATGGGCGTCCTTCCTCGTCACTCATCGTGGTGTGTACACCGCGAGGTTTGTTGAACACGAAGTATTCATGCTCTTCATTGACGTTCACGCGCACGCCGTCCACGCGGATGACATCAACGTTCGGGTCAACGCGCATACCTTGCTTGTTGACGATTCTGCCATTCACTTCAACGCGGCCGTTTTCGATCATGACTTCTGCGTGTCGGCGGGATGCAACGCCTGCTTGTGCAAGAACCTTTTGCAGGCGGATCCCCTGTGGCTGGTCACCATCGTCCCACCAGTTGTCTTCCAGTGGGTTCTTCTCCGCCTGTTCGCGACGTTCATTGATATTTACGTTTTGGCGACGAGCGGGTTTCGCGTAGGACAACAGGATTTCTTCGTTCCTTTTGTCCTTGGGGTTGTCTTTTTCCGGTATGCCTTCTCGGCGAGCGGTTGGGGTCACTTTCGTGTCCTTATCTCGATATGCGATTGTTAACCCTGCAGATGCTACCAGGCATCTTCAATGGAATCGACTTCCGGCAGCAAGGGGGCCAGATCTGGCAACCGATCCAAAGAGTCGATTCCCAACAATTCAAGAAACAGCTCGGTTGTCACATAGCGGTGTGCGCCTGTTGCCTCGTCCGGGTCAATTTCGGCGATCAAACCACGCAAAGTCAGCGTGCGCATCACTCCATCCACATTCACGCCACGCACACCGGCAACTTGCGCTCGGGTCACCGGCTGGCGATACGCCACCACCGCGAGAGTTTCCATTGCAGCACGGGACAATCGCGTTTGCGATCCATCCAGCACAAACTTCTCCACGACCTCTGCGTTGTCCGTCCTGGTGTACAGTCGCCAGCCTTCGGCTGTCTCGCGCAGTTCAATTCCGCTGCCACGCTCGTCGAACTCTGCAGCAATCTCGCGCAGTTGCTTATCGACGACCACACGTTCCACTCCCAGCGCCGAGGCCATGGTATCTGCCGTAGCCGGGATGTCAAGCACCAGCAAAATCGACTCGATCTGTGATCTCAACTGCGTCACCATGGGAAGACTCATCTACGCCTCCCCGGTTTCGATCTGATAGCCAGAGTTAGGTCGTCCCCACTCCGACCACGATCCTTCATACACCACTACGTCTTCCCTGCCTGCGAGTGTTGCACCGAGCGCATTAACACACGCGGTGACGCCTGACCCGCACGAGAAAGCTACGTGGTCTCGTCGGGAAGAGCTCGGCGAGCTCTTCGGGTGACTTCCACGTGCCGTCTGATCTGTACACTTCCGTGAATGGAACATTCACCGAGCCGGGAATATGGCCTGAACGCAATCCGGGTCGAGGCTCCTTCACCGCGCCAACAAATCTGTCATGGGAGCGGGCATCCACCACTTGGCGCGAGGTGTTCGCGACACCGGGCGCGTCGATAAGCAAATCCCAGAGCGGTTGAGCAACGATTACGCCACTTTCTGCGTTGCGGGAAGGTGCCTCGGTAGGCAGGCCTGCTCGCTGCCAAGCGCGAAAGCCACCGTCAAGGACACGCACGTCTGTGAGACCGGCTACTCTAGCCAGCCACCACACTCGTGGTGCTGTCGCGCCATCCGAGTCGTACACAACCACGGGCGTGTCGTCGCTAATGCCGTAGGAAGCAAAAACCTCTTGGATGTTACCGGGGACCGTGTGTGGCAATGGGTGATCGGTGTGAGAAAAGTCGTCCTCAAGATCGGCCACGAATGCGCCTGCAATCACTTCGGTAGGTGGCTGTGCCCCCATTGATGCGTGCAAGACTACGGCAGTGTTCAGTGTTTTCAACTCGTCTACTGTAATCAATGGGCTGTTCACGTGGTTCATAGTCTTCAATCCTAGTTATTCCCAGTTTGACGCTGCCACCACGGCGGGATCGACGTCGAGGCCAGTCCAGGAAACGTCTAAGTCGCCGAGCGCGACTTCTTGGTGGGTCTCTACAGCACGTGCCTTATACAGTTCCAGCAACGCGAGAAAGCGCCCCACTACCTCCATGGAGCGGGTGCAGTCACGGGTGAGCGATGCAAAAGAAAGCCAGCTATCTGCCCCGGCCAAACGCAGCGTGTCTAGGATCCTCCCCGCTTGTTCCGGCACGGAAACCTCTACTTGGTGTAGGTGATCGGTGCGTACTTCATCAGGTGCTTTGGGTCGGAACACGCTTGCAGCAAGCTCTGCAAAAGTGGCCGGAGTGTGGCCGAGTCGCACTGGCGGAAGCAGATCTACAAACTGCGGCTCGATCGCCACAGCGCGCGGATAACGGTGCTGTGCGTCTTTCTGCCACTCAGCGAACATGTCTGCGACTTGCTGGTATGCGCGGTATTGCAGGAGTCTCGCGAACAATAGGTCGCGACTTTCGAGCAACTCTAGGTCGTCTTCGCTTTCGACGTCGCCGCGAGGCACCAATCGGGCTGCCTTGAGGTCCAACAAGGTCGCCGCGATGACAAGGAATTCGGTTACTTCATCCAACTCCGCGGTTTCCCCGAGAGCTTTGACGTATGCAATGAATTCGTCGGTAACTTCGGCTAGCGCTACTTCAGTGACATCGAGCTTTTTGGCGCTTATCAAATTGAGCAAGAGGTCAAAGGGCCCCTCGAAGTTGTTTAGCACCAAGGTAAAACCGGTGATTTCCGGCTGGTGGGCATCAGTCGCACTGGGAGTGCTCACGTCTAGCTGGTCCGTTCGATCACTTCGAGTGCCAAGTTGCGGTACTGCTGTGCACCAGGGGAACTTGGTGCCCAAGTAATGATCGGTTCGCCGGCGACGGAAGTCTCAGGGAATCGCACAGTTCGGGTGATGACGGTGTCAAAGACCCGATCACCAAACACCTCGACCACGCGGTTCATCACCTCACGGGCGTGAGAGGTACGACGATCAAACATTGTGACCAAAATGCCCACGATTTCCAGATCAAAGTTGATTCGATCACGGACCTTTTCCACAGTATCGGTCAACAGCGCCAGGCCGCGCAAAGAAAAGTACTCGCACTCCATCGGGATGATCACGCCGTGTGAGCAGGCCAACGCGTTCACAGTGAGCAGGCCAAGAGAGGGCTGACAATCAATAATGATGTAGTCGTACTCGTTGCGTACCGGACGCAGCGCACGTCCTAAGGTTTGCTCGCGGCCTACCTCGTTCACCAGCTGAATCTCCGCCGCAGACAAGTCGATATTCGCAGGCACCAAGTCGAGGCCATTGACGTTTGAGCGCAGGATTGCAGAGTGGATGCTTGAAGTATTGTCCAACATGAGGTCGTAGACAGTGACCTGATCTTCGGCCTGCGCAACGCCCAGCCCCGCAGACAGCGCACCTTGCGGGTCCAAGTCAACCAGCAAGACTTTACGCCCCTGTTCAGCCAAGCAGGCACCCAGATTGATAGAAGAGGTCGTCTTACCCACTCCGCCCTTTTGGTTCACCATCGAGATGATGCGGGCCGGACCGTGTTTTTCCAAAGGGGCTGGCTTCGGAAGCTCCCTGACTGGGCGCCCGGTGAGTCCGAGCTCAATCTCGGAAGCGTCGAACAATCCGTCCTTGCTCACGTCACACCTTCTTCCTTGACTACTTTGGGGCCAAGCTTACACCGTTGTCATTAGCTACAGTAACGCCCGCGCGCAAATGTTCTTCCGTCAAGCATTAACACTTGACGGCATCACTTTGCCCTCCGCCTTCGAGCTACCGCAAGGCCCCCGCCTACAAGCAGTAGCAAACCAAGGCCAACAGCAACATTCGGGCCCGCGCCGATTTCGTCATCATCTGGAAGTTCATTCGCTTCCTCAGTGGCCTCACGGTCGGGACTATGTACCGGTTCGCTTCGTTCATCTGGCACCGCAAGGTCGGCGTTCTTGGCAATAATAACCGCAACATATTCTGCAATTTCATCGTCGCGGATGACCTCGACAATGAAAGGGTTATCGGGAACTTGGCCTTCGGGATACACAAAGGTCACTTGTCGTTCTCCGATATTTGCTTCACGCTGCACATCTTCGATGATTCCTCCGTTGATGTCCAAGTAGCGGAGCTTCAAGTCGTCTTCGTCGATCGCTGCCAAAGGCAACAGTTCATCGATTTTGCTCACCGGCTCTTTTACCGTCAGCGTGTTGGCTTCGATGGTTCCTTCAAGGTGTATTGCTTCGGCCCCTGTTTTTGAGACTGGGGTTGCGGCCCTGCGTTCCGAGTTGCGCGCAGCGCTTTGATCAGCTGATCCCTCGGAAGTACTGTCACCGACTACCGATGGAGAGACAGGTGGCACATTTTCCAGTGCCGGAGCGCTTGCCCACGCCAATGGAGCCGACCCGCTAAGCAGGCCGGCCGCCGCAACGATCGCGTAGAACCTAGAAAATCGCACGAAAACAACCCTCTGCTACGAAGACAATGAGCAAGGCGGAAGTTTACTCTGATGGCTACGAAAAAGTCGCCTGCCCAGAAGGCTTCACCCCTATTGTTATCTGGTTGCGCTTGGTCAACTGCTGATGCAAACAGGAAACGGTCGCGTCCCGCCTGACTACGCACGTGGGTGCGCCATGTGCCAGACTTCGCGCAGATTGTCCGCTGTCACGTGCGTATATATCTGCGTTGTCGTCACCGACGAATGGCCTAACAACTCCTGCACGGTACGCACGTCTGCCCCGCCCTCGAGCAGGTGAGTCGCGAAAGAATGACGCAACGTATGCGGTGAGATTTCTTTGGTTATCCCCGCACGTTCACCAGCATTCTTGATCACCGTCCACGCACTTTGACGCGAGAGCGCACCTCCACGAGTGTTGAGCAATAACGCATGGGACTTGCCCGTGGCAAACATCGGTCGGGCCCGCACCAGATAAGCGTCTATAGCAGACTGAGCGTGTGATCCCACAGGAACGATGCGTTGCTTGTTTCCTTTACCCGTCACAGTCAGAATTCCATCATGATCCGTCATGTCATCCACTGTGAGATCAAGAATCTCGGACACTCGAGCACCCGTACCGTACAGCAACTCAAGCAAAGCTCGATCGCGCAGGCCAATCGGTGTCTCGGTGGGGCAAGACTCCAACAACGCGACCACTTCGTCCACAGTCAAGGTGTCTGGCAGGTGCTGACCGGTCGCCGGAGGTGATACGCTCGCCGCAACATCAGCCGGCACGTACCCTTCCGTCACCGCAAACTTGTGCAGCCCCCGTGCAACAACTAAAGCACGACCGGCAGACGACGCAGCTAAGGGCTTTGCCCCGTCAATGCCACGTCGCAGGTCCTGAACATAAGATTCAACGTCGGACGTGGACACATCGCTTAACGACGACTTGCCGGCCTGATCCAACCAGGTGAGGTACCGTTCAACGTCTCGTCGATAATTGCTCAAAGTGTTGTTGGACAGGCCTCGCTCAACCGCCAAGTGATTGAGCCAGTTGGTTGCTACCTCGTGTGCGTTCACTGGACCTTTTTCATGTCAGGAACAACGCCTTGTGCTTGGCGACGTTGCGCCATCGACTCGGGACGCAACTCAAATGGTGCTTCCACCGGACGTGATGTGGCGCGGCCTTCGACAACTTCGGCTGCAGTCATAATGCCGGCCAATGCGATCGCGTTGTTAATGCGCCCGTCCATCACGGCAGAGCGTGCCTCGTCAAGCGGGACCCACTGAAATTCCATGTCGGCTTCCTCGTCCTGAGCCTCGGGGCGTTCGACCTGGCTAAGACCGCGTGCAAGGAAGATACGCACGGTTTCCTCGCAGAACCCCGGGGAAGTCACAATATCGGTTAGTAGCGTCCATTCGGTGGCTTCCAGCCCAGCTTCTTCGTGTAGCTCCCGACGTGCACATTCAGTCGGGTCCTCGTTGGCAATATCAAGTATGCCCGCGGGGAGCTCCCAGAGACGCTTCCCCACCGAGTGCCGATATTGCTCGACCATGGCA
Organism: Corynebacterium breve; assembly: GCF_030252165.1. Classification (NCBI taxonomy): domain Bacteria; kingdom Bacillati; phylum Actinomycetota; class Actinomycetes; order Mycobacteriales; family Corynebacteriaceae; genus Corynebacterium; species Corynebacterium breve. The sequence continues at coordinate 1,066,133 of NZ_CP126969.1, read as the reverse complement.
ATCCGGTTGTCGTCGTCGAGGGCGACAACTGCCACTGCGCCGAAGTGTTCAACGATTTCCCGTGAGGCGACTCCGCCACCTGGCATCGTGACTTGGTCGCGACGCAACGCGATGATCGGTGAATCTACTAGCAGCTTTGAATCTGTAACTTCAAAAGTATGGCGGGTCATGGTCACTAATGTACTACTTCACAAGTCTCATTCCGCTGCCACAGGTGCTGGCGATGATGCTTCCGCGCTGGCCGCTGCCCCATATGAACCCGACCCGCCGTCGATCTGTTCACGCAGAGCTAAAACCGTGGCCATCTGACCCCAAACCCTATCAACGGAATCAACAGTAGAAACCTTGCCTGCCCCATCAGCGTCAGCGCGCAAGATACCGATTGCGCCGTCGTCCGATGCAGAGTGAATGCGTCCTGCGAGCACTACCGCGTTGCCGCGAGAATCCAAGGCAGTGGCGACGTCGACAAGCATCTTCGCTGCGAAGGAGCCCTCGCCGGCACCGTCAGAGTCACCGCTGACCAAGATGATGCCCTGTGCAGGGCGAATCGTCCCATCCTCGTAGTCAATGTAGCCATCCTCGCGCAGAGTTTGTAAAACCAGTGCACGATCATCGACACTTGCGATCGGCTCACTTGTCTCAGGGTCATACATCAGTGCTGCGCCGAGCGACTCGCCTGCGTGGACACCGGGTGCCATCTTGTCCTCGGAGAGCTGTGCTCCTGCGGGCAGCGTGTTGGCAACGATCGATTTCAGACCATCCGCTTGGTCCTTGTCAAAGAACTTCTCGGTTAATGTGATCTGACCAGAATCCTCCGCACCTGCCTGTTCAACAAAGCGAGCGACCGCCTCTACGTCGGCGGCGTCAGCATCGGCGGTACGAAGGATCAATACTGGGCGTTGGTCGAGAGAACCACCGACAGCGTCCGACGCGAAGTCCGCGATAACACCATCTGCTGCCTCGGCTTGCGCGTCGGCAATCTCTATTGCCTTCTCATCTGCCTCAGATTTCTTCGGCTCAGCGATGTCCGACTCAGAGCTGCCCGGAGCGATTTCAGACGAAGCAGAGTTCGACGAACCCGCCTCCATTGCTGGGGCGAGGACCAAGGTGCCCAATGCGACGCCGCCTGCAATTCCGAATCCCAGGCCGGACAAGAGCCAACCGGCTCGGCCTGATTTACGTGACGCCATGAAACATCACCCTCTCTTTCGAGCTACTTAAACCAGCTTTGAACTGTGAGTGCGATGTTGTTCCACGTATCGATGAGGTTGTCGGTAAACGAGGCATCTCCCCCTAATCCGACGATCACGATAATGGCGGCCAAAGCCACCAGGAGCCCCAGAATTGCCCACGCCCACGCAACTGCGCGGCTGGAACCGACGTTGTACAGCGATTCGATCATGTCGGAATCGATGATGCGACCACCGCCCTTCAGCCATGTGAGCAACGACGCGGGAGTTGCGTCCTCGCGGTGGGCGAAAATGGCATCCAGATCGACACGGTCCCCAACTGTAACGATCATTTGGGCGTCGTGGAATACGGCGAGCAACAGTGCCAAATCAGTTGGGTTCTCTAGTGCCGAAGGAAAGGTCATGGCACCGACACCCAGATCCTGAATACGCTCCAAACCTGGTGCGTGGCCGTCAGGATCCGCAGGCAAGATCACGCGCGCATCGCTTCGCAGGTTATCCGCCTCAACTTCCTCCGGATTACTGACGATAAAGTCTGGCTTATAGCCCATTTTTGCGAGCGTGTCAGCGGCGGACGACACTCCAATGATCACAGGCTCATACTCACGAATGAAATTGCGAAGACGATCAAGTCGCTCACGGTGGCCATCCGTTGGAGAAACGACGAGAACTTTCTTGCCTGCTAGGTCGTCGCCAACGTCGGGCACACCGACTCCGTCGATGAGCAGCGGCGCTTCCGAATGGATGAACTCAATCGTGTTCCCAAAATAGGCTTCCATGTGATCAACCAGGTTGCGCTGCGCATCGTTGAACGTCGCATCGGCGTCCTCGCGCTGCACCACTGTTCCCGCGCCGGCCCGTTTGGTTCCAATGAAGACTTCCCCGTCTTCGGTAACGGAGCCCTTTTTGCCGTCACGCAGTTGCTCGCGAAGCTCAGATCCTGCCGCCTCCACAAGCGGGATGTTCGCGTCGAGAAGCATGTGCGGGCCGTAATTAGGGATCGCTCCGGTAGAAAACTCAGCAAGGTTCACCACTGCTGCAGGCTTGGCGTCGAGCAGCAGCTGGGCTTCACGGCGGCCAAGGTCAGGGGAATCGATTACGGCGATATCGCCTTCGGCAAGGCGTTTGAGGCCTTTTCCCTGGGGGGTGCAGTCGCGCAAGGTACCGTGCAGGCCGGGCTGATCGGAGGTGCGGGAGAACAGACTCATATCGCCTATTCTTGCCGGTAGTCGGCAAAAGGTGGTGAAGGCGCGCGGGAAACTTACCCTCGCATCTTTCCTACCTCGTCTTGGGCGCGCTGCATTAATTCTTGTGCGTGGGCTCGCCCGGTTTCCGTATCATCTAATCCCGCGAGCATCCGTGCGAGCTCCTCCACCCGCTGATTTGGAGTCAAGGCCGTAACTCCAGACGTCACAGAATCATCTCCCACGTTTTTTGATACGTGCAGATGAGTATCCGCATACGCTGCAACCTGAGGCAAGTGCGTTACGACGATCACCTGGTTGTTCGTTGCCAAGCGGGCCAGTCGGCGGCCAATCTCTACTGCGGCCCGGCCACCAACACCAGCGTCAACCTCGTCGAAAACCAGCGTTGTCCCAGCTGTTGTTGCAGACAGGACAACTTCCAAAGCGAGCATCACGCGGGAAAGTTCACCACCGGACGCGCTAGACGCGAGTGGTTTCGCATCCATAGTGTCGTTTGGCGCCAGTCGCATTTCGATGAGGTCTTGGCCTTCTGGGCCAAAGTTTTGCTTATCGACGACAACCGATAGTCGAGCTTTTGGCATCGCGAGTCCGCGCAACTCCTCGGTGACAGCCTCGGAAAGGCGCGACGCAGCAGCGCCACGCGCCTTGGATAGCGCGTTCGCCTTGGAGATCACCACCTTTTCTGCCTCTGCAACCTGTTTCTTGAGCTCCTCCAACGCCTCTGCGGACGTATCGATTTTCGCGAGGCGCTTCTCGGCCTTGGCCCGCCAGGCGACCACTCCCGCCGCATCCGGGGCATACTTCTTAGTCAGTGACTTCAGGTCTTGTTGGCGTTGCAGCATCTGGTCAAGTGCAGCTGGGTCGCTTGGAAGATCTGCAAGGTAACTTCCCAATTCGGCGGCAACCTCGGACAGAATATTTGTGGCTTGCGACAGCTGCGTTCCCAAAGCCTGGAGTTCCTCGTCGCTGGAGGTACTCAATGCGGATTCAGCCTGCCCCACCAAGGTGGAGGCTGCATCATTGGAGTCATAACTCCCATAGTCCTCACCGCCGTCTATCGCCACGAGTGCAGTTTCAGCTGCTTCACGCAACGCGTCAACGTCTTGCAGACGGCGAATACCAGTTAACAGCTGCTCATCCTCGCCAGCTTCAGGCGCGACGGCGTCGATTTCCTCTAGTGCGAACTGCAGTCGATCCACTTCTTGCGCAAGCTCACGACGCTTTTCAGTGCGTTCCTTGAGGTCTTTCGCCAGTGAGCGCCATGTCTTCCACGCCCCCCGGTACGCCTCACGCTTGGGTGCGATGGAAGTGTCAAATCGATCGAGTGCAGCAAGCTGCTCTTCCGGCGCAAGCAAACGTAGTTGGTCATTTTGGCCGTGGATCGTAAGTAAAAGCTGGGAGAAATCTGCAAGAGTCGCCGCCGGAACACTCCGACCAGCGAGGTGAGCTCGTGACCGGCCAGTGGACTTAACAGATCGCGAAACGAGATACTCGCCGTTTTCATCCGCTTGACCACCTGTGGTGTCCACAATGTCGTCGACAAGCAACTTTGCCTCAGCGGCGAGTGCTTCAGTGCTAAAGCTACCTTCAACAACCGCTTGGTCCGCACCGGTTCGAACTCGGGATGCGTCTGCACGTCCACCTGTTAACAGGCGGAGACCGGTAACAACCATCGTCTTACCCGCTCCGGTCTCACCGGTGAGAACCGTCAACCCCTCGGATAGCTCCGCTGATGCGTGTGGGATGACACCAAGGTTGGTGATAGCGATTTCTTGCAGCATATAAGCTCCTTACTTCTTCGGAGCCGGTCCGCGCCACCCCTCCACGGGGAGACGGAATTTTTGCACCAAACGGTCAGTGAACGGCGCGTCGTCAAGACGTACCCAGCGCACAGGGCGTGCACCTCGAACAACTTCCACACGAGATCCAGGTGGCATCGCGATGGGCCGGAATCCATCGAGTACCGCCATAGCTGGTGATGTAGTCGAATGCGATTCAACCGCCACCATGGATTGCGGCGCGACTACAAGCGGTTTAGCAAACAAGGCGTGGGCATTATTCAAAACAACCAAGATGGCATCCAGCTCGGGCCACATTACTGGGCCGCCCGCGGAAAACGCATAAGCGGTAGAACCGGTTGGAGTGGAAATCAACACGCCGTCGCAGCCAAAGGAAGACACGGGGCGCTTGTCTACTTCAAGGGAAGCATCAAGGACACCGCGACGATTGAGGTTTTCTACGCTAACTTCATTCAGCGCCCAACCGGTACCCAGCACATCACCCGTATCTGACATGACCGTGACATCAATGGTCATGCGGTCTTCGACGCGGTAGGACTTTTCGATGACGCGATTGATAGCGGTTTCGAGGCTCTCGGCTTCCCACTCCGCCAAAAATCCGACGTGTCCAAGGTTGATGCCGAGCACCGGAATATCCTGTGCGTGTGCCATGTCGGCTGCGCGCAAAAACGTTCCGTCTCCGCCGAGTACTAGGACTAGCTCGCAACCATCGGCGGCTTCCGGACCATGTGATACACGATCAAGGCCAGCCAGCACCGGAAACGCGTTGATCGGGGCGCGATCAAGTTGATCAAGCAGGCGAACATTGATGCCTGCGTTGTGAAGGAGCTCTGCGGTGCGAGCCGCCGCCTCAAGATTTCCAGCGCGACTTGTATGCGGCACGAGAAGAATCTCACGTTGTAGTGTTGCCGTCATCGACTAAGGTCCTTCCTCCACTGCCTGCACAATCATCGCGGTGAGTTCTTCCTCCGACGGCGCGCTTGATCCGCCGTCCTTCACCAGCCATAAAAAGTATTCTACGTTGCCGCTTGGTCCCGGCAGCGGCGATGCTACGACACCACGACAGCTCAAGCCTAGACCAGCCGCGAACCGCGCAACGTCTTCGGTCACTTCGGCTCGCAATTCGTTAGACCTGACCACGCCACCATGTCCGAGCCTGTCCTTGCCAACCTCAAACTGAGGCTTCACCATCGGCAACAAATCAGCTCCGTCAGCCATGCACTCGGCTATGGCAGGCAACACTAGCTTTAGAGAAATGAAAGACAAATCCCCCACCATCAAGTCGGCGGGCCCATTCATCATGTCTTGGGTGAGGTTTCGGATATTGGTGCGGTCAAGCACCACCACACGGTCGTCGTTTTGCAACCGCCAGATCAGTTGTCCATATCCAACATCAACGGCCACGACCTCTTTGGCTTCGCGGGAAAGTAGCACATCAGTGAAGCCACCAGTGGAAGCACCTGCATCGAGCGCACGCTTGCCGGCTACTGTGAGCCCGAGGGGTTCAAAGGCTTGGAGGGCGCCAAGGAGTTTGTGAGCGCCACGCGATGCCCATTCGTCATCCAAATCCCCAGACACTTTGATTGAGACATCCGGCTCGACCACGGTAGCGGGCTTTTTGGCAACAAAACCTCCAACAGACACTCGGCCGCCCTTGATCCATTCGGCCGCCTGTTCTCGTGATCGCGCAATCTTGCGTCGCACGAGCTCGGCATCAAGTCTGCGTCGTCCTGGAGCCACGTAGTTGTGCCTTTCCGTTAGTTAACGATTGTGTAATCTAGCCTTCTTGCAATGCATTGTGCAAAGCAGTGTGTGCCTGCGACAACTGTTCAACCTCTTCGGCCAAAGAATCATTTGTCCGAGATAGGATCTCATCGATTTGGCGAGTTAGTTCTTCAGGACTCACACTCGTCGAGCGTGGGTCGTGTGGTTTCGGACCCGACATGTCTACCACCAGTTGGCGGTCGCAGCTTCTGCTGCGGCCGACATCGGCCGAATGTACTCAGGTGCCTCCGGCATCGCCCAGGCGACGTTGAGAACAGTCCGCAATGCCTCGATGCTTGTCGACGACTCATCGCCACGTTCCAACAGCAAATCGTCGCCGTTGACCCGAGCGGTAAATCCGCCTTGGGCACCTGGAACGAGTGTTGAGGCCTCCGCACTTAGCGCCGACATATCTTCGGCGATGAATGTCGGACGATACTCTACTGGTGCCTCAATCAGTTCTAGTGGTCCGGAAACGCCAGTGAGCACGTGCAAAACATCCATCTTGGCTGCAACTCCACCCGCAATATCAGTATTCAGTCGATCTCCGACGACAAGAGGGCGCTTCGATTCGAGCAAGGTGGCAGCCTGATGGAACATTGCTGGTTCGGGCTTGCCTGCAGATGCTGGTCGAACTCCAGTTGCCGAAGTAACCGCAGCTACCATAGAGCCATTTCCAATATAGAGGCCACGCTCCATTGGCAGCGTCGAGTCAAGGTTAGAGGCTAGATAGATCGCACCCCGTTGAATCGACAGCGCAGCCTCAGAAAGTTGGGCCCAACCGGTCTCCGGATAATGGCCGTGCAGCACAACCTTAGGATTCTCATCGGCTGAATCCACGACCAAGTATCCTGCCTGAGCCACCAAGTCCTTGAAAGAGGGCGCACCTACGATCAGAACGGGATCGCCTGGTTGCAAATACTCGCCAGCCATTGTGATGGCTGCCTGTGCCGAAGTGAGTACGTTCTCGGGCTCGACTGGAAGACCAATCGCTTTGAGCTTCTCCGATACCTCATCTGGTCCGCGTGAGGCATTGTTGGTGACATAGACAGCCGGGAGTTGAGAAGCATTAATAGCCTCCACGGCTCCAGGTATTGCCTCTCCACCTGCCCAGACGGTTCCGTCTAGGTCCAAAAGAAGAGAATCGTAATCTGAGATGAGGGTCATGAGTACGACTTTAGCCCAGCTCTTCGACACGCTGTGCAGCGTCGGTCAGTTCCTCTACGTCAATCTTTGCCACGTGTGTAAACCAGCCCTTTGCCTCGTCGACGCGATTGACAGCCAAAAGCGCATCTGCATATGCGTAGGCCAACCGCATCTGGCTGATATCGTTCGACTCCATGGTTGGCTGCAGCTTCTGCAGTGTGGCTACAGCGGCCTCGTCCTGGCCCAAATCGCGACGCGCACCAGCAACTACAATGCCTAGCTCGATGCGCGATGCAGGGTCCAATTCTCGGGCCTCTGGGCTACGAAAGAGTTCAATGGCCTTTTCAGGGCGCCCGAGACCACGCTCGCAATCGGCCATGACCGAAAGAAGACCGGGGCCTCCCATCATCCGTCGAGCGGCCCGAAGTTCAGCCAAAGCTTCCTTCCACTCGCCCGCATGGTATGCAGCGATGCCGTTCATCTCGCGAGCCACTCCTACACGACCCGCTCGATTCTTGGCAGCACGAGCATGACGCAACGCCAAGTCAGGGTCATCCTCGATCAACGTTGCCGACATAATCATGTGTTGGGCCACGCGTTCCGCATTATCCTTCGACAGAACCTTCAGGTCTTGGATAACCATCGGATCCAGGTCATTGATGTCAACATCGGATGGAATATCCGGCTCATCGGCTTTTTGCGCCATTCGATCCTCGCGAAAGCCCTGACGTTGCGGGGTCGAGCGATCATGACGAATCTTCCGCTCATCGCGACGGTTATCGTCCCAGCCACGCTTGGGGCCTGCTGAGTGGCCTCGACCCTGGCTTTGCGACGAGCCGCCCCGGCGATCACGGTCACGGTCTCCGTATTCGCGGCGGGGTTTTCTGTCTGAGTTCTCGCGTCGACGATCGTCGCTCATGTTCAAAGGACCTTTCACCTTGTTTGGTTTGCGCTCGTCTAGTTACATCTAGACTATGCGAACGCAAAAAGGAGCGTGGTTTATTGAGGAGTGTCAAAACTCGACTCAATAAACCACGCTCCTACTTTCACTCTTAAATTTTTAGGCCGGCGGTAACTTACTCTCCCACACCCTCCCAGGTGCAGTACCATCAGCGCGGGCGGGCTTAGCTTCCGGGTTCGGAATGGGACCGGGCGTTTCCCCGCCGCCATCAACCACCGACACACCTAACACGGCACATCGATCAATCCAGCGAACAAGTGGACCACACAACACACACCACACAACGCGGTGCATGCCATGCACATAATCATTCAGATGCGCCTGACACGTATTGTGTCAGACACTGCACAGTGGACGCGAACACCAAACCTAATCAGTGATCAAACAAATATTTTTTCGCTGCATCACCACACACAAAAGTGCGGGTATGTGTTTGTCGGCATATTAGTACCAGTCACCTCCACACCTTACGATGCTTCCAGATCTGGCCTATCAACCCCATAGTCTCTAGGGAACCTCAAAAGAAACCTCATCTCAAAACAGGCTTCCCGCTTAGATGCTTTCAGCGGTTATCCCTCCCGTACGTAGCCAACCAGCTATGCCCTTGGTAGGACAACTGGCACACCAGAGGTACGTCCGTCCCGGTCCTCTCGTACTAGGGACAGCCTTCTTCAAGTTTCAACGCGCGCGGCGGATAGAGACCGAACTGTCTCACGACGTTCTGAACCCAGCTCGCGTGCCGCTTTAATGGGCGAACAGCCCAACCCTTGGGACCTACTCCAGCCCCAGGATGCGACGAGCCGACATCGAGGTGCCAAACCATCCCGTCGATATGGACTCTTGGGGAAGATCAGCCTGTTATCCCCGGGGTACCTTTTATCCGTTGAGCGACACCACATCCACAAGTAGGTGCCGGATCACTAGTCCCGACTTTCGTCCCTGCTCGACCTGTCAGTCTCGCAGTCAAGCTCCCTTGTGCACTTACACTCACCACCTGATTGCCAACCAGGCTGAGGGAACCTTTGGGCGCCTCCGTTACATTTTAGGAGGCAACCGCCCCAGTTAAACTACCCACCAGGCACTGTCCCCAACCCAGATCATGGGCCAAGGTTCAGGTATCCAATACAGTCAGAGTGGTATTTCAACAACGACTCCACCACCACTAGCGTGGCCGCTTCACAGTCTCCCACCTATCCTACACAAACCGCATCGAACACCAATACCAAGCTATAGTGAAGGTCCCGGGGTCTTTTCGTCCTGCCGCGCGAAACGAGCATCTTTACTCGTACTGCAATTTCACCGGGCCTGTGGTTGAGACAGCAGGGAAGTCGTTACGCCATTCGTGCAGGTCGGAACTTACCCGACAAGGAATTTCGCTACCTTAGGATGGTTATAGTTACCACCGCCGTTTACTGGGGCTTAAATTCTCCGCTTCGAACACAAAGTCCTAACAGGTCCTCTTAACCTTCCAGCACCGGGCAGGCGTCAGTCCGTATACATCAACTTCAACGTCTTCGCACGGACCTGTGTTTTTGATAAACAGTCGCTTCCCTCTATTCTCTGCGACCACCACACGCTCAACAAAGAAAATCTGATCACATGCGATGGTCCCCCTTCTCCCGAAGTTACGGGGGCATTTTGCCGAGTTCCTTAACCACAGTTCACCCGACCGCCTTAGTATTCTCTACCTGACTACCTGTGTCGGTTTAGGGTACGGGCCGTCCACGCACTCGCTAGAGGCTTTTCTCGACAGCATAGGATCACCAACATCACCCCAAAGGGCTACGCATCACGCCTCACACAAAAAAGCACCGGATTTACCAAGCACTCGTGCCACACGCTTACACCACACACCATTAGGTGGCTCGGCTACCTTCCTGCGTCACCCCATCACTGAACTACTACAGATCAGGCCCTACGCACGCACCAACCACACACCCGAAGGCACATGATCAGATTATGGGTAGTTAGTATCACTGCCTCACTCTTGAACGCACATGAACGGGTACGGGAATATCAACCCGTTAACCATCGACTACGCCTGTCGGCCTCGCCTTAGGACCCGACTCACCCTGGGAAGACGAACTTGACCCAGGAACCCTTAGTCATTCGGCGGATAAGATTCTCACTTACCACTCGTTACTCATGCCTGCATTCTCACTCGCACACAGTCCACACCCCCTCACGGTAATGCTTCACCCCATGCACGACGCTCCCCTACCCAATACAAAATATTGCCGCGGCTTCGGCGGTGTACTTGAGCCCCACTACATTGTCGGCGCAGAACCACTCGACCAGTGAGCTATTACGCACTCTTTCAAGGATGGCTGCTTCTAAGCCAACCTCCTGGCTGTCTTCGCGATCCCACATCCTTTTCCACTTAGTACACCCTTAGGGGCCTTAACCGGCGATCTGGGCTGTTTCCCTCTCGACTACGAAGCTTATCCCCCGCAGTCTCACTGCCATGCAACACTTCACCGGCATTCGGAGTTTGGCTGACATTGCTAAGATAATAGTCCCGCTCAACCAACCAGTAGCTCTACCTCCGGCAAGCTAACACAACGCTGCACCTAAATGCATTTCGGGGAGAACCAGCTATCACGGAGTTTGATTGGCCTTTCACCCCTACCCACAACTCATCCCCTCAGTTTTCAACCTAAGTGGGTTCGCGCCTCCACAAAGTCTTACCTCTGCTTCACACTGGCCATGGGTAGATCACCCCGCTTCGGGTCCAGGACATGCCACTCAAACACACAAATTTAGTATTCGCTTTCGCTACGACTACCCCACACGGGTTAACCTCGCGACATGCCGCTGACTCGCAGGCTCATTCTTCAAAAGGCACGCCATCGCACATAAGAAGTGCTCTGACGGATTGTAAACACACGGTTTCAGGAACTATTTCACTCCCCTCCCGGGGTACTTTTCACCATTCCCTCACGGTACTATCCGCTATCGGTCACACTAAGTATTCAGGCTTACCGGGTGGTCCCGGCAGATTCACAGCAGATTCCACGAGCCCGCTGCTACTCGGGACAACAACAACACACACAACCACGCCTTCATGTACAGGACTCTCACCTTGTTCCGTAGGCCATCCCAGACCACTTCCACTAACGCTTCGCGCACGCTCCAGGTCAACAGCCCTGAACAGTTGCATCCCACAACACCACACACGCAACCCCTGTCAGGTATCACACGCATACGGTTTAGCCATCATCCACGTTCGCTCGCCGCTACTAGCAGAATCATTACATTATTTTCTCTTCCTACGGGTACTGAGATGTTTCACTTCCCCGCGTCACCCCCACACCGACTATGAATTCACCGGCAGGTAACACCACATAACTGGTGCTGGGTTTCCCCATTCGGACATCCTCGGATCAACGCTTAGTTGGCAACTCCCCGAGGCATAACGCAGCCTCACACGTCCTTCATCGGCTTAGCATGCCAAGGCATCCACCATGTGCCCATAAAAAACACACACAACCACCAACAAACAGTCAATGGATGAACACAACAAACAAAAAAACACAAAAAAGAATAAAGATGCTCGCGTCCACTATACAGTTCTCACACAACACAACCACCACACGGAAGCAACCACACAACACGATCACCCCACGACATGACAGTCACACACAAGGACAATGCTGCCCCAGACACCCAACAGCGCACCAACATACCCCACACCACGACACAACACCGCAGCATGCACATTCATGGAAAGACATCTAACCCAGCATGCACCCGAACACACAACAACGCGTATCGGTATGCCTCCACCCGGATTTTTCAAAAAAACACAGCAGCAACACATCCGGTCACTCAACTGCCTTCACCAACAACTGTTGATGGAAAAAACAAACTCCTTAGAAAGGAGGTGATCCAGCCGCACCTTCCGGTACGGCTACCTTGTTACGACTTCGTCCCAATCGCCGATCCCACCTTCGACAGCTCCCTCACAAGGATAGGCCACTGGCTTCGGGTGTTACCAACTTTCATGACGTGACGGGCGGTGTGTACAAGGCCCGGGAACGTATTCACCGCAGCAATGCTGATCTGCGATTACTAGCGACTCCGACTTCATGGGGTCGAGTTGCAGACCCCAATCCGAACTGAGGCCGGCTTTGTGCGATTAGCTCCACCTCACAGTGTCGCAACGCGCTGTACCGACCATTGTAGCATGTGTGAAGCCCTGGACATAAGGGGCATGATGATTTGACGTCATCCCCACCTTCCTCCGAGTTAACCCCGGCAGTCTCTCATGAGTCCCCACCATCACGTGCTGGCAACATAAGACAAGGGTTGCGCTCGTTGCGGGACTTAACCCAACATCTCACGACACGAGCTGACGACAACCATGCACCACCTGTATACAAGCCACAAGGGAAACCATATCTCTATGGCGATCTCATATATGTCAAGCCCAGGTAAGGTTCTTCGCGTTGCATCGAATTAATCCACATGCTCCGCCGCTTGTGCGGGCCCCCGTCAATTCCTTTGAGTTTTAGCCTTGCGGCCGTACTCCCCAGGCGGGGCGCTTAATGCGTTAGCTACGGCACAAGAAACGTGGAAGTCCCTCACACCTAGCGCCCACCGTTTACAGCATGGACTACCAGGGTATCTAATCCTGTTCGCTACCCATGCTTTCGCTCCTCAGCGTCAGTCACTGCCCAGAGACCTGCCTTCGCCATCGGTGTTCCTCCTGATATCTGCGCATTTCACCGCTACACCAGGAATTCCAGTCTCCCCTACAGCACTCAAGTTATGCCCGTATCGCCTGCACTCCCGGAGTTAAGCCCCGGACTTCCACAGACGACGCGACAAACCACCTACGAGCTCTTTACGCCCAGTAATTCCGGACAACGCTCGCACCCTACGTATTACCGCGGCTGCTGGCACGTAGTTAGCCGGTGCTTCTTATCTAGGTACCGTCACTTACGCTTCGTCCCTAGCGAAAGGAGTTTACAACCCGAAGGCCGTCATCCCCCACGCGGCGTCGCTGCATCAGGCTTCCGCCCATTGTGCAATATTCCCCACTGCTGCCTCCCGTAGGAGTCTGGGCCGTATCTCAGTCCCAATGTGGCCGTACACCCTCTCAGGCCGGCTACCCGTCGACGCCTTGGTAGGCCATTACCCCACCAACAAGCTGATAGGCCGCAAGCTCATCCCGTACCGCAAAAGCTTTCCACTTACGTGAATATCCGGTATTAGACCCAGTTTCCCAAGCTTATCCCGAAGTACAGGGCAGATAACCCACGTGTTACTCACCCGTTCGCCACTCGAGTACCCTGCAAGCAGGGCCTTTCCGTTCGACTTGCATGTGTTAAGCACGCCGCCAGCGTTCATCCTGAGCCAGGATCAAACTCTCCACAAAAACATTTCAGAAGAAACATCAAGCAAAAAGCCCGAAAACCCAACCAAAACAACACTGACAAACAACAAAAAATATCATTCGCCAATTGTCCAAAAAATTACAAAACAACACTGACCCCCATCCCTTGACGAGGAACAAAACAAAGGGCCAGCAAACAATCATCAACAAACTAAAAAGTCCATCAACAAAAACAAAAATAAAATGTCTTCATTCACAAACCAGTCCGCAACAATCATGCATCTTGTACCGCTATCAAAAAACAACACGCACCCCACGAAAAAGCACGCATCACCGGCACACACCCACCACACAACCCCACAACAGGATCACGCAGCCGGCACACACAAAAGCCACACACCAATCCACAAACAAAAGTACATTGGCACACTATCGAGTTCTCACACAACATTCGCACGCGATGCTCGGATCTAAATTCATTAAATCTTTACTTCGCGGCGGGAATTCTCACTCTAGCTGACATCGTTATTTTTTGTCAACTTCCTGTTTACTTCCCTGTCATCCTGAGTTCCTTTCGGCTCTCGGCGACTTGGATTAATTTACACACGTGCAAGATAACTTCAAAATCGCCAGGTCACCATACGAAAAAGCCGCCCCTTAAAGGAGCGGCGAAGTCGTCGACAAGCAAAACTAAGATTGGGCGATCCGAACACCCGCAAAGTTCTTCTTACCTCGGCGAAGAACGAGCCAGGTGCCGTGAAGCAGATCGGTGGCAGCAGGCTCCCACTCCTCGGAATCGACACGCTCGTTGTTCACGTACGCGCCACCTTCCTTGATGGCTCGGCGTGCGGCACCGCGTGAATCAACAAGGCCGGTGCCCACTAGGAGATCAACAATAGTGCGAGGTTCCCCTGCCGCTACCTCGAACACGGCAGTTTCTGAAACTGCCGACGCCAATGTTTTCTCATCGAGTTCAGTAAGTTCGGCGCGACCGAAAAGGGCCTGCGATGCAAGTTCCACAGCCTTCGTTGCTTCCGGCCCATGGACCAAGTCAGTCATTTCCTGGGCCAATCGCTTTTGCGCTTCGCGCTTGAATGGACGCTCGGCAACTTCCACCTCGAGCTCCTCAAGCTCTTCCTTGGTTAAGAAGGTGAACCAACGAAGGTAGCGGATCACGTCGGCATCGGATGCGTTGATGAAGTATTGGTACCACGTATATGGGCTGGTCATCTCGGGGTCGAGCCACAAGGAGCCGCCGCCGGTCGACTTACCAAATTTCTTACCCTCGGAATCTGTAACCAAAGGGACGGTCAGCGCGTGTGTTTGTTCACCGTCCATCCGACGATTCAGATCAACGCCCGCGACTAGGTTGCCCCACTGGTCGCCACCTCCCACCTGCAAAATGCAGTCAAAGTTACGACGCAGCTGCACAAAGTCATTGGCCTGAAGCAGCATGTATGAGAACTCGGTGTATGAAATGCCGTCATTTTCCAGGCGGCGCTTTACGGTGTCGCGCGCCAGCATCGTGGAGAGCGGAAAGTGCTTGCCGATGTCGCGAAGGAACGAAATGACCGTAAGATCCTTGGTCCAGTCGTTGTTGTTCACCAACTGAGCTGCGTTGTCACCCTCAAAGGAGACAAAGCGCGAAAGCTGGCCCGAAATGCGCTCTGCCCAATCTTCGACAGTGTCCTCGGAATTCATGGATCGCTCACCAACGTCACGGGGATCGCCGATCATGCCTGTCGCGCCACCCGCCAGCACCAACGGACGGTGACCCGCCATCTGAAAACGACGAAGCATGAGCAGCGGAACCAAGTGGCCCGCGTGCAGAGACGGACCGGTGGGATCAAAACCGCAGTACAAAGTGATGGGGTTTTGAGTAGCCTCGCGGAGGTCATCAAGATCGGTGGACTGGTTGATCAGGCCACGCCAAGAGAGCTCGTCAATGATGTTCGTCGATGACATCGAATTTTCGTTCCTTTAGACAGATGAATTGATAAATTGATAAATCGGCCTATGAGGCCTTGTACGGCTGCGCCTCGTCGATAAGCAATACCGGGATGCCGTCGTCGATACGATAGGCCACGTTCAACCGATCGTTGACCAAGAGCTGTTCATCTTCCAGATAGGTCAAGGGGCCCTTGTCCTTGGGACAAGCAAGGACCTCAAGCAGTTTTGGATCAAGACTCATGGTTGCTCATCGTACCCTCTCAGCGGGGTGGAACCGTCGCTTAGCCCCGGCAGGTTGCCAAACTGTTCGCGAAGAGTACGCGCGTGTGAATCTAGAGCCCGCACGTTGTGATCCAGGATCGCTTGTTTGATGCTCCCCACGGCACCAGTTAACGTGTCCAGCGAGTCAATCACGCTCGTCATCGCTGCGGGCAAATTCATGTCGGGAGCATCCATATAAGTCTCGATGACCTGCGGATAGTAAATCTGCACGATATTCCACATTGTCGTTTGGTGATCTGGATCCGCTTCCAACGCATGCCATTCGTTCAAGACAAACCGAACCGTTTGATCCAGCTCCAATGCCTCATCAACAACTCGCTGGGGCACACCCGCCGACTCCATGGTGTGGTACATCGACCGCAGTGTGCGCTCCAACGTCACGGGAGTATCCTCCGGTGGCGGTGGGGGCAATGGTTTCGGCTTCTTCGGAGGAGTCAAAGCCACGCCTGCTCCCCACGCGGCGACGGCGGCAACCGGCCACAGTGCGCCCAATCCCAGCGAAAGATGCAAGATAATGACTAGGACTGCGGCGACAACGCCGACGATGTTCTTTCGCGACGTGAAGAACTTTGCATCTACGCCTGTGTTACTGGAATCCACGGATCTCCTTAAAAGCCTCGTCAAGATCGCCGTTAAGGGCGTCAAACACTTCTCCACCGGTCAAATCTGCAAGTCCTTGCATTTCCTGGACACTGGCTTCACCATACAAAATCACGAACACCGGAATGTCCTTCTTCTCCTGTGGCAACGCGTTGTACTCAGCAAGGAATCCATCATAATTCGGGCCCGCAGTAACAATTCCGTCTGAGAGAAGCACTATCGATGGAATACCGCCGGAAGTGTCCGAAGCATTAAGTGCATCCAGCAACGTCTGGTAGACCGCTGTAGTGCCGTCCGCGTTGAGACCGTCGATGTAGCTTTGGAGGCTTCCCTTAACTTCATTGCTTTCGCGGCTGAATTCTTGAGTCAAAGGTGGGTTCGGAGTAGTGCCAAACGACCATAGAGTTACTTTTTCACGATCACGCAGCGCAACATCGCCCGTTGTGGTCGATGCAGTTCCATCGACCAACGAGGTCATGATCGCTTTTAGTGAATCCAGGCGCTCCCCTTCCATCGACCCGGAGGTATCTAGGACGAAGGTTGTAGAACCCGGATTGCGGTAGTCGTTGTTGTACTGGTTAACAAGCTTTTCGACGACTGCGTAGTCCGCAGGAAACGCGAGCTCAATCACGGATTGATTAGCCAGTTCTGCCGGGAGTGCTTCCGTCCCAGAAAGTGGCCGTCGGTACGACTGCGCGATTTCCTCATCGTGTTCCATTAACCAGTCCGCCAACGCGCTAACTTTCTCGGGGGCGCTCGAAGTTGCGGGCTCTGCCAATGTTGATAGCGGGTAGTCCGCCGAAATCACTCCGTCTTGCGGAACGATGACTTTGATGGGCTGCCCTTCGTCGCGGAGTTGGTACAGCGTCGATTCATAATTAACGATCGCATCAACTTTCTCGGGTGACTCAATGAAAGAGTCTGCCAACCAACCCGAGGAGCCAGACACCATCGCTTGTGCTTGATAAAGCTGTTGCATTGGCTCCTCAATTGTGTCGATGTCCTGCGAGGTCAATGCACTGCCGGTGTCAGCCAACGCGGTAGCCACCGAAAGCAGAGCCGAAAAGCCCGAGTTCGAAGTAGTCGGGTGCGTCATGCCGAAAGTAAAGTCTCCGCGGTTTGCGGCGTCTGAGAACTCTCGCCATGTTGGTTGTTTGCTGTCCCATCCGAGCCGTTTGGCGGAATCTTCCCATACGCCGAACGCCACAGGACTTGTGGCGATCTTCGTTTCATCGGCGAGTTTCCCAGACGCACCAATGAGGTCGACGTAACGGTTCGTTGCAAACCATGTAGCGTCAACTTGTCCGTCGAAGTCGCCAGCCTTCAAAGACTGCGAGTTAACAAGCGTGCCGGCAGGAAATTCGAGTTTGATTGGAAAGCCCAGGTCATCGGAAGCCTGTTGCACGAGTGGTTCGAGGTCTTTGAGTTCCGTCGCAGCAACAATGGTCAGTGGCTGGTCATCAAATTCCGAGCCACCGAAAGGATTGGAAACTACATCGCTTTCACAGCCCACCAGCGCGATGGCAGAAAGCAAAGCGATCAGGCTTACCCACAGCTTTTTCATTATTCTTCCTCGTCAGTTGTAGGAGGGTCGGTGTAGGCCTTACCTACTTCGGTAATCAGTCGCTCGAGCTTGTCGTAAGGTGGTGGGTCAACGGTGGCGAAGTACTCTTCTGGTGGATGCAGCCCGTTGTCAGCCATTACTGGGCCAAAGGCGCCAGAGTTACTTGGGCGGAATCCATGCTGGGCTGCGAGTTCTTGCAGCTTTTCGTCGTTAGCCAAGGTCTCAGCGAATCCCTTGCCGTTGTCTGAAATCCCGACCACACTGTGTGTCGCAAGAACCGTTGGATCTGGGTATAGCAGAACCATAGAATCCTTGATACGAGAATTGGGCTTCATCTGCTCGCCGAGAAATTGGGCCTCGTAGACCAACACCATCGGCGCTGCCCCCATGCCTTGGCTTAAGTAATCAGCAAACGGACCTGCTGATGTCGACGCGGTATAGCCTTGGCCCGCAAAGTACGGTGTGATGCGTTGGACCAGATGATCGAGGTCATTTGCTCGGTCCGGATCTTTGTCCGCGAACTCCCAGGCAAGGATGGACAAGTACATCGCTGCCGAGTTCGACGTCCTAATGTCTGTCGTGGACACTTGGACGGTACGTGGCGAAGGGAACTCACTGCCTAGGTCTCGCCAGCGTGTGTTCGCGTCCGCCAAGTCGATGAACGCACCCATGTCGATCACGTTCATCCCGTTCTGCTCCGACACGACACCCTCTCTAGTCAGGATATCCACGATGGGCTGGAACGTAGCCACTGTCATCGGCGAATAGAACGGCTGCGTCACAGAGTAATTTGAGTTTTGGCGCGCAACCTTCTCCGCCGCAGGTGCAGAGGAAGGAAACGCAAAATCTAGCTCAGTAACATCGATCTGCTCGGCAATCTTTCGGGAGCCTGCAGTTGTGAAATTTACCTCGTACCCCAACTGCTTAAGGCGTTTTACCACGTTAGGGTCTTCGAAGTACTCGCGTTTTTCTGAACCAATGACACCAGTTACGGTAGTCGTCGACAAGCCTGCGAATGGGTTAAGTGATCGAAGGTTGGCGTTGGGCATCACGAATCGGCCGACAAGAACAGCTGCTACCGCAACGACAATAAGAAAAACACCAAGTGCGAGGGATCGCGATCTTGCCTTGCCCTTGGTGTCATTGTGACCATTCATGGTCTTAGTTTATGAGACAACTCTCGCTTCTGCAGTGCAACTAACTGCGAACTGGAGCAGACGCCCAAGTTCGGAAGTCGGAGTTCTTTTCCGCTACGCGCTCCCGTTGTTCCTCAACACGCGGACGTGCCGTGCCACCTCGGGTATCGCGGGAGGCCACAGCCCCATCGATGGTGAGAACTTCACGCACCTCCGGAGTCAATCGAGTATCTACGCTTGTGAGTTCCTCGTCGGTAAGCTCGACCAGATCCACCCCGCGCGATTCGGCAATCCTCACACATGCGCCGGACGCTTCATGAGCTTCTCGGAACGGAACACCTTGACGAACCATCCATTCCGCCAGGTCGGTGGCAAGCGTGAATCCCTGGGGCGCGAGCTCTCGCATGCGGCCCTCATGAAAAACCAAGGTTGAGGTCAGACCTGTCAGTGCTGGAAGAAGTAGCTTCAACTGGTTAATTGAGTCAATCACCGGCTCTTTATCCTCTTGGAGGTCACGGTTGTATGCCAACGGCTGTGCCTTCAAAGTGGCCAGCAAACCGGACAGATTACCGATCAGACGACCCGACTTACCGCGGGTGAGCTCAGCTACATCAGGGTTCTTCTTCTGCGGCATGATCGACGAGCCTGTGGACCATTCATCATGCAGCGTGATGTAGCCAAACTCCGGAGTAGACCATGCGATGATCTCCTCGGCAAAACGGGATAGGTCGACCCCGATCTGAGCCAGCACGAAAGCAGCTTCGGAAGCGAAGTCACGTGAGGCAGTACCGTCAAGAGAATTGTCAGTGGCAGAGTCGAAACCGAGTTCTTCTGCAATCGCCTCAGGATCGAGATGCAGCGACGAACCTGCCAATGCACCAGAGCCATAAGGAGACACTGCCAGGCGCTTATCCAAATCCTTGATGCGCTCAAGATCGCGTAGCAAAGGTTGGGCATGCGCCAACAGGGAGTGCGCAAGCAGAATCGGTTGCGCGGCCTGGAAGTGCGTCTTGCCCGGCATAATCGCATCCGGGTGCGCCTTTGCTTGAGCGACGAGCGCGTCAACCAAATCGGTCACGTCCAGAGCCACATCGCGTAGCGCGTCTCGCAGCCACATGCGGAACATTGCAGCGACCTGGTCGTTGCGGGACCGGCCCGCACGCAGACGGCCACCAACTTCAGCGCCGACACGGTCGATCAGGCCACGCTCCATTGCGCCGTGCACGTCCTCGTCGGAAGGCACCGGGGTGAAGGTGCCGTCAGCAACGTCTTTGCCTAATTGATCCAGGCCGGCGAGCATTGTGGCCAAGTCGTCGTCGTTAAGCAGCCCAGCGCGGTTGAGCACCTTGGCGTGCGCCTTGGAAGCCAGCACGTCGTAAGGGGCCAACACCCAGTCGAAATGGGTGGACACTGACAGGGCAAACATGGCCTCGGAGGGGCCGCCGGAGAAACGACCGCCCCACAGTGCTCCTTCGTTGGTACCGTGCTGCTGCATTAGTTCGCTCCAGCCTCGCGGTCACGCTTGTTAGCGATCTTCGAGGACAAGCCATGCAACTCGACGAAGCCCTTCGCAGCCGTCTGGTCGAAAGTGTCGCCGGTGTCATAGGTAGCAAGGTTGAAGTCGTACAGGGAGTGGCTTGAGCGACGACCGTTAACAGTTGCTGTACCAGCGTGAAGGACCATGCGAATGTCGCCAGTGGCATGCTCCTGGGTGGACTCAATGAACGCGTCTAGGGAACGCTTGAGCGGGGAGAACCACAGGCCGTCGTAAACCTCCTCAGACCAGCGGGCGTCGATCAGGCGCTTGTAGCGTGCCAATTCGCGCTCGATGGTGACATCCTCGAGTGCCTCGTGAGCGGTAATCAAAGCGACCGCACCTGGTGCTTCGTAGATCTCGCGGGACTTGATGCCGACTAGGCGGTCCTCGACCATGTCAAGACGCCCGATGCCCTGGGCACCAGCGCGGCGGTTCATTTCTTCGATCGCTTCGAGCATGGTGACAGGCTTGCCGTCGATGGCTACTGGCTTGCCGGCCTCGAAAGAGATGATGACTTCGTCAGGAGCGTTACCCAAGGCCGGATCCTCGGTGTACGCGTAGAGGTCCTTGGTTGGCGCGTTCCACAGGTCCTCAAGGAAGCCTGTCTCCACAGCGCGACCCCACACGTTTTGATCGATGGAGAAAGGCGAAGATGCAGACTGCTCGATTGGCAAGTCCTTGCCCTCTGCATATGCGATTGCCTTGTCGCGGGTCCAGGCGAAGTCGCGTGCTGGTGCGATGATCTGCAGGTTCGGGTCGTTGTCCATAAAGCCGACTTCGAAACGCACCTGGTCGTTGCCCTTACCGGTGCAGCCGTGGGAAACGTGGGTACCGCCGTGCTCTTTTGCCGCCTCGACGAGGTGCTTCACGATCAGAGGACGAGAAATCGCCGATACCAGTGGGTACTGCTTCATGTACTTACCGTTTGCCTTGATGGTCGGCAGGCAGTATTCTTCCGCGAATTCATCTTTTGCGTCCACGACGATGGACTCCACAGCGCCGCAATCAAGGGCACGCTGGCGGACGGACTCCATGTCTTCGCCGCCCTGGCCGAGGTCCAGGGAAACTGCGATGACCTCGCCGCCGGTCATTTCGGCCAGGTATGGAATTGCCACAGAAGTGTCCAGGCCGCCCGAGTAGGCAAGAACAACACGGTTAGTCATTTGTTTCTCCTTGAAAGGTTCTAATGTTCGGTTTTACACAGTACTCTCGCAGCTAGTCAGGCTGAGATGCAGGGTCTGTGATCGAACGAATCAGTTGATAATTTTATTTAGGTTCTTGTTCTGGCGTAGCAGCGAGATTTCTGGCTAGCTCTTTTCCGGTTACCGGTTCCCGGGCTAGGACGAAAATCGTGTCGTCACCCGCGATGGTACCTACGACCGCTTCCAAGCCGACGCGATCGATATAGCTCGCGAGGTACTGAGCTGCACCCGGTGGAGTTCGCAGCACCGCGATATTGGCAGAGTAGTCGACCGACACCACGAGCTCTTCGAGCATGCGCCTAAGCTTGTCCCGCGGTCCTGTGAGTACTTCCGCAAGGCTTTGCTCGACAGTGCTGACGGTGTAATAGGCCCGACCGCCGGCACTTGGACGAATCTTTTTGGCACCAATCTCGTCGAGATCCCTGGAAAGTGTTGCCTGGGTAATGTCGATGCCTTCGTCGAGAAGCAGCTCAGAAAGTTGTACTTGCGACGACACCCGCGTTGTTTCCAAAATGTTCATGATGCGAGATTGCCGTGCGGTTCGCGAAACCGTAGTCGAGTTCATCCTATTGGTTCTCCAGGAGCCAGACGAGCAGAGCCTTTTGTGCGTGCATGCGGTTTTCCGCTTCGTCGAATACTCGAGACTGCGGGCCATCGATTACTTCGGCAGTGACTTCATTGCCGCGGTACGCCGGTAGACAATGCAAGAAGATGGAGTTCTCCCCCGCCATTTCCATCACTTCCTGAGTGACTTGGTACGGCAGGAACGGCGTGCGACGATCTTTGCCATCGTTTTCCATCCCCATCGAGACCCAAGTGTCGGTGATGACGACATCCGCGCCACTGACCTCTGCCAGATCCGAAGTCACTTTCACAGTCGCTCCAGTTTCGGTTGCTCGTGTGTTAGCACGATCAACGAACTCCTGTTTAGGCAAGAATCCTTCGGGTCCAATGATCGAAATATCCATTCCAGCGGTGGCAAAGCCGATCATGTAGGAGTTGGCCATGTTGTTGTCGCCATCGCCGAGGTACACAGCTTTCTTCCCCTTCAAGCCAGCTGGTCCCTCTTCGGGGCAGAGGTTTTCGATAACCGTCTGCAGGTCGGCCAAAATTTGGCACGGGTGGAGGTCATCAGACAACGCGTTGACGATGGGCACCGTCGCTGTCTCCGCCATCTCTTCGAGGTTTGAGTGTGCATAGGTACGCCACACGATCGCTTCAGTGAAGCGGGACAGGACGGCGCCGGTGTCCTGGTAGGTTTCGCCCTTGCCCATTTGAGAGTTTCCAGTTTCGGTCACGATGGCATGCCCACCTAATTGAGCAATGCCGGCGTCGAACGAGAAACGTGTACGTGTAGAGGTTTTGTCGAACAACACCGCAACAGACAGCGGGCCTTCCAAAGGTCGGCGCGATAGAGGAGCCTTTTTCAGTTCAGCTGCGAGGCTTAGCACCTCGGCTTGTTCTTGAGGGGTGAGGTCGTCGTCAGAGAGAAAGTTCCGTGGCATCTGAATTCCTTTACTTCAGTGCAGACAACGTGTCTGCGAGACGGTTGGCAGCTTCTTCAATTTGCTCATCGGTAATTACCAAAGGTGGGGTGAGGCGAATGATCGTCTCGGACGGCGCATTGAGGATCAGCCCTTGCTTGTATCCCTGAGCAACGGCTTCCTTCGCCACAGGCTTATCCAAAATGACACCCAACATGAGGCCTCTACCGCGCACATCCGCTACCCCATCGACGGCACGAAGCTTGTCGACGAACAGCTCACCTTTTCTCTTCACATCGGCGACGAAAGCGTCGTCGATAACTTTTAGTACTGCGGTCGCCGCAGCGCACGCTACAGGGTTTCCACCAAACGTGGTGCCGTGCGAACCCGGTCCGAAAAGCTCAGCTGACTTCCCTCGTGCCAAACATGCACCGATGGGCAATCCGCCGCCGAGGCCTTTCGCCATGGTGATGATGTCAGGAACAACGCCCTCGTACTGGTGTGCAAAGAAGTCACCGGTACGGCCGATACCAGTCTGAACTTCGTCGACGATCATCAATATCCCGTGCTTGTCGCACAACTCTCGGACCTGTGTTAGGAATCCTTCTGGTGCCGGGATGACGCCAGTTTCGCCCTGAATCGGCTCGAGGAAGATTCCAGCGACATCGTCTGGGTTTGTTTGCACCTGCTTGGTGATGAAATCGATGTCCCCATACGGATAAAACTCCACGCCTGGAACCATGGGTTCAAATGGCTTGCGCTTATCAGGCTGTCCTGTCAGGGACAAGGAACCCATAGTGCGGCCGTGGAAACCGTGTTCAGCTGCTAGTACGCGTTTGCGTCCTGACAGCCGAGCAAGTTTAAATGCTGCCTCATTTGCCTCTCCGCCGGAGTTGCAGAAAAACACACGCGCGGATTCGTCGCCAAAGCGCTTCCTCAGCTCGGATGCGACCTGGACAACGGGCTTGGACGCGAACAAATTGGAAACATGTCCGAGTTCGGCGATCTGCGCTGTAACAGCATCCACGATAGCGGGATGCCCATGTCCCAATGCATTGACGGCGATGCCTGCAAGCAGGTCGATGTATTCCTTTCCTTCATCATCAGTGACCAGCGCCCCCGAGCCGGAAACCAATTCGACCGGCGGAGTGCCGTAGGTATTCATGAGGACCTCGCCCCACATTTTTTGTGCGTGCCCCATTACTGCACGTCCTTTCTAAACACTGTTCCATCTGGGTAGTCGCCACGGTCGTAGTCGTCGGGAAGCACCATAGTGCCAATGCCGCCCATGGTAAGCAGCTCTAGGATTACCGAGTGGGCGATGCGTCCATCAATCACGTGCGCGGCTTTGACTCCCCCGCGCACCGCACGGACGCATGATTCCATTTTCGGGATCATGCCTGAATCCAAGCGAGGCAAAATGTTCTCAAGCTGGTCGACCTCGATTTTGCTAACCAGAGAATCTTTGTTCGGCCAATCGGTATACAAGCCTTCAACGTTGGTCAGGATCAAGAGACGTTCTGCGCCGAGTGCCTCTGCTAGTGCGCCCGCAGCCGAATCGGCGTTGATGTTGTACACGTTGCCATCGGTACCAGGGGCGATGCCGGAAACAACTGGGATTCTGCCCGACTCGATGATGTCCATAACTGCCTCTGGGTGGACATCGACGATGTCACCGACTAAGCCAATGTCAGTTTTCACTCCACCGACATCAACAAACCGTTTTTCCGCTGTGAACAGCCCGGCGTCTTCGCCCGAGGTACCAATCGCGTACGGTCCGTGTGAGTTGATCAGGCCGACTAGGTCTCGACCAACCTGGCCGAACAGCACCATGCGCACAACTTCCATAACTTCTGGAGTGGTCACGCGAAAACCGCCCTTGAACTCGCCTTCGAGGCCTAGGCGCGTGAGCATCGAAGAGATTTGCGGACCTCCACCATGCACGACCACAGGCTTTGCTCCGACCGTACGAAGGAATACCATGTCGGCGGCGAATGCTTTCTTCAGCTCTTCGTCGACCATTGCGTTGCCGCCGTACTTCACCACAACGATCTTGTCGCGGAAGTGCATCAGCCACGGCAAAGCCTCAGCGAGTACGTTTGCCCGTACTTCGCTGGTGATGCCTTTGAGAATGTTTTCCATCAGTTGCTCCCGTGATTAGCTGCTGTACGCAGAGTTGATTTCGACGTAATCGTGAGACAAGTCGGTGGTGCGCACGGTCGCGGTGCCTTCACCACCGGTGCCCAAGTCGACGCGCACATCGATGTCAGTCCCTGACAAGTCGACCTCGCGAGCTCCTGGCGCACCTGTTGTCTTTAAGCACACAGGCTGATCATTGAAGTACACCGAGATGTTGTCGGGATCCATATCGGCATCCGCCATTCCCACAGCCGCGAGGACTCTACCCCAGTTGGGGTCGGAACCAAACATCGCGCATTTAAACAAGTTGTCGCGACCCAAGGTGCGCGCTGCATTCAGTGCCTGAGTGTCCGATCCCGTTCCTTCAACAGTGATCTTGACGCGCTTGGTCACACCCTCTGCATCGGCCTGAAGCTGATCGGCAATATCCGAGCAAACCTGGAAAACAGCATCATTGAGTTCCTCTTGAGTGGGCTCTACTCCGCTGGCTCCGGACGCCATTAAGATCACCGTGTCGTTGGTAGACGTCGATCCGTCAATATCCAAGGTGTCAAAAGTAACGGCTGTTGCCGCTCGAAGTGCGTCATTGAGAGCCTCGGACGTCGCGGAAGCATCGGTGGTGATGCATACCAGCATCGTCGCTAGCGAAGGTGCCATCATCCCTACGCCTTTACCCATCGCGCCGACGGACCAGCCTTTCTTACTTACCGACGCTTCCTTTCGCACCGTATCGGTCGTCATAATCGCAGCTGCTGCCTGCGCACCGTTGTCGCCCAGTCCCTCGCCCAACGCCGCAATGCCCGCGGTGACGTTCTCCATGGGAAGCATTTCGCCAATAAGTCCAGTTGAGCAAACCGCCACATCGCGAACCTCTACGTTAACTGTTTGCGCCACCAAGGTCTGCATGGCTGCTGCATCCTTGTCCCCCTGCGTACCGTTACACGCGTTTGCATTTCCCGAGTTGTACACAACAGCCTTGAGCTGTCCGTTCGCGATTGCATCACGAGACACTTTGACCGGAGATGCAACAACACGATTGCGGGTAAACACTGCGGCGGCGTTGAATTCTGGCCCGTTGTTTACTACCAATGCCATGTCAGGGTTGCCCGATGGCTTGATTCCAGCGGTTGTTGCAGCCGCCTCGAAGCCAGCTGGGAATGTAATTCCGGTGGTGCTCATAGTAAAATCCTTCGGTGAAAAGTGGTGCTTGCGGATGACTGTTTGTGTGGCTACGGTGCCACCGCAGCTCGCGGGAGCCCGGCAGTCTCTTCGAAACCGAGAGCTATGTTCATGCACTGAACTGCGGCTCCACCTGTGCCTTTAGTGAGATTGTCGATGGCGCTAGTCATCAATACTTTGCCGGCCTGTGCATCTACTTCGACCTGCACCTGGCACATGTTGGAGCCAACAACATTCTGAGTTTGTGGCTGTGCCCCTTCTGGCAATACATAGACAAATGGCTCGTCTGCGTAGAAAGTCTCATAGACCTTTCGCGCCACGTCGGCTGTCACGCCCTGGACTAGAGGTGCGGTGACTGTGGTGAGAATTCCTCGTGGCAAGGGTGCCAGCACCGGTGTAAAGCTGACATTGACGTCTTTGTCTGTGACTTCGCGCAAGCTCTGAGCAATCTCAGGGGTATGGCGGTGCTTACCCGCTGTGTTGTACGCCTTGAGTGAGCCCATTGTCTCCGAGCCAAGAAGTGGCACGGCGGCCTTCTTACCTGCACCCGACACGCCGGTGATGGAGACGATCGCCACATCAGCCTCAATGATGCCTGCTTCTACAGCAGGAATCAGGGCCAAGGTTGCGCCAGTGGGAAAACAACCAGGCACCGCTACACGTCGCGCGCCTTGCAGTTCCTCTCGGTGGCCGGGCATTTCTGGAATTCCATACGGCCAAGAACCAGCGTGCTTGCTGCCGTAGTACTTTTCCCAGTCAGCCGCATCCTTTAAACGGAAATCGGCTGCACAATCGATCACCAAGGTGTCGTCGTCAAGCGCAGCGCCGATCTCGGCAGAGAAACCATGTGGCAAGCCGAGAAAAACAACATCGTGGCCGGAGAGAACTTCGGTGCTTGTTTCCTCAATGACGCGGTCAGCTAATTGCGGTAGATGAGGCATGATATCGGCTACGCGTTGGCCTGCATTGGAGTTGCCGGTCAAGCTTCCGATTTGGAGTTCTCCGGATAGATATTGGGGGTGGCCCAAAAGCAAACGCAAGATCTCCCCGCCTGCGTATCCCGTTGCACCGGCTACAGCTACCTTAATAGTCATGCAAGCCACTGTATCATTTATGCAACCGGATGCAAAGTATGCAGTACCGGGGAGATCTTAAACTAGAACGCGTTAGAACGACGAGAGCCCAACGGCAGAAGAAAGCTGGTTTACTCCCGGATGCACGACAACCTGACCGTTACCGACGTACGCAGCGTAACGAACACCATCAAAAACATGGATACCGTTATTGAAGTCGGCCACGAAAATCAAACCATGATCGTGACGAATGCTTCCTGGAGCCATCACGTCAACTGGGCCGCCCCAACCCTGATTGGAGTAAGTGTGGTACGAGTAGCCATTCATGATCCCGACGGCGTCTGTTCCAGCTAGGCCGTCAGAGTTCGGGATTGGTTTCATTTCACCTTTAAGGTCGGTGCAGTATGCCCAGCGGATATCAGATACTGCTACGGAGCAACCAACTGTTTCGCCTGGCAAAACGTAGGTCTTGTAGCTTTTCAGGTCTTGAGCGGCAGCAGGAGCGGCGAGCCCAGCTGCTGCAATAGAGGCGGTGACGAGGGCAACGAGAGTAGTGCGGAGGCGTGACATGGCGGGAACCTTTCGATCGGAGTAGGTGAAAAGGTGTTCACTTACTTAATCGAATTGTCTGGTTATTTGTTAGCGCCTGTCGGCCTCCGTAACCTACTTGTTATGCACGCATTTCTGCACCAAAGCGCTGCTTGGCTACATCTGCGGCAGCGAGTCGTGCTTCCGACGCCTCATCGTCGGTAAGGGTGCGATCTCCTGCACGGAACAGCAGCTTGAAGGCGAGAGATTTCTTGTTCTCTCCAAGGTTTTCACTGCGGAATACATCGAAGAGTTCTACGGTTTCAAGCAACTCCCCTGCGCCCTCCTCTACAGCCTGGCGAACATGTTCCGCCGGTACGTCTTCGTCTACGACCAACGCGATATCTTGGTGGAGCGCTGGGAACGACGAAAGTACTGGAGCTGGGAAGCGCTCCTCAAGCGGCATCGCCGAGAGATCAACCTCCATCGCACAGGTACGCTCTGGCAGCTCCAACGCCTCGAGCACCTGCGGGTGCAGCTCGCCAGCGTAACCGACGACTTCGCCGTTGACTTTAAGCGCGGCGCAGCGGCCGGGGTGCCATGGCAGCATGACTGCAGATTCAAGTTCAAGTTCGACCCCTGCGGCACGAGCGACAACCTGAGCGGAATCGATTGCGTCTGCCCAGCCATACGCACGGCCTTCACCCCAAGGCCCGTCGAATACCTTGTTGCCTACGCCAACCGTGACTGCATGCAGTGGCTGGTGCGGAAGCGAGTCGATCAGCTCGGCCACCGTTTCGTCGGCTGGGCGTGATTCAACGGAAGGCATCGGCGATACATCGGCACGCTTGAAGCACACCTGCTGGACGCCGTACAAAGTAACATCATGGCGACCACGGGCTACATTGCGACCTACAGCTTCGAGCATCGAAGGGAGCAAAGTGGTACCCAAGATCGAGTAGTCGCTATCCAGAGGGTTAAGTACCTTGACCGCATTGCGGCGTGGGTCGTCTCTTTCCAAGCCCCACTTGTCAAAAGTGTCGTTCGCGATAAACGGAGTGGGAAGAATCTCGACGTACCCGGAATACGCCAACGCGTGCGTCACCGCGCGACGACGACGCTGCTCAGGAGAAAGCCCACGTCCGCCCCGAGGGGTAGGCAGCTCAAGCGGGATGTTATCCAAGCCTTCTAGACGCATGATCTCCTCGATCAGGTCCTCAGGCATGGAGAAGTCAGTACGCCAGGTCGGCGCAGTAACCGATAGGAGCTCACCCAGATCATCCACTGTCGCACCGACCTCGGTAAGTCGCTTGACGATGGTCTCACGGGAATAGTCCACACCAATTAATTCTGCTGGGTGAGAAACACGCAGTTCGATCGGGTCATGTGCAGGCACATCACCGATGAGCGTGCGAGCTGCTGATACCGTTCCGCCAGCGATATCGACTAGCAATGCACATGCCATATCCAGAGCCACCTCGACGATGGCAGGGTCTACGCCGCGTTCGAATCGTCGTGAAGCCTCGGAAGAGAGCTTGTGGCGACGAGACGTACGAGCAACCGTCAGAGGGTCCCACGTGGCGGCCTCGAAATAGACATCGGTCGTTTCGTCAGAAATTTCAGAAGTCGTGCCGCCCATGACACCAGCCATCGACTGGATGCCATTGTCGTCGCAGATCAGCACGTCACTGTCGACGAGTTCTCGGGTGACATGATCGAGTGTTTCGAACTTTTCCCCTGCCTGTGCATTGCGGATGTGAAGGTTACCGACAATCTTGTTGGCATCAAAGGCGTGCATCGGTTGGCCAAGCAGTAGCATGACGTAGTTTGTCACGTCTGTAGCCGCGTTCACAGGTCGTTGACCCGAAAGCATAAGTTCGCGCTGCAGCCAGAACGGCGACTCAACGTGAGGATCGATGCCCTCTACCTTGCGCAGTCCGAAACGAATCGTCTTCGTATCGTCATCGATTGCAATGTCGATCAGTTTGTCGGTTGGCGCCGGAACACCGGAGACATCGAATCCCGCCACTGCCGGATCCTCCGCTGGATCCGCAAAAGGAAGGTTAAATGCAGAGGTAATCTCGCGGGCCAGTCCACGCGCCGAAAGCGCATAACCCCGGTCTGGGGTGATGTTGACGTCAAAGACTGTGTCGTCGAGCTGGAGCGCTGCGCGGGCGTCCTCGCCTGGCTTGCCGTAGTCGTCGGAAAGCGTGATGATGCCGGCGTTCTGCTTGTCAGTCAAGCCCAACTCTGCCGCCGAGCAGATCATGCCAGCAGAGATGTGATCGTAGGTCTCTCGGGCAGAAATCTTGAATCCACCAGGTAGTTCCGCCCCTGGCAGAGCAACAACGACGAGGTCGCCTTCCTTGAAGTTGCGCGCACCACAGATAATTCCCTGCGGCTCACCGGTTCCGTTTGCCTGGCCGACGTCGACCTGGCAGTAGCGGATTGGCTTCTTAAAGTCAGTGAGTTCCTCAATGTGCAAGACGCGGCCAAAGACCAAGTCACCCGTGGTCTCTTCGATCTTTTCGTACCCCTCGGTTTCAAAACCTACGCGGACAAAACCAGCGTCAAGTTCTTCCGAAGTCACCGACCAGTCTGCGGTGCCGCCAGAACGTACAAGGCCAGTAATCCAATTCTGGGAAATAAGCATGTCTAAGTCCTCCCCTTATGCCTGAACGCCGAATGGAACGGTGAAACGAATGTCGCCCTCGACCATGTCACGCATGTCGCTCAGGCCGTTGCGGAATTGCAAGGTGCGCTCAAGCCCCATGCCGAATGCAAAGCCCGAATAGACGGTTGGGTCGATTCCGACAGCTCGCAGCACATTTGGGTTGACCATGCCACAGCCGCCCCACTCGATCCAGCCTGCGCCGCCCTTTTTATTGTCAAACCACACGTCGACTTCCGCTGAAGGCTCGGTGAATGGGAAATAGTTAGTACGCATGCGGGTTTTGGTCTCAGGGCCGAACAGTACCTTTGCAAGGTGATCCAAAGTGCCACGCAGGTGGGCCATCGTCAAGCCCTTGTCTACGGCTAGCCCCTCGACCTGGTGGAACACCGGGGTATGGGTGGCATCGAGCTCGTCGGTGCGGAATACACGTCCTGGGCACGCAATGTATACAGGAGGCTCGTTGTCAAGCATCGTGCGCACCTGCACCGGCGAGGTGTGGGTGCGCATGACCTGCTTGGAGTGCTCGGAACCGATGTAGAAAGTGTCCTGCAGTGTTCGTGCCGGGTGGTCGGGGATAAAGTTCAGCGCGTCAAAGTTGAAGTATTCCGCTTCAACCTCAGGGCCTTCCTGGATTTCCCAGCCCATGCCGATAAAAATATCTGCGATATTCTCGCTCAGGGTGGTGATGGGATGCATTGCACCTTGCTGAGTGCGAGCGGTAGGCATGGTCACATCGACCTTTTCAGCCTTGAGCTGCTGCTCACGGTGCTCAGCCTCGCGAACGGAGTGAACCTGAGCAAAGTGCTTTTCGACGCGGCCGCGGGCCATATTCACAAAGCGGCCGGCATCCTTACGGTCGCTTTTCGGCAGCGAACCGAGCGCGCGGCGTGCCTGCGGAATAAACGCTTGTTCACCCAAGTGATCTCGTTTAGCTGCTTCAAGTGCTGCCAGGTCCGGTGCAGCATCGAATGCGGCAATTGCTCGGTCTGCAGCCTCGTTGAGAGATGCTTCAGTCAGTTGGATGTCGGGAGTGTCAGACACGCTTGAAGTCACCCTCGCCTTTCCTCGTAATTCGGTTCTAGATTTGCGACTTAACCAGCATACCCGGAATATAAGGACACCACGCGCGAGGGCGGTGTTTAGAACAAGACCCTAGCTTTCCGCGGGCCCTTGATCTGTTTCGTCCTCGGGTTCGTAATGTGCCTTCGAGGACTCCCACAGGCACATCGCAGCAGCCGTCGCCATATTCAGGGACTCAGCAGAACCGTGGATCGGGATCGACACCCGGTAGTCGGCGTTGGAAGCAATGTCATCGTCTAGCCCGTGAGCTTCGTTGCCAAATAACCACGCCGTAGGCTGCGCCAAGATTCCCTCCGCTTGGTCGAGGCCTACTTCACCATCCATCGTGGTGGCAACGATTTTCAGACCTGCAGCCTTCAGCTGACCAATGACGCCTTTGACATCCCTGTCCCTGGCAACTGGTGTGTGGAAGATCGAACCTGCTGATGCTCGTACAGCCTTGCCCGATTGGGGGTCTACCGTGTCGCCGGCGAAAATCACTCCATCGGCACCAACCGCATCAGCGATGCGAATAAGGGTACCGGCGTTACCTGGATCGTTGGTTTCTACGCCCACTGCAACGAAGTTGGTCCGCCCCTTTAGCACTTGGCCTACGGTCCACGTCACCGGCTTGCACACAGCGAAGATGCCTGTTGTCGAAACGGTATCCGACAACGCCGCGGCTGCCTTGTCGTTGATCGCGTGGGTGTACACATCCATATAACCAGCGGTGGTCACCACGTCGGCGAAACGATCCGCCGCTTCCTCCGTGACGAAGATGTCGGTTGCCGCGCCCGTCGCAACTGCTGCCTCGACAGCGTTTTCGCCCTCCACCAAGAACTGGTTTGCTTTACGACGAGCCGCCGCGCGATGTAGCTTTGCCGCGTTAACCACTCGTGGAGTGCGCTCTGTGAAAGGTTCGGAGAAATCAAGTGCCATGAATTTCAGTCTAATGGCAAGTCATCAGACTATAGAACCGCAAGCAAAAACCACCCGCGCCGGTGATCCGGGGCGGGTGGTCGTCGTTAAGCAATCGGAGCTTAAGCAGCCTTTGGAGCGTTAACGTCCTCAGGGAGAGCAGCCTTTGCAGCCTGGCAAATTGCGGAGAATGCTGCGAAGTCGTTCACTGCAAGGTCTGCGAGGATCTTGCGGTCGACGTCGATCTCAGCCAGCTTGAGGCCGTGGATGAGACGGTTGTAGGTGATGTCGTTCATACGAGCTGCAGCGTTGATGCGCTGGATCCACAGCTTGCGGAACTCTGCCTTACGCTTACGACGGTCGCGGTAAGCGTAGGTCATCGAGTGCAACCACTGTTCCTTCGCCTTACGGTACAGGCGGGAGCGCTGGCCGCGGTAGCCCTTTGCGGACTTCAGAATCGCGCGACGCTTCTTCTTGGCGTTAACTGAGCGCTTGACACGTGCCACAGTTGTACTTCCTAACTTCTAGTAAAGACTTTGGATGAAATGGAGTGGGTCGCGAAACTATGCGCGGCCGAGGAGCTTCTTCATGCGTGGCACGTCAGCCTTTGCAACTGGTGCGTCGCCCTTGAGCTGACGCACGCGCTTGGAGGTCTTGTGCTCGTTCAGGTGCTTCTTGCCAGCCTGGTTACGGCGCAGCTTGCCCGAGCCGGTCAACTTGATGCGCTTAGCGGTGCCCTTGTGGGTCTTCTGCTTCATTGTTTAAACCCTTCAGAGTTTGAAAAAGTGGTCTACTTCTTGCCCTTTTTGCCTGCTGGGCCAAGGACCATGGTCATGTTTCGGCCGTCTTGCTTAGGGCGGGACTCGATGATTGCAATGTCTGCAACCTCCTCAGCCAGACGCTCCAGAAGGCGGAAACCGAGCTCCGGACGTGATTGCTCACGGCCACGGAACATGATTGTGACCTTGACCTTGTTGCCCTTCTCCAGGAAGCGAACAACGTTGTTCTTCTTCGTCTGGTAGTCGTGCTCATCGATCTTGGGACGGAACTTCTGTTCCTTCACCACGGTCTGCTGCTGATTCTTACGAGATTCGCGGGCTTTTTGAGCCTGTTCATACTTGAACTTGCCGTAATCCATGATCTTGGCTACTGGCGGCTTAGCGTTTGGCGCCACCTCAACTAGATCTAGATCTGCTTCGTATGCAAGCTTGCGTGCGTCGTCGGTACGGACGACGCCTACCTGCTCGCCGGATGGGCCGACAAGACGAACTTCAGGGACACGGATTTTTTCGTTGATCCGAGCTTCAGCGCTGATGAGAACTCCTCGAGTTAAAAGACAATTAGGTTCGCTACCAGTTCTCGCGAGTAGTGTTAACGCAAATCCCGCGAGCGCTTGAGAAGCGTCGCGGGAGTTCTTCCACACACAGACACACCACTGGTGGTGATCTACCGTGTGTTTTGGACCCGTAACCAACCATCTGGCGGTATGGGGTGGGATTAACTCCACTTGCGACCCTGGCACCTAGAAAAGATGCGTGGGCGGTAGTGACCGCTACTTTAGCAGATACCAATCACGAGACCAAAATTGCCGGTCAGTCGCGTACTGCGCGGTCCTCTAGAACCACAGTGGCTCCCCCACCATTGCAGGTATAGGAGTTAGCGCCTTCCCATGCGCACGTTACGGTTGCCTGTTCACCGCTGCTTTGCTTATCGACGACTACTTCGTGCTGACCGTCGATGCCGGAGTTACCCGCCATCGCAATCGCAACGTCCTTTGCAAATCCACATTCGTCTTGTCCACTGGTAAAAATTCGCCAGTTAACGTTGGCAGCACATTGGACAGCGTTTTCTGGCGCTCGGAAAGTGTATTCCTCGGATACAGAAGTGGAAGTCGTTCCCACACTACTCGGAGTAGGTTCGCTCGTTACCGAAGTCGACTGAGACTCCGTCGACTCAAAGGTAATCGTAGTATGTGCAGCGGCGCGAGTGGGGGTTGCGAACTTTGTCGGCAAGGCGGTCGTCGTAAAGCTAGCCGACGATGAGGTCGCATTCGGGAGTGAGCTAGCCGGCTCTGGCGCAATCACTCGTGTCGTGGTCATAGGGGCGGCATTATTGTCGTTCTCCTGCTCTGCGAACCAGCTATACCCCCAGATCCCTAGGGCCAAGGCACCTACTACGCCCACAGCACCGAGAAAGATCGGCCAGAATCCGGTACTCCTCCGTGCGCTTGCTGCCGTCGTTTCGTGCTGCACGAATTCGGGGGCTGACGCATGGCCACCTTTCCCATTCACCCGCTCGAACTGCGAAGTTGTGTAGTTGTCGGGAGTGAGTTCATCGTCCTCCCAAGAGTTCTTGGAGTTCCGGGAACCTTCGGGGGCCGCTTTGTATTCCACGAGTGCGCTACTCCCCTTTCAAATTAGCTTTCATTTGTCGATTTCCGATTCAACGATAGCGACGAGAGTGAACAGAAGGGGAATCATTCGCCGCGTTATAGGCAACAATTTGGGCAAAGATGGAAATCAAGCCCGCAAAGCTCTTGAGACTAGCCGCTTCCAATCCGGCCTCTTCCAAAGGATGTATTTCGATGGCACCGACTCCCCAATTAGGACCCGAGTTTTTCATTCAGGCTCGGCGCACACTTGCCAAGATTGATTCTTTGGCCACTGAGACACAAGACGTTGTTTCGCAATTGCGAGAACTCACTCACACACTCGAAGCATCGGCACTGGTAGCGAAAGATTCATCAGCAAATGTGGAAACCACGGGTCCCCAGCGCACTGAAATCCATCCTGCTGCTGGCCAGCCTACAAAGCCGAAGTTGCCGTGGCAGCCAGAGCGACCGAGGATCATCTCTCCATATTCACCGCCACCTGCTGCAGCAGCGAAGTCCCCTGCGGCCCCTGTTGCGCCTTCAGTTAACTATCCGAGGCCAGAGCGCCCTCCTCGTCCTCCCCGCAAGAAGTTGTCCACAGAGCAACTCATTATGCGGACCATTGCTGTCCTCGGGTCGATGATCACGATTATCGGTGTCGCACTTGGTATCGCCCTGGCGATTCAAAGCGGACTGTTGGGTCCGCTTGGCAGAGTCATCTTGTCTGTGGTGCTTGCCATTGCGCTACTAGTGGCTGGCTACTTCATCCAACGCAAATCCAAGGCGACAGCCGGCAGCGACGCCTTGTTCATTACGTCTTTCCTGGTATCAGTCCTAATTATCCTGTCTCTCGTCGCGATTTTGGAGTGGTGGACATATCCAACGGGCGCGATTGTAAACGTTGCGGTTTGGGCGGGATATTTGATGGTGGCAAGGACCTTGTCCAACACAACCTTGACCAAGGCGATGGCCTTCGCGGGCTTTATCTATCTCCCATTTTTCGTGGTCAACGATCCTAATGCCGCGCTCATTACCTCGCTCCTACCGATATTGCTGGTCATCAGTACTTGGCACAACAAACAAGCCGATACTCCACCGGTTGCGGCACACATTCGAGTATTTGCAGGCGCTTTGGTTGTTGAACAAGGACTATTAATGTCCAATTTCACACCAGCTGAAACAAGTCCTGTCACCATACCGTTCATTGGCTTCGTCCTAATGATATTGGCCGGCGAAGTATTCTTCCCCGCCCGTGCCCCACAAAGTGATGAGCGCTTCGATGCGAACTCGTACCGGACCCTGTTGTTGACTTTGATCCCAATCGTGATTCTCTTGATCGTCGTGGGAATTGTCGATAGTTGGTGGCTGGTACTGACGCTAGTCGGTGCCACCGCCGGTGTAGTCGCAACCGAGCTAGCTTTGAGACGCTTCCCAGATTACGACACTCAGAAGCTCACACCGATCACGTGGCTTTGCTTCAGCGCAGTGCTCTTTATTGCGTTATATATCAAATTTCCGGCCGCGCTTACCAATGAAGATTTCGGACGGGCCGCGGTACTGACTCTCTTCCTCGCAGGATTCCTAGCGGCCATCTTGGTCTTGGAACGCCGACCGGCGTATCGGGTACCGGTGTGGACGTTCTGGGTCATTGCAGCGCTCGGCCTTACCTACGAGGTGAGTGCGGCTGTGCTCGGCTTGCAACCAGAGAAGATTGTCAGTGGGTCGGTTCAATTCCAAGCCGTGTGCTTGACGCTGATCCTCGTGTTTGCGCTTTGGCGACGAGCAGCGTTTGATTCCGTTCCCCGTGAATTGCTCGTCGTATTTGGAGTCGTAGGCCTTCACCTCTACATGGTGGCCGTGGTGACATTTGTGTCCTTCGTCTTCAGCTTTGGTTCCCAGACTCTTCTCATTCTCGGGTTCGTCATTGGCCACGCGTCAGTATCTGTTACTTGGATCACCTTCGCAGCCTGGATACTGCTGGCACGTACCCGACTGTCCAACAGGATGAGTCTTGGAGCGGGTTTTGTCCTGGCAATCGCCGCGGTGATGAAGCTCATCTTCTTCGATCTTGCGTCGCTGAGCGGTATCCCACAGGTCGTAGCTTTCATCATCTCCGGCATCATCCTCATCGCGATTGCTGCGATCAGAGCACGACGCCAACCCCAAGCCCAGAGTCAGACCAACAACTCGGACAAGTATGAACCTGTGTAAGAGCCGTCAACCTTGGCCACGTCTTCCGGCGTGCCTTGTGCAACAACGCGTCCACCGCCACTGCCACCTTCTGGGCCCATATCGATTACCCAGTCGGCGGACTTCACCACATCTAGGTTGTGCTCGATCACCAGGACTGTATTGCCCTTCTCGACGAGGCCTTGCAACACCATCAAGAGCTTGCGGATATCTTCAAAGTGCAAGCCAGTTGTTGGCTCGTCGAGGATGTAAATTGTCCGTCCGTTTGAGCGCTTTTGGAGTTCCGCAGCGAGCTTCACACGCTGCGCCTCACCGCCTGAGAGGGTGGTTGCGGCTTGTCCCAAGCGGACATATCCGAGGCCAACATCTGCCAAGGTCGCGAGATACCGGTGGATGGACTGGATCGGCTCAAAAAACTCGGTGGCTTCCGAGATAGGCATGTCCAAAACCTCGGCGATGTTCTTGCCCTTGTAACGAACCTCTAGAGTCTCGCGGTTAAAGCGTGTTCCCCCGCACACTTCGCAAGGAACGTACACGTCTGGCAGAAAGTTCATCTCGATCTTGATAGTGCCGTCTCCACGGCAGGCCTCGCAGCGTCCGCCCTTAACGTTGAAGGAGAATCGCCCCGCTTTGTAGCCACGGACTTTCGCTTCATGAGTCTCCGCGAAAAGGTTGCGTATTTTGTCGAATACACCCGTATAGGTAGCCGGATTTGATCGAGGGGTCCTGCCGATTGGCGATTGGTCAACCTGAACCAGCTTGTCCAAATGTTCTACTCCCTCGACCCTTTTCACTCGCCCAGGTACTTGTCGTGAACGGTTCAGATTATTCTGCAGCGTCTTGGCCAAGATCTGGTTCACCATCGTGGACTTGCCTGACCCAGACACACCGGTCACCGCAACGAGGACACCCAGCGGAATATCCACATCAATATTGTCCAAGTTGTTCTCGCGAGCGCCGATTATGTGGAGCTGCCGTTCCGGATCCACTGGTCGTCGTGAAGCGGGTACCTCGATTTTCTTGCGACCAGAAAGGTAGTCCCCGGTTACCGAGTTCTTGGCCGTCAGAATTCCTTTTGGCGGTCCTTGGTAGACGACTTCACCGCCATATTCACCCGCTGCGGGCCCAATGTCGATCAGCCAATCAGCTTCACGGATGGTGTCTTCGTCGTGTTCAACAACGATAAGTGTGTTGCCGATGTCCCGCAGTTTCTTCAGAGTGGAAATCAAACGCCTATTGTCGCGCTGGTGCAATCCGATCGAGGGCTCGTCGAGGACATACATCACGCCGGCGAGACCCGAGCCAATCTGTGTTGCCAGACGAATGCGCTGCGCCTCACCACCCGAGAGCGTGCCAGCCGAGCGGTCGAGGGTGAGGTAAGTGAGCCCAACATCGATCAAAAAGTGTAGGCGAGCTTGTGTTTCTTTGAGTACGGCGCCGGCAATCATTTCCTCGCGGTAACCCAAAGTTAGATGGTCCAAGAAGTTGGAAGCATCGTTGATCGAAAGCGCGGTGAGATCGGCAATAGACAGTTCACCGTGTGTGGACGAGTTGAGGCGAACTGCCAGAATCTCCGGCTTTAGACGAGCACCCTTACAGGTCGGGCACGCCACTTCGCGGGTATAGGACAAATAGCGTTCTTTGGCAGCTTCTGTCTCCGCCATGTCGAGCTTTCGTCGCAAGTAGCCCATCACGCCCTCGAACGCTGATGTGAAGTTGCGCTGACGACCGTAGCGATTCTTGTAGCGCACGGATACCTGGACCGGCGAGCCCTCTAGCAGAGCGCTTTGCTCTGACTTTTTGAGCTGCGAGAACGGCGTACTCGGGTCGAATTCTAGTTCTTTTGCAAGCCCCTCGATGAGTTTGACAAAGTAGCTCTTGTTTGGGCTGGAGTTCCACGGTTGGAAGGCATCAACCGCTGGTGCGTCGGGATCGGGAACGATCAAATCGGCATCCATCTCTGTGCGGGTGCCTAGGCCATCACACGCCGGGCAAGCGCCAAATGGTGCGTTGAAAGAAAATGATCGTGGCTCGTAGGAATCGATGTCCAAAGTGTGACCGTTCGGGCAGGCCATCTTCTCGGAGAAAATTGCGTAGCGCGCTTCGGAATCTTCAGGTTCATCGACGAACTCTAGGACAACGAGTCCATCGGCAAGCCGCAGCGCTGTCTCCACCGAATCAGTCAGGCGCTGTTTCTGGCTCTCTTTTACTTGGAGTCGGTCGACGATGACATCAATGGTGTGCTTGATCTGCTTCTTCAGTATCGGCGGCTCTGAAAGCGAGTACACCTCGCCGTCCACCTTGACGCGCGAGAACCCCTGAGCTGAGAGATCCTTCAACAGATCGACAAACTCTCCTTTTCGCTTCCGGACTACTGGCGCGAGAACCTGAAACTTTTTGCGCTCTTCCATGCTGAGGACTTGATCCACAATCTGCTGCGGAGTCTGGCGCGCAATTGGCTCGTCGCACTGCGGACAATGGGGTGTGCCGGCGCGAGCATAGAGCAATCGCAGATAATCGTAAATCTCCGTGATGGTACCCACGGTGGACCGCGGGTTACGGTTAGTGGACTTCTGGTCAATCGAGACAGCCGGTGACAAACCGTCAATGAAATCAACGTCCGGTTTGTCCATTTGGCCTAGGAACATGCGTGCATAGGAGCTCAGGGATTCGACGTAGCGACGCTGCCCTTCGGCAAATATGGTGTCAAAGGCCAATGATGATTTGCCAGAGCCCGAGAGCCCCGTGAACACGACCATTTTGTCGCGTGGCAGTTCAATATCAATACCTTTGAGGTTGTGTTGGCGTGCGCCTTGCACGATGAGCTTGTCAGCCACGTAGAGACCTGTCCTTGCTTTGAGGAGCGAACCAGAGCAACATTGTCGAACATACCATCGATCAAGGCCCGTGCGCTAGTGAGGTTTCCCGTAGGCTGGTGCCATGACTGAGACTTTATCGCTGCACCACATTTCTGTGGGAAAGATGGACAACAACAGTTACCTAATCGCCTCCGACAGCAAAGCTTTGTTGATCGATGCACCAACCGATGCCGATGCATTGCTCAAGCTTGCCGACGATGCCGGCGTGACGATCACGGACGTGCTCACCACACACCGCCACGCGGATCATGTCCAAGCCCTCGTCGAGGTACTTGAACACACAGGCGCCACACACTGGGCATCATATCTGGACTCCCCGGCCCTGCCGGCAAAGGTAGATCGCGAGCTGGATCACGGCGACGCACTGGAATTTGCTGGGCACTCCATTCCTGTCATCGTCCTACGCGGACACACACCGGGTGGCGCTTGTGTTGCTATCGAATTGGAAGGAAAGCCCAACCTATTCGTCGGCGACTCCATTTTCCCGGGTGGCCTAGGAAAAACGGGTTCCGAGGGAGACTTTGTCCGCTTATACAACGACGCCAAAGAGCGCGTTTTCGATGTTTACCCGGACGAGACTGTTATCTGGCCAGGTCATGGCGCAAATACCACTGTCGGCGCTGAGCGTCCTCACTTGGCCGAATGGTGGCAGCGTCGCTGGTAACTAACCGGCACAACGTTAGTAACTGAAGCAAATCTTTACCTCCCTGTGACAATCAAACGTCTACAGTGGTTGGGGTAAATCTATAACACAATCCTCATAGAAAAGGACTGAGTTTCATGATCCGCAAGATTGCCCGTCCCATGCTCGCGTCGGTATACATTGCTGACGGTGTAGACACCGTAGTGAATACGTCGAGCCATGTTGAAGCCTCCGAGCGCTTCCTCAAGCAGCTTCGTACGGTGCTTCCTGCCGAATACGCAAAGAGTGTTCCCCAGGATCCTGAACTAGTTGCGCAGATCCTTGGCGGCACCAAGATCGGTGCTGGCACCCTGTATGCACTGGGTAAGGCACCTCGTTTGTCTGCAACCATGTTGGCTGCAGCGGCAATCCCGACTTTGATTGGTCGCCACGCATTCTGGGAGGCGGAGACCCCTGAAGAGAAGTCCTCCCGCCGCAATGGAGCGTTGACAAACGTCGCACTACTCGGTGGTTTGTTCCTGGCTTCTGCCGATACCGCTGGCAAGCCTGGTGTTGCTTGGCGTGCCAACAAGGCAGCCAAGACTGTGAACAAGAAGGTACAGGCAGCGCTGCCAACCCAGTCGGAGTCCGAGAAGGCTCGCGAACAGGCAAACGCTTGGTTGCAAGACACCGCAGACAAGGTCACCGTAGGCGCCACCGCTGCGACGGCTAAGGCCTCCGATGCTGGAGCAAAGGTTTCGGACTTTGTCGCTGAGAACAAGGATGATTGGATCGACACCGCAACTAAGTGGGTTGACTCCGCCGTGGATTCTTCAACCGATTGGTTCGACACCGCCCGTGTTTCCGCTCAGGATTGGTTGGACGAAGTCAACAACGACACCAAGGCCTCCCGCAAGCAGATTGTGAAGAAGGCCAACAAGGCTCAGGATCGAGCAGCTAAGGCCTACAAGAAGGCCGACAAGACGAACGGCCGTGCAGCAAAGCGTGCGAATAAGGAAGCGGAGAAGCTTCAGGCTCGTGCAACCGATGCTGTTGAAAAGGCTCGCAAGAAGCTTGACAAGTAGTGTTGCTGGCTGACTAGCCAACTCTTTTGGCCCGCCCCCTCGACTCGCTTCGAGGGGGCGGGCCAGTTTTGTTAGGCTGATACGTCAGTCTTGTCCAAGGAGGTCTCAACTGATGGGTCACGAAAGTGGTGATTCTCGCCAGATCGCTCAAGAGCAAACGTACGTGGATACCTTGTTTCAACACCTCGACATGGAGGTTGAACAGGCGCGCGATCGTCTGCAACTGGTGCAGAGCGATGTCGACCCAGATAACCCCGACCCCGATGCTTTGGTGCGACGTGAAACCGAGTATCACGGCCTCAACGCCAAACTGGACGCGCTCAATGTTGCCGAGATCGGTCTAGTCTTTGGTCGCATTGATATTGCAGATCCAGGCGGAGACAATCCTGTCCCGGGCTCCGAACACCTCGATCGTCGCTACATCGGGCGCATGGGAATCGACGATCGTGAGGATCATTACCGCACCCTACTTCTCGATTGGCGCGCTCCCATGGCACGCCCCTTTTACTTGGCCACGACAGCTCATCCCGAAGGGGTGGAAGTGCGCCGCCACATTCGTACAAGTGGCCGCACAGTGACAGGTGTTGATGATGAGGTGCTATCTGGCGCTATTGTCGACGACCCCGTGGCCAATGTGGGTTCCGAGGCCGCGCTTCACCGAGCGATGAACGAAGCACGTTCCGGCCATATGAGCTCCATAGTTGAGACGATCCAGCGCGAGCAGGACGAGATCATTCGGGCTAATACTCGTGGCGTCCTTGTCGTCCAAGGCGGTCCCGGCACAGGCAAGACAGCCGTCGCTCTCCACCGAGTGGCGTATCTCCTGTACACATGGCGCGAGCAACTCGCCAGGACCGGTGTGCTGATCGTCGGCCCCAACCGAGCCTTCTTGGATTACATTTCGCGCGTTCTTCCGGAGTTGGGTGAAACAGGAGTCGTGCTCACCACAATTGATGGACTAGTTCCAGGCGTGCAACCAGAAGGCACCGAGTCTTTGATAAGCCGAGAGATCAAAGGCTCGGAAGAAATGGTCACCATCCTTAAGCGTGCGATGCAGTCGTGGCAGACTATCCCCGATGACACCGAGGTGGTCACAATCGAGTCGATCAACCTCGATGTCACGCCAGAAATAGTGAAGGCGGCGCGAACCCGCGCACGGCGTACCCGTAAACCCCATAACCAGGCTCGCGCAGCGTTTGGCGAGCACCTTACTCAGTTGCTTGCTCTGCAGCTGGCCGACAAGATCGGCGCCGATCCGCTCGGCGGTGAGAACCTCCTTTCTACAGCCGACGTGGACCAGCTGCACGATGACTTGGCTGAGGAGCCTGCGGTTCAGACAATCGTCGACAAGCATTTCCCGGAGCTAGATCCAGTGACGGTGCTTGAGCACCTGCTCACCAGCAAGGAGGTGATCGCCGAGGTCGCAGGTGATTACGACACGGTCACGCAAGACGCACTTTACCGGGAACCAGGCTCTCCCCTGGCACCTTCTGACGCAGCGCTTATCGACGAGCTGGCGGTGCTCATTGGTATTGCCGACCCAGAAGAGCAGCGCCGAAGAGAAGAGGAAGAATGGCGTCGGCAGATCGAGGAGGCGGAAGAAGCCCTGGACGTTTTGGCGTCTTCGGAAGCAACGGATAACGACGACGACCTGTTTGAGGCAGAGATCTTGTCGGCGCACGACGTGATCGATGCGGAGACGCTGGCCAAGCGTCAACAGGCTCGGGATACGCGGTCAACCGCTCAACGAGCAA
The DNA here is from genome assembly GCF_030252165.1 of Corynebacterium breve. Classification (NCBI taxonomy): domain Bacteria; kingdom Bacillati; phylum Actinomycetota; class Actinomycetes; order Mycobacteriales; family Corynebacteriaceae; genus Corynebacterium; species Corynebacterium breve. The sequence goes on along the minus strand of NZ_CP126969.1, from coordinate 1,022,504 downwards.
GGGAAGACTACCGTTGGGCGTACGGCCATGTGATTGTTGATGAGGCACAGGAGCTGTCGCCCATGGAATGGCGCATGATTTTCCGCCGCTCGCCTTCTAGGTGGATGACTCTCGTCGGAGATACGGCTCAGACGTCATCCCCGGCAGGCACCGATGACTGGGCGACAAGCCTTGAGCCGTACGTGGGCACGCGTTTCGCGCAGCACGAGTTGACCGTGAACTATCGAACACCGTCCGAAATCATGGTGGTTGCTAATCAGATTCTGCAGGTTATCGATGCTGAAACCACCCCAGCCACAGCGATTCGCTCGAGCGGACAGGACGTGCGTTTCTTGCCATCGGGCACCGATCCTCACTCAATCAGCTTTGACGACGGGAGGTTGGTCGCCATCATCACGGCCGATAACGTGAAAGAGGTCAAAGGGTTGGAGTTCGACCACGTGATCGTGGTGGAGCCAGCGGATTTTCTCCAGGCTTCGCCCCAAGGTTTGCAGGATCTCTATGTAGCTGTGACTCGCGCGACCCAAACTCTCACTGTTATCGGCGACTTTGAGGTGTAAAGACGCACAGAGCCCGTTCCCAGCGTGGTTGGGAACGGGCTACCTTAGCGTTTGGTCTTAGCTCACGGTGTGAACGATCATGACATCGCAGTCGGACTGACGCGCAACGTCGGCAGGAACGGAGCCCAGAAGGCGACCAGTGAGGGAGTTGATTCCACGGTTACCAACAACGAGCAGATCTGCGTCGTTGGAGTTAACGATTGCCATCAGCGCCTCCACTGGGGTGCCCGGACGGACGGCGGTTTCAACGTTGGTTGCGCCCGCCTCACGTGCGGCCTCAGATGCGGATGCAAGATTCTTCTGTGCAGTGCTGTCACCGAGAATGGTCACGGAGTCCTGACGAAGAGTCTTGGACGCTTCCTCTTCGGACTCGTAGTAAGCGCAGCCGATGATCAGCTTTGCATCGAAAGCCGCCGCGATCTTCGCTGCACGGGTTACCGCGAGCAAGGAAGACTTAGATCCATCAGTACCGACAACGATGGTCTCGTACTTTTCATTCATAATTGTTTTGACCTTTCGATTTCTGCGCGTATGCACTGCGGAGAACCGCCTGCTTAAAGATTCTCTCTTAGTGTACCAACATGGTATTGGTTAGTCGTTTGCTTGGGATGATGTATCGACGATCATGACGTCCACATTGGCTTTTCGCGCTACACCGGTAGGAATGTTGCCAAAGACGCGACCCGACAATGTGTTGACTCCCCTGTTACCCACAACGAGCAGATCGGCGTCGTACTTTTCTACTGCATCGATCAGCATCTGTACTGGGGATCCCGACAGAGCTGCGGCAGTGACGTTGGTCGCCTTTTCCTCTTCGGCGACTGCTTGTGCCTGCGCTAGGTATTCCTCTGCGCGAGAGTCGCTGACTACCGGCAGGGTGGAATATTCTGCGCTTGGCGAATTCAGTAGTGAACCGGTGGTGTTGTAGTAAGCGCAGACGATCACCAAGTGTGCATCATATGCGCGGGCAAGACTTGCGGCAGTACGCACTGCCATCAACGAAGAAGCGGAACCGTCGGTACCAACTGTGATCGTGTTGTACTTGTGCATTATTGTTCCCTCAACCTTTCTAGATTCCTGATTCCTTAATACCACGAAGCTCACGTTTCAGGTCGGCAATCTCGTCGCGAAGCCTTCCTGCCAGCTCAAACTTAAGCTCACGCGCGGCCGCGCCCATCTGTACAGTGAGCGAATCGATCAGCTTTTGCACCTCGTCTTCAGCCATTGTCGACGTGTCAGGCTTGTCGACGACTGCAGCGTCACCCGCTGCCTGATCCGAGTCGCCCGAATTCTCGTACACCTCGTCCAGAATGTCGGATATCTTCTTGCGCAGCGGCTGCGGATCGATACCGTGTTCTTTGTTGTATGCAATCTGTTTCTCGCGTCGACGTTCGGTTTCCTCGATCGCCTGCTGCATCGAATCTGTGACCTTGTCTGCGTACATAATGACGGTGCCGGACACGTTTCGTGCCGCTCGGCCGATGGTCTGGATCAAGGACTTCGTGGAACGCAAGAAGCCTTCCTTGTCAGCGTCGAGGATTGCAACCAGGGAGACTTCTGGTAGGTCAATACCCTCGCGGAGGAGGTTAATTCCTACAAGCACGTCGAACTCACCCAGGCGAAGTTGCCTGAGCAGCTCGACGCGCTGCAATGTGTCAATGTCGGAGTGCAAGTAGCGGACCTTCACCCCGTTTTCCACGAGGTAATCAGTGAGGTCTTCCGCCATGCGTTTAGTCAGCGTTGTCACCAATACTCGTTCATTCTTCGCGGTCCGTTGCCGGATTTCCTCAATCAAGTCATCGATCTGGCCCTTCGTCGGGCGCACATCCACATGCGGATCGACCAGGCCGGTCGGGCGAATCACCTGTTCCACGTATTCGCCCTGTGCAGCCTCCAACTCGTAGTCACCGGGGGTCGCCGACATGTAGACGGTTTGCCCTACACGTTCCTCAAATTCGGCAAAGGTCAGGGGTCTGTTGTCCAGCGCCGAAGGCAAGCGGAAGCCGAACTCGACTAGATTGCGCTTGCGCGACATGTCGCCTTCAAACATTCCGCCGATCTGTGGCACGGTGACGTGTGACTCGTCGATAATGGTCAGAAAGTCTTCTGGGAAATAGTCGATCAGCGTCGCAGGTGCCGAACCAGCCTCTCGCCCATCCATGTGGCGAGAGTAGTTTTCGATGCCTGAACAAAAGCCAACTTGTTGGATCATTTCTAGATCGTATTCGGTGCGCATGCGCAGTCGTTGGGCCTCGAGGAGTTTACCGCGGTTTTCCAGCGACTCGAGCCGATCGGCTAGCTCCTCCTTAATCGCCTCGACAGCCTTCTCCATACGTTCTTCGGTGGCAACGTAGTGTGTCGCCGGGAAAATTCGCAGTTCATCCACCTTCCGCAAAACGTCGCCTGTCACGGGGTGGATGTAGTAGAGCGCGTCAATGTCGTCGCCGAAGAACTCCACGCGGACCGCGAGCTCCTCGTAGGCCGGGATGATGTCAACCGTGTCGCCCTTCACGCGGAATGTACCGCGCCGAAAGTCGATATCGTTGCGCTCATACTGAATATCAACGAGCAAGCGGAGGAATTGGTCCCGATCCACTTCTTCGTCTAGGCGTAATACCACCGATCGGTCAAGGTATGACTGCGGAGTGCCAAGGCCGTAAATACACGACACAGAACTAACGACGACCACGTCGCGCCGCGAGAGCAGCGCCGACGTAGCGGCGTGGCGCAGGCGTTCGACATTTTCATTGATGGAAGAGTCTTTCTCAATGTAGGTGTCCGTCTGGGCGATATACGCCTCTGGTTGGTAGTAGTCGTAGTAGCTAACAAAGTACTCCACGGCGTTGTTGGGCAAGAGCTCTTTCAGCTCATTCGCAAGCTGAGCTGCGAGCGTTTTGTTCGGTGCCATCACCAACGTGGGGCGTTGTTGTTGTTCGATGAGCCAGGCCGCAGTCGCAGACTTACCGGTACCCGTGGCACCCATGAGGACCACATCTTCTTCGCCACGGTTCAGCCTTGCATCTAATTCGGCGATCGCTTTGGGCTGATCGCCCGAAGGCTGAAACTCTGAGATAACTTCAAACGGTTTGTCGGATCGTTCGACCTCACCGACGGGGCGGAACTCGGAGTGAGAATAGACAGGGTGTTCACCAGCAAAAGCCATACATTCCAGGGTAGCGCGTCAGCTACGGGATCACCCGCGTTGTCTCCTCAATCCACTGCTCCAACTCCCCGGTGTCCTCCCACAATGCATACAGCTCGGACTGACCCGGCATGATCGCACTCTTCATGTTCTTCGCAATCCAGCGCCTGTCGCGAAAAGACAGTTGTTTATCTATCCCCTCTAGATTCACACCTTCAGGGCGTTCACCTGCAAGGAGCGCACCAAGTGCGATAACCCTTTCTGCCTGCTGCGCCGTTAGTGGCCCATTAGCGCATTCGAACTTGAGCTGTTGCATGCGAAAGACACCGCGCTGCAGCTCGGATACAAGCTCAGACGCGGTGTCGTTATCAAAAGCACCAACACCCCACGTACCCATGGGTAGAAAGACTAGGGAGTTAAAGTTACATCTACGTAACCCCCGTCTTAATTTTCAATACACGTTGAGCGAATTGATGCGCTGAATCAGCATTTCAACCTGCGGGCCGAGAGCTTCAACAGGACCGTTGTTGTCGATGATGACATCTGCGGCCGCACGTCGCTCATCGTCGCTTATCTGTCTCGCAATACGATTCCTTGCGTCTTCCTCATCAAGTCCCCTATGCTCCACCAGACGCTTGACTCGCTCATCAGCCGCAACATCCACCACGACGACAAGATCCATCTCTTTGTGCCTGCCTTGTTCGATCAAAAGTGGCATGTCATAGATTGCGGCCTCGGCGCCTTCTTGTTCGGCTTGGGCAAAAGACTCCTGCACACGCTGTTGAATTGCAGGATGAGTGATGGAGTTCAGAAGCTGTGTCTTTTCTTCGGAAGCGAATGCACGCCGAGCAAGCTCTGCACGGATGAGGTCACCATTTGAATCTAGAATGTCCGATCCAAATCCATCGGCCAGAGCCGACAAAGTGGGTGACCCCGGTTCGACGATCTCACGTGAAATCTTGTCGGCATCGACAACGGGAAAGCCGTCCTGGGCGAGCATCTTTGCCACGGTCGATTTGCCGCTACCGATTCCACCTGTCAGTCCGATGAGTTTCATGATGTACATCGTATCGTCGCTAAGCAAAAGCAAAGACCCCAACACCCTTGCGGGATGTTGGGGTCGAAGAGAGCTTGTAGCTAGCTAGATCCTAGTTGCCAGCGAGCTTCTCGCGCAGAGCTGCGAGCTGCTCGTCGGAAGCCAGGGAGCCGCCAACCTCTGCTTCGGTCTCGGAAGACGCCGGAGCTGGTGCGTCCTCAGTGGACTCGGAGCTGTAGTTGCCTGCCTCTGCCTGCTCTGCCGCTTCTGCTGCAGCCGCACGGTGACGCTCGATCTGAACGGTGTGGGCCTGGAAACGACGCTCTGCCTCTGCGTAGCGTGCTTCCCATGCCTGGCGTGCTTCGTCGAAGCCTTCCATCCACTCGTTGGTCTCTGGATCGAAACCTTCTGGGAAGATGTAGTTGCCCTGCTCGTCGTAGGAGTCAGCCATGCCGTAGCGGGATGGATCGAAGTCTTCTGCGTAGTCTTCGTCAGCCTGCTTGAGGGATAGCGAGATGCGACGACGCTCGAGGTCGATGTCGATGACCTTGACCATGAGTTCTTCGCCAACGTTGACGATCTGGTCTGGAACCTCGATGTGACGCTGTGCCAGCTCGGAGATGTGAACAAGGCCCTCGATGCCCTCTTCGACGCGGACGAACGCACCGAATGGAACAAGCTTGGTGACCTTGCCTGGCACGATCTGGCCCACTGCGTGGGTGCGTGCGAATACGCGCCATGGATCTTCCTGAGTTGCCTTCAGAGAAAGGGATACGCGCTCGCGGTCGAGATCGACGTCGAGAACCTCAACGGTAACTTCGTCGCCAACGGTGACAACCTCAGATGGGTGGTCGATGTGCTTCCAGGACAGCTCGGAAACGTGAACCAGTCCGTCGACACCGCCGAGATCGACGAATGCGCCGAAGTTGACGATGGAAGAGACAACGCCCTTGCGGACCTGGCCCTTCTGCAGCTGGTGCAGGAACTCGGAGCGAACCGCAGACTGGGTCTCTTCCAGGTATGCACGACGGGACAGAACAACGTTGTTGCGGTGCTTGTCCAGCTCGATGATCTTTGCCTCGAGCTCCTGGCCAATGTATGGCTCCAAGTCGCGGACACGGCGCATCTCAACCAGGGATGCTGGCAGGAAGCCGCGAAGACCGATGTCGAGGATCAGGCCGCCCTTGACAACCTCGATGACGGTACCGGTGACTGGCTGCTCGTTCTTCTGCAGCTCTTCGATCGTGCCCCATGCGCGCTCGTACTGTGCACGCTTCTTGGACAGGATCAGGCGACCTTCCTTGTCCTCTTTGGTAAGGACAAGTGCGTCGATCTCATCGCCGACCTCGACCACGTCATCTGGGTCGATATCGTGCTTGATGGACAGTTCGCGAGTCGGGATGACGCCTTCGGTCTTGTACCCGATGTCAAGCAGAACCTCGTCGTGATCGACCTTAACGACGGTGCCGGAGACGATGTCGCCATCATTGAAGTACTTGATGGTTGCGTCTACTGCGGCGAGAAAGTCCTCAGCAGTGCCAATGTCATTGATGGCTACCTGAGGGGTGTTAGAAGTGGACATTAATTAATGTGCTCCGATATGGATAGGAGATAGAAAACGGACAGAAGCATGTCTCTCGAAAAACCTTTGATAAGCTGGCATTTCAATCTCGCCCCGAGCACGCGCCGCCCCTCCTATTACGGGCAGCAGCGCCTGAAAGCACAGACATGCCCAATAGACTTTAGTACGTTTGTGCAGCTCGGGCAAATGATTTCAAAGGAATCACCCTCATGGCGAACCCCTCACACGCAAACCGTCAGTTTTGGGACTCTGATGCCACTCGATATCACTCAGAGCATGCGAATTACCTCTCCGGATTTTACTGGTGCCCAGAGATGTTCGCGGAATCTGAAGCGCGTCTTCTAGGAGACGTCAGCGACAAGTCAGTCCTCGAAATCGGATGTGGTTCAGCGCCGTGCGCTTCCTGGCTTGCCGACGACGGGGCGGGGTTTATCACTGCATTCGATATTTCCCGGGGCATGCTGGATCAAGCTCGCCGCAATCTTCCACTTGCGCAAGCTGACGTCCTAGCCCTTCCCTATCGCGCTGAGGCGTTCGATGTCGCATTCTCTGCCTTTGGCGCGCTACCATTTGTCAAGGATGTATCGATCGCTCTCAGGGAAATTGCTCGGGTCCTACGGCCACAAGGGCGTTTCATCTTCTCTGTTAATCACCCGATGCGCTGGGTGTTCCCCGACGATCCTCAAGCCTTTGTAGCCCAAATCAGTTACTTCGCTCGCGAATATGAGGAGTATGACGACGGAGGTCAGTTGACCTATGCCGAGTATCACCGCACTTTCGGAGATTGGGTCCGTGCACTTACTGCCTCAGGTTTTATCCTTACCGACATCATCGAGCCTGAGTGGCCCGAAGATCTCACCGAAAGCTGGGGACAATGGTCACCGGAGCGCGGACGTCTTTTTCCAGGCACGGCGATCTTCGTCGCTCAGAAGAACGGATAGTCGCGAAACTTCCGTCTAATCCCAGGCTCCGCGTACGCCGGAATTCCGGCAACATCTTCAATCACAAGTTTGTCCCCGACTTTGCGCCACGAACCTCGCACGACGCCATCGACCACCACGGGTTTGCGGAACACCCCCATGTTCCTTGGGACAACATGTTCGTGCGTCTCCTGGCTCATCGCAAACAGGCGATCCTTATAGCCCAAGATGTACTCATCAAAGGCAGGTAGCAGATGTGGCGCACGCAGCACGCTTGACGACGATCCTGCGGCTTCGTCGATAAGCCCTGCCCGGAGATAATCCTCACCGGAAGTTTCGATGTCATTCGGAAGGTTACGCAGCGACTCCTGAACCAGCTTCTTCGGTAGCTTCGACCACCAGACGATGTCTTCTAGAGTGACTGGGCCGTGGGTACGGATGTATCGCGCGATGATTTCATTTGCGGCGGCTTGCCGGTCGCCGTTGAAGACCTCTTCAAGGCTGCCTCCGGTAGGCGCCGGGCCGATGCGTTGGTCACGGCCGAGGTACGCCAAAGTGCCCTCGACCATCAAGAGGTAGCGCGTGCGGTAAAGAATTCGCGCACTCGCTTCGGGATTGACCTGGGTGACGATTGCTTTGAATTCAGCGTTGGTTACTGGGCCCTTGTCTAGAACGATGTGGCGAATCGCATCGATATCCGAATCGCTGCCTCCGGAATCAATCACCGTTGTGCGGGCACGTTCGATACCCGGATTGGCTAGGAGTTCGGTCATCCACCGCAGATCCTCTGCGGGTGCGGCAAAGACGGTGCCGCGCATGGGGTAGCCGCGCACGATTTCCTGCGACTCCAGCGCATGCGCTACATCGGCGATGTCTCCGGTCGAACGCAGCGCTATCGAAGAAAACACGGATTGATCTTGGCCCTGCATCAGTCCAAATGCGCGCATGGCATCAACAGGATTGACCCACTTCACGCCGACAAGGCGCTGCGCAACAAGCCGGGTACGAGCTTTAGTGCGCGGCTTCATCCCAATTCTTTCCCGCTCCTGCCGAGACCTCCAATGGAACACGCAGCGTGATCGCCTTGTCCATTTCACGCTCGACGATCACTTGAACTTGGTCCAACTCTCCCGGAGCTATCTCCACGACAAGTTCATCGTGTACCTGCAACAGCACGCGGGATTTCATTCCTTGCATCGCCTTGTCTACCCGAATCATGGCGACCTTGATGATGTCGGCTGCGGTACCCTGAATGGGCGCGTTGAGCGCTGCACGCTCGGCATTCTCTCGAGCAACTCTGTTGTCCGAGTTCAACTCCGGCAAGTAACGACGACGCCCAAAAACGGTCGACGTATAGCCATCTTTACGGGCCTGATCGACCACGTCGTCAAGATAGCGTTTCACGCCACCGAAGCGATCAAAGTAGCTTTCCATAATGCCCTTTGCCTCACCTGGCGAGATACTGAGCTGCTGAGACAACCCAAACGCCGAAAGGCCGTAGACCAAGCCATAGCTCATCGCTTTGACGCGACGACGCAACTCGGGAGTCACTTGGTCGATTGGGACATCGAACACCTTAGAGCCGACATAGTTGTGCAGGTCCTCGCCATCTTTGTATGCCTCGACCAATCCCGCGTCTTGCGATAAGTGCGCCATCACGCGCATTTCAATCTGGGAATAGTCGGCGGTCAGCAGGCACTCATAGCCCTCGCCCACTACAAATGATGAACGAATCTTCTTACCGGCATCAGTACGCACCGGAATGTTTTGCAAGTTCGGTTCGGTGGAACTCAAGCGGCCTGTTGAAGCCACGGTCTGGTTGAAGGTGGTGTGAATCCTGCCGTCGGACTGCACAGTCTTGATTAAACCTTCCAGCGTCGACTTCATCTTTTGGTACTCGCGGTGAGAAAGCAGCTTGTCTAGGAATGGGTGCGGATTCTTCACCGCCAACGCTTCAATTTCCTTCGCGGCCGTGGAGTAACCCGTCTTGGTCTTCTTCGTCTTTGGCAGGTCGAGTTTGTCAAACAGCACCACAGAAAGCTGCTTCGGGCTCGAGAGATTCAATTCCGGTTCGTCGACAAGTTGGCGGGCTTCGGCTTCCACCTGTGTCGTTTGGTCGGTAAACACCTGCAGCTGGTCCTCCAACACCGCGAGGTCTACCGCAATTCCGGTGTGCTCCATGCGCGCGAGAATCGTGAGCAACGGAATCTCTAAATCCTGGTAGAGCTCAATCGCGTCGATCTCCTTGAGTTGAACGGTGAGTTCTTCTGCTAGCTCCAAGATTGCTGCTGCCGAATCCACTAGCGAGGTGTCCCCCATCAAGCTCATCTGCTGACTTGGTTCTGCTAGTTGGCGTTGCAAATGGCGCTGGTAGACATCACTAAGTTCGTAAGTGCGCTGGCCGGGGCGCAGCAGGTAGGCCGCGATCGCGGTGTCATGCGCGATACCACGCAATTCGATTCCGCGGCCCTTCAACATGTGATAAGTTGCCTTCGCTTCATGAAGGTACTTTGGGTCCTCGGACTCGAGCCACTGCCCAAGCGCCTTGTCTTCCTCAGCCGAGAGATCTGCGAGTTCTTTGGAGATACCATGGCGCTGCTTATCGACGATCCCGATCGCCGAGGCATCACCCTGGAACGGAGCGGAGTTACCTAAGACATAGACAGCGAGTCCTTGACCGGAGCGAGCGTGGAGCCACTCGTCGAGCGGGCCTTGGTCAACCGTGAGATCGGCAAGCTCAACGCTTTCTTCTGTCAGAGCTCCAGTTGTTTCCACTGCAGCGAGAACTCGCTCGCGTAGGTTTACCCCGAATTCAAGCTTGTCAAAAGCGACAGCAACGGTGCCCACGTCCACTGGCTTCATGTCCAACCCTTCTGGATCGACGGGGAGCTCCATGTCGGTGACCATTTGGGTGAGCTGACGGTTCAAGCGCACTTGATCAATGCGCTCGCGCAGATTGTTGCCTACCTTGCCCTTGATCTCTTCAGCGTGGTTCAGCAGGTTTTCAAGGTCGCCGTACTGCTTAATCCATTTGGTGGCGGTCTTCTCACCGACACCTGGAATGTTGGGCAAGTTGTCCGATGGGTCGCCACGGAGAGCCGCAAAATCCGGGTACTGCGCAGGGGTGAGATCGTATTTCTTCTCCACGGCCTCAGGGGTAAATCGTGTGAGTACCGAAACACCCTTGGTTGGGTACAAGACGGTGGTGGAGCCGTCGACAAGCTGTAGATAGTCTCGGTCGCCAGTGACGATGATCGTTTCGAAATCACCCGATGCCTTGGCCTGGGTGGTCAAGGTGGCGATGATGTCATCCGCTTCGTAATTTTCCTTAGACAATGTGACGATACCGAGGTCACCCAAAACGTCTTCGATGATCGGGACCTGGCCCTTAAACTCTTCCGGGCTTGCCTCGCGCTGCGCCTTGTAGTCGGGAAACATCTCGGTACGGAACGTCTTTCGTCCGACGTCAAACGCAACCGCGGCGTGGTCCGGCTTTTCTTCCGCCAGGATATTAGCCAGCATGGACAAGAACCCGTACACCGCGTTGGTATGCTGCCCGCCCGAGGTAGAGAAATTCTCCGCCGGCAAAGCATAAAAGGCACGGAAGGCCATCGAGTGTCCATCAATGAGCAGCAAACGTTTTTGAGTCACGGTTCCCCAGTGTAGCGTGTGGCCCAACACGCAATTTCTTTGATTCACAGGGTGTGCGCTATGCTTATTTCTCGCTAGCCCGGAGCTTGTTTTTCCGAGCTAAGCCCCTGTAGCCCAATTGGCAGAGGCAACGGATTCAAAACCCGTCCAGTGTGAGTTCGAGTCTCACCAGGGGCACCACCAACCCCCTTGTAATGCTTCATTGCAACACAAGGGGGTTTCGTCGTCCCTCAAAATGGTCAAAATGCGAGACTTGGATAGGCTCACTTTCTCGAGCGCATAAGCCGAACAAAGGGTTAACGCATGGCAATCACAATTGAACAGGCAATGATGATCATCAGGAAATCTCCATTGCCCGTCTCCCACTGGGCTCGAACAGTCCTTCCGAAATGGACTGGTGAGCCGTTCGGGGCCGATTCACTCCCCACGACGGGTGCATACACACATTGGGTGGACGGCAGAGAAGTGAACGCCATTGTCACCACCCAAGCAATCCAGTCAGCAGCCGAGGAGTGGGCACGATTGCGCCTTCACGACGCCGAGGAACGGATCGCCTCCGATGCTCGCGCGGTGCTTTCCGGCAGGCTTCCTGAGCGTCTGGCGCCTCGGTCAATCGATGAGATTATACAAATTGCTGCGTTTGCCCAGGTACGCCACTAACTCCACAAACACCGTGTTTTCGACGAATACTTTGACCGATTTCCGCACGCCGGTTGAAAATGGACTGAAAAACACTTAACTCAGGTTTAACTTTGGTTTCATGACGATTTCATAGGTGAATGGTTATGTGAGCTGCGGTGCACGCGCCAAAGCGTGTCTATATTTTTGCTAGCTTCTTCCACTACTCCGAAAGACATGACAATGAGTCCAACCAGCTCCATTGAAGATGATCTCCGGGACAAGAACGAAGTCCTCGAAGAAACCGCTCTTACTGAAACCGATGAGAAGCCAGCGCCTAAGTCTCCGCTTGAGCGCTTTGGCTTCTCGGGCAAGTCTCTTTCCATTGCTAACTGGGTTGCAGTCGCACTCTGCATCTATTTGCTGATTACCGCGGTGAGCGTGATCGGTGACGGGTTCAAGGCCGCCACTGGAGACCAAGCCGAGCAGCTCTTCGCTTTTGCATCAAACCCAATTATCGCGTTGATGATTGGTCTCCTGGCAACAGCGCTGATCCAGTCATCCAGTACCACCACCTCGATCGTCGTCGGTCTTGTTGCTGGTGGCCTTCCAATGGGCATTGCGATTCCCATGCTCATGGGAGCCAATATTGGTACTTCCCTGACTTCCACGCTTGTGTCATTGGGCATGGTCAAAGATAAGGAATCTTTCCGTCGCGCTTTCGGTGCAGCAACTGTCCACGATATGTACAACCTGCTAGCGGTACTTATTCTCTTTCCGCTTGAGATCTTTACTGGTTATTTGGAAAAGCTCTCCGGTGCCGTTTCACGTAGCTTGGCTAGTTCGGATGGCGGAATTGTAGCCACCCTCTTCAACGGTCTTGGTGCGGCTATCACTTTCGTCACCGATCCACTGGCCGACCTGATCGGCATGCTCGGTGACGTTCTCCCTGCACCTTGGGGAGGCATTCTGCTCATCATTATTGGTGTGGCTGGAATCCTGATCGTGATCAATATGCTGGGAGATCTTCTCCAAGCTGTGCTTGTAGGTCGTGCTAAGGAAGTTATGCACACTGCCATTGGCCGTGGCCCTATCTCAGGCATCACCTCAGGCACCCTGGTGACCGCGATGGTGCAGTCCTCGTCGACAACCACCTCTCTGTTGGTCCCATTGGCAGGTGCCGGAACCATTTCGCTCAAACAAGTTCTACCGTTCACTGTTGGTGCAAACATCGGTACCACTGTGACCGCACTCCTTGCGGCTTTCGCATTCACTGGTGTCGATGCCCAGCCGGCACTTCAGGCCGCATTGGTGCACATGTTCTTTAACATCACTGGCGCTCTCATCGTCTTCCTCATTCCAGGAATGAAGAATGTTCCAATCTGGGGCGCATCCACTCTTGCTCGCTTGGGCGCGGAGAACAAGCTCTGGGTCGTAGGCTGGGTCGTCGGCGTGTTCGTTATCCTGCCTGCGATCCTCATCGGTATCACCGTTCTCTTGTAGTTCGGCATTCAAACCCCACAACTGTGAAGGATTCGCATGACTGACAATAATCAGCACAACCCAACCACCGACCAGCTTGAGCAGATCCTCAAGGACACTGAGGATCTCACTCGCGAGCTTCGTGAAGAGATTCAGCTGAAGCGCCAGCACGAAGCGGTCGAGCAGCTCCCAGAACTGTTCAAGACAGTCGACCAAGCAAAGTGGTCCAACCTGAGACTACTTCTCGAAGAACTCGTGTCTGAGTTCCGCGAGCGTCGTGAAGCAAAGCGCGGAGGCGAGTAGGAACATGCCATTCGCATTCCGTAAGACAGCGATCTCCGCTCTCCTTGCAACCTCCCTGGTCCTCACCGGCTGCGCACAGAACAGCGAGGACGACGACGCGATCCGAATCACTGGTTCCGCCACCGTCGAGCCAATCACCCGCCTTGCTGCTACCGAGCATAAGGCGAAGATCAATATGACCGCTGATGGTACTTACGACGGCTTCGAAGCATTCTGCGCGGGCAACTCCGATATCAACAACGCTTCTTCCGCGATCACCGAGGAATATATCGAGGCCTGCGAGAAGAATGGCGTTGAATTCGTCGAATTGCCGATCGGCATCGATGCTTTGAGCATGGTGGCAAACCGCGCAAACTCGGAGGTGGACGATCTTAGCACCGAGGAACTAAAGAAGATCTGGGAGCCAGACTCCCAGGTTAAGACATGGGCAGATGTCCGCGAAGGCCTTCCTGACGAGGAAATTCGTCTAGTCGGTCGCCCGGAAGGTTCCGGCACTTTCTCCTACTTCACCGCGATGGTCAACGGCGAGGCTGATGCAGTTCGTAAGGACTACGAGAAAACTGACTCCATCACCGAGCTCACCGGTTGGGTTTCTGAAAGCGAGTACGCGCTGGGATTCATGGGCGTAGGTAACTACCTCGCGTCAGATGAAGATCACCGCAACGAAATGAACACTCTGACGGTCGATGGTGTCGAGCCGAGCTTGGGTAACGCCCAGGACGGTTCCTACCCATTCACTCGCCCACTGTTCATCTACGTTTCCGTTGACGCTCTGGAGAAAAAGGACGGAGTTGAGGAATTCGTCACCGACTATGTTGAGAACTCCACCAGCATCGTTCCGCGCGTGTTCTTCTACGGTCTCACCGAGGACGCACAGGAAGCTGTAGTAAAGCGTTTGGAAGACCGCGAAACAGGTTCGCTCTTCGACGGTGATCCATTCCAAGAGCTGGACGTAAACGAGGAACTAACCAAGTAGCTCCGCGCTTAACGACGATTGCCCGGGCCTCGTCGGCTACGCTCATGAGAGTTCATATCTGTTAACTCTTAGAAAGCGACCGACGAGGCCTGTTTTATGTCTGCTGACTCACACGCCACAAAGAAGCGTTCACTATTGTCCTATATCGCCGATGTTTTCCGCGGGTTCTTGATCGGCATGGCCGAGCTTGTCCCCGGCATTTCGGGAGGTACAGTCGCCCTCATCGTCGGCATCTACGAAAAGGCTCTACACAACGCCGACCTCTTGGTGCGTCGTAAGTTTCGCGAAGTCGATTGGCTTTTCCTTGTTTTGGTCGGCATCGGCATGGTCGGCGCCGTCTTTGGGATGTCAACACTCATGCACACCTTTGTCAGTGAGTACACGGACATGTCGAATGGACTCTTCCTCGGAATGGTTGCTGTGTCGATTTTGGTGCCAGTAGGCATGATGGATCGTCGTACAGCATCTTGGAAGCTCGTTGCTCTTTTCGTCCCGTCCGCGATTATCGGCTTCATCGCTACTGGCTACATTTCCGAGCCTGTGGAGAACCCGTCACTGATTGTCATCTTCTTCGCTGCCGCGATCGCCATCTGCGCCCTGATGATCCCTGGTGTCTCGGGTTCGTTCCTCCTGCTTGCCATGGGGCTCTACGAGCCGATTGTGAAGGCCGTCTCCGAGCGTGACCTCAGTGTCATCGTCGTCTTTTGCCTTGGAGCCTTACTCGGCGCGGTAAGCTTCGTCCGCGCGTTAAGCTGGTTGTTCAAGACCCACCGTAATACGGCACTTGCCGTAATGTCGGGACTAATGCTCGGCTCACTTCGCGCCTTGTGGCCGTGGAAGGACGGCGACTTCTCTAACGCCGGACCAGTCATCGGCAT
The DNA here is from genome assembly GCF_030252165.1 of Corynebacterium breve. NCBI lineage: Bacteria > Bacillati > Actinomycetota > Actinomycetes > Mycobacteriales > Corynebacteriaceae > Corynebacterium > Corynebacterium breve. The sequence continues at coordinate 1,007,356 of NZ_CP126969.1, read as the reverse complement.
GATTATCCTTGGCGCCCTGATCGTCGCCGCGTTCATCGTTGCCGACCGCAGGAAATCGACCCACCAACCTGCCGAGGTTGTTGAAGAAGACGCCCCGCGCGTGTAGAAGGTCACCGCAGGTAAAACCCCCGATTGTGCCAATCGTCACAATCGGGGGTTACTGATCTGTGGCCCAGCCCGCAAATCACATTTTCCCCATACTCTAGGAAGTATGGTCGAAGTTCGAATTCACGGTCGAGGCGGCCAAGGCGTGGTCACTGCCTCCGACCTCATTGCAATGGCTGCATTTGCCGAAGGGCGATTTGCACAAGCCTTCCCCTCGTTCGGTTCTGAACGCACCGGAGCTCCGGTGGTGTCCTACTGTCGCATTTCCGACGAAAAGATCCGCACCCGCGAACCTGTTCTCTACCCCGACCTTGTCGTGGTACAAGACCACACGTTGCTGCCTGTTTTGGACGTCTTCTCCGGGCTGACCGAAAACGGTTACGTGCTGATCAATTCGTCGAAACGCTCCGCAGAGCTGGGTTTGTCTGACCTTCAGGCACGCCAACCGGCGGGTCACTTCATGACGATTCCGGCAACCGACATCGCCCGCGAGCACACCGGCCGCACTGTGCCCAATGCGGTGCTTCTCGGTGGTGTCGCGGCCTTGACCGGCTTGTACAAAATGGAAAGCGTGAATGAGGCGATTATGAACCGATTCCCGGGCAAGGTCGGCGAAATGAATGTCGCCGCCGCCCAAGCAGCATACGACCTAGTCGTTCAGAAGCAGGAGGAAGCCGCCCATGCTTAAGCAAATCCAAGGCTCCAAGGCAGTAGCCGAAGCCGTCGGAGCGTGCCGACCGGAAGTTATTTCGGCCTACCCGATCTCCCCACAGACACATATCGTCGAGGCGCTGTCAGCAATGGTCAAGGCCGGCCAGATCGACAATTGCGAGTACGTGAACGTGGAGAGCGAGTTCTCCGCCATGTCCGCTTGTATCGGCGCATCTGCTGCCGGTGCTAGGACCTATACGGCGACTGCTTCCCAGGGGCTGTTGTTCATGGTCGAAGCCGTGTACAACGCGTCTGGACTCGGCCTTCCCATCGTAATGACCGTGGCCAACCGTGCAATCGGCTCCCCGATCAACATCTGGAACGACCACACCGACTCCATGTCGCAACGTGACTCTGGCTGGCTCCAGCTCTACGCCATCGACAACCAAGAAGCCGTTGATCTGCACATTCAGGCATTCAAGATCGCCGAAGAGCTCTCCTTGCCCGTCATGGTGTGCATGGATGGATTCATCCTCACCCACGCTGTGGAGCAGATTGATATTCCGGAACGTGAGCTCGTCGACAAGTTTTTGCCTGAGTTTGAACCTCGCCAGGTGCTCGACCCTGAAAACCCGATTTCGATCGGCGCGATGGTGGGGCCAGAAGCGTTTACCGAGGTTCGCTATCTGGCTCACAAGAAACAGCTGGACGCCTTGGAAATCATCCCGCGTGTACAGAAGGAATTCCAGGAGGTATTCGGCCGTGAATCTGGCGGATTGCTCCACGAGTACCGCACCGAAGATTCCGAGACGATCATCGTGTGCCTGGGCTCAGTGACGGGTACTCTGCGCGATGTCGTCGATGAGCGACGCGAAAACGGTGAGAAGATCGGCGTTTTGTCGCTGGTATCGTTCCGACCATTTCCTACAGAGGCAGTGCGTCAGGCGCTGGAAAACTGCGAACGCTTCGTCGTATTGGAAAAAGCATTCTCGGTTGGCATTGGCGGCATCGTATCGTCGCACTGCCGCGCTGCGCTTCGCGGAACAAGCTTCAAGTGCCACGAACTCATTGCAGGTCTCGGCGGACGCGACATCACCAAGAACAGCTTGCACGCCTACCTAGACAAGGCAGTGAAAGATGACGTCGAAGACACGACATTCCTTGATTTGGACTATGAACTCGTGGACAACCAGTTGGCGCGTGAGGCAGCTGAACGACGAAGTGGCTCGGCTCCAGAGAACATGATGCGCGAAGCCGCCACGCGATCGAGGAAGAAGGACAACTAATGACTACCCACCTACCTAACCCCTCTTTCCCCGCAACTGAAATCCCAGGCAGCGAGGACTACCAGTTCTACCAGGTAGGCACCTTTGCTGTGGGCAACCGCTTGGTGGAGGAAAAGCTAAAGTCTGAGCAGGCAGACACCGAACGATTTAACTCGCTTACGTCTGGACACCGCGCCTGCCAAGGCTGTGGCGAGGCACTGGGAGCGCGCTATGCGCTGGATGCTGCCGTGGCCGCCGCTGATAAAAAGGTCATTGCGGTCAACGCAACCGGTTGTTTGGAAGTGTTTTCTACTCCATACCCAGAAACCTCGTGGAATTTGCCGTGGCTTCACTCCCTGTTTGGCAACGCCGCCGCCGTGGCAACCGGTGTTCAGGCTGCGATGCGCGCCAAGGGTCGCGAGGACGTCCGCGTGATCGCCCAGGGTGGCGATGGCGGAACTGTGGATATCGGCTTTGGTCCCCTGTCAGGCATGTTCGAGCGTAACGACGATGTCCTGTACATCTGTTACGACAACGAGGCCTACATGAACACCGGCGTGCAACGATCAGGCGCTACCCCGCCGGCTGCGCGCACCGCGACTACTCAGCCCGTCGGCCCACGGCCTGGCAACGAGTTCGGTCAAGGCAAGTTCTTGCCACAGATCGCCATGGCGCACAACATTCCATACGTTGCCACCGCATCAGTGTCTAACCTGCACGACCTAGAATACAAGGTGCAGCGTGCGATGGAGTTCCGTGGCGCACGTTACCTGCACGTGTTTGTCCCTTGCCCGCTGGGCTGGGGCTCTGCGTCCAAGGACACCATCAAGATCGCACGTCTGGCAACTCAAACGGGTCTGTTCCCGATCTTCGAAGCCGAATACGGAGAAATCACCTCGGTAACAAAGATTCGTCGTCAAGAGCCAGTGGAAAACTACCTGAAGTTGCAGCGTCGTTTTGCTCACCTGTTCAAGAAGAATGCTGATCCTTCCGTGATCGAGCGTTTGCAGCAGCACGCTGATCGCAACATCCGCCGGTACAACCTCATCGACAAGGAGGAAAACTAATGACTGAGACTAATTTGGGCATGCCGACGACTCAGTTGCCTTTTGCCATCACGCTGGAAACCGGCTCATCGCTGGCTAATCACACCGGCTCATGGCGCTCCGAACGTCCGGTTTACGTGGACCTTCTGCCCCCTTGCAATAAGGCGTGCCCTGCAGGTGAAAACATCCAAAAGTGGCTCTACCACGCAAACGAAGGCGACTACGAGGCCGCGTGGCGCGAAATCATGGTGAATAACCCGCTACCTGCTGTGATGGGGCGCGTGTGCTACCACGACTGCGAAACCAACTGTAACCGCGTCGAGGTCGACGAAGCGGTGGGTATCAATGCTGTCGAACGCTTTCTGGGCGACAAGGCCATCAAGGAAGGCTGGACTGTAGAGCCACTCCTCGATCCATCGGGCAAGAAGGTGCTTGTGGTGGGTTCCGGCCCATCGGGTCTGTCTGCGGCGTACCACCTCGCACGTATGGGCCACGACGTCACAGTGCGCGATCAAGGTGAGAAACCCGGAGGCATGATGCGTTACGGCATCCCTTCCTACCGCCTGCCGCGCGAGGTACTTGATTCCGAGATCGCACGCATCGAACAGCTCGGTGTCACGTTCGAGCAGGGAGCGCGTGTCGACGATCTTGGGGCTGTTCTGGAAGAATTCGATGCAGTTTTCACTGCCGTTGGTGCCCAGATCGGTCGAAACATCAACATCCCTGCTGGCTCCGCTGCCAACATGGTTAACGCGGTGGATATGCTGCGCGAAACCGAGATGAACGCCGCAAGCACTGCCGACGAGAAGCCGCTGCTTGGCCGACGTGTCGTCGTCTATGGCGGTGGTAATACGGCAGTTGACGCTGCCCGTACCGCGAAGCGACTCGGAGCGACCGACTCAGTAATTCTTTATCGTCGTACCCGTGACCACATGTCGGCTCACGATTCCGAAGTGATGGAGGCCGAGGAAGAAGGCATCACCATGCGGTGGCTATCCACCGTGCAGCACGTGGACCAGGGAACCGTCAAGATTGAAAAGATGGAGATCGACTCCGAGGGAAACCTCACCCCTACAGGCGAGTTCGAAGACCTCGAGGCAGACTCGTTGGTGATGGCATTGGGCCAGGAGTCCGATCTGACGCTATTGGAGGAGCTCGAGGGAGTCAGTATCGAACGCGGTGTCGTCCAAGTCGACACCAACATGATGACCGGACGCGAAGGCGTCTTCGCCGGTGGCGACATGGTCCCGAGCGAGAAAAACGTCACCGTTGCGATTGGCCACGGCAAAAAGGCCGCTCGCAACATCGACGCTTGGCTGCGTGGTGGTTCCTACGAGCCTGCCGAGAAGCACGGCGACGCCACCCTGGATCGCATGGAGACCTGGTACTACACCGATGCCCCACACCAGGTGCGCGAACGCTTGGAAGGCGCTCGTCGCGCTTCCAACTTCGACGAGGTGGTCAAAGGCCTCGATGAGGATTCCGCCCTGTTTGAAGCACGCCGCTGCATGAGCTGTGGCAACTGCTTCGGCTGCGATAACTGCTTCGGAGTCTGCCCCGACAATGCGGTCACCAAGCTAGAACCAGGTAGTTACGAATTCAAGTACGACTACTGTAAGGGCTGTGGTATCTGCGCCGAGGAATGCCCGTGTGGTGCGATCAGCATGGTGACAGAAGAAAACTAGTTCTCTTCGCCCACCAAAAACACAATCCCGCCCCACCCAGCCGTTCGTAGCTGGGTGGGGCGGGATTGTCGTTTTAAAGCGCCTAGCGTTTAAAACTTAGGCCCAGCGGGCCCTTGAAAACGTCCCAGATCTTGTCCATCGTTTCGGGGCTAAATGGCATCAATGTGAACGCCGTAGTGACAAGGCCCAAGAAGGTGATCAACTTGCCGAGGAAGCTCGGGTCATCGGAAGAGTTCTCGGTGTCGTCGTTTGGCTCGTCGATCGGTTCGTCGATCGGTTCTTCGGCGGTGTCATCGTCGATGTCGGCTCCCGAGCACTCGGATCCGCGCGGGGCTGGTGTTCCGTCAGCGTTGAAGAAGATGGACTGGACATCGTTGTACTCGCGACGCTCAACCTCGACCAAGTTGTAATCACTGTCAAGAACTGGGAACGCATACACCGGTGTGGTGGTGAGTTTCGCTCCTGTACCACCATCGGCGCATTCGACAGGCTCAAGGTCCATCTGCAGATGACCGTAGTGCTTGCCTCCATCGATGAGTTGGCGAACTCCGTCGACGTCTTGCCAGTTCTCAGGCTCGTCGGCCTGGGCCATCCACTCGGAATAGGTGTTGAAATTAACTGGGGTGACTTCCCCGTCGACCTCTTGGCGGTAGTCACCGCGCAGACCGTCAGCAGCCACTCCCACGTCAAAGCTGTGGAAGCCGACACCGTCGCCGTCCATGTCGACCCAAGACCGCTCAAACATTTCATCGTGACCAGAGATCACGGCAGCTACACCGTACTTCTCAAACATCGGGGTGTACACGCGCATGGGCGTGCCTGGCTGTGCGTCAGGGGTTGCCGAGCGGGTGGCGGTGCCGTGCACGCCGTTGGAATAAGCCGCGTGGTGGAATTGGACTACAACATATTGACCAGCCTCGCGGGCGTCGGCAAGCTGCTTTTCTGCCCAGACCCATTGCTCCGATCCTTCGCCAAAGTCAGGCTGGTCGGTGTTCCCGGCAGCCTGGATACCTTCGAGGCTGTAGCTGGTATTGGTGTCGGTACCAATTGCACCTGCTGCTTCGATGTCCTTGTCGTTGCCAGAAATCTGCTCCTGCTTGACCTCGTCGTAGTTCTCATCTGGCAGGCCGTTAGTGGAATCAAGGGTAATGATGGTTAACGGGCCGTGGTCAACGCGATAGTAGGAATCTGCGTGGTCAGGGTTATCCGAGCCAAAGGTGTCGATGTAGGTCTGGTATGCAGCTCGCCCCTTGTGCGCACCGTGGGCAACACCATTCTCATCCGAGTAGGAACCGTTGAGAGCGCCAAAGGTTTCCCAGTTACCCAAAGCGGTAAGCATCGGAGTCGATGCCGCAATGTCACCATTCTCGCCCGCCACATAGCCCATGTACTCGTCCCATGCCGGTTGGTAGCCAGAGCCCTGGGTCAAATCACCCGCGACCATGAGCAAGTCAGGGTTCTGAGCCTCGACGATCCCCAGGTTGTGGCGGAAAGCCTCGTCCTGGGTCAGCGGGTAGCGGGGTTCATCCTGGCCCTGACGGTTGTTCGATCCAAACTTTTCAAACCAAGCGGAACCTGCACCTGGACGATCTAGTGAACCTTCCGCAAACGTGCGGTTGCGCTCCCATTCACGCGCTCCAGAGACCTTCGGGCGGCCAGCCGGCTCGGTTTCAGAGTCGGAAAAAGCGATAACGCGAATGTTGTCCCACTCGTCGCTGGTTGGCGCGGTGGTAAATGCGTTGCTGTACTCAACTTCATCGACGGTCACTGTGTAGTTGTAGGTCGTGTTCGGGGCGAGGTCTGACACCGTGACCGAGTACTTGTAGTTGTCGTTCGACTTCAACCACGATCCCTTGTCTAGGCCCTCGATTTCTTGTTCAAGTTCAAGCTGGGTGTACTGCAGATTTTCCTGGTACTCGCCCCGCGCTTGCTCTTCGAGGACAACCTCGCCGGACTGAGTCACGGTTACGGTGGCGTCGTTGCCAAGCTCGGTGAAGAAGTTGATGGTCATCTGGTCAGACGCTGGCTTCATAAGATATGGAAGCACGCGGAAACCCGGCTGCGGTGCCGCGGGTTGGGAAACGCTTGGTGCGTTTTCCTCTGCGATTGCTGGGACGTGGACGAAAGACAAGGCCGTTGCTAGAGCAAGTACGGTCGCGGGAACACGGCGACGAGAAGACACTGCAGAATTCCTTTTCAGTTAATCGGGGTGTATAGGCAACACGGATGTAGAAAGCCATTGTGGCAAACTAGGGTTAACAGTACATCTACCTGTGATTACTTTCAGATTAACCTTATCATCGGCTGAGGAACAATTTTCCGCTGTTTGGTTCCAGCCCTCCCTCCACGCTGGGGCGATACCCGCCTTCCGGTGCTGAGCAGGTAGAGTTTTGCACTATGAAAAAACACGTCACATTGGTCGCCACCCTGGCGGCTGCCGGAACACTTACCGGCTGCGTGACCAACGTCGAAGGAGGAAACCCCGACGGGTGGGAGCAAGTCTCTCCCGGCGAGGTTCCCGAAATCGCTGCCCTAGTGCCTGACGACGTCGCCTCCGACGGAGTCTTGACCGCGGGCACTAATCCACCTTTTGCTCCGTTCGAGTTTAAAGACTCAAAAGGGCGGATCATCGGTGTGGAAATGGATTTGGGCCACGCAATTGCATCCGTTTTGGGGTTGGAGTTCCAACCAGTCGAGCAAGATTTTGCCATGATTCTGCCTGCAGTTCAGGCGGGGACGCTCGATTCGGGCATGTCAGGGTTTACCGACAACGAGGAACGTCGGCAGAACTACGACTTTGTCAATTTCCTCTACGCAGGAATCCAGTGGGCGCAGCAGCCAGGAGATAACATCGATCCCGCTGACCCCTGTGGACTCACCGTCGCTGTGCAGCGTACAACCGTTTCTGAAACCGACGACGTTCGCCCGAAGAACGACGAGTGCATCGCGGCCGGTAAGGACCCCATCACAATTTTGTCCTACGACACGTCCGACAACGCGGCGCTAGCGCTATTAGTCGGACGCGCCGACGCACTATCCGCCGACTCTCCTGTCACCGCGTGGGCGGTCAATCGCTCCGACGGCGAGATGGAACTCGTCGGCGACATGTTTGATGCCGCCCCTTACGGCTTTGCGGTACCGAAAGACTCTGAACTTGGCCCAGCGATGGCTGCGGCAATGCAACACCTCATCCAGACCGGCGAGTACGAACGCATTCTTAGCCAATGGTCAATCACCACAGGCCTCCTCGATGAGGCCCTCATCAACGAACAACCAGTGGAGGGAATCTAAATGAGTACACGCCCAGAAGCTATCCAAGCTAGGCCACTGCGCCACCCCGGTCGCTGGGTTCTCGCCACGATCATCCTCGCGCTCGCCGTGTGGTTCATCATCGGTGCGGCGAACAACCCAGCCTATGGGTGGAGCACCTACTTCTCGTATCTTTTCGATTCTCGTATTGCGATCGCGGCGCTTCACACGATTGCCATCACGATCCTTGCGATGATTATTGGCGTTGTCGGTGGCGTGCTCCTCGCCGTCATGCGCATGTCCGACAACCCTGTCTTCAAGGCCGTGGCGTGGGTCTTCCTCTGGATCTTCCGAGGCACTCCGGTCTACGTCCAGCTGATGTTCTGGGGTCTTTTGGGTGCGCTGTATCAAACAATCAACCTTGGTTTTACCGAGATCTCTCTTGACGCCGTGACTTCTTCTGCCTTCCTGCTTGCTGTCATTGGATTGGGCCTCAACGAAGCGGCATACATGGCCGAAATCGTCCGCTCTGGTGTGTCATCCGTTCCGGAAGGCCAAATCGAAGCCTCGAAGGCACTGGGCATGAGCTGGTCTCAAACAATGCGCCGAACTGTGTTGCCACAGGCCATGCGTATTATTATCCCGCCCACCGGCAACGAGTTCATCTCCCTGCTTAAGACTTCGTCGCTCGTAGTCGCGGTCCCATATTCACTAGAGCTTTATGGTCGCTCGATGGACATCGCGGCAGCACTTTTCGAGCCGGTGCCAATGCTTCTCGTAGCAGCCACCTGGTACCTCGCGATTACCTCGATCCTCATGGTCGGCCAGCATTACCTGGAAAAGCACTTTGAAAAGGGAGCCACCCGCGAACTCACCGCGCGCCAGCTCGCCAGCCTCGCTGATGCTGAAGGCACCGTGCCAGGAAACGTCACCATCGTCGAAAGGAACAACTAATCATGGCAAACGATCTCATGATCAAAGCCGATAACGTCTGGAAGTCCTTCGGCAACTTGGACGTTTTGAAAGGCATCAACCTTGAAGTGCCCAAGGGCACTGTCACTTGTTTGATCGGCCCATCGGGTTCCGGAAAATCGACCTTGCTACGCTGCGTCAACCATTTGGAAAAGGTCTCAGCAGGTCGCCTGTATGTCGAAGACGAACTGATCGGCTACAAGGAGAAAGATGGCGTACTGTACGAAATCTCCGAAAAGGAAGCTTCCCGCCAGCGCGCCGACATCGGCATGGTATTCCAGTCCTTCAACCTCTTCGCACACCGCACTGCGCTAGAGAACGTCATTGAGGCCCCCGTGCAGGTAAAGAAGCAGCCCGTCGCTGCAGCCAGAAAGCGCGCCATGGAGCTGCTCGACATGGTGGGTCTCGCTGCGAAAGCGGATGCTTACCCAGTCCAGCTGTCAGGTGGTCAGCAGCAGCGTGTGGCCATCGCACGTGCGCTAGCCATGGATCCTAAGCTGATGCTTTTCGACGAACCCACCTCCGCCCTCGACCCAGAACTTGTCGGTGAAGTCCTGCGCGTCATGCGCGACCTAGCAAACCAGGGCATGACGATGCTCGTCGTCACGCACGAGATGGGGTTTGCCCGCGAGGTCGCCGATACCGTCGCGTTCATGGACGGCGGAGTGATTGTCGAGCACGGCACCCCCGAGGAGGTCTTGGATCATCCGAAAGAGGAACGAACAAAGTCCTTCCTCTCGTCGCTCTTGAAGTAAATTAGCCGACAAGCCCGATAAGTCCGCGGATCACCGCGGTAAGCCCACCTAGCACTGCCAACGCCAAGGCAAGCTGGTGGGCTTTTTGGCGCGAGATCCGCGGTGCGATTTTCACTCCGGCGAAGATGCCTGCTGCCATTCCGAAAAGCCCCAGCGGCCAAATGGCTGGATCGATTGTGCCCAGGTCGCCAGCGCCGGTGAACTGCTTGATGATAAACGACAGCGCACCAGAGACCATGAAAATCGGCTGAAGTGTTGCGGCGTACATCCGCTGGTCCCACCGCGCCGCGGTCGAGTAAACAGTGATGGCAGGGCCTGCGATCCCGGCAAGGGTGTTCATGAAACCAGCGACGATGCCGGATGCTGCCATGGGGACGTAGCCCTCGACGCGCGGGACATAGCGCTTACCCGCTGTTACTACTGATAGCGCCAAAAGGAGCAACGTTCCGGCGACCAAAAGCAGCCAATCCGGTGACACCTCACGCACCATGATCGCGCCTGGCACTGCGCCAAAAACGAGTACGGAGGCAATCACAGCGAAGTATTTCCAGTTCACGTTTTTGCGAACGGTAAGAGTTGTCATCAAGGCGTTGATGGTGGCAAGGACGTTGAGCACCAAGATGCCGTTGACAGGTCCCATGACAAGCATCAAGACGGGCCCGCCGACAAGACCTAAGCCCATGCCTGAGATGCGCTGCATGCACGATCCGATGAAGACCGTGAGAAAAACAATAATTGCTATGGTCACCGGTACTTCTCTTTCATCGCTTCAAGAACGATGTCAGGAACAAGACCCTTGATGTCACCGCCATACTTCACTACTTCTTTGCACAGCGACGACGACACGTAGCCGTATTTCTCATCTGTCATAAGGAAGAAAGTCTCCACCCCAGACAGACGACGATTCATCTGAGCCATCGGCAGCTCGTAGTCATAGTCAAGCGAGGACCTCAGTCCCTTGACCAAAGCACCCACGCGATGCGCCGTGGTGTAGTCCACCAGGAGTCCGCCCCAGAAGTCAACGCGGACATTCTGGATGTCGCGAGTGACCTGGCGAATCAAGTCCATGCGCTCTTCCACCGAAAACAGCCCCGTCTGCTTCGCTGGGTTGGCGGTGACCAGCACTATGATCTCATCGAAATTCCGGGCGGCCCGGCGGAAAATGTCCAGGTGGCCGTTGGTCACCGGATCGAACGATCCAGGGCACACTGCGATAGTCATGTCAGGACTCCTCCATCATCGAGTAGGTCGCCATATCCATCCTGGCAATCCCATATAGGCGTTTCTTCAACTTTTGACCGGTGGGAGTAAACCCTTCGGGCCATTGCGTTTCGGGGCTTTCTCTATGCCGCTCGACGACGACGATCGCGTCGTCGACAAGCGTGGGTTTGAGGGCCGTAAGCATCTGGACAACTGATGCGTCCTCGAGCTCATAGGGCGGGTCAGCAAGCACCATCGAGAAGTACTGTTTCGGCGCGGTAGCTAGATAGGTGGACGCCGCGACGGGTGCGATCGAGACGTTGGGATGTCCGACAACTTCTGCATTGTGCTCAATGACAGCCAGTGCACGCGGGTCATCTTCCACCAAAACGACGTGCTCAGCACCGCGGGAGGCTGCCTCAAGACCCAGCGCGCCGGAGCCCGCAAACAGATCGAGCACGGTCTGCCCCGCAAATCCGACACGGGCATTCAGAGATGAGAAGAGCCCTTCACGCGCACGGTCTGAGGTGGGTCGGGTGCCTTCTGGCGGAACCTTGATCTTGCGGCCCCGCGCTTCCCCGGCGATGATGCGATTCATGGTGACCACCTTAGCGGGTGACTAGCTCTTCTCTAGATATTCGAGGTCGTCTTGCGCCAATTCCGCAGTTAGTGATCGCGCAAGATCTGCATTCTTTTCGACAATTCCCGCGGCATCATCGTTGGCACGTTGGATAATGGAGAAGTCTTTCGTCAGGTTGATCAGCTTCAAACGTCGCTGCACTCCCGACTGCGCAGTGCCTAGCACGTCGCCTTCGCTGCGAGTTTGCAAATCCAGTTCAGCCAGCTGAAAGCCGTCCGAGGTGCTCGCCACGGCTTGCACTCGGGCGAACTGGCCCGAGTCCTCTTCTGCCAGCGTGTGGAACAGGCACAGAGACTTATGCCCGCCACGACCCACGCGACCGCGCAGCTGGTGGAGCTGGGATACGCCAAAGGATTCGGATTCGCGGATCATCATGACAGTTGCGTTCGGTACGTCAACGCCGACTTCGATAACTGTGGTGGATACCAATACGTCGATGCCTCCACGAGAGAAGTCGGCCATGATGGCGTCTTTCTCTTCTCCTTTCATTCGCCCATGCAAGATGCCCACCGAGAGATCTGGGAATTGGATGCGCTGAAGATAGTCCGCGATCTCCAGGACACCGCCCTCGCCCTCAATGCGTGGACACACAACATATGCTTGACGCCCATCCGCCACTTCTTCGCGGATCTTCTCCCACGCACGCGCCACCCATTTAGGGAAAAACTCGGGGACGACCGACGATTGGATGGGCTTTCGCCCACCCGGAAGTTCCTTGAGAGTGGAGACTTCCAGGTCTGCGAAAACCGTCATCGCAATGGTGCGAGGGATCGGCGTTGCCGTCATCACCAGCATGTGCGGGGTGTAGCGATCATTCTTCGAACGCAGTTGGTCACGCTGTTCCACACCGAAGCGGTGCTGCTCATCAACCACCACGAAACCTAGATCGAAGAAGTCCACCGAATCCTGTATCAGCGCATGCGTGCCCACAATGATGTCTGCCTCACCGGAGACAATGGAGAGCAAGGACCTTTGTTTAGTCGCAGTGTTCATCGAACCGGTCAAGGCCACAACACTGACTTGCGCCCCTGCGTTGAGCAACGTCATCTGCAGGGAACGCGCATGCTGCATTGCGAGGACTTCCGTCGGCGCCAGCAACGCACATTGCTTCCCGTTGTCGATCGCCTGCAGCATCGCCAACAGCGCAACGATCGTTTTGCCCGAACCAACCTCACCTTGCAAAAGGCGCATCATCGGGAGTGAGCGCGCGAGATCGTCGCTTAGTTCGCCGACGGCTTTCTGCTGGCCTTTTGTCAGAGGAAAAGGCAAGCTCCGAAGCAGCTGGTCTTGGGCCCGACCTTCGACGCGCAGAAGCGCAGGAGCAGTTTCGTGGGACGCATCCACTCGTCGCAAAGCCATCACTAACGCGATCGACAACGCCTCGTTGTACTTCAACCTGTCGATGGCCAAGTCTGGGCCCTCCGGCCCCGGCGCATGCACCTGGCGCATCGCCTCATCAAAACCGATCAGCCCGGCGGGGGTTTCCTCGAGTGGCTCTAGGATCGGTGGCAACGATTCGAGTACCGCATGCGCAGCACCCATGAGCGTCCACGTGGATACTTTGCCCGTAGCAGGATAGACGGGAAGCCACTCGCGATCTGCAAGCATGTCGCTGAGGGACCCGAATTTGCTCAGTTTTTGCAGCGAGCCTGTCGCTTGGCCCGACCCGTTGAGTAGTACATAAGAAGGATGAGACATCTGGGGCTGCCCCCGGTAAAAGCTGAGCTTTCCTGTGACCATCAAACGGGTGCCCACCTCAAGGGTCTTTTCCAGGTAGGCAGAATTGAAGTATGTTGCGCGCACGCTGGTGACGCCATCAAAGATGGTCAGGTGCAAGATGTGTTTATTGCGACGCCACTCGCCACGCACCGCCTGGATCGTACCCATGAAGCTAATCGTGTCGCCGTCGTGAGCAGACATGATTGCTGAAGTTCCACCGTAGTGGATATAACGTCGCGGATAGTGTTCAAGGAGATCTTGACACGTCGAAAGCCCAAGGTGCTTCTTTAGCTGCTGCGCCTCCTTCTCCGGAATTACGTCGACAAGGAGACGGTCATCCCGAAACCCCAACACGGCGCTACTCCACCCCGATTTCCGCCAACACGTCTAATGCATCTGCAGGATAAACTACGACCTCGACATCGAGGGTCTGCGCAAGTTCTTCCTGGACAATCGAATCGACAAACTCCGAGCGCACAAGCAGGGTGACCATTTCGCCGCCGGGTTCTAAGAGACGGCGACAACACGACGCGATCGTTTCTGCCAACGAATCTCCCACCGCGATGACCTCGCCGTGCGCATGTGCGACGATATCGCCTTTCGACGCCGGACCAGACTTGGTCAACACTGCACGGCTAGCCTCCGTGACCACCGCTAGTCGCATCTCCCCTGCTGCCTCCGACATCGTGTACGACGCCGTGGCCAGAGGCTGCGACGGATCGTGAACCGCCAAAGCCGCGATACCAGAGACGAGGCGCACAGTGGGCAGCAAAGTGATCTGCTGTTCAAACGCAGCGGTGGCCTTCTCCACTGCGATGAGGCTGCGATTGTCCAGCATGCCGTTGGGCAAAAGCACAATCTCTTGGGCACCGGAAGCACGAATCGTCGACAAAATCTCCGCGACGATGTCTTCGCTCGGGTTCACTACAGTCGCCGATGCCTGGGTGTACAACTCCGCTAACGATCCCGGCGGGGTCACAGCCATGACGATGCGTTCGGGCGTCGACGTGCGCGGTCCCCCTGGCAAAATTTCGAGGCGAAGGTCACTGACCTGCCCCGCAGCAAAAGCAGCTTCGATCACGCGCCCTGCATCATGAGAATGTACATGCACGGTCCCCTCAGTCTCACTGCTGCGCGCAACAACCAGGCAATCACCCAGGGGCTTCAGAATCTCTTCCAGCTCGGCCACGTCACCTTCGTAGAAGAACATAATTTCCAGTTCGCCCTGTCCCCCATGCGTTTCAGGGTGCAACGCTCCGGCATTGCTTAACGACGATTCTTCCGCTTCTTCACCCGTCACTTCACTGTAAAGGGCATCAAGCAAGACGACGAGCCCTGCACCGCCGGCATCCACAACTCCTGCTTCGCGCAAGGCACCTAGCTGCGAAGGCGTGTTTGCCAAAGCTGTCCGAGCTGCCTCAGATGCGGCCACGACGACGTCGTGAAGCTGTGGCCCCGCAGTGCGTGCGGCCGTTGACGCCGAACGAAGCACCGTAATCACGGTTCCTTCCACGGGATCAGCTATCGCGCGATCAACAAAGCGAACCGCCACATCGAGGGCGTCCGCCACGCAGGCACCATCGATGCTTCCCGTCGATGCGGATTGGGCCAAACCACGCAGCACTTGGGAGAGCACCACACCGGAGTTGCCACGTGCGCCCCTGACGCTGCCGGTGGCCAGGGCCTCGGCAACCTTATCTGCAGGCGCATCAGTTCCGAGGGCCTTCGCGTGCTCCAATGCCGCGTTCATTGTGTAGGCCATGTTGGAGCCAGTGTCTGCATCCGGTACCGGGAAAACGTTGAGGGCGTTGATGTCTTCACGGCGTCGGTTGAGTTCGTCAACGGCACGTTGCGCCCAAGAAAGAAGTCGGGCGCCATTCAGCTCGGAAGGAAACGTTGACATGATCGATAAGTTTACAGTTGCCAGTCGACGGGCGTGGCACCCTGGCCGGTGAGAGATACGTTTGCTTGAGAAAAGGGACGTGAACCGAAGAATCCGCGGCTAGCTGAAAGCGGCGAAGGGTGTGCCGATGCGATAACGGGGGTATCACCGAGGAACTTCTTGGCCTGCTGTGCGTCACGGCCCCACAGGATCGCAACCAACGGTGTGCCACGCTGAGCTAGGGCGCGGATGGCATGCTCTGTCACCTGCTCCCATCCTTTTCCACGGTGCGAACCTGCGGCACCTGGACGGACGGTGAGCACCCTGTTCAGCAGCAGCACGCCTTGGTCAGCCCACCTCGACAGGTCTCCGTCCGAGCGCGGAGGGATACCGAGGTCGTCGTTAAGCTCCTTGTAGATGTTCATCAGCGAGCGAGGAGGTTTGACTCCCGGCATCGTCGAAAAGCTTAAGCCCATGGCGTGACCAGGTGTTGGATACGGGTCTTGGCCAACGATCAGTACCTTGACTGAATCAAAGGGATCGTGGAAGGCGCGCAAGATGTTGTCGCCCGCGGGTAGAAAAGCAGGCTCTGAGCGGAGGAAATCGCCGAGCCGGTGAATTTGGTCTTCGACCGGTGCAAGGACTTGTTGCCACGAGGGATGAACAGGTAGTGCCATGTTAGAAACTGTGCCATCCTTCGCCGAACTTCGGGCTACGGCCGTCGATGCGAACCGCATCTCCCTTGGTCACCTGACCAATCGAGCGGAAACCCGCCGGCGCTTGGCCGCTTGTGGTGCCGAGGAGAGTGTGGTCTTCCCCACCGGAGAGTACCCACAGCCATGGATCGACTCCAAGGAGTTCGCCTGCCTCGATGAGCAAGGCGTCGGGTTGGATCGAGACTGAAGACACGTTAATGCCGACGCCCGAGCGCGTTGCAATCAGCTGCAGATCCTGGACAAGTCCGTCGGAATTATCAGTCATGGCCGTGGCACCGGCGGCGCGAGCGATCACACCGCGACCGGGAGTCAAGCAAGGTGCCTGGTGAGATTCCACAAGTGGAACAAGGGAATCCGGGATTTTCCTCCCCGAAGACAAAAGCGCGAGCCCAGCGGCAGAGTAACCGATGCGTCCGTGCGCGACCACGCGCTGGCCAACTCGGGCGCGATCCAGGGAAAGCTCGGGAAGATTTCCACCAAGCGAGCCGATGGCGGTCACGGAAAGGACAAGCTGCTCGCCCGCGGTCAGGTCGCCGCCAACCAGCTCAGCCGCGTATTCGTCGCAACGCGAGGCAATTCCTTCGGCAATCCCCCTGACCACTGCCACCGGGGTGTGCACCGGTGCGGAGATCGCCAGAAGGGCCGCGATCGGGCGGGCACCCATCGCTTCAACATCGGCGAAGTTCTGCACGATGGCCTTCCGACCCAGCTGAAACGGGGTAGTCCAATCGCTGCGGAAATGGCGACCTTCGACCAGCATGTCCGTGGTGGCCACCGCACGTGAGTTCGGAGAAGCGTGCATGAGCACGGCTGCGTCGTCACCATTTACCGACGAAGGCGCAGCATCCACGATCACTTGAATTGCCGCATGCTCACCGATATCACCCAGCGTGGGGCCATCAGTAGGAAAACCGGTGCTGAACATAGGTGGCGGAAGCCTTTCAGTAGACTTTAGGTTTATGACTCACGATACGTCGAGTGATGAACTCCAATTTAACCGAACACCGGTCTACATCAGCCTCGGCCTAGCCTTGGCGCTGGTTCTCGCGGTCATTGTCGGTGCAAAAGTGTACTTTGACAGGCTGACTAATCAGCCAGTTGCCATGACTCCACTGCCCGCCCCCGATGCTGAATCCGCGGAATGCGCCTCGCTGTTGGAATCGCTTCCCGACGAACTGCTTGGCCACAAACGTGCCGAGCTGGTCGAGCCCGCACCGGCTGGTGCCGCAGCCTGGCAGACCAGCGAACTCGAGCGTATTACTCTGCGTTGTGGCGTCGACGTTCCGCTGCAGTACACCGAGTATTCCTCCACGGAAAACATCGGCGGTGCGGAATGGTTGCGCGTTGATGACGCCACACCCGGATCCACGTTGAAGACGTGGTACACCACAGATCGCTTCCCTGTGGTGGCCGTGACCACTGATGAACTTGGTTTGGATGGTGCCACGGAGCCTGTGTCCGAATTACCTGTCGCTGAGCTGAAAGAACAGCCAGTGAATCCAAGCGATGCGCCTTTAAAGCAGCTGGCTGGTGGCGATTCTTCGGCGTGTGCGCCTCTGATGAGCGTCTTGCCTGATGAAGTAGCCGAGGGTTACAAGCGTTTGGAAGTAGCTGAGGAGTTCACCGCGGCCTGGGTTGCTGACGGCCAGGAACCAGTTGTGCTGCGCTGCGGTGTCGCGGAACCCGAGAACTACGAGGCGGGCGTGCAACTGAATCAGATCAATGGCGTTCCTTGGTTCGAGGACACCAAATTGATTAATGGCTCTACCTCCTCGACGTGGTTCGCGCTGGGCCGGGAGGCTGAGATCGCGGCTTCCATGCCTCAGGCGGTGGGCAACGAGGCAGTGGTCAAGTTGACTGACGCGATTGCCGAGTCTGTGCCGGAGAAGTAGTTCCGGACGCCCTTCGCAGAACCCGAATGGCAAAACCCGAACGCCCTGGATGGCTTAACTCGCAGTGAGTTTCCATCCAGGGCGTTCGGGTTTTGGCGTTCGAGATGTACCCAAACTGCACGAAAACTAAGCCATTCGACCACCGCGGGCCAGCGCAGTTTGGATCAAAGTGTCCAAAAGCTCCGCGTAACCCACACCATCGGCGGCAAAGACTTGTGGGTACATCGAAATCGGTGTGAAACCTGGCATGGTGTTGACCTCATTCAACACCGGGCCCTTCTCTGTCACAAAGAAATCCACTCGAGACAGGCCAGTGCAGTTGAGCGCCCGGAAAGTCTCGATCGCCAGCGCCTTGAGCTGACGAATCGTCTCCTCGTCGTAAGGCGCTGGAATCTCGGCGGAAACGACATTATCCAGGTACTTGGTCTCGAAACCGTAGAACCCCTCATCGGAATCCTCAGTCCCCAACAACTTCGCAGGCGAAGAGGCAACTAGGCGACCATCGGGATATTCAAGCACACCAACTTCGACCTCGTCTCCAACGATCTCAGATTCGATGATCACCTTGTCATCCGATTCGCGAGCCAATCGGATAGCCGCGCCAAGTTCATCCCAATCGGTCACCTTAGAAATTCCGATCGACGATCCGCCACGCGCCGGCTTCACAAAAACAGGCAGGCCAAGGCGGGCTTTTTGATCCTCGGGCAAAACGTCGTCGCCACGCAAAATGTACTCATCGGTGACTGGAAGCGACTCGGCCATCATGAGTTTCTTGGTGAATTCCTTGTCCATGCCACACGCGCTCGACAGCACGCCGGTGCCGACATACGGCAGGCCAGACATCTCCAGCAGCCCTTGGATAGTGCCGTCTTCACCGTACGGACCATGCAAAACGGGGAATGCGACGTCAACAGTTGCGATGGTTTCGCCAGAGGTCACATCGATGAGCTGACCGCGACGAGTCGGGCTTACCGCGAGTTGAATTTCCCTGCCCATGGTGACTTCGGGCAAACGAGCTTCGCCGACTGGGTCGAGCGAGCCCTCCACCCACGCGCCTTCGCGAGTTATGCCAACTGGGACGATGTCGTACTTTGACCGGTCCAGCTCTGCCATGATGGCTCCGGCCGAGATGCACGAAATGGAGTGCTCAGTGGATTGACCACCATAAATAACTGCAATACGGATCACGCGCTCATCCTACCTTTTCCTATTCCGACTTCTTCGACCGGCCCATGAGGGCTACGACCATATCCGCCACGGTCATGTCGCGATGGCAGACCGCGTAAACAGCCTGGGTAATTGGCATTTCTACACCAACGGTGCCTGCTAGATCAAAAATACTTTCCGACGAAATAACGCCCTCGGCGACCTGACCATGCGTGGCTTCCTTCGCTTCTTCCAAGGTGCCGCCCTGCCCCAGTTGGTAACCGAAGGTGCGGTTACGTGACAGCGGGGAGCTGCAGGTAGCGACGAGGTCGCCAATCCCGGCCAGTCCAGCAAACGTGCGCTGATCCGCGCCAAGCGCCATGCCCAGCCGAGTGATTTCCGCGAGTCCGCGCGTAATCACTGTAGCGAGTGTGTTCTCACCCAGTCCCCTACCCGATGCCATACCGCAGGCAAGCGCGATCACGTTCTTACAGGCACCGGAAATCTCGCACCCAATAACGTCGGTGTTGGTGTACGGGCGGAGATAACCGGTGGCGCAGGCAGCTTGCACGAGCTTGGCGCGATTCTCATCGATACATGCGATGACGGTGGCGGCGGGCTGCTCTTCGGCGATCTCGCGTGCAAGGTTCGGTCCGGTCAAGACGGCAATTCGGCTTTGGTCGGCCCCGGTGATTTCCGCGATGACTTCGGTCATCCGTTTGTACGTTCCCGACTCAATACCCTTGGAAATTGAGACAAGTGTTGCGTCGTGAGGCAACAGTGGCGACCAGACTGTGAGGTTCTCGCGCATGGTTTGCGAAGGCACTGCGAAGACAACGATGGTGGCACCCTCGAGTGCAGCGGTGGCGTCGGACGTTGCCGAAACAGCCTCTGGAAGCTCCACATCAGGCAGGTAATCGGGGTTGACGCGGGTGGCTTGGATCTCGCGGGCAAGTGAGTCGCGACGTGCCCACAGGGTCACAGTGTTTCCTGCGTCTGCAAAGACTTTGGCCAGTGTCGTGCCCCATGAACCGGCTCCCATGATCGCAACATTGACCACCGTGCAGCGCCCCTTACTTAGATTCGTCCAATTTCTTGTGAAGATCATCTTAGATGAGATAGCGAATCGTCTTCGAGTGCGCCACAATAAGAAGTTATGGGCAAGAACAACGCACTGCATGAGCAAGACAAAGATGCACAAGGAGAAAAGCTCGTCACGGGGCGTCTCCAAATGATTCCGAAGGACCCCGCGAAGGAGTTCAAACGGACAACTCTTGCCGCGGGCGCTGTGCTATGGCGTGGAGATTTGAGTGATATAGATTCCATCGAGGTCGCTTGTATCCACCGCCCTGGCTACGACGATTGGTCTTTGGCTAAGGGAAAAGTCGACCCAGCAGAGTCGCTGCCGGTCACGGCAGTACGTGAGATCCTCGAAGAAACGGGATACGAAGTGCGCCTAGGAAAGCTTCTCGGTCGCACAATTTACCCAGTGCTGGATCGCACCAAGGTGGTCTACTACTGGACCGGCGAAGTCATAGGCGGTGAATTCGCACCCAATGAGGAAGTCGACGAGATTCGCTGGCTCCCCATCGCCGAGGCCCAAGACATCATGACTTATGATCTCGACCGCGAAGTCCTAGTTAAAGCCGAGAAGCGCTTCCGACTTCCCGCGACTTCCCGCATTCTCTACGTCCGCCACGCCAAAGCCCACGAGCGCGAGAAGTGGGCCGGAGACGACAATCTGCGACCGCTAGAGAAGAAGGGTCGTCGCCAAGCAGAAATGCTCGTGCCAATGCTTGCGCCTTTCGGCCCCGATCGCATCTACTCTGCGGTACCTGATCGGTGCCAGCAAACCGTTGCACCGCTTGCCGACGAACTTGGGTTAGACGTGATCGTCGATAAGCGATTGGGCGATGACGGGCTTATCGACGATCTTGTGGGCGCACAGCAGGCCTTCATGGACGTTGTAAATGAAGGTGGTGTGAGCGTGATCGTGAGCCAGGGGTTGAGCATTCCGGATGTGATCGCTTGGTTGTCGGCGAACGGGCGGCTCCCGATTGATATTGAGATCAAGGCGAAAAAGGCGTCGGTGTGGGTGCTGTCGTTTAACAATGGTGAGCTGACAGGGGCGGATTATCTGCCTTCGCCTTTGCCTGTGCGGTAGGTGTTAAAAGTAGCCTTCCGCAAAACCGTACGGTGGGTCGCACGGTTTTGCGGAAGGCCAAGAAAACTACCTACTGTACAGCGGGTTTGAAGGCGGGACGTTGAGCTTCGAAATCAACGATCGCGTCTTCTTCGCGCAGGGTGAGCCCGATATCGTCGAGGCCCTCCATGAGACGCCAGCGAGTGTAATCGTCGATGTCAAAGGTATAGCTCGATTCGCCAACTGTGACGGTGCGGTCCTCGAGTGACACGATAACTTCGCGGCCTGGTTCCTCGTTAAGCAGCTTCCAAATCAGCTCGATGTCGGATTCAGCCATGAGTCCCGCGAGCAGGCCGGCTTTGCCGGAGTTACCGCGGAAGATGTCTGCGAAACGAGGGCTGAAAACAGCCTTGAAACCATAATCCATTAGGGCCCACACCGCGTGCTCGCGGGACGAGCCAGTACCGAAATCAGGTCCGGCAAAAAGCACGGATCCTGCCTTGTATGGCTCTTGGTTGAGGACGAAATCCTGTTCATTGGTGCGCCAGTTGTTGAACAATCCATCCTCGAAGCCGGTGCGGGTGACGCGCTTGAGGAAGACAGCCGGGATGATCTGGTCGGTATCAACGTTTGTGCGTTGCAGTGGAACGCCAACGCCGGTGTGAGTGGTGAACTTTTCCATGCTAATTCTCCTTACAGATCGGCTGGGCTGGACAGGTGGCCGGTGACTGCGGTGGCGGCGGCGACCAGTGGCGAGACAAGGTGCGTGCGTCCACCTGGGCCCTGGCGGCCTTCAAAGTTTCGGTTTGAAGTGGAAGCGGAGCGCTCTCCAGGCTTGAGCTGGTCTGGGTTCATGCCCAGGCACATGGAGCAACCCGCGGTGCGCCACTCGGCGCCGAAGTCGGTAAAGATCTTGTCCAATCCCTCTTCTTCGGCCTGTTGCTTCACGATCGTGGAGGACGGCACCACCATCATGCGAGTTCCCTCTGCAATCGCGCGACCTTCCACAACGGATGCCGCAGCACGCAGATCCTCGATGCGGGCGTTGGTGCAGGATCCCAAGAAGACGGTATCGATCTTGATATCACGCAGCGGAGTGCCTGGAGTCAGATCCATATATGCCAGAGCTTTTTCGGCGGATTGTTTGGAGCCCTCGTCCCCGAAATCCTCTGGGTCTGGAACGTTGGCGCTGAGCGGCAGGCCTTGACCCGGGTTGGTACCCCAGGTGACAAATGGGGTCAGTGCGGAACCGTCGATTTCAACAACTGTGTCAAACTGCGCACCCTCGTCGGTGGGCAGGGTCTTCCAATAGGCAACCGCTTCGTCCCAGTCCGCGCCCTTCGGCGCAAACTCGCGGCCTTCGACGTAGTCAAAGGTCTTCTGGTCAGGCGCAACCATGCCGGCACGCGCGCCTGCCTCGATGGACATGTTGCAGATAGTCATACGTGCTTCCATGGAGAGCTTCTCGATTGCTTCTCCGCGGTACTCGATGATGTGGCCTTGGCCACCGCCGGTGCCGATCTTCGCGATGATCGCCAGAATCAGATCCTTTGCAGAAACGCCTTGTTGGAGTTCGCCGGAGACCTCGATCGCCATGGTCTTGAACGGCTTGAGGGACAGTGTCTGGGTCGCCATGACGTGCTCAACCTCAGAGGTTCCGATTCCCATTGCGATCGAGCCGAACGCGCCGTGGGTGGAGGTGTGCGAGTCGCCACACACGATGGTCATGCCTGGCTGGGTAATGCCCAGCTGCGGGCCGACGGTGTGCACGATGCCCTGCTGCTCGTCGCCCATCGAATGGAGACGCACGCCGAATTCTTCGCAATTCTTGCGCAGGGTTTCTACTTGTACGCGGGAGGTCTGCTCCTTGATCTCAAGAAGTGAGCCGGTGACGATTCCCTCGGTAGGTACATTGTGATCCTCGGTCGCTAGGTGTAGCTCTGGGTGACGCATGG
This sequence comes from Corynebacterium breve, assembly GCF_030252165.1. NCBI lineage: Bacteria > Bacillati > Actinomycetota > Actinomycetes > Mycobacteriales > Corynebacteriaceae > Corynebacterium > Corynebacterium breve. The sequence goes on along the minus strand of NZ_CP126969.1, from coordinate 984,335 downwards.
TGCGCCCCGCCATCCGCAGGCCGTCGAACGCCTGTGGGCTAGTGACCTCGTGTAGAAGCTGGAAGTCAATGTAGATCAGATCTGGGTCGCCGTTTTGCCCCTGCTTGACCACGTGGTCGCGCCAGACCTTCTCGGCCAGTGTGAGCGGTTGGTCCGCCATGTACGCCTCCTTAACCAATCCCAGTGTATGAGATGATATTATCCGTTGTATGGGACAGTATAGCGTAGAATCCGGCATCCAAGTTCTTGACCGTGCCATTGCGATCATCGATGCGATTTCCCAGGGCGACAAGACCTTGGCAGAGCTCGGCGACGCCACGTCCATTCCACGAGCAACCACCCACCGCCTTGCCACGGCCCTCGAAATCCACCAGATTCTCGACCGCACCACCCAAGGCGCGTGGACCATCGGCCCTGCGCTTGCTCACTTCCATTCCAATACGCCGACACGCCTAATCAACATCGCGACACCAATCATGGACGAACTCGTCGACACCACCGGCGAATCCGTCCAACTCTACAAACTCACCGGCACCACCCGCACCTGCATCGCCGCCATCGAGCCACCATCCGGCCTACAAAACACCGTCCCGGTCGGCTCTCGCCTGCCACTCACCCACGGTTCCGCTGCCCGCGTCTTTGCCGCTTTCACCGAGCATTTGCTTATCGACGACCCCTTCGCCCCTGACGACCTTGCCAAAGTAAGGGAATCTGGCCTAGCCGAGTCCGTCAGCGAACGCGAAGTAGGTCTCGCCAGCGTCTCCGCGCCGATTTTTGCCGGCAACCAAGAAATCATTGCCGTGCTTTCCGTCTCCGGGCCTGCTGAGCGCTTGCGCCCGTCACCAGCAGATAAGTGGGGCAAAGAACTGGTCGCTGCCGCCGAGCAGCTCACCCGCGCGCTGTAGCTATACACCTGCGTCGATACCATCGAAGCTTCTAGGGGTTCATACACGCCGCGCTAGTTTTCACTCGGGTTATTCTCTCAGTCTCCCCGCATGAAATAATGAAGCTAACAACTCCAGAAAGCGGGCAGCCCCATGAAAAGAGTAGTTTCACGAATACTTCTAGCACTCGTAATAATAGTTCTTTTATTGTCTTGTGCAGTGTTTCTTTTCATGGGGTCGCAGGTGTACAAAGGCACCACGCAACTGTCTTCTCCGGAGTCCACCACCAAAGAAACCGCCGACTTTCTCGACTACGCCGGGGTGCACCGCGAGGACATCGCCAAGGACTTCACCATCGAGGAGTTCACCGTCACCGCCTCGCACGATGACCACACCATCCCCGCAATTCACATTCACAACGGCGACAAAGACCGCGACACAGCAATCTTGATCCACGGTCTCGGAGGCACCAAAGACGCAACTCTTCCTGTCGCGAAAATGTTCCTCAATCTGGGATACAACGTGATCGCCTACGACCAGATGAACAGTGGAGGCAATACAGCGTTGGTCAACACTTTTGGCGCGCGCGAGTCTGACGACACGATGAAGGTTCTCACACAGCTTGACACCGAGCTTTCCGACGACTGCGAGATCGTTATGTGGGGAACATCCTTCGGTGGCGCGACGGCGGCGATGGCCGCAGCGAAGGACGAGGGAATCGTCGACAAGCTTGTGCTGGATAGCCCGATGGCCGACGCACTCGACATGATTCGGATCGAACTAGACAAAGTTGCAGGAGAAACGCCGTTCTCTACCAACTTTATGCTCGCTGCGGGCGAACCATTTCTCCGCGTGCACCAGGGCGTGTCTTACTACGAGCTCGACGCTGCCGAAGCGATCAAGGACTCGGACATGCCGGTACTTTTGATCCACTCGCGTGACGACGAAGTCACCCCGCCGCACATGGGCCACGAATACGAAGAAGCCCTCGGCGATCGCGTGACGGCAATCTGGACCGAGGGCAAACACTCCGAGGCATACATCACCCAGCCGGAGCAGTATCAGCAGTGGCTAGCTGATTTCTTGGGCCAGTAGGATTTTATTCCACCCCGAGAGCTGGACCGATGGTCTTCCAAGTCTCTGGGAGCTGGCGGCGAAACAGTCCCCAGTTGTGGGTTCCTTCGTCGAATTCATACCAGTCGATGTCCAAGCCAGCGTCACGAGCGTTGTCAACGAAAGCGCGCGAGCAAGCGTAAGCAAACTGCTCATCGACGACCAGCGCTGGCATCGGCGAATCCTTCACTTCCTCGTCCGTCTCTGTCGGCACACCGCGGGATGCCGCCGCGAACAACTTGATCCCGCGCATGTCCTCGAGGTTGAGCATCGGCGAATGCTCAGCCCACGCTGGATCGGATGACGCTCCCCACATGTTCGCTGGATCGCCACCGTAAAAACGCACTGTCGATGATGCGAATGGTTGGCCCAGCACGCCGGTTGTGGACTGGCAGCTCGAATACGTGCCAGCAACCTTGAAGCGATCGTCCATGGTCGCGATGTGAAGTGCGGGGCCGCCAGACATAGACATTCCACCGATTCCATCGGTTCCGTTGCCGTAGAACATCTCGTCGATCAGCTGTGGCAACTCCTTTGCCAGGTACGTCGACCACTTGTAAATGCCCATTTCAGGGTCCTCGTGCGCCCAGTCTGCTTGCTGCGAACCGACAGCGCCGCGTGGTGTCACCACGTTGATCAGCTTGTCCTTGAAGAAGTCCGGCGCCCCGCCCGCACCAGTCCAACCGCCACCACCTGCACCACCGAGCAGGTAATAGGTCGGGCGCGGGGTGGTGTTATCCGGGCCACCTTCCGGCAGAACAAGATCGTTGGTGATCTCACGCTGCATTGACGGCGAGTACACCGTGAGCGTCCAAAGGTTATCGCGCTCATGCACCAGGGAGACGAACTCGGCCGCCGGCGCGTTTGGATCCGGGAACGTGTCCGCGATGTCCACCGTGCTCGATCCCAGTGCCTGGCTGCTTCCAGAGCTTCCCCCGAAAACGTGGGTGCCAAACGCGAGATCTCCCAGCGGGCCTTCCATGAGCGAGGCGGAGCTCAGACTCGACGCCTCCACGCCAGCTGACGAGGCATCACTCTGGCCTAGCGGTTGCCCGCTTGCCGACGACTGAGCCAGCGCATCTGGGGCCACCAATACAGAAAGGGACAATGCGGAGGCAAGAGCAAGCGATAGGCCACGACGAGGGTTTAATTCCATTTGGTCAATCTTACGGGAACAGTAGTTGCCACAAAAATTGATTTGTGCGCGGAAGGATTGGTATGAGTGCGCGTGGAACAGAGCCCCGAAGCAAAAGATGAATGTGATCGGGGAACATAAAAAGCCCCCAACCGAAATGTGAACTGCTCCCCACTAGTTGGACTGAGAAATCAGTTTCCGACTAGTGGGGAGTTTTTCTTTTGAGAGCACGAAGTTCGTTGAGTCAGGCACAGCGGGAGCAGCTCGTTGAGTTATTTGAACAAGGGCTGGGCTATACGGCAGCAGCTCATCGTTTAGGGGTTAACCCCTATCCGGTGAAGAGGCTTGCCCGACGGTTCAAGCTTCATGGCAAGCTATGTCTTGTGGAGAAGCCAACGAAGCAGCAATATTCCTTTGAGGTAAAGAAAGACATCGTTGATCGGTTCAATGCTGGCGAGTCCAAGATGGAACTCGCCAGGGAATTTGGTTTATCTTCGGATCAACTTGTCTCTGGTTGGGTGCGTGCCTGGCGTGCCGGCGGTGATGAAGCTTTGCGGCCGAAACCGAAAGGGCGCCCGAAAGGCAGTTCACCTGCGAAACCGTTCACTGAGGAAGATCGGTTGCGTCGCGAGGTAGAGAAATTGCGGGCGGAAAACGCGTATTTAAAAAAATTGCGGGACTTGAGGAACCAACGACGAGGCTAAAAGCTGAGGTCATCGTCATCCTCAAGTCAACTCACCGCCTGGACGATCTGCTGGGTGCGGCAGGGCTTGCCCGGTCAACATTTTTCTATCACCAACAACGCCTCACCATGGGCGATAAGCACGCCCAGCTCAAGCAAGCAATCATCGAGGTCTTCGAGCGTATGAACCGTCGTTATGGTTACCGGCGGGTGCACGCCCAGCTACGCCGGGCAGGATGGGTCGTTAACCATAAGCTGGTCTATAAGCTCATGGACCAGCTCGGGTTGAAGTCAAAGGTCCGAGTGAAAAAGAAGTACAACTCGTACAAAGGCACTGTCAGCCACATTGCGAAGAATGTACTGGATCGACACTTCACACCTGATAGGCCCAACACGGTGTGGGTCAGTGACATCACGGAATTTCGCGTTGCTGGCACCAAGGCTTATTTGTCGCCAATCATGGATCTATATGACCGGTCAATCCTGTCGTACAGCGTATCTACCTCACCAAATACAGCCTTGACATCACAGTCTCTGCGTGACGCCATCGCACAACAATCACCAGGGCAAGGACTGCTTGTACATACAGATCAAGGGGTCCAGTACCAGCATTCCAGCTGGCGCGGGCTGATCACAAGCATCGGTGGAGTGCAGTCAATGTCAAGGAAAAGCAACTGCTATGACAATGCGGTGATGGAAAACTTCTTCGGGCACTTAAAGACTGAGATGTACCACGGTGAATCATTTACCAGCTTGCAGGAATTCTACAAGGCAATCGATGACTACATCTACTGGTACAACCATGAACGCATACAGAAACGACTCAAGGGTCTGACTCCGATGCATTATCGGAACCAGACCCTTGAACCCCTAACCGCCTAGAATTAAACCAGTCCAACTTTCAGGGGCCAGTTCAAATTGGCTGGAGGCTTCTACTGGTACCCCAGATGGTACGCAACATATATAACGACTTGTCAAGGCTGAGTGAGATCAGCATCTCTGCACTTCAGGGGGCATAAAGAGAGAGGTTGATCACTAGGGTCCTGGCCGAAAAAGTGGGCTCAATATGCACTTTAAAGACCCTGCGGGACACTACACATAAAACAAAACCGTCCGGAATGCTTGGGCATGAGGCATCCGGACGGTGTTAGTTTAGCAATAATTATGTGTAAGGATAGTTTGGTGGAGTTCGATAGATTAAAACCCCTTATGCTTATCCTCTTGATTCGATGATTAAGAAAATAAAAAGGATTGATCAAAACCGCTAATATTTATACAATATTAAAGTGGTTATGCTATTGACAATCCTTTTTAATTATGTGTTAACTTAGATTGGTGGCCCTAACTATTTGCACCACATAATAACTAGGATTGGTCAAAAAGCCATTGGCTCTGACCCCTGTTAAAAGCTGCTTCGAACTGATTTTACACAAAATCGCGAGCTAGAAAAATGGTCACTTTTCGGCTACCAGCTCGACTGAAATACGTCGCCTCTCATGAGCGATGGCATGTTTTCACCTGCTAGTTGCCACCGTACATGGCAATATCAAGGCGACAAGCCGCTCTTCTCAAAGCATTTGCGACCTTGCCATCATCCTCGTAAAAAGAATTAAAGCAATCTAGTATCACACGACAATAAAGATCAAAGTATTGGTCAACCTCATCATTTTCTAGACACTGAACCGACTCAAGGACCAAACGCGCATCTTCGGAGTTAGAGATTCCGACCAATTGTTCATCACCGGATCTCAGCCGCTCCAGAAATGAAATCTTCTTCTTCGAAGACTTATGAGTAGATGCCGCAGAAGGACACTTCATCAGTAGCTGATCACCTGACTCGAGTCGCTTCAGCAACCTTGTCTTGGCCTGAGATCTAGTCTTCTCAGCCCTAATTTCGTCGGCAGCGAAGTTGATACTCCAACCCGCTGCCTTACGGAAGAAGTGAATGGGTACAAAAGCCGAAGACCCAGTCGCCGCCGCTTTAACATAACTCTCCGGTGACTCACTAGGATCTTGATTAAGGAAGCGCACGATAATATCTTCCGATGTCACTGCCGAGTGAATAACCTTGTCCGTAGTAACTGTTATTGTACTAGCTGGCTGAACTTCACCGATTAGTTTAAGTGTCGGTGCGCCAACGGTTTCGCTGAACTCACCTTCCCGGATAAACGAAATACTGTCCACGAGCTTCTGGTCGATAAGTAACTTTTGTCCACTAGCCCCACGCACCTCTTTTTTCGACAGATCAAAGATCGCAGCGTTTTTGGCACCAGCCTCAATCAAGTACCGAAACTGTTCAAGCAATAGCTGAGATTCTCGTTCCCTTGATTCTGCAATAATCCGATTGAGCTCCGGGTACTTAATTTTCTCCGAGCGAGAATTATACCGATAAAGAATGTCGCCCTCTTGCACAACCTGCTTTCCGGTATTGAATGTTTTTTCGTGACGCCGGGCTTGTTTTCTGATTCAGCCACATAAATCACACCCAGGGTTCTCCCTTCGAGCTTAAAAGTCTCGGCCTCCCATCGAATTTCCGGAGAAAAATACTCGTTCAAACCATCAGTTAGTTTGGCACGATCTAGGTTATCGAATTGATCCAGATGACTCCCTTCTAAGCCCTTGAGTGATCTTGGATTGTCAGTGACCCCAAAAATTATGTATCCACCCTTGGCATTTGCAAACGCTGCCATGGTTCGAAGGTAGAGAGGAAGAGCGCCGAAACTAAAAGACTCCTTGAACTCCTTCTGCGTCCCTTCTCTGGTCTTAACCGTAATACGCTCGCCGCCTGAAGAAACCTCCAGAAGAGATTTGAGCACACTTTTTGTTACTAATAGCAAGGAGTCGCCATTCATTTGCGCTCACCCCACTTTGCGCACAGTCTTGCCGACTCCCAGCGCAGGCGTCCGCCTGACAAGACTCGTTTGACGCCAGCTTTCGGAATCATCCCAGCACCTGCTTAATCATCGACACAATGTCGTCATTTTTGAGCTGCGCGCGGAAAGCCACGTCAACACCCGACTCCTCCATCGATTCAAAGAACTTCTTGGCGGCAGCGATCCGCATCTGTTCACTCTGGCGTAAATCAGTCTTCTTTTCAACGTCTTTCGTCTCAATAATAAAGTTCAACGCCATCTGCCCATCACCCTTCTTGAGGACATACATGAAATCTGGGCTGGTCGTTCCACCAAAATACAGCGGAACCTTGATCGAGCGACGAGGGATTTTTCCGTACACCACCACTTGGTCCACGTCAGAATCCCGGATCGTTTCTTTCTCTTTCGGTGAATCGAAAACGAAAACATCATAGAGGAATTTGTCCGGCACCTTGGATGTTGCGTCCTTATACACCCCAATGTTGCCCTGAACAATATCCTCTAAAGGTTCGCCCGCTTCATCCGTTAGCGCAGTAGCACCGACAACTCCCCGCACCTGGGTATAAGAGAACCGGTTGAGGAACTCCTGCTCCATCCACTCATTGAAAGCCGCCACAAATCGACCCAGCGTCGCCTTATTGAAAAATCCTTTGATATCTTCTTGGATTTGCTCTTTTCAACTAGTCCATGATGGATTCTGCTCACCGGGAGGTACGTCTGTTTGTAGGCCAGTTGCAACCACTGCCCATACGGAATCGGCTCAGTAGCGTCAAAGGTAGCCTTTGTCTCTGAGCGTGTTTCTAACTCACCATCCTCACCCGAGATGACGACGTCTTGAGCGAAGCGCCCCAACTGAGCCTGGTACACATCCTGATCCAAGATATCCGCGATGCACTGATCAACCTCAGCGTCTGTCAAATCGTCAAGCCGTAAGTAGTACTTGTCGTTGACCTTCTCCCACAGCTGCTTAATCTCGTGGTACCGATCCTGCCTGATCCCAACACGCGCCCGGCTCTTATCTTCCACAATTTTGTCCGGTTGCAGCCGTTTCTTCGTAAACTCCGGATAAGCCGCAAAGAACTCATCGGCCTTCTCGGGGACAATGTTTTGATCGGCATCAATGTACCCAGCAGTAAGAAGCTCAACCATCAATTCGGTCACGGTCTTGCCCCGTTGCTTGCCGACGGCCTCCAGCAAGCCCTTCACCGAGGCCAACTTCTCACCGACATCCGAGTTCACCTCACTGACCAGCTTCTGCGCAAAATCCCGCTCGGTGTAATCCACCAAATACGTCAAATAGAACTGCTCACCAGAAAGCCTGGTCCCTGACACATCCACCGGCAAACGAAGACCACGACCAACCTCCTGCAACTTAGAGATGTCCGACCCCGAGGAACGCAACTTCACGATCTGAAACACATTCGGGTTATCCCAGCCCTCACGCAACGTCCACTTCGAGAAAATGAAACGCATCGTGTTCGGCTGTCCGTCAGCATCCTCAAACGCCAGTAATTTCTGCTTGTCCCGCAGAATCTGATCAACCTCACGCTGGATCGCCTCATCCGCTGTCGAGTTATCCGCCGAAAAGTACCCACCGTTAGTGGCCAGGATATCTCCCAGCGAAGCCTCAAGATACTTCACGTATTGTTTCGCCGTTGACGACGAATCCCCGCTCCTGGCCTTAATCTCCTGACGAAGTTTCTCCTCAAGGAGTTCCTCAAACCTTTGGCGCAAATGGCCACTGGAACCATCCACCCCACGGTACGACTCCACCGCATCAATGAAGAACAAACTCAACGTCTTAATCCGCGAGGCCCGCCGAAAGTTCTTCCACTCCTGCCCAAAGTGGTTATCCAGCGCCTGTCGCATCATCAATGCCTGATACGTATCCGAGTAGACATTGGCAGAAATAATATCCCCGCGCGCCAGCACCTGATCGTTAGACAGCGTCACGCCCGACTTGATTGCCGGATTCGGGGTCTTGCCCACCGCCTCTACGGTCAGCCCCGCAAAATCCCCCGCGATAGAGCCCAGTGACTCGGTCAAGCCAAGCGACACGCTTTTACCGGTCTCAACATTCTGGAAAGTAGCCGTCTTCGGCTTCGACGCCGACAGATTAGTCAACTTCAACCGCACGGTATCCTGGCTCTCGGCCTCCGGGTACTGGATCGCCACGCCCTTGACGAGCTGCTCATTGAAGGCCTCGATCGCCCCCAAGTTGAAAATGAGGTTGTTGTAGTCTGTTTGCTTCGTCTTACCAAGCTCTGGGAAGGTAGCCCCAAACCGAATAATGGCCTGCGGCTGAATCTGATCCAGCAACGCCTCATACGCCTTATTTTCACGCTTAAACCGATGCGGCTCATCAATAATGACAATCGGGCGTGTTTGGGCCAATGCCTCGTACGGCACACTCGACGAACCCAACACCATCTGGTCATAATCCGCCGCCATCGTCGCCTTCGACAGCAACATTCCATCAGTCATCAACAACGCCGAAATCCGACCCTTGGTCAAACGCGATCCGGACACAAAGTTAGCAATCGCCGATGGAAACAGCTTCCTACCCTTGGAACGCTTCTGCGGATCAAGCACATCCAGATCAAGTCTGATCCGCCCGCCATACGCATCATTGAAGTACTGCCGCGCATAATCTGCCTGCATAAACGAGCGCGCCCCCTCCTTAATAGGAGTCGACGGCACAAGAACAATGAACTTGTTAAAGCCATACAGCCGGTTCAACTCATGCATCATCTGGGTATAGACAAGCGTTTTTCCAGTGCCTGTCTCCATCTTAACGTCGATACCCAAAACCCCGTCATCGACCTTGCCCCGCCACGACGAAGGAATAGCGTCAACCCCCTCAACCTGGCCGATCTGCAAACTATGGATATTATCCCGCAGCTGCGGATCAGCCGGATCAAACACCGGATTCGCTTCGTGGCGTCCGCCATAGTCCAACTCCACACCGTCAAACACCTTATTGACAGCACGAAGCGCGCTCTGCTGATGCTCAAGAGTCTGTAAACGAATCTGCATACTTACAGCCTCTCAATGACCGTGACATTGCGGCCGGACTTCAACACGTTCATATTCTTCTTCAACTCATGCATCACATTGAACTTCACCGAATAACCGAACACCACAATCCGCGACACATCTAGTTCGCCCGTTTCAATCAGGCGCACCAACTCCACCACGTCATCACTAGTCAAGCCCGTGTCGATAATGTAGGCCGAATCCTCGCAGACATCAAGCGTGTAACCAGCAAGATTGACCTGCCCAGGTTTAGCATTCAAACCAAAACCATCCTGATTCAACCACGTCGTCAGGATCACGTCCTTACCCGACGCTTCATCAGTAGCGAACTTCGAAACATAGTCCCCCTCAAACAGCGCTCCCTGCGATGGATCAAACTCATACAGCTGGTCAATCGTCTGCTCGGACGGCTCATCCAAACGGAAAAGCTTAAAACCGTAGTCTATGTCCGCACCGGTCTCTTCCTTGATTTTTGCAGCAGCGCGCTTAATACGTTCACGACCGATTTGATCAATCGTCGCGAATCCTAGGGTCCGAGCGATTCTGTCTTCTGCAATACCATCATCCAACTGCACCAGGATGTACTTTAGACCGAGACCTTCTCGAGCGTTGATGTCCAAGACCGCCTCTGCTGTAGTCGCTGATCCTGAAAAGAAATCTATGACCGTAAAATCGGTGTCGTTTTCTACGCCACGCATATGCCCTAAGAGCGCGCGAATCAATCGGACTGGCTTAACCGTGTCAAAGACATCTTTGGTGCCAAAATATTCTTTCAATTCAAGGTTTGCGGATTCCGCAGTTCCGTAAACATCCTTCGCGAATAGATGTGACCAGAACGGATGATAGGTATTTGCGTCCTCATCATCGGGGCGCATCCTCAAAGCTGGACGCCCATCTATTAACTCAAGATCACCTCGCTCTTGATAAAACGAAATTGTGTCTTTACCAAGCTGCCTGAATCGGCCTGAGTTTTGTGGAGACTACGGGCAAAAGCCTTACTGGGCTTTTCGTGCGGTGAATCGGCCTGAGTTTTTCGGAGACTACGGGTAAAAGCCTTACTGGGCTTTTCGGGTGGTGTTGAATTCCTCGTAGTCCTGCTCGTATTCGATCGGGGGAACGTCACCGATCGACGAGTGCAGACGCTGGTGATTATACCAATAGATCCAGGATGCCGTTTCCGTTTCGACCTCCCGGGCATCCCTCCATGTGCGTGCGGGATCGACGTCGATGAGCTCAGTCTTGTACAGCCCGATCGTCGACTCCATCATCGCGTTGTCCAAGGCATCACCGACCGAGCCGATCGAGCCCTGGAGTCCGGCGTCTGCCAGCGCGTCGGTAAACGCCAGCGAGGTGTATTGCGCCCCGGCGTCCGAGTAATGGACGATGCCGGTGGCGGTGAAATCCATGCGGGTGCGTCTGCGACTGAACAACGCGTGTTCCAGGGCCATGAGCACCATCCTGGTGTCCATCACCGTGGTGACGACCCAGCCGAGGACCTGCCGCGAGTAGGCGTCGACGATGAAGGCGACGTAGCAGAATCCCTCCCTGGTCCAGGCGTAGGTGAAGTCCGCGATCCACCACTGATCCGGATGCCAGGGGTAGGTCCACCGACGGTCCACCAGGTCTGGGTGCCGGCGGTGCGCAGGATTGGCCACGGTCGTCTTCTTGCGGTGCATCCCGCGGGACACACCACGAATACCGGTGATCTTCATCAGTCGTTCCACCTGGTCACGACCAATAAGCATGCCGTCACGGATGGCTGCTTTCCAGAGCTTGCGCCGGCCATAGACCTTGCGGTTGTCCTCCCACAATCGGTAGATGCGGTGGGCGGCGTAGGCCTCATCCAACTCGGCGTCGGTGGGGCCGAAGCCGCGGGACTGGTGGGCGTAAAAGGTGCTCGGGGCAATCGCGATGCCGTGGGCAGTCAAGGTCTCGCAGATTGACTCGACCCCGAAGCGGTTCCGGTAGGTGCGGATGAAATCCACGACTACCGAAGTTTGCGGTCGAGCTCCGCCTGGGCGAAAAAAGCTGACGCCGTCTTGAGGATGTCATTGGCTCGTCGCAGTTTGGCGACTTCCTTGGCCTGCTCCTCGTAGGCAGCCTGGAGCTGCTCGTAGGACAGGGAGCCGGGCTGGGGTGCTTGTTCCTGCTTTTCCTGTTTTCGGATCCAGTTGCGCAGGGTGGATTCCTTTACGCCGAGTAGTTCGCCGATTTCTCGGCGGGCGGCTGCTTTGGAGATGTCGCCGTCTTCGAGACGTTCGAAGTACATGCGTACCGCGCGTTGTTGGGTGGCGGTGTCGTACTTGCTGGGCCGTGCCATGATGCTGATCGTCCTCCTAGGGTAAAACCTAGTCTCCGACCAACCCAGGCCGCCTCAGAGTCCTTCCAGAAACCCCGGCCCCGTGTGGGCCGCGGTCGTTCGTTTGAACTGACCCCATCGTCACAAACACCCAATCCCACCTGCCCGAAAGCAACCCACGACCAACATTAAGGTCACACCACTGCAATGGTTCGGCTTGCAACCTTGGTAGACGGATTCGCGTAATACCAATTTAACGATTCGCGTGTGAAAATATTTCACCTTTGTAACCTAATGGCCTGTTGACCGTATGTGAAACCTGACCAGCAAGATCGATTGCCCTGGGCGGTCCACCACGAACGAACCCACAGATCCGTTCCGCTCGTGGGAAATGCCAGCTCTCCTTGTCAGTGCGCAACACTTCTACTTGCGGCCTGTCCTCGACCTTCGAATCGGCAGGAAGCCTGGTGCAAGTACGCGGTGCGGGATCGACTGGGTAACCTCAAATCCATGCCTGTCCAGCGTTTTCCTACCACTTTTGCACTGGCGACAGTCGCCTTGATTTTCGGTGTTGTCGGCATTGCCAATGAAACCGAAGTCACGCCACTGTTCACCGGGTTGGTCATCATTCAAGCCCTCAGCTTGATCGGCTCCCCCCGCTACCCGTTCGCCAGCATCACGACTTACATCGCAGCCTTCATCGGCACACTGCTGGCCGGCCATTCCACTGGCCTAGAAATCTTTCTCGGAATCTTCCTCATCACCGCACTCATCGCCACTGATCGCCAACTCCTAGCTGCAGTGATCGCAACGACAATCACGCTCGGTGGTTTCTACTCTCCCATCAAAGGCCACATTCATTTCGACCTTATAGCCCTGTTCATCTTCCTTACCATCATTTTGTTGGCCTACCTGTTGGGCTTCTGGATCAACCGCACCCACAAGCAACGGCACCATGACCAGCTACTGAGGAAATCAAGAATCCAGGAACTCACCAGCCTGCTGCATGACACCATCGCTTCCGACCTAACTTCACTGATCGTTCAGTTGGAAACGCTTGCCCTCACTACCCCTCAACGCCACAAAGAACTCAAAAAGGCAGCGCACACAGCCCGCAACACTCTCGATAGAATCCGCCAACTACTCACAGCCCTCAATACCCAGCCCAATACACGGCCCACTGCAAGTTTTCCGAACACCCTGGAATCCTTTATTCAACGACTCCGTGACCATGGTTTCACCGTCACAACCTCCGCAGAACTGGACACCCCGGTAACCATGACGCTGCACAACACCGCTCTGCAACGCGTGCTCAGCGAAGCCTCAACCAACATCATCAAACACGCCACGCCCCAATCCACTGTGACTATCGACGCCATCACCAACGACCAAGGCATCGCACTCAGCATCACTAACCACCACGCCCCCACGAAGAATTCGACCTCAGACTCAACAGGTCTCGGGCTGGCCAATATGCTCCACGTACTATCCGCTGTCGGTGGAACGCTGAGAACATTCAGTGATGACCACCAATGGGGCATCACTGCCCACATCCCCTTTCATTAAGACACGCGATGGGCTATCACTATAAGCATGATCAAAACGACCACATACGCAATCCTGGGCGCGCTCTTGCCGCTCACCCCTGCATTAACCGCTCCTCCCGCAGAAGAAACCACCCTTGCAGTGGTCTACGGCATCAACGATTGGCTGAGCTGCGCGAAAAAACCAGAGTTGCCGTGGTGTAAAGGGTGACCACAAAACTTTTGCTCGTCGATGACGATCCCACCATCCTCGAGTCATTCCCCACGTACTTCGCTACCACCCAGGACCTAGAAGTAGTGGGCACAGCAACAACAGGCCGCAAGGCACTTCATTGGTTAGAGTCCAACATATGTGACCTCATCTTATCGGATGTTTACATGCCTGATATTGATGGTATCGACCTGTTACAGCTCATCAGAAAACACGACCATCCTCCACTCTTTGTCTCGATGACTGCTTTCGATACTGACGAAACCATGCTCAGATGCCTCAGCCTTGGCGCTGTGGGGTACATCATTAAAGGCCAGGAGCCAGAGACAATAATCCACTCGATACGCGTTGCAACACACGGAGGAACAAGCCTCTCTCCGGACTGCCTCAGCCGACTTGTTAAAATTAGAACCCCTGATGAAGACCTCGACAGCAGCAAACCTGTCGCTCCATCTCTTAGTCATCGTGAACAAGTCATCCTCTCCTTAATCTCCGAGGGGAAAACAAATAGAGAAATCGGTGAATCGCTACGCCTGGCGGAGATCACAGTCAGAACAGTGATCTCGCACCTCTTCTGGCGATTCTCCGCTCGAAACCGCGTCGATCTTGCTGTTAAGTACCAGTCGGTCAAAGACTCATACCAGCGCTAGTCGCTTTCGTCCATCTGTTGTTTCCCAAGACATGCAGCCCCATCGGTTCAGCTAATGACCCCTTTGAGGTGTATCGCAAGCGATACAAAACACCTGGACACGCCCACAAAACCACCTTGCAGAATACTCTGAGCCTTGTCATAGTTCCCTCACATACGGAGTAATTCTATGATTCAGAAGAGCCGAAAGTTCCTCACACCATTACTTGCCACCGCGGTGGCTTTCGCCACTATAATTCCTGACGCGTCTGCAGACACCCCCGTGGTGTCCCAACAGGCAAACGGAACAGTCATCACCTCACCTGCCGACATCTCCTCACTAGATACAGATGCAAGTGGCAATCACGCCCCAAGTGTTACGCCTGACGATGATCAAGGTAACGCTGAAACAATCCCTGTGGCAGGCGGACAACAGACAGTGTTCACTATCGACTCCCCAGAGTCTTCTCACATTAGAACTTTTGACCTCGGTCTTCCCGACGGGGCGATCATCGTTGAGCGCGATGGATTCTTCTTCGTAGAGCAGGATGGACAGATCACTATCCGCATTTCCGATCCGTGGGCTAAAGATGCCAACGGGAACGCTGTGAACACATGGTTCACTACCGATGGAAAAACACTAACTCAGTATGTGGAGAAGGACGAATCAGCCGTCTATCCGATCACAGTCGACCCACGCTGGACATGGGGGGGTTGTTTCAGGACATGTGTATTTCAGTAAGGAAGAGACCCGCAAATTGGCTGCCGGCGGCGCTGCCGCAGCTGCAGTTGGTCCTTTTTGGCTAGCGGTTCCGGCACCGTTCGGCCCTGCCATCGCGGCATGGTGGGTGAAGAACTCAATCCACGTCACCGAAACAGCGACGCGGGCGGTAGCCGGCAATAAGGGCGCCCAGTTGAAAGTCGGCTATATTGGAGCAGGATCGGGTGTTATCGGTGTTACTCCAGATGAATATACCAATGGGTGTGCATGATTAATAATAGATATGCTTTCACTTTCGGCTTGTCCGTCTTCTACGCACTATCCACAGCAACGAATGCGGCTAACCAACTTGTCGAAAGTATCAACACAAACACGACTCAGCTTGTTATCAACAGTCTGCTGTTGATCTTGGTGGCTATTGTTGCCACCGTCATCGTGGCTATGTTTAGGCGTAAGCGCTCCCCCGTGGAGCTAAATCGCGTATCCATAGTGTCTTTCACGGTCATCTTTGTTGCAGTCGTCCTGCTCAATAAACTCTCTTTGTCAATGCTAATTTTTCCGGCCTGCATGTTTGTAGGTTTTGTAGTCGTTCCGAGCTACCAGGAATGGCTTAAGCAAAGCGAGGCTCACGCAGCAACCTAAGTACTACCAGCGTTCCGGCGCGAGCCGACTACTGGCAATGTGCCAGCCATGTCGGCGAACCTAGATGCAGATCCTTCACTATCGGAACGCTCAGGCACCTCGCCATAAAGGCTCTACCAGATGGACGGCGGACGGCCCGACCTTGGGTTCGCGTATGGCAGGTACGCAGACAAGCCCCTACGCTTCACAGTGTGGGGGCTTGAAATACAAATGCCTAGCTCGGGAGTCTCATTGGCATGGGCGCGGTAGCCTCGGCACCTTTACGGTTTAAAGAGGTACTTCATGGTTTTCAGCGCGGGCAGAACGTCCCCTACTCGCAGGGCAGTGGCGGTGGCCATGGTGTCATCCTTGGACTCGGTGGTTCATGGCCCCGTGCGAGCCGCGATCGTTCGTTTGAACTGACACCATCGTCACAAACACCCAATCCCACCTGCCCGAAAAGAAGCGGTGCCGCACTATCAAAGTGCAGCACCGCGTCGGCTAGGAAATCTAGTTGATTCCCTCGGGGTAGGCATTCTCAGGGCCACAATCAGTAACAAGGATTGAGACGAGTTCCAGGCTTCGCTCAAGACCGCTGGCGTCACCGTCGAGTGCTCTGCTTATACCGGAATCAATCTGACCCCATTCTGAATCGGCCTGAGTTTTTCGGAGACTACGGGTAAAAGCCTTACTGGGCTTTTCGGGTGGTGTTGAATTCCTCGTAGTCCTGCTCGTATTCGATCGGGGGAACGTCACCGATCGACGAGTGCAGACGCTGGTGATTGTACCAGTAGACCCACGAGGCCGTTTCCGTTTCGACCTCCCGGGCATCCCTCCATGTGCGTGCGGGATCGACGTCGATGAGCTCAGTCTTGTACAGCCCGATCGTCGACTCCATCATCGCGTTGTCCAGAGCATCACCGACCGAGCCGATCGAGCCCTGGAGTCCGGCGTCTGCCAGCGCGTCGGTGAACGCCAGCGAGGTGTATTGCGCCCCGGCGTCCGAGTAATGGACGATGCCGGTGGCGGTGAAATCCATGCGGGTGCGTCTGCGACTGAACAACGCGTGTTCCAGGGCCATGAGCACCATCCTGGTGTCCATCACCGTGGTGACGACCCAGCCGAGGACCTGCCGCGAGTAGGCGTCGA
Organism: Corynebacterium breve; assembly: GCF_030252165.1. NCBI lineage: Bacteria > Bacillati > Actinomycetota > Actinomycetes > Mycobacteriales > Corynebacteriaceae > Corynebacterium > Corynebacterium breve. Next base: position 967,439 of record NZ_CP126969.1, on the reverse strand, counting down.
CGATGAAGGCGACGTAGCAGAATCCCTCCCTGGTCCAGGCGTAGGTGAAGTCCGCGATCCACCACTGATCCGGATGCGACGGATACCTCCACCGACGGCCTATTCGGTCCGGGTGCCGGCGGTGCGCAGGATTGGCCACGGTCGTCTTCTTGCGGTGCATCCCGCGGGACACACCGCGGAGGCCGGTGATCTTCATCAGCCGTTCCACCTGGTCACGACCAATAAGCATGCCGTCACGGAAGGCTGCTTTCCAGAGCTTGCGCCGGCCATAGACCTTGCGGTTTTCCTCCCACAGTCGGTAGATGCGGTGGGCGGCGTACGCTTCGTCGAGTTCGGCTCCGGTGGGGACGAAGCCGCGGGACTGGTGCGCCTAGAAGGTGCTCGGGGCAATCGCGATGCCGTGGGCAGTCAAGGTTTCGCAGATTGGCCAGACCCCGAAGCGGTTCCGGTAGGTGCGGATGAAATCCACGACTACCGAAGTTTGCGGTCGAGCTCCGCCTGGGCGAAAAAAGCTGACGCCGTCTTGAGGATGTCATTGGCTCGTCGCAGTTTGGCGACTTCCTTGGCCTGCTCCTCGTAGGCAGCCTGGAGCTGCTCGTAGGACAGGGAGCCGGGCTGGGGTGCTTGTTCCTGCTTTTCCTGTTTTCGGATCCAGTTGCGCAGGGTGGATTCCTTTACGCCGAGTAGTTCGCCGATTTCTCGGCGGGCGGCTGCTTTGGAGATGTCGCCGTCTTCGAGACGTTCGAAGTACATGCGTACCGCGCGTTGTTGGGTGGCGGTGTCGTACTTGCTGGGCCGTGCCATGATGCTGATCGTCCTCCTAGGGTAAAACCTAGTCTCCGACCAACCCAGGCCGCCTCATTATCGTCCACAAATTGGACCGCCTGGCCCGCAACCGGGCCGACGATGTAGCCATCACCAACAAGTTCAAAGAGTATGGCATTCGGCTAGTCTCCACCTCGGAAAACATCGACCAGACACCTGGTGGCATGCTGATGCACGGCATCATGAGTTCCATCGCCGAGTTCTACTCCAACAACCTGGCCAACGAGGTAACCAAAGGCACGGACGAGAAGGCCCGCCTCGGTGGCACACCAGGCCGAGCCCCCATTGGGTATCTCAACATTCGTCAAACCGTCAACGGGTCCGAAGTCCGAACCGTAGAGATAGACCTCGAGCGAGCACCCCACATCCAGTGGGCGTTCAAGCGCTATGCCAAAGGAGACATCTCGGTACTCAACCTGGCCCACGCTTTAACCGCGCGAGGCCTACTGTCCGTACCAACCAAGGCCAAGCCCGCTAAACCACTGTGGGGCAACCACGTCCAACGCTTCCTGACCAACAAGTACTACCTCGGCATCGTCACCTACAAAGGCGTGGAATATCCCGGCAACCACCAACCACTGGTCAACCAAGAGACCTTCAACCGAGTACAAACATTGCTCAAATCCAGACGCACGGGCGAACGGCACGTCAAACACGACCACTACCTCAAAGCGACCCTCTGGTGCGGACACTGCGGCCAACGCCTGATCTTACAAAAACCCACCTCCCGCAGTGGCAGACAATACGAATACTTCGTCTGCAACGGCAGACTGTCCAAGCGCACCAACTGCGACATGTCCGCTGTTCCCCTGGAATATTGCGAGGACTCAGTCCAAGAGCTGTACCGGCGGATCGAACTACCGCAGTCCCTGATCGATGACCTTTCCAGACATGTCAAGCAGGAGATCAAGACCTTCCACCAGGACCAGATCGAAGAAAAGACCATGCTCCAGGCTAAGAAACGGCAGATCGAGGACCGTCAAGCCAAGTTGTTTGAGCTGTTCTACGCCGAAGCCATCTCCCCTAAAGCCATGGCCAAGGAGCAAAAAGCCCTCGAGGTAGAACTAGAAGTGGTCAGTGCCTCGCTCCAGCGAACTGAAGAAACCTACGCAGAACACACCGACCTTATTGACCTAGCGGTCAAGCTCGGAGCTAGCTGCCACGGCCTCTACAAACGAGCCGAGCCTCACCAAAAGAAACTGCTCAACAACCTCTTCTTCAACAAGATCTACGTCCATCACGACCAGAACGGCCACCACATGCACGGTCACGCCAACGAGTGGATTCTAACCTTCCGCTCCACCAACACTATCTACGCCGACAACTGCGAGCTCAAACACAACCTCGCCATCGAGCCACACCCTGACGAACCTTTCCCGGAAGCCGCACCAGCGACAGAACTAACCCCGATCTCCCCCGTTTCTACAAAAACAAACGAGGCAGCCAGTGAAACTCCACTGACTGCCTCATTTAATTTTGCACGTGGTGTGTGTAACCACGAAGTGGTACCCCGTACGGGATTTGAACCCGTGTTACCGCCGTGAGAGGGCGACGTCCTAGGCCGCTAGACGAACGGGGCATGATGCTCGCGTTTGCGACTTGCTAACAGTAGATGACGCACGGCGTGTTTCACAAATCACCTGCTCATCCACCCCTTTTCACGCACTTTCATCAGCACCCGGACCGCTGCACGATCTACACTTGAACCATGAAGCAATCGGCGAAGATCACGCTCACCGTTCTCGCTTGGTTTCAGGCGATCTCAACTGTCATTGGGTGGGTGACGTTGTGGTTTGTCCCGCATATTTACGATTCCACGCTTGACCCCACACCGTTTGCGGGCCAGCAGATCCTAGCGGGATTCCTCCTCGGCGTAATCGTCGGCGGTCCGCAATGGGCCGCCATCATCATTGAGCGAGTCAAACCACAGTGGCGCGCGCTCGCCCACCTCGTTGCGGGGTTCGTCATGATGTGTTGGGTCTTCGGTGAGTGCCTCGTGCTTAACAGCTTCAACTGGGCGCACGCATTATGGGGAGGCATAGGACTATTGCAATTGGTCTTCGTCGCCATCTTCCTCGGGGCGCTGGAGCCTACCTACTCCCGCCCCGCGGCCAACCCCTGATAGAGCCTGATTATTTCTTCTGCCTGCGATTCCACTGACCACTGACTGGCCAGCTCGATGGAGCGCGCGGCGGCACGTGTGCGCCAGGTGTCGTCGTCAAGCTGGTTGATCACCCGAAGCAAAGCGGCGGCAAATGCTACGGGGCCATCGTTGGCGATTAGTCCGTTAACACCGGGGTCGATAACTAGATCAAGCTCGGGATCAGCGGTGACAATCGGCAATCCTGCCAGCGCTGCTTCGTGGAGCACCAGCGCCTGGGTGTCAGTAGTAGACGGAAACGCGAAGATGTCTGCCATGCCGTAGAACGCGCCCAGCGACTCGCGCGGCTGCTCCCCGGGCAGTAACACGTTATGGCCGGCTCGGAGTTCCTCGAGGCGTTTGCGGATCTTCTTATAGCGAGTCCAGTCCCCGACAATCATCAGCTGCGCGTCGGGAATCGCCTCGGCGACCAGCTCGAACGCGTCGCACAAGAGAGTCAGTCCCTTTTCCGGAGCGATGCGGCCTGCGTACATGATGAGCGGGCCGTGGCCACGTTCGATGGGAGGCTCGCTAACAGGCAGCGGATCGACCCCATTGGGCACGCACAGCACCTTGGCATCCGGTGCGAGCATGAGCGCCCGTTTGACTGTCTTGGGCGATGGCGCGGTGACAAGATCTGCCTCAGTCAGCATTCTCCGCATCAGTCCGAGCAGCGAGGAGTTCTCCCCCAGCTCAAGGCGGTCGGTCTTTCGGGACTCTGCATCGAAAATCTCTGACCGGTTAAGCCGGGCAAAGATCTCCACAACGCCCTTGAGAAACGGGATCGTCCTTGGATAGTGCCGCGCATACGCATCGAAGTCGGTGTGCCAGGTGACCAGAAGCGGGATGTCTAATCGCAGCGCGACCCATAAACCCAATACGCCGAGCGGGCCAAGCCCATGCACGTGGATCACGTTGGGTTCAAGCTTTGCTACACGCTTGATGGTGCGTTTGAAGTGCCTTCCGGATGCCACACGTGTGGGCATCCGTGGCACCCACACCGAGGGCATGCGAATCTCGGTGCGCTCTGGATGTCCCTGGTGCGGATTCGGACCTTTGGCCGCAGGAGCCACAACTACCACTTGGTGCCCGCGGGCTAGTAAATCCCCTTCGAGCTGTTGTACCGCGAACATCAACCCGTTCGAGCCTGGGCCGTAATTATCAACAAAGTGAGCGACTTTAAGCCGTTGCGTCATTGCTATGAATCTAATCTCTGGTCCAAGTTTGCGCACCAGTAGCGAAAGGACCGCCCCTCACCGGAAGTGCGAGGGGTGGCCCTTCTGAACCAACCTAGGGTTGATTACGTTCTATTGAGCTGCTGGTCATCGTGCGGAAGTCTCTCTAGCCCGAGTTGGTGCTTACTCGTAGCTACGTCCGCTTTTATTATTTGGTTGACGCGCGAGGCTTCAATACAAAGCAATCAGGTCCCTGAGGATTTCGGCAACTGATGCTGGTCGAGACGTTTCGGGTGTAGCTCCTTGGCTTCTCGCATCACTGGCGATTGGGAAGTCCTAGATTCTGGCTATGCCGCGATTGATCCGAAGCGCACCGGCAGATCAGTCTGGCTGAAATGATCGGTGCCATTTACTGCCATCCATTCTCCCTTCTGCGTTACGGTTCAGTCTTCACGAATTCTCTGCTCATCCCGCGTTCCTTACTAGTTTTGCGAGTGGCTTCGATTTCGTACTTCTGAGTCTATGGTGCACAAGGCACGAAAAATAGCTTAACGACGAATCATTCACTGGTTATAACCCCGAGTCACATGAACACCGTTGACAACACAGATATCGGATCAACCGGTCTGGGGTGAACACCAGGTTAACTGCGCGGGAACTAGAGTTTTCCTCGCGATCCCCGGCGCCCCGGCACCAGCCGACGTACACTTGAAGCAGATACTAATTGAGTATTTCCACCTCGCAACCAGCGATAAGCCCACTAAGCAGGGTTCGCCATCATGACGCCACAATCTAAACCGTTGAGCCCGCGACGCCGATTGGGCGCGTGGAAAATCATCGCCCTCATCATCCTCTTCCCCGTGGTCGTCGTCGTGGCTTTTGCAGGCGGGAAGCTCGCCGTAATCAACCACAGCCGAAACAAGGTGATCCAATCCCATTCGATCTCTGAGATTCGCGAGTACACCTTGGGCGGCATCCCCCAAAAGGTCATGCTTGACGGCGCCGACTCCTCTGCTCCGTTGGTTGTCTACTTCCACGGCGGACCCGGCTCCCCGCTCCCCTACAACGTTGGCAGTCGCGGAATGCTGCCAGAGGTGGCCGAAGCCAACATCCTGGTCACTTGGGACCAGTACGGCTCGGGAGTAAACGATCCTGGCAATCTAGACGACATCAACTTGGACACCATCTCCCAGATGGCTGTAGATCTCATCGTCGAGCTGAAAAAAGACTTCCCCGAAAACCGACTCACCGTCTTTGGCATGTCATGGGGCTCGGTCCTGGCCGCCAACGTGGCCACCGAAAAACCAGAGCTTATCGACGAGGTCGTCGTCTACGGCCAGATCACCCACCAGCTCTTTATTAACGACGAGACACTCCGCGCCCTCGACGCTGCCGAGCTGTCGAAGAAGGAGCGGATGCAATTGGAATCCGTCAAAGCAAAGGAGACGTACACCGCCAGGGACGTGGAGATTATCTCCCCGATGCTGATGAAACGTACCGAGGGCTTCTACGCCGAAGGCTCCAGACTTACCGACTTCCTTGACCCCATCCTGGGCTCGCTCATCAGCCCCGACTACTCAATTGGCGACTTCACAGCACTATTCAAAAACAGCTACACCGGAAAGCATGAGCCACTCGAAGAACTGCTGCGCGTTGACATTCGCCCACAGCTCAAGGAGGTTCAAGTCCCCTACTACATCGTCCAAGGCGACAAAGACCTAGTGACCTCCACTGCAGAGGTAGCAAAGCTAATCGACGACACCAGCAACTCCAATCTCCACTTTGAAATCGTCGACAATAGCTCGCACTTTCCGTCGCCCGAGGCCACTGCTTACGTGCTGGACTTTGAGAACTTCCGCGCTACATAGCAATCAATCGTGGAATTACCAATGACCACGCCAAAAGACGTGGTCATTGTAGGACTTGCTCTGGGAACTAGTGCTCGTCAGCGAGCGCATCCGCCTGAGTCTCGTGAACGGTGCCCTTTGGGTGATGTGGAGGCGCATAGATTGTGTAAATCTTCAGTGGCACTTCACCGGTATTGATTACGTTGTGCCATTCCCCGCGAGGCACGAGCACTACGTCCTCAGCGGCGATGTCCTTAGTAAAAGTGACCTCATCCTTAGTAGGGCCCATCTCTACGCGAGCGTTGCCCTGCTCCAGGCGAATGAACTGGTCGGTGTCATCGTGGAGTTCCAGACCAATATCGCCACCGACAGGGATCTCCATCAAAGTGACCTGCAGGAACTCACCAGTCCACAGTTCGGTACGGAAGTTCTCATTCTCCAGCGTTGCATCTTCAATATTGGTGGTGAATGGACCATCCACTCGAGCTGGCTCGCTTGTCGACGACATCTCCGACCCAATGAGCGACTCAAGGAAGCCCGCCGAGGACTGTGCCTGGGCAGCTGGGACGAAAGAACCGAACAAGACAGATGCCGCGACGGCGGAGGCAGCAATTCTCCGGATACTCTTCTTCACTATTAGACTCCTCTTGTATAGACATACTGTGTACAACTCGAACGATACCGGCCGACCCCTAATACTTCTTCACATTTGTATCGAGAAGCTATAAGCCCAATAGGAAAACGCGTTCATCCCGATGTGCTGACCCCGCTTCCAGCGATAGGGGAACTACCTGGGGAAATAGGAGCCATGCAGGAAGCCCCCCCCCTAAATGGGTATTTCCCTGAGGCCCCAAAACTCCATAAGTCAAAATCGGAACGCAAAAAGGCAGCCAGCGAAACTCGCTGACTGCCTTGCTTGGTACCCCGTACGGGATTTGAACCCGTGTTACCGCCGTGAGAGGGCGGCGTCCTAGGCCGCTAGACGAACGGGGCATAGAACTTGCAGATTTCTCTGCTGCTGGCCTACCAGGACTCGAACCTAGAATGACGGTACCAGAAACCGTAGTGTTGCCAATTACACCATAGGCCATTGTTTTTCTTAGCAGCCGAGCTGCTCTGAACAACGTTGATAACTATAACCAGAGAACCCATACGAGGCCAAATCGGCTGGTCACACCGCCCAAATGACCTCGCTGTAATTCATTTTATGCTTGAGCTACATAAGGAGTCTGCTCACGAGTCGCGCGAAGGCGAGCAAGGGTGGATTCGCGTCCCAGCAGCTCCATCGACTCGAACAGTGGCGGCGAGATCGCCTCACCGGAGATACCTACGCGCAAAGCGCCGTAAGCAACGCGTGGCTTAAGCTCCAGCTCTTCGATGAGCGCCTTGGATAGCGCAGCCTCGATCGCTTCAGTGGTCCACTCCCCGATCCCCTCCAGTGCGGCGATGCCCGCCTCGAGCGGCTGAATGGCAGCTTCTTTGAGGTTCTTCTTCGCAGCCTTCTCGTCGAGGACGATGTCTTCGTCGGCAGTGACCAAGAACTTGAGCAGGCCGTAGGCATCCGACAGCGTCTTGATGCGCGTCTGCACCAGATCAGCTGCCACCGCAAACTTCTCCTCCGGGTAGTCCTGCGGGAAGTCAGTGTATTCAGTGAGGTATGCACGCAGCCGGTTCTTAAAGTCCTCTGGTTCCAGCATGCGGATGTGGTCAGCGTTGATCGCCTCTAGCTTCTTCTGGTCAAAGCGCGCTGGGTTACCCAGGACATCGGCGACGTCGAAGGCAGCGGTGAACTCGTCGACAGTAAAGATGTCTTGATCTGACGACAGTGACCAGCCCAAAAGCGCCAGGTAGTTGAGCATGCCCTCCGGGATGATGCCGTTGTCGCGGTGGTTGAATAGGTTGGACTCTGGGTCACGCTTGGACAGCTTCTTGTTGCCCTGGCCGAGCACGAATGGCAGGTGGCCGAACTCCGGAGTGAAGTCGGTGACACCGATGCGCTGAAGCGCTTCGTACAGCGCGAGCTGGCGCGGGGTCGAAGACAACAGATCCTCTCCGCGCAAGACGTGGGTCACCTGCATCAGCGCGTCGTCGACTGGATTGACCAGCGTGTACAGTGGCGCACCGTTAGAGCGCGCGACAACATAATCCGGCTGGGTTTCTGGCTTGAACTCCATCTCGCCACGGACCAGGTCGGTCCACTTCCACACCTTGTTCGGCATGCGCAGGCGCCACACTGGCTTGCGCCCCTCGGCCTCGAACGCAGCAATCTGCTCGTCGGTGAGGTCACGGTCGAAGTTGTCGTAGCCAAGCTGCGGGTCACGCCCTGCTGCCTTGTGTCGCTCCACAACCTCTTCGTTGGTGGAGTACGCCGGGTACACCTCGCCTGCGTCGATCAGCTTCTGCAGGATGTCTGCGTAGATGTCCATGCGCTGCGACTGGCGGTACGGCTCGTGTGGACCACCAGTCTCCACGCCTTCGTCCCAGTCCATGCCGAGCCAGCGCAGCGATTCGACGATCGCCGCGTAGGACTCTTCGGAGTCACGGGCAGCATCGGTATCTTCGATTCGGAAGATGAGCTTGCCGTTGGTGTGGCGGGCGTAAGCCCAATTGAACAGTGCCGTGCGCACCATACCTACGTGCGGCGTGCCGGTAGGCGATGGGCAGAATCGTACGCGTACATCAGTCATGTACGCCATGTTACAACTTGGACAGGACGGGTCGTCGATAAGCGAGCGATGCTACGGCGACCAACCGAAGCTAGTCACTATCCTGCGGGCCACACGAACGTGCCCCGTATTGATAACGCGGAAATCCGTAGGGCTAGAATCGGCTTCCATGTGTGCCAACAGACCGTCAACCGCGCCCGACTTCCTTCTGTCGCGCGCGCACGGCTCCGTGCGCACCCAAGGCTCGCTAGGGTCATTTCTTGATGTGTGGCAGGCTGTTGAGGCTCTGGACACGGGCGACGTAGACATGGTCGTGGGCGCTCTCCCCTTCGACCGCGACGCAGCAGCAGCTTTGACCGTTCCGCACAACATTATCCGCGAACCTTCCGCCCTGGAGCCTCACCCGTACTACCGCATCGGGGAAGGCTCAAAGCTCAACGCCAAAGTGTGGGGCTTTGATCCGGAGCCTTCTGAGCACCTGCGCCGTGTGGAAGCCGCAGTGGAAACTATCCGGAGCTCCGTCTTGGACAAGGTTGTACTTGCGCGGGCGGTGGACATCGAGTTCGACCCGCCTGTCGATCCGCGCCTGGTCGCAGCTCGTCTGATCGATCTTTCCTATACCCGCGACGGTTTCATTGCGGACCTCACTCCTGCCGGAAAACTAGGCCACATGCTGGTCGGTTCCAGCCCCGAGGTGCTGGTGCGCCGCCAAGGAAACAAGGTCACTTCCTACCCGCTCGCTGGTTCTGCACCGCGTAATTTTTACGATAAGGCCGCTGACGAGGCGGCCGGCCAAGCACTCGCCTCCTCAGCAAAGGACCACGAGGAACACGCGTATGTGGTCGAACACATTCGCCAGATCTTGGCGCCGCTGTGTTCGTCGTTAAGCATCTCTGACCAGCCGATCCTAGATAAGACCAACGAGATGTGGCACCTGGCCACCCCGATTGAGGGCGTGCTCAAAGACCCTGCGCCGAACGCGCTGGAGCTTGCGGCGATGCTCTACCCCACCCCGGCTGTCTGCGGCACGCCGACTGATGCTGCCGAGGCGCTCATCGTCACCGCCGAATCCGATCGCTGCTTCTACGCGGGCACTGTCGGCTGGTGTGATTCCTCCGGCGACGGCGAATACATGGTCGCGATCCGCTGTGCCGAAGTCGATGGAGCTGGAACCATGGCGCGCGCGTGGGCCGGCGGCGGCCTGGTTGCTGATTCCGACCCCGAAAGCGAGCTGGAAGAAACAACGGCCAAGCTGCGCACAATCATGCGCGCGCTCGGCCTGTAGTCTCAGATGCTCTAGTTTTTAGGCACGCTCGACTGGGTTGCCCAGCTTGCCAATACCCGGGATTTCCACCTCGATGAAGTCGCCCGGTGCCATTGCCTCGGTGCCCGCCGGGGAGCCGGTGCAGATGACGTCGCCTGGGAGCAGTGTCATGGATGCGGTGATGAACTCGATGATCTCGCCGAACTTCATGATCATCTGGTTGGAGTTGGAGTCCTGCTTGGTCTCGGTCGTGCCCTCGTGGGTCAGGTGTGCCTTGATTGGCAGGTTGTCCAGCTCGAACTTGTCCAGGTCGGTCTCAATCCATGGGCCGAGCGGGCAGAAGGTGTCGATACCCTTCGCGCGCGCCCACTGACCGTCGGCAAACTGCAGGTCACGGGAAGACACGTCGTTGACGATGGTCACGCCGCGAATAACGGATTTCCAGTCCTCAGCCTTGACGTTCTTGCAAGGTTGGCCGACGACCAGCGCCAGCTCGCCTTCGAACTCGACCTTGGTGGCAAACTCTGGGATCTTGATCGCAGCGCCAGGTCCGATGACAGATGTTGGTGGCTTAAGAAACAGAGTCGGTGGCAGGTGCTCAGCAGACTGCTTGAACACCTCGGCTACGTGGTCGGCGTAGTTACGACCAATCGCTACAACCTTGCTTGGCAGCATCGGCGCCAAGAGTCGCACGTCTTCGAGTGGCCATTCCTTGCCGGTGTATTCAGGTTCAGTAAAAGGAGTTCCCGCGATCTGCTTCGCGGTGGTTCCCTCGTCGTCGATTACCGCGAAGGTCATGCCTTCCGGTGTTGCAATTCGTCCAAAGCGCATGTGATGAAGCCTACATCACTGATTATTCGGCTGTCAGTGCTAGGTACACTTCAGCACACGCAATCGCATCAGTCAGCGCATTATGGTTCCCGTAGTTGGGCAAGCCGTAGCGACGACGCACTCGCGCCAACCGCAGATCTTCACCGCGCGGGTAGGTGCCCATCCGCTCCATGTGACGGCGCTCCATCGTCATCGTGTCGGCGATCTCATGCTCCCGGAATTTCCAGCCCGACCCTCGAACCGTCTTGTGTAGATGGTCCAAAAACCCGGTCTCGATCTGGGCAAAGTGTGCAAGCAGCTTCCTGCCTTCGAGAGCTTCTACTACTGCATCGAGGACGAGAGCAGGTTCAACTCCCTCTTTCGCCACAATGTCGTCGGTCACGCCGTGCACGGTGGCCGAATTACCTACGGTTGCCCCCGCCAACACAAAGTAACCCGCACCCGACAAGTCAATTTCACGCCCGTTGACCGGCACATAGCCCACCGACACCAGTTGGTCCTTCTTCGGCGAAAGCCCCGTGGTCTCCACGTCGATCGCAAGGAGCTGGCCCTCAGATACTTCACGACGAGCCCCGCCAAACAGCCCGAACATCCTAGATCGTCCTGACTGGGTACTTCGATGCCAATGCGCTCTGCAAGCCCTTGATCACGCCGAATGCGTCACGCAGGCTGTCGCGTTCCATCGACGGCAGTGCCTTCGGGTCGATGTGGTAATTCGGCTCTTCCCCGCGACGCATCTGCTGTGCTTGTTGCCTGACCGCAATGTTTTGCAAATAGTCAAAGGCGTCGAGCAGATCCTCCGCTCCCTTGATCGAAATGCTCTTCCCAGCGCTAGCTTGAATGCGCGAGCGAGTATCCACTTCAGGAACTCCTGCCGAGATCGCATACAACCGCGCCATTTGCACGACAGCCGCGGTGCCTCCCTTCTTGATGTCTAGGGTGTCCGCGTAGTCACCGGAGCGCTCGACAACGAACCCGCGGAAGAACCCAATCGGAGGCTCTCGCCGCGCAGCCAGCGCCGCGAGGTGCGCGTGCAAACGCCGTGAGCCCTTAGCGTGCATCACGGCCTGCTCATGCACCACATCGGCCAGCGACTGCTCACCGTAAATCAGGCGGAAATCGAAGAAGATCTGCGCGTTAAGCAGTGCCTCAGCTTCCGGAGCGGTGATCCAATTGTGAAAGGTGCTGTGCCACTGCGACACCGTCATGCGCCATTCCGGGTTCGATGCCATCATGTCCCCAGGACACAGCACCTGACCAGCGCGGTGTAGTCCTTGGCACACGAACTCTGTGATCTGCGCGAAGTACTCATCGTGTTGCGCTGGGTCGAAGGAATCGGCAAGTACCAGCGCGTTGTCTTGGTCGGAAGCAGGCCCCATCTCGCGACGCGCCTGGGAGCCCACCGCGACAAACGCGTATGGCACTGGTGCTGGGCCATACTTCTCTTCTGCAAGGACAAACAAGCGCGCTGCGATCGTGTCCGCCACAGAGCTCAACAGCTTCGCAGCTTCCGAGGCAGATGCCCCACGGTCGAGGAATCGGACTGCAACCTCGGCGGCTCGTCGATAAGCTCCTTCAAGCTCTTCAGCGGAGCTATGAGCGAGATCGGCGGTGAGGTAGATCGGGTCACTTTGCAGCTGGGCCAAGATGTCACTGCTGTTGAGCACTCCCACCACGCGCTCGCCCTCCATCACCGGCAGGTGGTGGATACCTAGTTCACTCATGGCAAGCATCGCCTCGAAGGCCAGCATGTCTGGTGCGATGGTGCGCGGCTCCGGCGTCATGATGTCTGTTACCGGCGCCGAAGTATCCGTGCCGGCAGCAACGACTCGCTTGCGCATGTCGGTGTCCGTCACGATGCCCTTGAGCCCCGCATCGACGATCAGTAGCACCGTTGAGCGGTCCTCTGTCATTTTCTGGGCGGCCTCGCGGATCGTTGCTTCGGGGCCGAGTTGAGCAACATGACGCTTGTCGACGAGCTCCTCAACACGGGTCCGCAGCGCATCCGCCGACGTGTCGTCGGAAAGTTCCTTCGCCGCGGAACGCACGCGTTGTGACTGCGTAGAGAAAAACCGCGCGATGTCGGGATTTTCGGCGACCAGCTCGGTGAAGACCGCGCGCGGCATGCACAGAAGAAGAGAATCCTCCACCGCCACCATGCGGTACGAGGATTCAGGCTCTCCCACCAGCGTGGAGTAGCCGAAGTTACGACCGGTCTCGCGGCGGTCGATCAGCATGTCGCCCTCTGCGACAACGTCCACGGCACCGGAGCGGATGATGTAAAGCGTGTCGTTGACTTCACCCATGCGTAGGAGTTCTTCGCCGCGACGAACGTATGTCATCTTAAGCTTTGCTGGCAGCGCGTCGAGGGTGGCGTCGGGGAGGTGGGCAAAGGGCTCATGTTCGGCGAGGAATGAGCGGACCTCGTCGAGTTCAACAGTCATGAGGACACAGTAGCGCAACTGTGTCCCACACAACAGACTTTCTGGGATATGACGTGCAACTCTCCTATTGGTAGGAAACGAACCACGGACGCGGGTCTACCTTCTCGTAGGTCTCCTGCGGTGTAAACATCGGCAGATCCTCGTCTTCGAAGTTCTTCCACGCCATGAAGTAGTCAGGGCTGAGATCCTTGCGCATGACATCCCACGTGGCAAATTTGTCCTTTTCCACTCCGTGGCCGTCCGCATGCAAAATGAATGCCAACTCGGGGTGATCGGTGTTGATTTGCTCACGATCGCGCAGCATCTGCAGCTGGAACTGGTGCAAAATCAAACCCTTTTGCGGCAGGTTGTTGTCCCTGGTGAGTTGCGCCAGCCAGTCGGCTACCTCGTTGATCTCGTGCGCTTCTGCTGACCCCACTCGTTGCATCGGCATTTCATTGGGCCCGATGTTCCACTCGGGATCCAAAGCGAGGCCAACGTTCGGGCGCTTCAGCAGCTCCTCGTAGCGTTTCGCCTGATCCAGAAAGTTCGCCCGGCCAGGCTGGAGATCCAAGAATGCATACCCGCCAGCCTCGGTGATTGCATCGACTAATGGTAACAATTCTTCGATGGTGGCTTCGTTGGAAAAGTCACCATCATCACCGGGAAACTCACTGGCCACAGTCGCGATAATCTCGAATGCCGGCAGCACCGGTTGGTCTTCAAGCGGCTGGTACTCATCGATGAAGCCTTGCAGACGCGCCACGGAATCCTCCGGCGACTGCTCGCCCAGCATTCCTAACGCCCCGCCTGACGGGTGCCCATAAAGCGCCACCATGCGACGCCCAGGGAAGACCAGCCCCCCACCACCTGGCAATTCCCCATTGCTTGCCAACTCCACGCGATCAGCAAATTCCTCCGAACTACCGAACTGCTCACCAAGCGCTAAAGTGTCCTGCTCCGCCACGGTCTGCATTGACTCTGAGGTCAGTCGTGGATCGGCAACATCAAGCACCTGAATCTCAGCGCCCGCAGCACGCGCCGTTGCTACCGCCGCCAGCGAGGTCTCGTTGGTAGCGAAAAATGGTGGCAGCTGCAGCGTGGCTTCCTCTCCTGGCTCCAGCTCCGCGACCGCTGCCGCAAGACTGTCTTGCTTGTCGACGACGGGTTCAGTCTCTGTCACTTTCTGATCGTCGCTGGGCACCTCGTGGATGTCCTTTGCACCGAGGCGTTCGACTTCTTTGTCCACCAAGGCTTCTGCACCGGCGACCCGGGTCAACAGCGGAGCACCGAGTTCCACCGCAAGGGTTGCACCGCGACGTTGGTCTTCCTCGGATTCCGATGCAATGACAACGGCGTCGGATTCGTCGAAAAGCAACTGCGAGACTTCAATTCCTGTGCCGTTTGCGTCGGCGATGACCTCGGGACCGTCAGTTTCAAGGGCTGGGAGTTCAGCCTCGGAGGCACCGTTTGCGGCGGGCTGGTCTGTGCGTGGCCCTGCTTCGCCACATGCGGTCATGGTCAATACGAGTGTGGCTACGGCCGATGTGACGAGAAGTTTTGAGCGTCGCACGGAAGTCCTTTCAGCAGAGGGAAGAAATGCGTCCCCGCATAGACACTTGACGGGGACGCATTGATTAGCAATGCTTCATAGTTTACTGCAAAGCGGCGACGATGCGATCGCCCACTTCCGAGGTCACCACTGCGGTCTCGGTACGTGCAGAAACATCGGCCGCGACGGCATCTTCGATGCGAACGGCATTGGCTTCGTCGCCAAGCCAGCGCAACATCATCGCGACGGAGAGGATCATCGCGGTAGGGTCTGCAATGCCCTTGCCAGCGATGTCAGGCGCAGAGCCGTGCACTGGTTCAAACATCGAAGGGTTGGTGCGCGATGCGTCGATGTTGCCGGACGATGCTAGACCGACGCCACCTGTGACAGCTCCTGCCAAGTCGGTGAGGATGTCGCCGAACAAGTTGTCGGTGACGATCACGTCGTAGCGCTGGGGATCGGTGACCATGTAGATGGTCGCCGCATCGATGTGGTTGTAGTCCACCTCAACCTCAGGGAACTCCTTGGCCACATGATCCACGGTGTTCTGCCACAGGCCGCCGGCATTGACGAGGACGTTCTTCTTGTGCACCAGGGTGAGCTTCTTGTTGCGCTGCATCGCAAGGTCGAAAGCGTAGCGGACGGTGCGCTCCACGCCGTAACGGGTGTTCTGCGACACCTCGGAGGCAACCTCGTGCGGGGTGCCTTGGCGCAGGGTGCCGCCGTTTCCGGTGTACATTCCCTCGGTTCCTTCGCGCACGACGACAAAGTCGATGTCGCCTGGGTTTGCCAGTGGGCTGACCGAGGTTGGGTACAGCTTCGCTGGGCGCAGGTTGATGAAGTGGTCCAGCTTGAAACGCATCTTCAACAGCAGACCAATTTCCAGTACACCAGCTGGGACATTGGCAGGATCGCCGATAGCGCCTAAGAGAATCGCGTCGTGCTCGCGCAGGCTGTCGAGATCAGCGTCGGTAAGAAGCTCGCCGTTCTTCTGGTAACGGCGCGATCCGAGGTCGTAGTCGGTCGTTTCGACATCGTCACGCACCGCATTGAGGACTTTGAGTCCCTCGGTCATGATTTCTTGCCCGATACCGTCGCCGGCGATCACCGCGATTTTCATAATGTGGGATTCCTTTCTCACCATGTGGTCTTTTGGCCTAGTTTAACAGCAACGGTTTAGCAGCAACGGTTTAGCAACACCTCGCGCCGGGGTTGGCATCTTGCTTAGCCCACCGCGCCTTCCAATATTCACGCTCACTCGGTGGCGTTTGACCTGGGTGATGCCGCCTCAGGTGAGCGCAATACTTGGCGTAGTCGTTGTCCCCCATCAGCTCCTTGAAGTACCAGGACACCGAAGACAAGCTCTTCTTCAATACACCAACCATGATTGTCACCCCCTAGTTCTCGCCCGAGGATCCGACAGTGATTCCCAAGTCTTTAGCCAGCTGTTTTTCTTCCTTTGTGGCCACAAGATCGCGCGGGACAAACATCGTCGAAGGCGTATCAGGTTCTTCAGTGGTCAGGATTTCCTCGCCGGCCGCGCGCATGCGCACAGCCTTGATGCAGGCTGCGATGCCCGCAGCTACGACAACCAAGACAAGCACAGCAAACACGACGGACAGGATGCCCTGCACCATGGTGTTGCGGATGACGGCATCAATCGCCTCGGCAGACTTAGCGGTGCCAAACTCCGTAAGTCCCTGCGCCTTGGCATCTTTGAAGCGCGCATGCTGCGCAAAGTAGCCGATGGAAGGGTTGGAGTGGAAGATCTTTTGGAAGCTCGCGTACATCGTAATCACCAGATCCCAGACCAAAGGCACACCCGGGATCCAGGCCCACTTGTACAGCCCCTTCTTGATGAAGACCACAAATACCAGGGTCAGCGCCATTGCTGCCAACAACTGGTTCGCGATACCAAACAGTGGGAAGAGCACGTTGATACCACCCAGCGGATCGGTCACACCCATGATCAAGATGGCGCCCCACAGCAGGCAAACAAAGACCGTGGAAATCCAGTGGCCCAGTGTCCAGTCCGGATCCTTGAACTTCTTCAGGCCCGGGATGTTAGCCAAAGTGTCAGTCATCATGAAGCGTGCAACGCGGGTGCCCGCATCGACAGTGGTCAAGATGAACAGTGCCTCGAACATAATCGCAAAGTGGTACCAGAACGCCTGCATCGCGGGACTACCCAGTAGATCGGTCATGATTTCTGCCATGCCGTAAGCAAGCGTTGGCGCGCCACCGGTACGCGAGACGATTGTTGCCTCGCCAATCGTTTGTGCAGCAGCGTCGAGCTCGGCCGCGGTAATCGGCTGACCGGGCAAATCAAGCGTGGCGACGAATTCGGCGGCGCCCTCAGAAGTCCCGCCAGTCAACGAGGCCGGTGAGTTCATAGCGAAGTACTTATGGCGATCGATGACAACCGCGGTGATGAGCGCCATGACTGCGACGAAAGACTCCATAATCATTCCGCCGTAGCCAATGGTGCGCATCTGTGTTTCCTTCTCAATTAGCTTCGGCGTGGTACCGGAGGAAATCAGCGCGTGGAAGCCCGACAGCGCGCCACAGGCGATCGTGATGAAGAGGAACGGGAAGAGGTTGCCTGCAAAAACGGGCCCATCGCCGTTTACCGCAAATGAGGTCACCGATGGCATTTGCACCTCAGGGCGTTCAATCAAAATTGCCACAGCCAGAAGTGCGATAACACCGATCTTCATAAACGTAGATAGGTAGTCACGCGGAGCGAGGAGCAGCCACACAGGAAGAATCGCCGCAACGATGCCGTAGCCGATGATGACGAATGCCAGCGTTTCCTTTGACCAGGTGAACATCTCCGCGCCCCATTCGGTATCGGCTACCCATCCGCCGCCGATAATCGCAGCGAGCAACAGGACAATTCCGATAATAGAGACCTCTGTAACGCGACCCGGACGCAAGAAGCGCTGGTATACGCCCATAAACATTGCGATCGGGACCGTCATCGAAATTGAGAAAACGCCCCACGGGGAATCCGCCAAAGCATTAACGACGATCAGCGCCAATACAGCAATAATGATCACCATGATGACGATCGTGGCGATGATGCCCGCCGCACCACCGACCTTGCCAACCTCGTCGCGAATCATCTGCCCCAGCGAACGGCCCTTACGGCGCGTAGAGACCCACAAAACAAGAAAGTCCTGCACTGCACCGGCGAATATCACGCCAAAGACAATCCACAGGGTTCCTGGGAGGTAACCCATTTGAGCTGCCATAACCGGGCCTACAAGTGGGCCTGCACCTGCGATAGCCGCAAAGTGGTGCCCGAACAGCACGCGGCGATCGGTCGGAACAAAGTCTGACCCATCGTTGACGTACTCGGCTGGAGTCGCACGAGTGGTAACGGGCTTGACCACTTTGTACTCAATTAGACGAGCATAAAGAGTAAAACCAATAACGTAGGAACCGATGGCCGCGAACACGAGCCACACAGAGTTGATTGTTTCATCACGGTTGAGGGCGATAGCAGCCCATCCGAAAGCCGCGACTATTGCGAAGAATGCAATAACGATTCGTTCAACGGTACCGATGACCTTCTTCGGCCGGATACCGACGATGTGCTCGACGCCGCCGTCGTCGACTGTCTTCTCTATCCGGTCGTTGTCATACCGGTCGATTGCAGTGCTCACAAGCTACTGCCTTTCTCTTATGTGAGGCAAGGTACATTCCCCATCGGCGGGTGATTCACAGCACCGGCCGAAGGTAGGTGCTATTTTTACACACTCCACATAGCTACGTACAGACTTTCCCAAAGATCGCCGTGTAGAGACAAAGGTTAGTTGACAAGTAAACCTACACAAGACCACCGCTCAACCCGCGAGAAATGAATTATCACCCCTGTCCCGCCCCGGCGATCCCGCACGCCAGTAGCCCACTCCGGGCAGCACACTCGTGGGCCACCCAAATTGAATACCCCCATTATAGGGCGACACGGGCGCAAGGCCGTGTCGATCCAAGCCAACAAACGCCAGCATAATCCAGTTTTTGCCAATTGCACTCCAAATGTTTACCTATCGTTTTTCATTTGGCCACCCTTTTGAAAATCAATGTACAGGCAATTCTGCTGGACCGTGAGCGACCAAAGAGTCTTGTATTTCCCTGAAAGGTATCTGAAATGTCCCTGTCTCGTCGTTCTTTCCTAGGCGCTGCAGCTGCTACCGGCTTCATCGCTGCTGGCACCGCTGCACACGCTAACGCTTCCAGCCTCAGCTCCCTGTCCTCCTCCAACGGCTTCGGCCAGCCAGGCCTCTCCTCCGGCCGCAAGAAGGCTCCACTGCTGAACAACATCGTCGACGATCAGAAGCTCGCTCTTCCAAAGGGCTTCAAGGCAAACCGCGTTTCCACCATCGGCGTCGAAGACCTGCTTGACGACAAGGGCGGCGCAGTCGTCGGCAAGATCCCATCCAACTTGGACGGCACCGGCGCGATCCCAGCCGCTGCGGGCACCATCTTGATCCGCAACCACGAGTGCCGCTCCAACGCCGACGTTCCAGTTCCACTGGTTGAAGGAACCATCTACGACGCAGGTTGCGCAACCGGCATGGGCGGCAACACCAACGTAGAGGTTGACGCAATGGGTAACTTCGTACAGCAGTGGGTCGCTCTTTCCGGCACCATCCGCAACTGTGCAGGTGGCGAAACCCCTTGGGGAACCTGGCTGGCATGTGAAGAGGACACCACCAAGGCTGGTACCGAGGTTGTCTCCTCCGTCGATGGAAAGACCTACGTTACAGAGAAGGATCACGGCTACGTGTTCGAGGTCTTCCCTGGTGGCGTCGCAGACCAGCTCCCAATGCCAATCAAGGCATGGGGCCGTGCGGTTTGGGAGGGTGCAGCTATTGATCCATCCCTGACCAAGGCATACATCACCGAAGACACCGGCGGCGGCCTCTTCTACCGTTGGATCGCTCCAGAAGGCACCAAGATCGGCGCACGTATCGCTGAGCAGTTCGGCGAGAATGACGGCATCCTGCAGGCGGCAAAGCTGGTCAAGGACGGCAAGGATCTCATCCACTACTCCGAGCTCACCGAAGCTGACAAGGGCAAGGCATACCCAGTCACCTGGGTTCACGGTGGCGAAGACCGTCAGGCACAGAACTCCGACCTGCGCGCGCAGTTCCCAGGCGCAACCGTTCACCCAAAGATCGAGGGCTGCTGGCCAGATGCAAACGGCCTCTGGTTCACCCTGTCCTACACCAACCAGAAGCAGCTCGATCAGTACCCTTCGATCACCGAACTCGACTCCGGCATGATCATGTACTACTCCTTCGCTGACGAGACCCTGACTCTCAAGGAGTACTACCCAGCAGACAACAGCATGGGTGGCGTTGTTCCGAACCACCCAACCGAGGAAATCAAGCAGTTCCACGGCCCAGACAACATCACCGTCACCCCATGGGGCGGCGTTGTCACCACCGAGGACGGCGACAACCCTTGCAGCCTCATCGCTTACAATGACTCCTTCGGTTCCCGCGAGATCGCCCGCGACCTCGCTGACCGTGGCGAGTGGGCAGGCCCTGCATTCGACAAGTCCGGCATGATCCTGTTCGCTTCTGTTCAGGGTGACTGCACCTACGCAATCTCTGGCCCATTTGTTTCGATCTGCAAGTAGCATCCAGATATAGCTATCGCCTCCCCGCTTCGAATGAAGCACGGGAGGCGATAACTTTTTGCTAGAACGACTAACTAGTCAAGTTCGACCTGGAAGCTAGAAGCGCTGAGCAGCTCTGCAACCTTTGTCTCCAGCTCAGCAGGCACCTCGGAGTCAACGCGCAGAATCAGGATTGCACCGTCACCCTTGGTGGTCTGGGTCAGTGCAGCAGCCTCGATATTGATGCCCTGATCACCCAAGTGGGATCCGACCTTGCCCAGTGCGCCTGGCTGATCGGTGTAACGCAGGAACAGGTTGCGACCAGCAGCGCGCATGTCGATGCCGCGGCCATTGATACGGACGATCTTCTCCACGCGCTCAAGGCCAGTCAGTGCGCCGACGACAGTCGCTGCGTCGCCAGTGGCGGACACAAGCTGAACCTCGAGAACGGAGCGGTGGGTCTCTGATTCGGTCTCGGTCTCAACGGTGTACTCCAGGCCGCGCTGTTCTGCAACCTGCGGAGCGTTAACAAAAGTGACTGGCTCTTCAGTAACGCCAGCGAAAACGCCACGTACTGCAGACAGTGCCAGTGCGGAAACTTCTTCGGTGGACAGCTCGCCACGTGCGGTGACCTTGAGGGAGACAGGAGCGTCGTCGAGAAGCTGCGCTGCAACCGAACCAAGCTTGCGGGATAGTTCGAGCCAACGAGCAACTTCCTCGCCAACCTTGCCGCCGGAGACGTTGACTGCGTCTGCAACGAATTCGCCGGCGAGAGCCTTCAACACGGAAGCCGCGACATCGGTGCCTGCACGGTCCTGCGCCTCGACGGTGGACGCGCCCAGGTGCGGGGTAACAACAACTTCGTCCAGCTCGAACAGCGGCGAGTCGGTGCAAGGCTCGGAAGAGTAGACGTCGAAGCCCGCGCCACGGATGTGGCCGGACTTGATTGCATCTGCCAGTGCCTGCTCGTCAACTAGGCCGCCACGCGCAGCGTTGATGATGATCTGGCCCTTCTTGGACTTTGCCAGCAGGTCCGCGTTGAACATCCCTGCAGTTTCCTTGGTCTTAGGCAGGTGGATGGTAACAAAGTCGGCCTGAGCCATGAGCTCGTCAAGCTCTACCAGCTCGACACCAAGCTGCTTTGCGCGAGCTGGGTTGGCGTATGGATCGTACGCGATGATGTTGGTTTCAAAGGCAGCGAGGCGCTGAGCGAACAGCTGACCAATGTGACCGAAGCCGACGATACCGATGGTCTTTCCGAAGATCTCGACGCCCTTAAAGGAAGAACGCTTCCACTCTGCGTCGCGCAGGGTCTTGTCTGCTGCAGGAATTTGGCGAGCAGTCGACAGGAGAAGTGCAATCGCGTGCTCGCACGCGGAGTGGATGTTGGACGTTGGAGCATTAGCAACCATGACGCCACGTGCAGTAGCGGTCTCAATGTCCACATTATCCAGGCCGACACCCGCGCGTCCGACGATCTGGAGCTTTGGAGCTGCCTCGAGGACTTCTTTGTCCACGGTGGTTGCAGAGCGAACAAGCAGTGCATCTGCTTCTGGAACCGCTGCGAGAAGCTCTGGGCGGTTTGGTCCGTCGACCCAGCGCACCTCCACAGCATCTCCGAGAGCGTCAACGGTTGACTGTGCGAGCTTGTCTGCAATGAGCACGACGGGTTTGGTCACGAGAATTCTCCTGAAATATCGACGAAAAAGACGATTTGCCTGGCTTATTTTAGCCGGAAGGGAACGGCTTTGCGTTCGGTTCGACTGTTAAATCAACCTCACCTACCCGAATTTGGGCAGACAACTCCGCAGCGGTTCCAAACTCTGCTCCCAAAGCGATCAACGGCTGGTCACTCAGCCCGATCACTTGTGCAAGCGTGCGTTCAGATTTCGCGGGATTGGGGTCGCTCACCATAGTAACTTCCGCTCCGTAGCTGCGTGCATTCACTACCGCTACAAGATCAGAATGGGGCGTAGCAATCACCTTCGGTGCCATATCAGCATCCCTCGGCGATTGCCCCGGAACCGGCCGAGCCTCTGCCCGCTTACCGACGAACGGCTCCGCCCACCCAGCCCGCAACCACGTCGGAGTCGCTTCATCCACGTTTGCCACCGCAGCGACAGCATCCTCTGCTTTCTCCACCACTACTTCCTCAAACTGCAAGGCCGTGAACTCCCCCAACGCCTCCGGGCCACCTGGATCACGTATCACATTGCGAGCACCTTCCGAAGGTGCCAACGCAACCGACCCAACCGTCAGGATCGTGTGGGCACCCAACCGGTCGAGCTCGGCCAACATTTCTTTGTGGTGGTCAGGCTTGTACACCAACATTGGGGCGTGAACGACCATGGCGACAGATCCTCCGCGCAGGCCCGCCGCGACGGTGTCGTCGACAAGCACTGCGATTTCGGACTTCTGGAAAAACAGCTCAGAGGACTTGTACCCCTCTGGATCATCGAGCACGATGGGGTGGTCTGGAAACCGTCCGGATTCCGCTCGATTGTGATTAACGGCCTTGGCCTTCTGCCAGGGATCAGCAGGTTCATCCGAGGAACAGGCAACCAGAGTTGTGCCAAGAAGCAGAGCCGCTAGGAGTGCGCTAATTTTCTTCTTCGTCACCAGTACGCTCAGGCTTGTCGACGAAAATCTGGCTCATGTCCTCGCCATCGCGCACTACGGGTTTGTTCATCGCATACTCGATCATGCCGAGGAAACGCTCACGGCGCTCACGGAAGAACCGCTCGATGTCACCGTTGAATAGCGTATCTGGATTGACCTCGTGCGTTGCGACCACCGCATCAAATTCATCGTCTTCCATGATGGACTTCGACTGCATGCGGCGAATGTAGCGGTTGGGTGCTCCCCCGTCAATCATGATCTCCGTGCGACGGCCCATCGGGGTGCGGTTTACCACGGATTCCGCGAGCTCGGGGCGCACGCCGGTGGCTGCGCAGAACGGGCGCGGGAAAATCTGGGCGAAGTGTGGTTGCAATTCTGCGATGGTCTCGGAGTTGAAGGGCAAACCGGTGCGCCAGTCGCGCGCACCACGAGCCATGAGTAGCGCGTATAGGCCGCGATACACACCAGAATCCTGGTCAGCGGTGATCAGTCGCGATTCCTTGAATTCAGCGTCAGCGACGGTTTTGGGAACCTCGTCAGTAGCACCACGCACCCACGCAGTGACTTGGTCAACGTCTCGACCTGCGCGGATGGTCGGTGCCGCAGATCCATAAAGCTCCCCGAATACGCCCGACCAGAACCATTGGTTCAGACGATCGCGTCCTTGGACAGATTCCAACACCTCTGGGCTGTCCTTCAAGATTGCGAAGATCACAGTCAGCGGCACCAGCTGGAAGCTGTACGGCACCTGATCGGTCGAAACGATGCGTCGCTTGTACAGGAATTCCGCCGTGGTGTCGTAGGCAGGCAGCAGTTCTTCTGCAGCTTCGAGGTATTCCTGCAGCGACAAGTTCAAGATGTCACCGCGATGGCCCATCGCGGACCCACGTCGGCTAGTGACCAAAAGTGCCACAGACCGGAGGAACTGGATTCGTTCCACCCCATCGAGCGCTGGATGGCGGCGTAGGTAGGCCTCCACCTCAGCCCAGTGATCCGCCAGTCGGAATGAGTGATCTTCGTTGGCAAATACTGCAGTTAGAAGCTCGAAAACGTCCATGGGCTGGCCCACCGAGTTTGCCTGGGCAAAAATCTGGCCGATACCGCGCTGCGCGGTATCACGATCTAGGCGCACCATGGGAATGTCGTAGGCCGTCATCGCACGCACGATGCGATTGTGGAACTGCTTCACGGCGTCGCGGATCTGCGGATCATCCGACTGGGTTGCCATGTCAAAGAGAAGATCGTTGCCTGCCTCGCCGAGCAGGCTGGATACAGGAACAATGTGGTTATTAATCAGATCGTCGCGGGTTTTGATGCCCCCCGGAATGGAAGGGCCAAAGTGCGAACGGACGTTGCCGTCCATGTCTACTGCGAAAACTGCCTCATCCGGCATGGGGTCGTTCTCCACCGCGTGGACAACATCGACGAAAAACCTCCGTCGAATGGAATTACCACGAAAGCCAACGGTGTCAACGACACCGTCTCCGCGGAGGGAATGGTACAAGGCCGTCAGTCGCTGCTGCCCATCGAGTAGCAACAATCCAGGCTGCACACCCCGATTCGGCGCGCCCTTCACTGGGCGCGGCTTGAAGCGCGACGGGGTGTTCCGGGTGTCAAGCGCAAGTAACGAACCAACCGGGTAGCCACGCAAAACGGTGGTGAGCATAGATCGAATTCTGTCGATATCCCAGGTGTATTCGTGTTGAAAGTCAGGAAGCTGCAGTTCGGAGCGGTCAATACGTTCGAAAAGATCATTCAGCGAGTAGCTTGGCGTGGTAAAACCCATGAGCCTACTGTAACTGGCTTGCCACTTCCCCGCCGATCAAGCCCCGCCATTTAATCACACCTTTAGCAATAGTGTTCATGGCTTTGGTGGCCCGGGTGTTCGATCTGGATTGTCGAATGATCGATACCGTATTCCCTCAGCCTCGCTTGGGCTGCATCCAGCACTGGAGCGGTGCAATCTCGATGCTCCACCACAAGATGACAGGTAGCCAGCGCCTCAGTGCCATTGGTCGACCACACGTGGAGATCGTGGACGGCGTCAACTTCCTCAATCCCCTGCAAACTGCGCTCGATTTCCACCACGTCATACCCTTCGGGAACCTGATGCAGTAAAACACCCAGCGACGAACGGAGCAACTGTACGGCCCTTGGGATAACTAGCGCTGCAATCAACAATGAGGCGATGGTGTCGGCAGCACGGAACCCAGTGAAATGGATGACTACCGCCGCAATAATGACCGCAACCGAGCCCAACATGTCTGTGAGAACATGCAAGAAGGCCCCTTCCACGTTTAGGGAGGATTTGCGTTGCGACGACAACACCCATGCCGAAACCGCGTTGGCCACAAGTCCAACGACAGCGACAATGCCCATGACGTGCGTTTTCACCGTCTCGTCGGAATTCAAACGAAGGATCGCTTCGACGACAATCCACACCGAGACACCTGCCACTGTTAACGCGTTTACCGCCGCAGCCAATGCCTCCACACCGCGGTAACCGTAGGTCGCCGTAACAGTGGCAGCCTTCTTACCAACGATCACGGCGATCACCGCGATAATGAGGCCCGTGGCGTCAGACAGCATATGCATGGCATCGGCCAACAGCGCCAACGAGCCTGAGACGAGCCCACCGATAAGCTCGGCAAAGAAAATTACGCCGGTGATAGTCAGCGCCGTTACCAACGCACGCAGTGGTGTGGTGCGCACGTCTATGCCGTGGTCATGGTCGTGACCATGACCGTGACCATGCGAGTGTTTGTGACCGCCCATATCTGTCACACTATCCCACCGCCCACCTTAATGGCAATCAATTGAAAACACCCGCACAAAACAAAAGCCCAGGATTGTCCTGGGCAGATGTTGTCGTCGCTAAGCGAAATTAACGAGCAGTGTCAGACAGGTCAACCTTGACCCAGCTCATCATGTCACGCAGCTTGGCGCCGGTTTCCTCGATTGGGTGCTCAGCGTACTGCGCACGCAGGCCCTCGAGCTCCTTGTTGCCACCCTCGACGTTAGCGATCAGGCGCTTGGTAAAGGTGCCGTCCTGGATGTCGGTGAGGATATCCTTCATGCGAGCCTTGGTGTCAGCGTCGATGACACGTGGGCCGGAGAGGTAGCCACCGAACTCAGCGGTATCGGATACCGAGTAGTTCATGTTGGCAATTCCACCCTCGAACATCAGGTCGACGATGAGCTTGAGCTCGTGAAGAACCTCGAAGTACGCCATCTCTGGCTCGTAGCCAGCCTCGGTAAGAACCTCGAAACCGGTCTTGACCAGTTCCTCGGTGCCGCCACACAGAACAGCCTGCTCGCCGAAGAGGTCAGTGACAGTCTCTGCCTCGAAGGTGGTTGGGATAACACCTGCGCGGCCGCCGCCGATTGCAGAAGCGTAAGACAGTGCGAGTGCCTGGCCATTGCCCTGTGGGTCCTGATCGATTGCGATCAGGCAAGGAACGCCCTTGCCGTCAACGTACTGACGACGAACGAGGTGGCCTGGGCCCTTAGGGGCAACCATGCCAACAATGATGTTGTCAGCTGGCTTGATCAAGTCGAAGTGAATGTTCAGACCGTGGCCAAAGAACAGTGCGTCGCCGTCATTGAGGTTTGGCTCGATGTCCTTGGTGAAGATCTCAGCCTGTGAGGTGTCTGGAGCAAGCAGCATGACAACGTCTGCCCATGCGACCGCATCCGCGTTGTTCTTTACCTCGAAGCCAGCTTCCTTTGCCTTTTCTGCAGACTTGGAGCCGTCACGCAGACCGATGACAACCTCAACGCCAGACTCACGCAGGTTCATTGCGTGTGCGTGGCCCTGAGAACCGTAGCCGATTACAGCTACCTTGCGACCCTGGATGATGGACAGATCAGCGTCGTCGTCGTAAAAAACCTCAATTGCCATGAGTGAAACACTCACCTTTCTTGTGTAAAAGTATTCAGTGGCTGATTATGCCACGGGTGTTTTTGGAAACTTCTTTAGGTTGTGATGTGTCCGACTATTTAGTCGGCGCCATTGTCTTTGGACCGCGGTTCAGCGCAATTTCACCAGAACTGATGAGCTCGCGGATACCGAATGGTTCCAATACGTCGAGCAAAGCGCGCAGCTTCGAAGGCGTACCAGTTGCTTCGATAACAACGGATTCCTGTGCGACGTCGACAATGCGAGCACGGAAAATATTCGCCGCATCAACCACCTGTGGGCGGTTGTTGTTGTTCGCGTTAACCTTCACCAGCATGATGGAACGAGCAATGGTTGTCTCGTCTTCCAGGCGAACGACCTTGAGCACAGGGATGATCTTGTTGAGCTGCTTGGTGATCTGCTCGATCGAGTGCTCGGTGGCCTCCACGACGATGGTCAGGCGGTTAATACCATCGGTCTCGGTCTTCGCGGACACCAGAGACACCAGGTTGAAACCACGACGGGTAAACATTGCGGTTACACGAGAGATGATGCCGTCGATGTCTTGAACCAGAACGGACAGGATATTGCGAGTGATATCGGTATCAGCCATTGTGAATTACCTACCCTTCTTTTCGGACAAAGCATCCATCACTTCGTCGATTTCCGCAGGAGATTCCGCAGCGGACTCGTCCTCGTCAAAGAATGGGCGGAGTCCACGCGCGTACTGGATTTCGGAGTTCGAGTTGCCAGCGGCGATCATTGGCCACACCTGAGCGTCCTCGCCAACGACGAAGTCAATGACCACTGGGCGATCATTGATCTCACGCGCCTTGCGGATTGCCGGAAGAACCTCCTCTTCCTTGGTTACGCGAATCGCCTCTGCTCCCAGCGCTTCAGACAGCTGCAAGAAATCCGGCACATAGTGTGTGTCTTGATGCAGCTTGGTGTGGGAGTAGTGCTTGTCGTAGAACAGTGTCTGCCACTGGCGAACCATGCCTAAGTTTCCATTGTTGATCAGAGCAACCTTAAATGGGAACCCTTCGACGGCAGCAGTGGTGATTTCCTGGTTTGTCATCTGGAAGCAGCCATCGCCGTCGATTGCCCAGACTTCCTTGTCCGGGCAACCGGCCTTTGCACCCAAGGCAGCTGGGATTGCGTAGCCCATGGTGCCCAGGCCACCGGAGTTGAGCCACGTGCGTGGGTGCTCGAAATCGAGGAACTGTGCCGACCACATCTGGTGCTGGCCAACGCCGGAGACGTAGACAGCCTCAGGGCCAACCTCTTTGCTCAAGGTCTCGATGACAAACTGCGGTGACAGAGAACCGTCTGACTGTGGTTCGTATCCGCGTGGGAAACGCTCTTTCAAGCCGTTGAGGTAGTTCAGCCAAGGCTCGATATCTGGTCGTTCGACCTTCTTCGATTTCTTGAAGTTATCCAGGAGCGCGTGGAGCACTTCCTTTGCGTCGCCAACAATAGGGACATCAACTGGACGGATCTTGCCGATCTCCGCTGGGTCAACATCAGCGTGGACAACCTTGGCGCCCGGCGCGAATGCGTCAGGGTCGCCGGTTACGCGGTCGTCGAAACGCGCACCGATGGTGATCAAGAGATCAGATTCCTGCAGAGCGCCGACTGCTGGAACGGTGCCGTGCATACCAGGCATGCCCATGTGCAGTTCGTGGGACTCCGGGAATGCGCCCAGTGCCATCAGAGTGGTCACAACAGGGATACCGGTGTATTCAGCAAAGGCGAGCAGCTCTTTGTTTGCGTTCGCCTTAACAACGCCACCGCCGATGTAGAGGACTGGGCGTTGTGCTTCTGCAATCATCTTTGCAGCCTGGGAAATCTGGCGCGAGTGAGGAGTAGTCACTGGCTTGTAGCCGGGCAAGTCAATGACTGGCGGCCAGGAGAAGTCCATTTCCGCGTTTTGAACATCCTTCGGGATGTCGACCAAGACTGGGCCTGGGCGACCAGTCTCTGCAAGGTGGAATGCCGAAGCGATGGCCGCTGGAATCTCGGCTGCATCGGTCACCATGAAGTTGTGCTTGGTAATCGGCATGGTGACACCACGAATGTCTGCCTCTTGGAAAGCATCAGTACCCAAGAGCTGGGAACCGACCTGACCGGTGATCGCGACAATTGGCACGGAGTCAAGGTGTGCATCTGCAATTGCGGTGACCAGGTTTGTCGCACCTGGGCCCGAGGTCGCAATGCAAACGCCGACGCGGCCAGAAGAGTGTGCGTAGCCTTCTGCTGCATGTCCTGCGCCCTGCTCGTGGCGCACGAGCACGTGACGGAGTTCAGGCGCTGCGTACAGTGCCTCATAGAGAGGAAGCACCGCACCGCCTGGGAGACCGAATACAAGATCGGTTCCCAGTTCGATCAGGCTTCGCACGATGGCTTCTGCACCAGTCATGCGCTCCGGAGCTGCGTTAGTCGCCTTCTTGGCGACCTTCGCAGGTGTTGGCTTATTGGAAGCTGCCACTTTTGAAAGCTCCTTCAAAAAGAGTTGGTTGTAAACGAATTCACGACCCAGGGGTGGCGGATCGAAGTGTTTAGCCGTAAGTGTTGCGCGACCACATAACAAAGCCCTCGTCCAGCACTACGGGTGGGTGCTGTCGAGGGCGCTTGCACAACGACGAGAAGTGATTTCTCACCGTCACGGCAGGCGCCGCGTCGGTACCACTACTAGTCGCAAAATGATCATGGGCTAATAATACACACTTCACAGCTGGTTACATATATAGGGGGATAACTTGGGGGCACTATGATCCCGTTTGAGTTACTTTTCACTTCTCTGTGGCGCTGGATTGCAGGTCCTGGTGTCAATATCGCTATTTTGATCGTGCTGACCATGCTGGTCCCCCGCGCTGGTCGCTTTGCCAACCGCGTCCTTGAAGCGCGCGTTGCTAGACAAAGCGACGAACAGGAAGGAAAGGGCAAGCTCGCGCTGGCTGGCGTAGGCGTTTACATTGCTCAGCTCATTGCCTACTTCGTCTTGCTTGTGCTGCTCTTGCAACAGCTCGGGTTCTCCTTTGCCGGTGCTGCAATTCCCGCCACGGTTGTTTCCGCCGCCATCGGTTTCGGCGCTCAGAGCATCATCGCGGACTTCCTTGCGGGCTTTTTCATCATCTCGGAGAAGCAGTACGGCGTAGGCGACTGGGTTGCATTCGAGGGCAACGGTGTCAGCGTGGAAGGCACCGTCATCCAGGTCACAATGCGCTCGACCCAGATCCGCACGATCGACCAGTCCACGGTGAATATCCCAAACTCCACCGCACGCATTTGTATCAACCGCTCCCACTACTGGTCCCGCGCCGTCGTAGTGATCCCCGTGCCGTTACTTGGGTCTGCCAATGCTGAAGAGACACTTCATCGCACCGAACAAGCCACGCGCCGAGCTTTGCGACGACACGACGTGCGATCCGAAATCATCGGCGATCTTGAGGTGCACCCAGCAGTCGGGGTGAATCCCCCTTCTACCGTGGGCATGCCATGGACCGTAGATATGCGACTGATGATTCAAGTCAAGGCTGGCTCCCAGTGGCTTGTCGAGCGCGCGATCCGCATGTCAATCCTCAACGAGTTTTGGAACGAGTACGGCTCTGCCACCACTGTCTCGGGTGAACTCATCGACGATGTCCGCACCCCTGCGCTGCCCCTTGTCGACCCCACTCCGACCCAGGAATTTGAACCAGTCACAGGAGAAACGACGATCATCGAAAGTGAAAATACACCTGCCAATGATTCCACCCAGCCTGGTGTGCCAGAGCTTTTCGACGAAGGCGACGGCGAGGACCCAGCCGCACGCGACGCCTCGAGTGATTTCTCCAGTGAGGACGAGGAAGATGATGCACCGCTTCCGATGACCAAACTCCAATCTATCTTGACGGCCGGCGGACGCATGCGCGCGTCTTCAGCTGCTTTGATCGTGTTGTTCTTTGTCCTATTACTACTGCGTGGAATGAGCGCTTCCGGCACTGTCGATGATGAGTACTTTTCGGGAGTGCTGGCACCTCCGTCCACGTTTACGTCGCAAAGCGAAACACCGGAACCAGAACTTACTCCAACGCCAACAAGCGAGCCCGAATCAACACCAATTCCGACGACGTATCCAGAGGAACCAGCCACCCCAACTGAGTACCCCTCAACCGAGCCCACCACTGCGGCTCCGACGAGTAACTATGCCCCGCAAAACGCGCCGCAGCCATCACCGCAGCCATCACCGCAGGTGCAGCCAACTGAGGCAGTAGACGTTCCACCGGAGACGGAATTCCCGCCACAAACCGATTCTGAGACAGCCACTGCACAATAGTGAGACGCGATTGGCTAGCATGTCTACCATGAGTTCCGAAGCAGAACAGCCGGATGCCACCTATTTCCGGCCAGAAAAGACGCACGTGGTCGCCACGGTCATGATGATGTTTATCGCCATGATTGGAATATCCTGGGCTCCACTGCGCCTTGGGTGGATCTTGATCCTCCCAATCCTGTTTATCGTGTGGGTTTACAAAGCCAGCACACGCGTAGACGACGAAGGCATCGCAATCAGCTACCTCTTCCGCAAAAACGTTTCCATTCCTTGGAGCGATTTCAATGGCGTTGCTTTTACCGGATCTCGCGCCAGCGCCGTTGACAAAGACGACAACAAGTACATGCTGCCAGGGGTGACTTTCAACTCGCTTCCAAAACTTGAAGCAGCTTCGAAAGGTCGCATCCCCGATGCACTTACCGCTGGAATCGAAGCGGCCGATAGCAAAGTCGAGGTGCACCATAAAGATGGTCACCAGGTCCTCATGACAAAAGAAGAATTCGCACAACACGAACACAAAGAAACTAAGGAGTGAAATGGTCTTCCCTCTTCGATCTAAAGTCACCACAGTCGGCCGCCAAGCAGCAGGTGCACGCGCCCTGTGGAAGGCAACTGGCACCAAGGACAACGAATTTGGCAAGCCAATCGTTGCCATCGTGAACTCCTACACCCAGTTCGTACCCGGCCACGTTCATCTGAAAAACGTTGGCGACATCGTCGCGGAAGCAGTTCGTGCTGCAGGTGGCGTGCCGAAGGAATTCAACACCATTGCAGTAGACGATGGCATTGCCATGGGCCACGGCGGCATGCTGTATTCCCTGCCTTCCCGTGAAATCATCGCGGACTCGGTGGAGTACATGGTCAATGCGCACACTGCTGATGCAATGGTCTGCATTTCCAACTGCGACAAAATCACCCCAGGCATGCTCAACGCTGCGATGCGTCTGAACATCCCTGCCGTCTTCGTCTCCGGTGGGCCGATGGAAGCAGGCAAGGCAGTCGTCGTTGATGGTGTGGCTCGAGCCGCGACCGACCTCATCGATGCCATCTCGCTGTCCGCAGACGACAACGTCTCTGACGCAGAGCTCGATGCTGTTGTCGATTCTGCATGCCCAACTTGTGGGTCCTGCTCAGGCATGTTTACTGCAAACTCGATGAACTGCCTCACAGAGGCTCTCGGCCTGTCCCTGCCGGGTAACGGGACCACTTTGGCAACGCACTCTGCTCGACGGGATCTTTTCGTTAAGGCAGGCCAGACCGTCATGGAGTTGTGCCAGGCTTACTACGGCAATGAGGACGAATCGGTTCTTCCTCGCAACATCGCAAACCGCGATGCATTCCGCAACGCCATGGCACTTGATATGGCGATGGGCGGCTCCTCCAACACCATCCTCCACACCTTGGCTGCAGCACAGGAAGGTGAGATTGACTTTGATCTCACCGATATCGATGAGCTTTCCCACGTCATCCCGTGCCTGTCCAAGGTTGCGCCAAATGGCACAGCACACGTGGAGGATGTGCACCGCGCAGGTGGCATCCCCGCAATCCTCGGCGAGCTCAACCGCGCCGGCAAGTTGACCGCAGACGTTCGTTCCATCAAGTACGACAACCTCAATGATTGGCTCAACGATTGGGACATCCGCGGCGGCGCGGCAACTGAGGAGGCGGAAGAGCTCTTCTATGCAGCTCCAGGTGGCGTTCGCTCCACCGAGGCTTTCTCTCAGTCCAACCGCTGGGAAACCCTGGATAAGGATCCAGTCGACGGCGTCATTCACGATGTCGAGCACGCACACACCGCGGACGGTGGCCTCGTCGTATTGCGTGGCAACCTCGCTCCGGACGGCGCAGTGCTCAAGACTGCAGGCGTGGAGGAAGAACTGTGGGAGTTTTCCGGGCCAGCCCGAGTTGTCGATTCCCAGGAGCAGGCAGTTTCTATGATCTTGAACCGTGAGGTGCAGGCGGGCGAGGTCGTCGTAATCCGTTATGAAGGTCCAGCCGGCGGCCCAGGAATGCAGGAAATGCTGCACCCGACTTCCTTCCTCAAGGGCGCCGGGTTGGGCAAGAAATGCGCACTTATCACGGACGGCCGCTTCTCCGGAGGTACTTCCGGATTGTCTATCGGCCACATCTCTCCAGAGGCAGCTCACAAGGGGCTGATTGGGTTGATCGAAAACGGTGACACCATCAGCATCTCTGTAAACAACCGCCAGCTTTCGCTGGATGTTGATGAAACCGAGCTTGAGCGTCGTCGTCAGGCGATGGAGGCGTCTGAGAGCCAGTGGACCCCGAAGCGCGAACGCACGGTGTCCAAGGCGCTACGGGCATATGCCAAGATGGCTACAAGTGCTGACAAGGGTGCTGTACGACACGTGGACTAATATGGCCTAAATGAACGATCTTGATCTCCGCCAACTCCTGCCCCGGTTCGTCACGGTTCTGGGGTTGGCCGCAGGCCTTGGGGCAATCTGGCTGCATATTGCGCAGACAAACTTCCCCGTTGACATGATCATCTATCGCGAGGGCGCACGCGCGTTTTTCTCGGGTGGCGAGGTGTACTCGCAACCGATGTACGCGGGCGACCTCGCGTTGCCATTTATTTACCCACCTTTTGGTGCGTTAGTCTTGGCTCCCCTCACGCCTAGTTTCATTAGCGACGACATGGCGGGCAACATCATGATCGTTATCTCAGATGTGTTGCTCTTGGCGTGTTTGTACTACATCTTCAAGCATCTTCTTCCGAAGGCAGGTCAGTGGGAGCGCTGGGCTGTCATCGTTGTGGCGTGGGTCGTTGGAATGATGATCGAGCCCGTTGTACTGAACCAAGGCTTCGCACAGATCAACATGGTGATCATGGGCCTTGTGTTCTTGGATCTTGTGCCCCGAAAGCGTCGTTTACCTCGTGGATTCTGGATCGGGATCGCCGCGGCTATCAAGATCACTCCCCTTGCAATGTGTTTGGTGTTCCTGCTTCGCAAGGAATTCCGGGCGATTTTTGTCACCGCAGCGTCGGCTGTTGGCGCGACGTTAGTGGCAGCTGCCGTGCG
Organism: Corynebacterium breve; assembly: GCF_030252165.1. Lineage (NCBI taxonomy): Bacteria > Bacillati > Actinomycetota > Actinomycetes > Mycobacteriales > Corynebacteriaceae > Corynebacterium > Corynebacterium breve. The sequence goes on along the minus strand of NZ_CP126969.1, from coordinate 933,211 downwards.
TTGGGATGCCACTGTGGAGTATTTCTCCACTACTTTGCTGGGAATGAACTCGGGCAATGAGTTTGGCGTCGATTCTTCATATCAGTCCAACAGCTCGATTAAGGGCGTGCTCATGCGCTTTGCCGAATCGCAGGAGCAATTGGATACGCACTCGTCGTTGGTGAATATCTTGTGGCTCATACTTTCACTAACGACGATTGGCCTCGGCGGATGGCTCATGTGGGCGTTGCTGCGTCGCGAGATGGTCCTTGACGCTATCCTGGTGAACTCACTGATTATGCTGTTGATCTCGCCGGTATCGTGGTCGCACCACTGGGTGTGGCTTGCACTAATTCTGCCCGTGGCTACCTGGCGCATTTTTACCTTGTTCAGAAACAACGACACCGCCCTCAGCGCGATCGTTGCACTGTGGGCGGTGCTGGTTCTGACCAATCCACCGAAGTGGTGGTTCGGCGATGCGATTCAAGTATTCGAATTGCCGATCTGGCAGAAAGTCTTGGTAAGCGACTTCGTTTGGCTCGCTATCGCGACGATGGTTGCGCTAGCCGTGGCGCTGCGTACAGTGCCACGAGCACAACCGGAAGCGGTGCTAGGCAAACGGATTGATTCCGGTTCCGAACCACCACGCAGCGACAACGCCAGCTACGCCTAGGATGATGAAGACCCAGGAGCTGACCAGCGGGCGACGTGCCCAGCCGCGACCAGTGTCAAAGGAGTACAGGCCAGGGCCGGTAAATTGAACAACCACCGACAGGCCGAAAAGAATTAGTGCGAGCCAAGCAGATTCTGGCCAGGAGAAGGCGTTGAAACCGGCACTGGCTGCAGACACTTCGTGGAGAGCCATGAAACCCGTGACGATCGTTGCGATCATAGCTGCAACTGGAGTGAGAAGTCCCAGCACGAGGAAGACGCCAGCGGCTAGCTGCAGGGTCGGAACAATGACGGCAAGTAGGTCACCGGCAGCGTAGTCAGCAAATGCCTTCTCTAGCCCGCCCAGACCCTCATTGCCTCCGAGGCGGAAAAACACCGTAACTGCCGAGAAGATCAGGTAGCCACCTAGCAGCAGACGCAGCAAGAACAAACCGAAATCGATGGTGCCACGTCGGTGCTCAGTTGGTTTGTCTTCTTCGACCTCGGTGCGGTCGGCCACGGTGACCGAGTTTGCAGCTGAATCTGTAGCGGGAGCCGACACGTACTGAGGACTTTCGTAGTTGTCGTAGTTCTCAGAGACTGGGGCGAATTCCGTGTCCGCGGTGCTTTGGCTACCGCGGTCCATGGAAATCGTCTCAGTGGCCGGCTGCTGCGGTCCGACAGACTCGGGGGCCGCTTTGCCGGAACGCTGGTAGATAGAGGTTGAAGCGTCGGACGAATTGCCCTGATAGGTAGGCACGTCGAGGTCTTGCATGTCATCAAGATTGTCAAAATGTTGGTTATTCGGATTAGTTGATTTGTCGCTCATACGGCCAAATCTATGCGAGTGACACGGCAATCTTGGCTAGGTCCCTCGGCGTGCCTGCGGGATTTTCCCGCCTTGTGTAGGTAATTCGTGATTGACAGGTACACAAACCACACTTAACCTTGTTGTTATATCACCAAATTAAGGAGCTTGACCATGCCGAAGACCACGTGGGACGATCCCGCCCAAAATGCTTCCCCAGACGGAGAATTTGTGCGCGACACCACTTATATTGAAGACCGCTTCTCCGCCGAGCTCGTTGCCAAGAATGCACCACAGGCCATGAAAAATGGCGCGTTTAGCTGGCCTGTCGAGCCCGGTCGTTACCGTCTGATGGCAGCACGCGCTTGCCCATGGGCCCATCGCACGGTAATTACCCGCCGCCTCCTCGGCCTAGAAGATGTCATCTCCCTGGGACTTGCAGGTCCGACGCATGACCGTCGCTCGTGGGTCTTTGACCTTGACCCGAATGAGGAAGATCCCGCCACTGGTCTACATTTTCTACAGGATGCGTACTTCAATCGATTTCCCAACTACCCACGCGGCATCACGGTGCCCGCGATCGTCGAAACCGCATCGAAGAAGGTAGTAACCAACAACTTCCCGACCATTCCAGTCGATTTCATCGATGAGTGGGCCCAGTATCACCGTGAAGGTGCTCCCGATCTGTATCCAGCGCACTTACGTGCAGAAATCGATAAGGTGACCACCGAGATTTACCACGAGGTAAATAACGGGGTGTACCGCTGTGGCTTCGCAGGCTCGCAAGAGGCATACGACACGGCATACGATCGCCTATGGAAGGCAATGGATTGGCTGGAAGACCGTCTGTCCACACGTCGCTTCCTAATGGGTGAGCACATCACCCTTGCAGACATCTACCTCTTCCCTACCTTGGTGCGCTTCGACCCTGTCTATTACTCGCATTTCAAGTGTTCGCGACAGCGCCTGACCGAAATGCCGAACCTGTGGGGCTACCTCAAGGAGCTCTTCCAAGTTCCGGGCTTTGGGGACACCACCGACTTCACCGAGATCAAGCAGCACTACTTCATTACCCACCAAGAAATTAACCCGACCGCTATTGTTCCTGCTGGCCCGGACATGTCAGCGATCATGGAACCGCATGGGCGCGACCATTTGCCGGGTTCCCCTTTCCCCGAAGGAACCGTCCTGCCCGGACCGGTCCCTACTGGCGAAGAGGTCAAGCATCCGGAGTCGTTCCAGCACTAATTACGGCCTGAGTTAAGGCACTCAGCAGTTCCGATTCCAGCCTCCAGCGTTGCCAGTAAAGCGGAACCTCCAATGGCTCGTCGTCAAGCACAACGAGCCGCTTTTGTGCCACGAGATCCGACGCAAGAACCTCGGGGAGCAACGCCCACCCGAGCCCGACGCAAATTGCCTCGGTAAACGCATAGACATCGGGGATGATGCTCTCCGCCCGCTCAACTCGCTCCCCGAGGGTGAGGTGCCTATCCAGCATTTGATCCTGCAATCCGTCCGCAGGCCCAAATCGCAGGACGGGCAGTGTGGCCCAATTGATACCCTCGGCGACCAAGCTAGGTGCGGCAACTGCGAGATAGCGCTGAGGGCTCAGCGAAGTAACCTCGCAACCGCTCACCGGCGTGGACTCTTTGGTCACCGCCCCAAGGACATCGCCTCGTCGCAAGAGTGCCAATGTTTGCGATTCATCCTCCACCCGCAAACGTAAACTTGCCTTTCCTAGCTGCGCCATTTCCGCCAGAACTGGACGAAACCAGGTGGACAAGGAGTCCGCGTTGACCGCAATCGACAAAGGCACCCGCGATAGCCTGTTCTTCAGCTTTGCATCCGTTTCCGCCTGTAAGAGGGCCATTCGTCGTGCCGCTTGTACGATGACCTCTCCGGCATCGGTAGCGGTCACAGGAGTCGTGCGTCGGAGAAGAACACGCCCGGTGGATTTTTCCAGCGACTTTACTCTTTGCGAGACAGCACTTGGCGAAATGCCAAGTGCATAGGCCGCTTGCTCAAAGCTTCCCTCGTCGACAATCGTCGCTAGTGTTTCCATCTTTATCGCGTCCATGAAGCAATTCTAAACCAGGGTGAAAAAATGTAACTGGACTTCATCGCCGCGTCATGCTTTGATCATGTGCATGACCACGATCTTCGCAGGAATCGCCCTTGGCTTTTCGCTAATTGTCTCGCTTGGTCCCCAGAACATCTTTTTGATTAAGCAGGGCATTAAGCGCGAGGCTCTTGCTGCAATTGTCACCGTCTGTATTCTCTCTGACATTTTGCTTTACGTCATCGCGGTCACTGGAGTCGGAGAGCTTACGCAACGCGCCCCGATAGTCCTGGAAGTTCTGAAATGGATCGGCGTGGCATACCTTGCGTGGTTTGGTTTCCAAGCTTTTCGGGACGCCGCCACTGCAAGCGAACAAGAGCTCCAAGTCGTCGAGGATTCCGCTCCCGTGAGGCAAGCCTCAGCCGGGCAGGTGCAAGTCAAGGCGCGCGCGGCCACCACGCAGAAAGTCTCCGCGCCCATCGGCACTCTTCTTATGCTGACCTGGGTCAACCCGAATATGTGGATTGACGGCGTTGTCATCGGAGGCATCGCAAACCAATATCCAGGTACGGGCCCGTGGCTTTTCATCATCGGCGCGACCATCAGCAGCCTCATCTGGTTCCCCATGGTTGCCTATGGAGCTTCCGCCCTTTCTCGGCCGTTGTCCAGCCCTCGCGTCTGGCGGGTACTCAACGTTGTTATCGGAATCGTCCTTACGATTTTGGCGATTAAACTCGCACTGCTCTAGGCGCTCTGGTCTTGGCACCCTAGCCGTCGCACCCTAGCCGTCGCACCCTAGTTGAAGTTTAAACCTAATCAGGCTTAGACTCATGCTCATGGACGAGATTCGCTGGCTTGACGACGAAGAAACACGCACCTGGCTTGCCTTGTGGGCGGTATCCGCCTGGTTGCCGACACGTCTCGACGAACAACTAAAACGCGACCATGCTATGAATCTGCATGACTACTTCACATTGGCACAGATCTCGATGGCAGACGATGGTCGCCTCACGATGAGTGAACTTGCCGCTCTAACGCAGATGTCGCCGTCGCGGCTCTCCCACGTAGTTAGTCGCTTGGAAAAGCGCGAATATGTGGTTCGCACACCCGACGAAGATGATCGACGCACCAACATCGCCTCGATCACCGACAACGGCTGGGAGTTCATCACTGCCGCAGCGCCGAGTCACGTGCAACGGGTGCGCGAACTCGTCTTCGACCCACTCACCGAAGACGAGACTGCCCAGTTCGGTGTTTTGCTGCGCAAGATTCTTACACAGCTCGATCCTTCCGCGATGCCACGCGCTTAGCCATGCGTGCGCGACGCGGTTGCTCCCGCCCAGATGTTAATCCCAGCATCGTCGGCAACCTCGTCAATCGCAGCCAGCTCCTCGTCTGAAAACTCTAGGTTGTCCACTGCATTCAAATTCTGGTCCAACTGCTCCACGCTCGAAGCACCTACCAAAGCACTGGATACAGTTTCTGCGCCGAACTCGCCCTGCTCCCGCAGAGCCCAAGCAATTGCCATCTGAGCCAACGTCTGGCCACGTTCGGCAGCGATATCGTTGAGAGCGCGAACCATGGCGAGGTTCTCGTCGGAAAGCATCTCTTGCGACAACGACTTGTGCTCGGAGGCTCGAGACCCCTCAGGGATCCCATCGAGGTAGCGATTGGTAAGCAGCCCCTGGGCTAGTGGCGAGAAAGCGATCACACCGACCCCAGAATCTGCCGCCGTTTCCAGCAGCGACATGTCATCTTCACCCGGCTCTTCGACCCAGCGGTTGACGATCGAGTAGCTTGGCTGATGGATCAATAGCGGGCAGCCTTCCTCGGCCAGGAATTCCGCTGCCTCTGCGGTGAGTTCAGGGCCGTATGAGGACACTCCAACGTAAAGCGCCTTACCACTGGCGACGATATCGCGAAGCGCGTACATCGTTTCTTCCAACGGCGTTTCGGGGTCCGGGCGGTGATGGTAGAAAATGTCTACGTAGTCCACGCCGAGTCGCTCAAGGGATTGGTCCAGTGAACTCATGAGGTACTTTCGTGAACCGCCATACCCATATGGGCCTTCCCACATATCCCAGCCGGCTTTGGATGAGATAATGAGCTCGTCGCGGTGACGCTTGAGGTCTTCTTTGAGAATGCGCCCGAAATTGATCTCGGCACTGCCAGCAGGTGGTCCGTAGTTATTGGCTAGGTCGAAGTGCGTCACGCCGCGGTCAAAAGCTCGGTGGATTATTCCACGCTGGGTTTCCAAGGACTTATCGTCGCCAAAGTTGTGCCACAAGCCCAGCGACACCGCGGGGAGCTTCAATCCAGAATTTCCCACGGTGCGAAAAGGCATCTGCGAATAGCGGTCAGGATGTGGAGCGTAGTCAGTCATACACTCAATTGTGCTCTTTTTCGCCTCCGACCGGTTGTATATCGCCCTGAAGATCCTCTGCTAGTTCGATGTCTAGCTCACTTGCCACATCTTCTTGCACAGATTCCCACAGTTCTTTACCGTCGACGCGGGATTCACGAGCCAACTCCACCACTTCCTTCTTTTCCGCTCGGGTCAGATCATCCTGCTCTGGATCGAGCTTCTGTTCGGCGAGTTCGGTTAGGCGATCGCGAACTTCTTCTTCCTTTTGCAAGCGTGGACGTCCGCGGAACCACGCGATCGTAGTAACCACGATCATCACCATGCCCACATAGCCAATGACCGGGTAGACCCAACCCAAGAGGTTAGAGAACCCGAGGAAGGACACTACGAATCCTGCAATGGTGACGGTGAAGTAAACAGCCACGAATCGCTCTGGTTTGTCCACTGTGATGCGGCGCGCCAGGGCATAAAACATGCCGATTGCAGTGTTGTAAATCATCGCGTAGATCACCCAAGCAACGACGAAGCTTACAGCCGGATGCATCGAGTCGAAAACTCCAAGTAGTGGTAGGTCCAAACCTCCGACCTTGTCAATGTTGAAGTAGATGACAAATGCCAACACGGCCAACATCACAGAGAAAATGATTCCACCGAGGAGACCCCCGCGCCACGCTGCTTTTGTCGACGACTCATTGCCACCGATCACAAGGATCATGGACACACCGAGCATCAGCGCCATTGCCGTGTAGTTCACACTAGATAACAACCAATGCGGCAACGCGGGAGTGAGCTGCTGCGCTGTTTCATTCAGCGACGAAGTGTCAGTTGGCCAGTTCATCAGCGTGTAGACGAAAGCAACGACGATGGCAATCACGATGAAAGGCGTGATTGCCGAGATCACGTTGGTGACCTTGTCAACGTCTAGAAGGCCAGATACGAGTACCAAAATGGTCATCAGCACCGAGCCCACCCAGGTTGGCCAACCGAATTGCTGTTCTAGGTTGGAGCCTGCACCTGCGAGCATGACGAAACCAATACAGAACAGGGTCGCGATTGTCGTCCAATCAAGAAAGCGAGACACCCAAGGGTGCGCAACGTTTTGAAACACTGCGTTGTGCTCTTTGGCTAAGAAGTACGACCCAAGCTGAAAGATGATGGCGCCGGAGAAGATCATGATTGCCGCTGCGACTGCAACACCGACCAGCCCAATCTGACCAAATGAAATGAAATATTGAACAACTTCTTGTCCGGTAGCAAAGCCTGCGCCTACCAGCAAACCGACGAAAGCAAATGCGATGGTAATACTACGTTTCCACATAGGGAAATGAGCCTTTCCGTAACTTGTTTTCAGGACAGTTGACGCACGAGTGAGTCAATTCTGAAATCAATACGGCCGAGCTATCCCAATTCCCCCCGGAATTGTGCTTACTGGGACACTGCACCCATATCGTGCTTTTCCCGTGCGACAACGCGTCTACACTACCACTTGCACAGAAAGTTATCTCTTTGAGTTCGATTCCCCCGCTGATCCAGGGTTGTAATACTCGTCGTACGCTTGCCAGTCGATCTCTTCCGTGTCACCTTCTGGTGGACCAGAATACTCCTCGTGGTCAGGGTCAAATTGTGGGTAATCTGCCAGCTCAAACTCACTAAATGGATCCGCGTCTAGATCCGAGGCTACTTCTTCTTGGACAGATTGCCACAGCTCTGCGTCTTCGACGTGAGACTCCCCTACCAACACCTCAACCTCTTTGCGTTCGCGTCGCGAAAGGTCCGAGCTTTCAGGATCAAGCTGAGTTTCAGCCAGCTCTGCTAGGCGCACGCGACGTTCCGTTTCTACTGCGATGTCGTCGCGACTCTTGACCCATGATGCTGTAAGTACTGCCACCAAAACGACACCCAAGTAACCCAAGATCGGATAAATCCAGCTGACAAGGTCGGAGAATCCGACAAAGGACAAAAGGAAACCGATACCTACGACAGTGAGATAAATCGGGAGAAAACGCTCGGGGTGCCCCGTGGAGAGTCGTCGAGACATGGCATAGAACATTCCGACAGCAGTGTTGTAGATCATGGCATAGATGATGAGCGCCACTACCACACCTACGGCCGGATGCATGTTGTCAAAGACCATGAGAAGAGGCATATCTGCACCGACGATATCTTCCATGTTGAAGAACAAAATCAAAGTGAGAAGAATTAGAAGAGCTGCAAACAACATGCCGCCAACTAGTCCACCGGCACCTGCGTGACGAGGGTTCATCTGCGAGCCTGCAATGACCAGGATCATCGAAACTCCGACGATGATACACAGACCGGCATAGTTCAGCGCAGAGACCCACCAGCTCCCAAACACACCCGAGGCGGCTTGGTTGGACATTGCGATCTCATTCAGGTGCTCGGTATCTAGCTCAGGCAATCTCAAGATGGTCACCACTGCCGCTCCGAGGACCGAAATGATAAGCAATGGAGTGATGGCGGAGATGATGTTCGTGATCTTATCTACGTCGAGGAATCCGGATATCACCAGAAGCGCCGTCATGATCAAGGCGCCGATCCAGTTGGACAGTCCGAATTGCTGTTGCAAGTTGGAGCCTGCACCAGCAATCATGACGAAACCGATGCTGAACAGCGTGATCATCGTGGACAAGTCGAGAAACTTCGAGACATTTGGGTGCGTCACATTGTCGAAGACAACGCTGTGGTTGTCCGCCAGAAAATAGCTGCCCAGTTGAAAAAGAACGGTGCCCGAAATAACAATGAGTACACAGGCGAGCATCGCGCCAATTATGCCTTTTGTACCGTATGCCGAAAAGTACTGAATCACCTCCTGCCCTGATGCGAAGCCAGCTCCGACGAGAAGCCCGACGTACGCGAGTGCAATGGTGATCGATTTCCTTATCACGGTATGTTTCCCTGTGTTTACCCAGCCCTTTCACGCAGTTCCGTGGCTGGTCGTGCAATTTTCAGGCCCTGCGCACCAAGTTACAAGGTACCGAAATTATCATAAGTTCTAGCTTATATCTATCGCTGCGCACGTGATCGAAACACAATCGTAATACGTTGAAGCCCCGCCTACGGTGCAGTAGACGGGGCTTCGTAGCGTTGAGAATCTAGCTCAGCTTTTTCGCAATTAACTGGTTGACCTGCTGCGGATCAGCCTTGCCGCGGGTTGCCTTCATTACCGCGCCGACGATCGCACCAGTAACTTTCGTGTTGCCCGCTTTGTACTTCTCGACGATGTCCGGGTTGGCGGCCAAGGCCTCGTCGACAGCAGCCTCAATGGCGCCATCGTCACGTACGACTTCGAGACCGCGAGCCTGTACAACCTCATCCACATCCCCTTCGCCGGCGATAACACCGTCGAGGGCCTGTCGAGCAAGTTTGGTGGTGAGCTTGCCTTCCTTGACCAGCGCAACCACGCGAGCGACGTGCGCAGGGGTAACACCGAGTGCATCGAGGTCCTTGCCCAGCTCGTTCGCTTTACCGGCAATGTAGGAAACCCACCAGGCACGCGCTTCGTCAGGAGTCGTTCCTGCCTCGACGGTGTCGGCAACGAGATCGAGGGCACCGGCGTTGACTAGGTCGCGGAATTCCTTTTCTGGAAGCTGCCACTCTTCCTGGATTCGAGCGCGACGCACCCACGGGAGCTCTGGCAAGGTCTGACGGATCTCTTCGACCCACTCTGCCGGCGCAAACACTGGAGGAAGATCTGGGTCGTTGAAATAGCGGTAATCGTCGGAGTTTTCTTTCGGCCGGCCCTTCGAGGTAGAACCGTCGGTCTCCTGGTAGTGGCGGGTTTCCTGAACGATCTCCTCGCCATTTTCAATCGCACGGGCTTGGCGCTGCATTTCAAAGCGAACAGCCTGTTCGACGGACTTCAAGGAGTTAATGTTTTTGGTCTCGGTACGAGTACCAAACTCTTCCTGACCGTGCGGGCGCAGCGAGACGTTCGCGTCGCAGCGCATCGTGCCTTGGTCCATGCGACCGTCGGATACACCAAGTGCGCGGACGAGCTCGCGGATCGCGCCCACATAGGCACGCGCGATCTCCGGCATGCGCTCGCCTGCACCGATGATCGGCTTGGTCACGATCTCAATCAAGGGAACCCCGGCGCGGTTGCAGTCAACGAGGGATGCGGTTGCGCCGTGGATACGACCGGAGGTGCCACCCAAGTGAGTGAGCTTGCCGGTGTCTTCCTCCATGTGCGCACGTTCGATCTCAACGCGCCATTCGGTCCCATCCTCTAGCAAGACGTCTAGGTAACCGTCGTAGGCGATTGGTTCGTCGTACTGCGAGATCTGGTAGTTCTTTGGCTGGTCTGGATAAAAGTAGTTCTTGCGAGCGAAACGCGAGGACTCCGCAATTTTGCAGTTCAGTGCCAAGCCAATTTTGATGGCCCACTCAACGCCCTTCGCGTTGACCACTGGAAGCGCACCCGGCAGGCCGAGGGACACAGGGTCAACATTAGAGTTAGGCGCCGCACCGAAATGTGCGGAAGCTGTAGAGAACATCTTCGTCTCAGTGGCGAGCTCGACGTGTACCTCAAGACCCATTACTGGATCGAATTTCTCTAGTACCTCGTCGTAATCCATCAGGTCATACGCAGTCATGCGCACTAGTCTAGTTCTCTGCCGGATCGCCTGCTGCGTGAGGGGGCAGCTTATCGGTAGGCCTAGCCGAACATCGAGCGAGCGGTGTCATAACGGTGGTCAGGAACGGTCTTGAGGTGACCAGTTGCAGCCTCCAGAGTGACAAGCTCGATGTCCTCGCCCTTCAGCGCCACAGAGGTTCCAAAGTTGCCCTCGTGTGCTGCGCGTGCGGCTGCCACGCCGTAGCGAGTAGCCAGGACACGGTCGTATGCAGTTGGGGTGCCACCACGCTGAATGTGACCAAGAACGGTAGTGCGAACATCGTAGCCTGTGCGACGGTGAATTTCGTCCGCAATGACCTGGCCCATGCCGTTGAAAGTCTTGTGCCCGAATTCGTCTTCTTCGCCGAGTCCAGCGTCCATGGTGCCTTCCTTTGGAATAGCTCCCTCGGCAACCACAACAATTCCGTACTTCTCGCCCATCTGGAATCGGCGTTCCATTGCCTTGGTGATCTCTGCAATATCAAAAGGCTCTTCAGGGATCACGGTGTAGTGCGCGCCGCCGGCCATGCCTGCATGCAGCGCAATCCAACCTACGTGGCGACCCATGACCTCGACAATCAGGATGCGGTTGTGCGACTCTGCCGTGGTGTGCAAACGATCAATTGCGTCGGTCGCTACCGAAACAGCGGTGTCGAAACCGAAGGTGTAGTCCGTCGCGTTGACATCGTTGTCAATGGTCTTTGGCACGCCAACGACCGGGATGCCGTTGTCGGAGAGCCACTTTGCGCCCTTCAATGTGCCCTCGCCGCCGATTGGGATCAGTGCATCGATCTTCGCATCAGCGAGGTTGTTCTTGATCTGGTCGATGCCAGCCTTGAACTTGTCTGGGTGCAAACGGCCAGTGCCCAAAATAGTGCCACCGCGCAGGAGGATGCTGTCGATGAAGTGGTCGTCGTAAAGCTGCATCCGTTGGTCTTCGAGGAGCCCTACCCAACCGTCGAGGTAGCCCACAACCGTCGAGCCGAATTCAGTGTTCGCGGTACGGACAATGCCGCGGATTACAGCGTTCAAACCGGGGCAGTCGCCGCCGGACGTCAAGGTGGCTAGTCGCATACTTCAACACCTTAGCGGTTCTGCGGAAAATTGGCTGAGTCAAAACTATTAGTCATTGCTCGATATCGGAAACAAGAAATAGCGATGCAACCAAACCAACAAGCATCACCGCAGCAAGGATGAGCATGGTCCACGCAGTCGCCGCTTGGAGGCCTAGTGCTGGGGTCCAGGTGCCCAATGCCCCGCCGATCAGAGCCACACCGATGACACTTCCGACTTGGCGGACTGTGTTGTACGCACCCGAGGCGGCCCCTGACGCTGATTCGGGAATGGTGCGCATAGTAGTGGCGGCGTTCGGAGCCCAGATGAACGCGCTACCCACGCCTTTGAGCGCAGTAATCCCGATCATCCACAGCGCAGACCCCTCGCCGAGCATGAGCGCCCACGACCAGACCATCGAAACGAAAAGCGTGCCAAATCCCACCACCGACAGAACCTTGGGATCTATCCTGTCGGCTGCAACACCGACGAAAGGGGTAAGCACGAGCGCGACAATCGACATGGGAATTGTAAGCAATCCTGCTGTGACGGCATCGAGACCTCGGATGTCTTGCAGCCAGTACATGATCGGGATGAACTGACACGCGACGACGAAACCCATAGCAGCAATGCCAATTGAACCCAGAGTGAAATTGCGATTTCGGAAAAGACCCAGCGGAAGCAGAGCCTCATCCCCAGAACGCGTCTGCAGCCACGCGAAAAGAATAAGCGCCACGAGACCGACGACGATGGCCCACGCCTGCGCATATTGGATGCCCCACATCAGTAAGCCGAGGCCTGCAAGAGAAATCAGGACCGAAGGGGCATCGATAACAGCACTTGTGGTTGACAAGCGCGGTAACCACAAGACAGCAAGAATCAAGGCGACGGTACCCAGGGCCACCTGGGCTGCAAAAGCACTGCGCCACCCAAACTCGTTGAGCAGCACGCCAGCGAATAGCGGCCCAACCAGTGAACCTATCGAGCCGACAACACCCCACAAAGCGAAAGCTGGTCCCCTAGCGTCGGAAGGAAAGACCCGACCGATAATGCTAAATGCCTGCGGAAGGAATGCAGCCGCGCCGAGTCCTTGGATCGCTCGCCCGACCACCAAAGCAATGAACGATGAGGACAGCGCGCAGACAAGTAATCCAGCAATATAGGCGACAAGTCCTACGAGGTAGATCCGGCGCTGACCACGCTTATCACCAAGACGACCAGTGACAAGCATCGGTACAACCGTGCACAGTAGGTAAATACTTGTAATCCAGACCTGGTCATCCACAGCTGCAGGCAATCGCGGAGTCAGCACCGGCATCACTGCTTGATCAAGCATGATCAAGAAGTAGCCTGCGCTAAGGGCACAGAGAGAAAACCAGCGACTACTCTTCTTCGTCTCCTGCGAGGACTTCATCCTGCCCGCTTTCCTCCAGCTGCTCATCATCAACGTTCCACACTACGTGGTCGCTTGGGAGTAAATCGAGTTTGGCCGTGGAAATCAGCACGACACCTGGGTAGTCCGCTATGAATTGGAAGAATTCTGTCAACGCTTGACCGTCGAGTTGGTGATCGACATCTTCCAACACCAGCAAAGGCGGGGTGTTCAAGGCTGCACGGGCGATCTTAAGTCGAGTGGTTTCTCCAATGCTCCAAGGAGCGCCACCACTTTTCAGTTGGAGCTTCATCCCTTTGGGGTGGGATTCTACAGTTTCAGTCAAGCCCACCGTTTCAAGAACACTGGCCACCTTCTCTGGGCTCGCGTCTGGCTGACGCAACGTCAGAAGCCGCTGAATCGAACCACGCTCAACTGGGACGTAATCTGAGGCAAAGCCAACAAGGTTTCGCCTTACTTTCTCTGGAGCCAGGCCGAAGTCATAACCTGCGATTACCAGTTTGTCAGCTTGATTTACCGACAAGATTGCCGCGAGAGTGTCACGGATTTTAGAACGATCGTTGGCGGACATAAGTACGATGTCCCCAGCATCAACAACGAAATCTTTGCCTAACTGCACCTGACCGTAGGGCAAATCTGGGTAGCTGAGTAGTTCGTTGCCATACCTTAGTTCCCACTTCCGCTGGCGCTGACTCTCCCGCCCTGACAGCTCATCGGCCTTTTCCAGTACCGGGCCGAGGATGCGAGTCGCCGCCTTGTAGTTTTGGCGATATTCCACCACTCGCCCCAAGTCAGTTACAGGAGCTGCAAGAACTCCCAACAAGGTCATCGCCGAGGCAACTACCGACGAGTCCGCCCAGCCTTCCACAGCGATCAAGACCACTGCAACTGTGCACAGCGACGCCGCCGTCGCCGTCAAGGAACGGGTGAGACCTGTAACCCACGCACGATCCACCGCAGCGTCGACGACTCGGTCGCTATGCCGGTCAATTGCCTTGACCTCGCGGGCAACGGCGCCCGAAGCACGCACAGATTCACTGGCCATGACGGTATCTGCGATGCGGGATGAAAGGCGCCCGCGGCGTCGTCGTAAAGCACGCGATCGCACATAAGTCATGTGGGCCAAAATCGGGATTGCTGCGCCGATCAAAGCGATTGGGATTGCAACGGCAAGCCCAATTTGAGGCGAGATGAACAACAATCCGATGAGGACAACGGCAATCAACGGAATGCCTGTCACCAGCGGGACGATACCTAGTGCGATCCAGTTGCGCACTGCCGAAAGATCGTTGGAGGCTCGCGTGACCGTGACTCCCAGAGATCCTGAATAGTCCGCTCCCCCGACCGAAGAAATAATCAAGCGGTGCCGTTGCTCAAAGACATAGTCTTGGCCGAGGTCTTCTGCGACAACGCGCTCGATCCAGCGTGCGATACCGATGCCGAGTGCCGTGCCGACGAGGGCGACGCTGTCCCATTTGTCAGTGGCGATACCAGGGCTGAGCAAGGCATCGACAGATAGAGCCATGATCAAAGCGAGCACGGCCTGGAATATACCGAGCGTGACAAGGAGAATGAAAAGCCCTCGCCGCCGCCCAGCCCACATTGGAGGCATTTTAGTCACGCTTTAGCAGTGTAGTTGCCACGTCAGGACAAGTCAGATCAAATGTACTGATAACAGGCACGTTCAAATCTCCCAGGACCTCATCGGCCTCTTGGGTTGCGAGTGGAGACGCAGTCATGACACCGGTCGCACAGGCGATCTGCAGCTTTGCTTCCTGCAGCGTCTGCACGCCGGCCCGAGCGCCGAGGGCGTCGACCGCGGAGAACACGACTTGGTCCACGGATGCATGGAAAATCTCGTCACGCAGCAAGCGCGCTGTCTCTGTCTGGTAGACGCCGTCGGCAATCTCAACGATGACGACGTCGTTGTCGCGTGAAAGAACGTCGATCATGTTGACGGTAAGGTCGCGCAGCTTTTGAAAGTCCATCTTGAAGGTAGAGCCGTAGCCGAAGTCAGTAAAATCGATGACTTCCGCCGCGCCTGCGTCGTGGTAGATCATGCGGTCATTTCCCGCACCGGTACCGGTAATCTTTCCTGCTCCCACCTTCTTGCCTGCCTTGGTTAAACCGTTAGCCAGGCAAGCGAGTGTGGTGGACTTTCCCGAGTTCATTGAGGTTCCCAACACTGCGATCACCTCTGGACGACTCTCAGCAGCGGAGTCGCGAGGCTCGTTGGCATACGGAGCGTAGTCGCCGATGTTAACGATGCCCTTGTCGGTTGCAAGCAGCCCCAGTGGCTCAATTAGCGTCGGATCATCCATGTTCGCATGCGATTCAGTGACCACACCGGCAATGCCACCAGCTGCGACTAGGTGGCAGTAATCAAGGTTGTCGGGAATATGCGCAAGGAATTGGTCGGCTGCGTAGCGGTGGCCATAAGCCAACAGGATCAGGTTTTCGTCGAAAAGCTTCGCCTTACGAGATTGCTCAGTTTCCACGCGCTTGTGGTTGTGAATTCCCACAACTTTGGCCAAAACGACATCGCCTGCGCGTGGGGCGACGTCCTCCCCAGCCACCAAAAAGTAGTCCTCTGGTGATTCGTGATAAGGATCCGAGATGAACCGACAGGTGTAGGAGTTTTGGATGTGCTGCGAAGGCAACGCTTCACGACGACGTGCCCCCTGGGACGCAGGCGCAGGGCCAGTCGGGCGACTAGCGGCATTGAGTGCCTCGTTGAGCATTGCGGTTTGACGTTCGAGGATTCCTGCACGGGCGAAGTTCATTGACATTTTCGGGACCTTTCTAGATGCAACACACTTATTTCATATTCGAAGCACCATTAAAGCCGACATGTATGAACCTTTCATGAAACTTTGATTAGGGATCATTCATGTGCACAGGAACAAAAAATCCCCCTTTGACGCTTGCTCAGCGCCAAAGGAGGAAAACGCGGATCACTTAGGAAAATTTCGCCTCATATGCAGAACCGACGCGGTACAAGCGATCATCGTGGAAGGCTGGAGCCATCAGTTGAAGCCCCACTGGCAAGCCTGTGTCTTCCGCCACACCAATTGGCAGGCTCATGCCCGGTAGGCCAGCTAGGTTCAGCGGCAGCGTGTACAGGTCGAAGTTATACATCGCCAAAGGGTCGTCGACCTTCTCCCCCAGCATGAACGCCGTGGTCGGGGTGGTTGGCGCCACGATTACGTCCACCTGCTCGAAAGCACGCTTGAAGTCGTTGGCGATGAGCTGGCGCACACGCTGTGCCTGCAGGTAGTAGGCATCGTAGTAGCCGACAGACAGCGCATAGGTGCCCAGCATGATGCGTCGCTTAGTTTCAGGCCCGAAGCCGGCCGCGCGGGTGATCTCCATGACGTCATTGGCGGAGTTCTTGCCGTCGTCACCTTCGCGCAGGCCGTAACGCATGCCATCAAATCGTGCGAGGTTCGACGAAACCTCGGATGTCTGAATGATGTAGTACGCGCCCATAACATCGTCAAAGTGTGGGCAATCGACCTCGATAACCTCAGCACCGAGCGATGCCAGATCCTCGTAGGCCTTGGAAACCGCATCCAGTACGCCTTCTTGGTTACCGGGACGCTCGAACTGCTTTACCACGCCAATCTTGATGCCGGTCAGATCCCCGGATGCGCCCTCGCGGGCCGCTTGGACTACCGGAGCGATCGGCTTGTTCACGCTAGTCGCGTCGAATGGATCCACACCTGCCACAATCTCGTGCAATAGCGCGGTGTCAAGGACGGTACGCGCGGTTGGGCCACCCTGGTCCAGAGATGATGCCGCGGCAATCATGCCGTAGCGCGACACAGTTCCGTACGTTGGCTTCACACCAACGGTACCGGTCAAGGCTGCCGGCTGACGGATGGAACCGCCGGTGTCCGTGCCGATGCCCAGCGGTGCCTGTCCCGAAGCCACCGCAGCGGAGGTACCGCCGCCTGACCCACCAGGTGTGCGATCAATGTCGTGCGGATTGCGGGTAACTTTAAACGCAGAGTTTTCGGTGGACGAACCGAGTGCAAACTCATCCAAGTTGGTCTTACCCAGGATTGGGATTCCAGCCTCGCGCAACTTGGTCACCACGGTTGCGTCGTAAGGGGAGACATAGCCGTCCAGCATCTTGGATGCCGCGGTGGTTGGCGCATCGGTGGTAACAAACAAGTCTTTCAGCGCCAAAGGCACGCCTGCCAGTGCGGATGCGGGCTTTTCCCCTGCCTTGATCGCCTGGTCAACTTCGTCGGCGGTAGCCAGAGCTTCCTCGGCACCCACATGAAGGAACGCGCCTAGCACCTCGTCGGTCTGGGCAATACGGTCAAGATGTGCCTGGGTAACCTCGCGGGAGGTGACCTCGCCGGAGTGGATCTTTTCAGCCAACTCGGCTGCGGACAGGCTGGTCAGTCCCGTAGTTGGGGTGGTGTAGTCAGTCATGTTCTATTCAGCCTCTCCAAGGATTTGCGGAACAACGAAACGATCGTCTTCGACCTCTGGTGCCTGCGACAGTGCCTGCTCCTGAGTCAAGGTGTCCACGACAATATCTTCACGCATCGGAGCCTCAATGGAATGAGGGTGACTCATTGGCTCCACACCTTCGGTGTCGACCTGAGACACCTTGGCCACGGCTTCCAAGATGGTGTCCATCTGGTCGGCATATGAATCTAGCTCATCATCCGTCATGCGCAGACGGGCGAGACTTGCGAGGCGGGCGATGTCCTCGCGGGAAATGTCAGACACGTGAACTACTTCCTTTTATACGTTGTTCCTTTAACCGCTCCCATAATACGGCACCAAGGTTTCTTTCAGGGCGTGGGGAGCACTGGTATAAATGATGGACGTATTCGATTGCAAGGAAGGGAAGGAAGCGATGTCATATCTAATCCGTATCCTGCTCCCCGATGAGCCAGGAAGCCTCGGTGACCTCGCCCAGGCTTTCGGAATTATTGGCGCGAACATCCAGTCCGTCGACATCGTCGAAACGCTGCCTAACAACACAGTCATGGACGACATCGTCGTATCCCTCCCGAAGGGCACGATGGCCGATGCACTGATCACCGCTGCAACCGCGGTGGATGGCGTGGAAGTCGATTCAATCCGTCCCTTTACCGGCCGAGTAGATCGACGCGGTCAGATTGAAATGCTTTCTCGCGTCGCGGCGCAAGCCCACGATGTCCCGCGAGCCATGCAGGAACTCGTCTCTGTCATGCCTCAAGCCTTGACCTCCTCATGGGCCGTGGTGTTACGTCAGGATGCCCACGGTGTCTCCCGCGTGGCAGCGTCGGACGGTGCCCCCGGTGACGATGGCTCTTCCCCATCATTAACTAACATCACCGAGGCGCGCGTGTTGTTCCCCGACCTTGAAGAGTGGATCCCAGAATCCTGGGGCCTGTTGGACTCGACGCTTGCCGCAGCCCCCCTGCCTCAGACCGACCTAGTCTTGATCATGGGACGCATCGGTGGCCCCGACTATTTGGCCACCGAAGTCGAGCACATCGGCAATGTTGGCGCTATCGTCGGAGCGCTACTGCGCTGCTCCTGATTCCAACAAAGTGATAAAGCCGGCTTCGTTAAGCACCGGCACGCCGAGCTCCCTGGCCTTGGTCTCCTTGGAACCAGCGTTCTCCCCCGCCACTACGTAGTCGGTCTTTTTCGATACCGAACCAGCTGCTTTGCCACCTCGGGACACAATCGCTTCTTTCGCAGAATCACGCGTGAAGTTGTCCAACGTCCCGGTGACCACCACGGTTAACCCCTCCAGAGTCTGGGCGACCTCGTCGGAAGTATCAGCTTCCATAGTGACTCCCGCAGCCGCCCACTTATCGACGATCGCCCGGTGCCATTGCTCTTCAAACCACTTTTTGAAGGCCTCGGCGATAATCCCGCCTACGCCATCGGTTTCTGCCAGATCCTCCACAGGCGCATCGATGAGCGCCTGCATAGAGCGGTAACGTCCCGCGAGTGCGCGCGCTGCTGTAGGACCGACGTGGCGGATAGACAATGCGACGATCACGCGCCATAGATCCACGTTTTTCGCCGTGGTGAGATTGTCTAGGAGCTTCTTCCCGGAGGCATTTACCTTCCCTGCTTTGGTCGTATAGACCTTGGTCTGCAAGAGATCTTCTTCGCTGAGGTTGAACAGATCGCCTTCGTCGACAAGCGCGCCGGAGCGGATGAGATCCTCGGCGCCTTTCTCACCAAGCGCTTCAATATCAAATGCGCCGCGGCCAGCCAGGTAGGTCAAGCGAGTCGACAGCTGCGCAGGGCAGGACCTAGTGTTCGGGCAGCGCCAGTCGATATCGCCATCTTTTTGCGGCGCCAAACGGGTGCCACACGCGGGACACAGCGTGGGGAAAATGAATTCGCGCTCTGTTCCATCACGAAGGTCAGCAACTGGGCCGAGCACTTCCGGGATAATCTCGCCCGCTTTGCGAATGACCACGGTATCGCCGATGAGCACGCCTTTTCGCTTCACCTCGGACTGATTGTGCAAGGTGGCCATCGATACGGTGGAGCCTGAGACGAACACAGGCTCCATGACTGCAAATGGCGTGACTCGACCGGTACGGCCTACTCCAACTTGGATGTCTTTAAGTTTGGTAGTTACTTCCTCCGGCGGGTACTTGTAGGCGATAGCCCAGCGTGGCGCACGTGAGGTGGCGCCTAAACCACGCTGTTGCGCAATCGAATCCACCTTGATTACCACGCCGTCCATCTCGTGGATCGCGTCGTGGCGATGGTCCGCCCAGTAACGCACCGAATCGACCACTTCCTGTGCCGTTTCGGCCCGCTTGGTGTATTCCGATACCGGCAAGCCCCATGCTTTGAGGGCTTCGTAGGCCTCATGCTGGGTAGCCGGAGTGAAACCCTCTCGCGCTCCAATGCCATGGCACACCATATGCAGCCGACGCTTCTTCACATCCTCTGGGTTCTTCTGGCGCAGGCCCCCAGCCGCGGTATTGCGCGGGTTGGCAAAAGGCTTACCGCCTTCTTCAATGCGTTGGGCGTTGAGCTCTGGGAAATCCTCTGGCCGGATGAATACCTCGCCACGAATCTCCACCAGTTCAGGGAAATCGCCTTGCAACGCGTGCGGGATGTCCTCGATCACGCGTGCATTCGCAGTGATGTCTTCGCCCACTCGCCCATCGCCACGAGTGGCGGCCTGCGCCAATTCACCATTCCGGTAAACCAAATTGATAGAGAGACCGTCGATCTTGAGTTCCGTCAAGTAGGGCCCGGGCGTGCGCGCGAGCCAGTTGACCAACTCTTCTTCGCTGAACACATTGTCCAAGCTCATCATGCGCTCAAGATGCTCAACATCGTCAAACGATCCCGTAACAGGCGCACCGACCTCCTTAGTCGGAGAATCCGGCACTGCGAGCTCGGGGTGTTCGTCTTCTAGTTGTTGTAGCTTGGCCAACAATTGGTCAAACTCAGCATCAGAGATGATGGGGTTGCTGTTGTAGTACAAATCGCGGTGGCGACGAACTTCCTCAGCTAGGTCGTCCCATTCGCGGCGCAGTTCAGCAAAATTATCGGTCACGGTTAACAAGTGTAGCTAGAGTAAAGGACATGCCGACTTTCAACGCTTCCCGGATGCTTTCGTTCGACTTGGAGACCACCTCGGTCAATCCTACTGAGGCTCGCATCGTTACTTCCGCCATCGTGAGCATCGACGGCCGAGACGTCGAAGCAAAAGAAACCCTGGCTGATCCGGGCGTCGAGATCCCGGCCGAAGCCGCCAAGATTCACGGCATTACCACGGAGAAAGCCCGCGCCGAAGGTCGCCCACACGATGAAGTCCTGCAGGAAACTGTCGACGCGATCAAGCGGGGTTGGGAAAAAGGGCTCACACTCATTGTGTTCAACGCCCCCTACGACCTCTCCGTTCTGCGCGCATTGACCAGCGATTTCACAGTTACCGGCCCGGTGTATGACCCGTACTTGATCGATCGTGCTCGCGACAGATACCGAAAGGGCAAGCGCAATCTCACCGCTCTGTCTGAGTTTTACGGCGTCAAGCTGGAAAACGCTCACGAAGCTACTTCTGACGCGATGGCCGCCGCCCGCATCGCTTGGAAGCAAGTAAACAAAATTTGGCCGGAGCTTGCCACAATGGATACCGATGAACTCATGGAATATCAGGCCGTTGAGTACTACGAACTCCAGATAGAGCTGCGCAAGTTCTTAGAGTCCCGGGGTCGCGACTCAACAGACGTCACCACAGCCTGGCCCATGATCAGCTAAGAAAATCTCGCTGCAAGATGTCGTCCACCTCTCGCGCACGACGGTAGTCTTCCGCGCGGCCACCTGTCGCGTAGACATCGATCTTGATTACCACCGGATCGATCTGCAGCTTGTCGACGATCTCTCCCACCTTCTTGGGTTCCATCGGCGCAATGGCAAAACGGTGCCCTTGTCCCAAGGCAGCACCCGCTTCGTCGAGAAGCTTTGTCGTAGTCAATGAGCTCAGGTCGACGGTGATCCACGGACTATCGAACAGTGGCGAGGTGGTGTGCAGCAAAACGTCGCCGAAAAGCTCAAGGCGCTCATACACCTTTTGCGGATCGACCTTGGCAATCGTGTCGTAGTCCGTAGTTCCTTTAACGCGACCCGCGAGTACCTGCGGCAACTTGGGTTCGTCGAGTTGGACAACAACATCCGCACCAAAACGCTTGGCGACGTCCGCGACGTGGTTCTCAACGGCCTCACGCAGCGCTGCCGTGAGATCCTCTAGTGCTCCGCGATCCGACAGCATGCGGTGCCCGTTGGGCATCTCGATCTCCGCGGCCAGAGTCCACGGACCCACCAACTGGACCTTTAGCTGTTCAATCTTGCCCGCCCAGAGTTCTTCCAACGTGTCGAGATCGCGCTCGAATTGGTCGGCGGCCCGACGGGTCATGATCTGCGGGCGCCGAGTCACTATCCATGACCGAGGGCCTTTGTCGAGGTGAAGAGGCAAAAGCGCCGCTGTCCGTCCAATTAGATCGGATCCGAGTCCCCGCTCCGGCAGTTGCGGAATATGCGGTAGTGGGGTTTCCGAAAAGACGATGTCGGCTGCCTCGACGAAGTTAGTGCCGGGCAGCTCACCAAGACCGAATGCTGTCATGGGCTTATCCTATGCGGTGCCGCAGATGGTTCCGGAACCTAGAACCACGTCTCCCAAACCGTCAGGATCCGGGAGGTAAAGCACTGCTGCTTGGCCACGAGCCACGCCCGACAGTGGCTCTTTCAGCCCGAGCTGCATCGAGTCACCCTGGACGTTCGCCCAGCACGGCACTACCCCGCCGTGTGCTCGGATCTGCACGTTTGCTTCGAATTCGCCTTGCATCTGGGGGTGCAAGACCTTCAGCCTGTCGGCGGTGATGGAGGTAACTTCGAGTGCTTGACGCGGGCCCACGGTCACCGTGCCGGTCGAGGCATCCACGTCGGTCACGTAGCGTGGCTGGCCATCAGCGGCTGGCACGCGCAGGTCGAGCCCTCGGCGCTGGCCGATGGTGTATTGGAATGCTCCGTCGTGTTCCTTGAGTTCGGTGCCGTCTTGATCGACAACCATGCCGGGGCGCACGCCGATCGAACGTCCAAGGAATGCTTGTGTGTTGCCATCGGGAATGAAGCAAATGTCGTATGAGTCTGGTTTGTTCGCTGTGGAAAATCCCTTAGCTTGCGCCTCTTCACGGATCTGTGGCTTCTCCGTGTCACCCACCGGAAAGATGCAGTGGTCGAGTTCATCGCGGGTGAGAACACCGAGTACGTAGGACTGATCCTTCAAAGGATCGGCAGAACGGCGCAGGTTGCCTTGGTCGTCGATAATTGCGTAATGGCCTGTGGCGACAGCATCGAAGCCGAGAGCTAACGCGCGCTCTAACAAGGCTGCGAACTTGATTTTCTCGTTGCAGCGCAAGCACGGGTTAGGTGTTTCGCCGATGGCGTAGGAATCGACGAAGTTGTCGATGACTTCTTCTTTGAAGCGGTCAGAGAAATCCCATACATAAAAAGGGATGCCGAGTTTGTCGCAAACGCGGCGGGCATCGGCGGAATCTTCGAGCGAACAGCAACCACGGGCGGACTCGCGGGTGGCCAACGGATCTTGCGACAGGGCAAGGTGCACGCCGACCACGTCGTGGCCGGCGTCAACAACACGAGAGGCCGCCACCGACGAATCGACCCCTCCGGACATTGCTACAAGAACTCGCATGTCGGGCAGTGTACCCTCTTCATCCATGGCCAGAAAACAGCAGGACAACAAGATCTATGAGATTGATACTGGGATTGCCGAAATCATTGAGGAGTCTGACGGTTCCTTGACTCTCATGGTCAACGGAGTCCCTTCTTCTAGCATCGTCGTGGGTGAACCGGAGCGGCTGGATTTTGAGTACATGCGTTGGATTGCCGCTGCCATCGAAGAACTGACATCATACGAGAAACCGCGTCTGACGCATTTGGGCGGAGCTGGCTGTTCCCTGGCGCGCTATTTCGCACACGTGTGGCCAAACTCGAGAAACACCGTGGTAGAGATCGACATGGATTTGGCGGTGCTAGTGCGCGAGGTTTTTGACATTCCCAAAGCACCTGCGGTGAAGATTCGGGTCGGTGAAGCGCGGGAGGAAACCGACAAGTTTGTTCCGGCCAGCCGCGACATCATTATCCGAGATGTCTTTTCCTCAGCTGTGACCCCGCGCCCGTTAACTACGGTGGAGTTCTTTGAGGCCGCACATTCGTCGTTAAGCGCCACCGGCTTGTATGTAGCCAACTGTGGCGATTACTCGGATTTGAAGAACGCGCGCGAGGAACTCAGTGGCATGCTTCAGGTCTTCCCCCACGTTGCAGCTATCGCCGATCCTCCGATGCTGAAGGGGCGCAGGTACGGCAACATCATTCTGCTCGGATCCAACCAGCCGCTAGAAAATAGCGCGGCGCTAACGAAGAAGTTATTACAAGGCGCGGTGCCCGCCCAGTTCAAAAATGAGGATTGGGCGAGGTCGCTGGCATCCGGCACAGTCGCGCGCCAAGATGAAACTTAAATGAGAGTTTCTTTGCCAAGTTTCCTGTCACCTGCAACAACGATCCAAGATTTTTGGAGATTTCTAGTATCCAGATGAAACGCTTTTCATAATGCGATCGACATTAGTTGCGGGTAACAAAAATCGCGGTTACCGTGCTGTTTGTTATAGTGGCACACACTTTGGCAAAGGAAAATTGAAAATGTCTACGCTCCTTGAGTCGCTCTTACTGCTCCTTTCAGTGTGCGGCCTCCTCTTCTTCTCCCGTCCCAAAGTTCGCCGATTTCTCAAGCGCAACTATCGGGCTCCCGGAGCTCTTTTCAGGGCTATCCGAATCGGTTTCATCCTCACAGGGCTTCTTGCTGCGGGTCACTTGTTAACCACCCACCCGTGGTTCCTTTTCGGCAACGTTATTGCGATTATCGCGCTATTAGGAATGCTGGCCTACGTTGGCCACTACTCTCGCATTCCGCAGCACTCTGCACCACGTCCCTCCAGCGTATTGATCGTTGCTGCGCATCCCGACGACCTTGAAATCGCGTGTGGATCGACAATTGCAAAGCTTGTCGACTCGGGCCACCAGGTACACGGGATCATCATGTCGGACGGTGCAGATGGTGGCGACGCTGCCGTCCGCCCGGACGAGGCTCGCGCGGGTGCAACTTTCCTTGGACTTTCCAGTGTTACGGTTTTGTCGTTGACTGACCGCGCTTTGGACGAGCACATGAACGAAATGATCGATGCCATCGAAGCGAAGATGGGTGCCAAGCAGCCCGATTTGATCTTCACCCATTCGAAGAATGAAGTGCATCAGGATCATTTGGCCGTACACCGAGCGGTCATGCGCGCGGCCCGAAACCACCACTCCATCTTGTGCTTCGAGTCCCCTTCAGTGACTGCTGACTTCTCCCCGACCGTGTTCATCGATGTCACCGACTACTCTGATGTAAAAGCCGAAGCCATTGCCGCGCACGCGAACCAGTCAGGCAAACCATATATGTCACGCGAAATCGTGGATTCGATTACTACTTTCCGCGGACGTCAAGGACGGATTCGTCGCGCTGAGGGGTTCGAACCAATGCGCCTTCGCCTGAACGATCCAATGCCGCTTTAAGACTAAAGGACTCAATTCAGATGGCCACATTCCTCATTACCGGAGTCGGCGGACCGGCGGGCAAATCACTCAGTGAGCAACTCAAGGAACGCGGGCACTCGGTTGTCGGTGTCGACATGGTCGAAATCGCAGGGGCGCTCCAAGGACCGCGAGCCGACTCACCGGAGCTCATTCCTTTCCTGATTCGTGTTGTCAAAGAACACAGCATCGACATTTTTATCCCCACGGTGCAAGACGAGCTTCCTTTCGTGGCAGCAGCGGCCCCGATCTTTCCGTGCGCCGTTGTTCTATCGGATGCATCCGCTGTCGGAATCGCCCACGACAAGTGGCTCACAGCGCAGTTTTGCTTGAGCCGCGGTTTGTCGGTGCCCGAAACAGTCACCGGCACAGAGCTTTTCGACGAGTTCCCCGCCGTGATCAAACCTCGCGTCGCTCGCGGGGGACGCGGCGTTGTGGTCGTCGACACGCAAGACAATCTGCCTGCTGACCGCGACGCTGCGCTGATTATTCAGTCATTTGCCCCCGGCGATGAGTTCTGCCCGCAGCTCTACATTCCTGCTGATGGTGAGATCACGTGCGTGGTTCTTAAAAAGACCAAGCTGCGCGAAGGACGTGTAGGCAACGCTGATGCGGTGGAGCGCACCGAGCACGCCGAAGTTTCCGAGCTTGCCACCCGCATTGCCCGTGAATTGGGACTCTCGGGACCAATTGACATGGACATCCGCATGGATCGCAACAATCAACCGGTGTTGCTAGAGATCAACGCTCGTTTTGGAGCTAATTCCGCACACGCTCCGGAGATTCTTGAAGCTTTGCTTCGTGAGGCGCAATAAATGTGGTTCCTCATCTTCACCCTGGCATTGTTGCTGATCCGGATCCTTTTCGTACCCTTTGCTTTGCTGCACGAGCTTCTGGCTTCACGACGACAACGTAACGGCAACCTCGGCGTGCTTCCCGATCAACCTTCCGTATCAGTGGTTGTTCCCGCACACAATGAGGAAACCGTGCTGGAATCATGCGTGTCGTCGATCGTGGGCGCGGGGTACGAAAAGATGGAAGTCATCATCGTGGACGATGGTTCGAAAGACCGCACCCGCGAGATCGGCGAGGAACTGGAGCGGACATACCCGCAAGTTCGCTACATCTACCAGGACAACGCCGGCAAGGGAGCAGCACTTAATCACGGCTATCGTGAGTCATCTGGTGAATTCTTAATGTTCATCGACTCTGATTCGGTATTCACCCCAGAGACCGTCCCTGAGATGCTTAAGGCGTTTCACAATGATCGCGTTGGTGCAGTTTGTGGTGACGATCGACCGGTGAACCTCAACCGGGTTCTCACTCGTTTCCTGGCGCTCATTACACACGTGGGCACTGGATTGGTCCGACGCGCTTTCGACATCCTCCGCGTTGTTCCGGTGATCTCGGGCAATTGCGGGACATTCCGCCGTTCCTGTCTTGACCAGATTGCGCAGCGCGAACCGGGTCACCCCTTGCGCGAAGACACCATCGGTGAGGACCTAGATCTCACGTGGCAAATCCACGAAACGGATTGGCGCATTACTTTTGCACCCCGTGCTCTTGTTTATGCTGAATCTCCCTCATCGATCAAGGCGTTGTGGAAGCAGCGTGTGCGCTGGGCTCGTGGCCTCATCCAAGGGTTCAAATACCACTGGCGCGCGATGTTTACTCTGAAGTACGGGAGTTTCGGCCCGTATCTCTGGTTTGCAGCGATGACCATGCTCCTCGTGCCTGTTTTACAAGTGGTACTTCTTGTCGTCGCGGTTTTCGAGTTACCCACTGCAGACTTCTCGATCTGGGGCATCATTCTTGGCTCGGGGCTTGTGCTTTCCTTCGTTCTTTTAGTGATTGCAATGGCGATGTCGAATTCTCTGGGCGATCTGCGCCACGTGTGGACGCTGCCGGTGTGGCCCGTTTACTCGCTGCTGATGTCATTCACCATGATCTCGGCGATGCAAAAGGAGATCACAAACGCCGAACAAGTCTGGAACAAACCAGAACGCACTGGCGTTATCTCTCAGAAGAACATCACCGTTTCCAAACCAAAAGCAATCGCTAGTGTTGCCAATAACGTAGGACTTGAACAATATGTACACAACTGGCCGAAAACTACTCGCTCTCCCCGTATTTCTCACTAGCGCCTTGGTTCTCGCCTCCTGCGGACAAGTTGAAACGCAGGCAACTTTGACAACTTCACCCGACCTCACTATTGGGATTGGGTGGGAGTCTGTTTCCGATGACTCAGTTGATTGGAAAGAAGTCCGCTCGCGCCTTGACGAGGCTAACGCGAGTGGCGTCACCGTCAGCGTCGGACGTGCTGATTTCATCGGTTTTCCCGTCAAAGGCCAAGAGGATCGCTGGGCCTCAGGAGTGTCGGAAAAAGACGACATTGTCGACGATGTCATCACCAGCCTGACCAAAGGCACTGATCGGCGAGTAGTTTTGACCATCGATACCATGGCACCCCGGATCGTTGAAACGAACCCGAAGTATGAAGGCGTGTTTGCTAGTGGCGAGAAAGCGGAGGACTTCCCTTCCGCAACAGCGTTGTATGAGGGCGAAGTTGGTGAGGGCGTTGAGAAACTCTGCGCTGCCACCCAGGAGCGTTATTCTCCCGATGCCATCGCATTGACTGAGCTGATCGGCGACACCTTCTTCTCTGCAGCTGACGAAGAGCTGTTCAAGGAAATGACAGGGGAAAAGGAATTTCCGCGCGACGATAAGGGCGACATTGATACATCCGATGACATATTGAATGACTGGCAATCGGAGATTATTACGAGTGTGATCACCCGTTGCCAAGAGGCATCCGGTGGCTCGGTTGTCATGGACGCGAGGGTCAATTGGGACGCGCCTGGCGAGAACCGCTTTGACTCTGGTCACCGCTACGACGACATCCTCGACACCGGCGCGGATCTTACTTTATGGACCTACACCTCATTGGCACAAAAAGACCCGCAGGCTATCGAAGAGATAGCTGCGGGTTTGAAAGATCGTTTTGGCGATGAAGCCGCCGAGCGCTTCACCCTGTCCGTGGGACTCTGGGGCGACATCTCGCCGAAGGAATTGACTCAATCCGTCGATTCTGCGGAAGGCTTCCCAGTGTCTGTCACACCATTGTCTTTGATGACGGACAAGCACTGGGACGCACTGTCCAATTAATTGGTGATTTTGTTGACGTTGTCCAGCAAGATCAGCAGGTCACCAATGCTGTAGTCGCCAGCTGCCATGTGCTGCAGATCCTCAATTGGCAGTGTCCCCGAATTGATCTGGTGCTCTACTGTCTTCGCGATGTTGGTCGCGTCTGTCGAGTTGAAACCGAGGTTTTCTGCTGCGTCGATAAGCGATGGTGCAGCCGCAACACCTACCCCCGCAGCCAAGATCGCGAGGACCAGCGCGGTGTTTTCCTGCTCCAAGACGCTGAGTTCGTCGAAGGCAGGGATACCCTGCATGAGTTCGAGCACGCCACCGGTTGCAAACAAATTGCCCGCTGCGAAGGAGGCCAATTGACCTTCGTGTCCGTTGAAGATGTTCATGTCCACCGGGGTGTTAATTCCCGCTACGCGACCGTTATCGGAGCGCTGCCAAAAAGAGAGCTTATCCCAACCGCCAACAGGCTTCGGTGCGTTGTTCTGGTAAGCCGCGAGCCATAGTGGGTACTCGGAAAACTCGTGGGTGTTAGCCATATTGTCTTTCCAGAAGTAACGGTAGGTGTAGATCATCGGAGTGCGGCCGGTTTGGGCCTTGAGCTCGTCAAGGAAGTCGCGGGTCCATCCCTGCAGCTGTTCTGGGTTCAACCCCTCGGAGACCTCAATGTCTAGAACTGGTGGCAAGGCGGTGCCGGAAGACATCGACAGAGTCGTTGCAAAGTGTCGAGCCTGCGCACGTGCATCTTCAGCCGGGCGCGCGTAGTGATATGCGCCGGTCAGCAGGCCTGCATTGTTGGCGGCCTCAACATCTTGTGCGTAGAACTCGTTTGTCCAGCCGTTTCCTTCAGATGCTTTGATGAACGCATAACGCTCACCGTGCGCTGCGACGGCATTCCAGTCGATGGCTTCCCCACCGGGATGCTGGTGGCCAGCTACGTCGACGCCGGACGGCGCGAGAGGGTTGGGCATTGCGTGGACAGAGTGGGTAGGTACAACAAGGACGGCAAGTGCCATCGCTAAGGCAGCGACGACCGAATTCAGTTTCAGGGAGAGACGCATGCCTCAAACCTTAATCGAGTTATGTCACATAAGCCACATTTGCAACAATATTCACTCTATAATCCGCCGGCGATTCGAGCTTTCCGCACTACCTCCGCAATATTTTCGATGAGAAACTCAACGTCAGCGGAGGTTGTCGTACGCCCAAGGGTCAAACGCAATGCGCCCATACCAGTCCGCTCGTCCACCCCCATCGCATCGAGCACGTGGCTCATCCGATTAACCCCGCTGTGACATGCTGATCCTGTCGATGCCTCGATTCCCAAAGAGTCCAAGAGCATAATCATCGATTCTCCGCTGGCGCCGGGGAACATGAAGTGCGCATGCCCCGGAAGTGCGGGTTCGGTGGTAGTTACGATGACATCGTCGACTTTCGCGCGAACTCTCGCCACAAGATCGTCGCGAAGCTCTCTTAACAGCACGACCTCTTGATCCATTTCGGTTACCGCTTCGCTTAGCGCGGCAGCCGTAGCTGCGGCAGAGGCGACATCCACTGTGCCTGAACGAATTCCGCGTTGCTGACCTCCACCCAGAATGACTGCCTCTGGCACCGGCGAGCGCTTGGCCAAAAGTATGCCGGCTGAGCGCGGGCCACCAAATTTGTGTGCACTCATGGCCATGGTTGTGGCACCGAGCTCGCCGAAGTTGATCGGCACACGACCGACCACTTGCACAGCATCGATATGCACGGGCGTCCCCTGCTCATTTGCCTTGGCCACGATCCGATCTACCGGCTGGATCGCACCTGTTTCATTGTTCGCCCACATGCAGGTAGCCACTGCAGCGGGAGAATCCAGTGCCGCTAAATCGCTCACATGACCCGTCGCTGTGGCGGGCAAGTAGTCCACGTGGGCGCCCTCGATTGCTGCCAGAGACTTCACCGTCTCTAGCACTGCAGGATGTTCAATCTCGGTAGAAACTACGCGATTCAACGAGGACGCGCGGTAGAGTCCGCGCACGCCAATATTGTCCGCTTCAGTCCCCGATGCGGTAAACACCACCTCGATCGGTTCGGCTCCGAGTAGCTCCGCAATCTGTTCACGAGCCTCTGACAACACAGCGTTGGCCTTGCGCCCCGACGTGTATTGCCCGCCAGGGTTCAAGGCCTGTGTATGTTCGACCCACGTATCGATCGCCACCTGGCGCATCGGCGTCGTGGCGGCATGATCGAAGTAATGAGCCACTAGCGCTTCTCCAGCTCCGCTACGAGTGCTGGAACGATTTCTTCGAGGTCGCCGACGATACCGATGTCAGCAATCTGGAAGATCGGTTCGTCTTGGTCTTGGTTCACAGCGACGATGGTGCCGGAGGTCTGCATACCCGACAGGTGCTGGATCGCGCCAGAAATGCCGAGCGCAAAATACAGGTCTGGAGATACCGTCGCACCGGTCTGGCCAATTTGTGCAGAAGCCGGCGCGAAGCCTTCATCGACTGCGTCGCGGGTCGCGCCAACCGCGCCGCCGAGAACATCGGCAAGGGCTTCGACATAGTCATGGAAGCCATCTTCCGAACCAACGCCGCGTCCGCCAGAAACAACAACGTTTGCCTGATTCAGGTCAGGACGGTCACCATGAACAGCAGGAGTAAAGGAAAAAACCTTGACATCCTTATTCGTTGCCACCGGCAATGGCATCGGAGCCACAGCACCGGCACCAGCCTCCGGTTGTGCCTTCACCGCACCCGGGCGCACGGTGTAGATCGGGCAAGCACCACCAGCCGCAGCGGTAGTGACGATCGTGCCGCCAAAGATCTCATGGCGGGCGGCACCGTTATCGTCGATACCAATCACGTTGGTCAATACGCCCGAGGCGAGACGAGCTGCCAAACGGCCAGCGATTTCATTTCCTGCCGCGGTGGCGGCAACCACAATAGGCGCCGGGTTTGCTGCTCCCAGGGCATGGAGTGCGTCGACCTCTGGGAGGATCAGGCGCGCATCGTAGTCTTCAGCAGTCGCATCAATTACCTGGGCGGCACCGGCCTCAGCCAGCGCAGGCGCAACGGCCACTGCTTCGCCAGGCTTACCGACGACCACCGCGGAAACTACTCCCAAGGGACGCGCAGCGGTGATCAGCTCGGAGGTAACTGGGCCCAGCTGTCCGGCGGACTGCTCCACCAATACATATACGTGTGACATGGTTTCCTCCTAGATCAAGTTCTTTTCGGCGAGCTTCGCTACAACTTGTGCCGCGATGTCTTCCGCAGAGCCGCTATCAATAATCTCTCCTGCTTCGCGAGCCGGCACTTCCTCTGCTGCTTGTACAACAGTTGCAGAGTGACCAAGACCCACGTGAGCCGGATCTACGCTGGCAGTGGCAGCGTCGAGCACGGTGATTTCGTGTTTCTTCGCCGCCTGCAGACCCTTAAAGTTTGGAAAACGAGGCTTCTCCGCCTTCTCCGTCACGGAGACGATCGCCGGAAGTGAAGCTTCCAACTCCCATTGTCCCAGCTCGTCGACGCGGGTCGCGTTGACAACATCACCCGTAACTGCGACCGGACCGACCTGTGTAAGGGCAGGAATCTGGCGGTACTCGGACAGCAGGCCAGCGAGTGTTCCCGTGCTTCCGTCCGAAGACTCATTGCCCATGACGATCAGGGCGACATCCTCAATGGTGTTAATAGCGTTGGTCAGCGCCCAAGCAGTAGCTACGGCATCGGAGCCGGCCAGCGCGTCGTCGCTAAGCAAAACTGCATCATCAATACCCATGGCGAGCGCCTTGCGCAGTGCCTCCTCGGAACCTGCTGGTCCCATAGAAAGTGCAACGACGTTGAATCGCTCTGGTTCTGCTTCCTTGATGCGCAGCGCGGTTTCCACGGCGTATTCGTTGATCTCGTCGATCACGGAATCAACGTTCGTGCGGTCAAGCGTGTGATCGCCTTCGAGAGTCTTGGTAGACCAAGTATCAGGAACATTCTTGACTAGCACCACAATGGTGGACATCAGAGCGTTACCCCTTCCAATTTGTCAGACTTTTCTAGCAAATAAGCCTAGCCTAAGCCGAAAGTTGGTCAGAATGCTCCCGCGCCTCACAGACATAGGCCACAGCACCATCACCGATGCGTGCGATGACCACGCCCATTGACCGGTTACCTTTCAGCTTCAGCTTTTTCCGCAGCTGATCAGGGTCAACATCCACACCCCTCACGAGGATTTCGATTGCCCCGGCTCCATGAGCGTGCAAGGCTTGTTTGAGCTTTTTCATCGGCACCATCTCGATGAATGGAAATCCACTTGTCCCCGGTGGCAACGCATCGCCCGTGACATAAGCGATATGCGCATCAAGCATCCACAATTGATGTTTCGCGGCCCAACCTCGCACGAGACCGGCACGAACGATCGCGCCATCCGGCTCGATGATATAGCGGCCTGGCCTGTGAACGGGCACTTCTTGTTCGTCCGCATCAGTCACTGTTTCGCGGTGCTTACCCAAAAGCACTGCTTCACGACGATGCCCCCTACCCAGCCCTGATGTATACAGACAGGCTTCTTTAACAGCCCCGTCCACGCTGACGACACTGACCAAACCGTCCCAGTCTGAATAGTCAATGCCCGGCGCGCATTTGACCGCAAGTTCACGCTGGGGATAGGCCTCAAGCAGATCAGGCAAGGGAGGCATGAGCTGAGCAGGATCGGTAATGCGTCGCCCACCCACCCGACGCGCGGGATCAGCAACGATGACCCCTTCCCTGCTCGTAGGCGCCAGGGCATCTGCCCGAGCAAGCCATGCTCTAGGGCCGAGATTGGCGCGCGCCATCGCCAGCCTGGATTCGTCAAGGTCGCTTCCCAACCACCTCATCCCCTCCTCCAGCACTGCGGGGGCCTCAGTACCGATGGAACAGGTGACATCGTGGACCATCGTCGCGCCCGCGTCTGCCAGCAGTGACGCTCGGTAGCTGGACACCTCATTTGGTGTCGCCTGTTGTGCAGCATCAGAGTCAGTCAGCCAGTGCGAGGGGAACTTTCCTGTGGCTGATCTCCTCGCGACGACCAATTCGGTCACTGAACGGGCAAAGTCTCCGAAAGTATCCCGCAGAATCTTCTGGTCATGCAGCATCGACTTCTTGGAAAGTTCCAGCCCGGTGGTGTGTTCGTCGATAAGCGATCGGTGTGTTGCGAGATAGCCGATCTCTGCTTTATTGAATGCCACCTATTTTTCCGATTCTGTCTGGAGGGTCGTGATTGAAAAACTCAGCGTAGCGCTCGATGCCGACCAACGTGTCAGAGGTTGGGCGCATATCTTGGAGCTTCGCTGCTGCGACAACTTCGTCCACGGAGTCGAATTTTGACAGGTCTACCAACTGAGCCCACGTTGCAGGGGCGAAACGGACCAGACCGACGCGCCACCCTTCCAGCAGTAGCTTGGGCGAGAACCAGTTGGCATCATCAGCCTCACCTGTATTCGCGTCTGGATCTTGGCCGTCTGGCAGTGTCGCCACAAAAGAAAAGGTGTCAAACTTATTGCCCGCCTCGGAAGTACCCACCCAGCGCGCCCACGGGGTGATCATGTCGGCGTTGACTTTGAGCTTGTTTGACTGGAGCACATCCGTCAAGGACGCTTCGTGCGAGACAAGTTTTTCGCGAGACTCGATAAACGGGCGTGTGTCGCTGATCATCTCACCTTTTTGATCGGCAACGAGGAATGCTCCTGTTTCTTCAAAGGTCTCGCGCACCGCAGCAAAGACGAGGGCGTATGCTTTGTATTTAGTCAGAGCAAGACGCCGAGCGACCGAAACAGCAGAGCGGCCCATCCACAATTCACCGGAATTCCAGGTGCGCTGTGGAAAATCTCGACTATCTACACCGCCTCCCGGGAACACAGTCATCCCTGGGTAGTTCACCATGGTGAGAACGCGTTCCTGCGCCCAGACTTCCAGCCCGTTGTGTCCATCTTTGATGAGAAGGACTGTCGAAGCGAGCCGTCCACCTTGGTAGCCGGTCGTGTCAGTGGGGTCGATGTGATCGCCAGCAAAAACTGACGGTGCGCCTTGAGAATTAGGCATGCCGCCCCACCTCCTTGAGATTAAGCTCGGTGTGCTCCACCACGTCGCGCGCGGCGCGCGAAGTATCGGCCATCCACCTTATCCAATTGAATTGGCTGATGATATGCCTTTGTTAGGTTCTCGCTGGTCATAACGTCGTCGATCAGTCCCTGTGCGACCACGTTGCCTTCGTCGAGAAGCATGGCGTGCGTAAAGCCAAACGGGATTTCCTCGACATGGTGGGTAATCATCACCATCGCCGGTGCGTCAGGGTCCAGCGCGAGTTCACCGACGTATGCGACGAGGTCTTCGCGTCCACCAAGATCCAAGCCCGCGCCTGGCTCGTCCATGATGAGCAGCTCGGGGTTGGTCATAATGGCACGCGCGATCAGCACTCGCTTGCGCTCGCCTTCAGACAACGTGCCCCAGGTTCGATCGATCAGATGCATCGCGCCGATCTGTTCCAGCGCTTCCTCTGCCTGCGCATAATCCATCTCATCGTATTCTTCACGCCAGCGACCCATCACTGCGTACCCAGCAGAGACAACGAGATCACCCACGATTTCCTCGCTAGGAATGCGGTGCGCAACGGCCGCAGATGTCACGCCGATTGCGGCTCGAAGATCGCGCATATCGGTTTTGCCAAACTGTTCTCCGAGGACAAACGCCGTGCCTTCCGTAGGGAATTCCTCCGCCGCCGCCATGCGGATCAAGGTCGTTTTACCCGCACCGTTTGGCCCGAGGATGACCCAACGCTCGTCGAGTTCTACTTGCCAAGTCACAGGTCCGACGAGGGTATTTCCGCCGCGACGAAACTCAACGTCGCGGAAGTCAATCAATAGGTCTGGGTCAGTAGGCGCAATGTCAGTCACGTCTCCTATTGTGGCTTATTTTTCACGTGCACGGTGAAAGTGACACAGTTTCGCTAGGCTTGGGCAGGTAACCGTAGACATTATTTGCACTACCCGGGAGCGAGGAAAAGATGACTGGACGACTCGGTATCGACGACGTAAGGCCTCAGATTACAGGTCGCACACTGCCAGCAAAGGCGGCCGTGGGAGAGGTTGTGCCCATCTCTGCCTTGGTGTGGCGTGAAGGTCATGATGCCGTAGCGGCGACAGTCGAGCTCACCCCTCCAGAAGGCGCAGAGCCATTTTCCATCCACATGCAGGCCGAGACCTACCGCCCTGACAACGTCCACGCAGTGTTCGTCCCAGACACCGAGGGCATCTGGCATTTCCGCATCGATGCTTGGTCAGATGTCATGGCTACTTGGCGCAACGCCGTTACTAAGAAGTTCGATGCTGGCCAGTCCGCAGCCGAGATGGCCAATGACCTTGCACACGGAGTTGAGCTTTTCGAGCGTGCCGCCGCCCAGACCCCAGCACCAGACAACAAGGTGCTCGAAGAGGTCGTACGCTCGCTTAACGACGAGTCCCTCCCGCTTGAGGCACGTATCCAGCCCGGCCTATCGGACCAGGTGTTGGATATTCTTGCAGCGTTCCCGCTGCGCGAGCTGGTGACCCGCGGCCCGATTTGCGACATCCACGTCGAACGTCGCGAAGCATTGGTGAACTCCTGGTACGAACTGTTCCCGCGCTCCACCGGTGGCTGGGACGAGAACGGCAACCCAGTTCACGGCACTTTTGAAACCACCGCCGCGGCTTTGGAGCGCGTGGCCAAGATGGGCTTTGACACCGTCTACTTCCCACCGATTCACCCGATCGGTGAAGTTAACCGCAAGGGCAAGAACAACACCCTGACCACTGTCGAGGGCGACGTTGGTTCCCCATGGGCAATCGGTTCCGCGGCAGGTGGACACGATGCGCTTCACCCTGAACTTGGCGCTGAGGAAGATTTCCGCAACCTCATTGCTCGCGCAGACGAGCTGGGGCTAGAAATCGCGTTGGACCTAGCGCTTCAGGCCGCGCCGGATCATCCGTGGGCCGTGAATCATCGTGAATTCTTCACCGAGCTCGCCGATGGCACCATTGCCTACGCTGAGAACCCGCCAAAGAAGTACCAGGATATCTACCCAATCAACTTTGATAACGCGCCGAAAGCTATTTACGACGAGGTCTACCGCGTTGTCATGCACTGGGTTCACCTAGGGGTCAAGGTATTCCGCGTGGACAACCCACACACAAAGCCAGTGAACTTCTGGGAGTGGTTGATTTCCCGCGTTCGTGAGAGCCACCCGGAGGTTATCTTCCTTTCCGAGGCTTTTACTCGCCCAGCACGCATGTTCGGCCTTTCCAAGATCGGCTTTAGCCAGTCCTACACCTACTTCACATGGAAGACTTCAAAGAAGGACCTCACCGAGTTCGCACAAATGATTGCTGGACTTGCGGATGTCTCCCGTCCGAACCTGTTTGTTAACACCCCAGATATCTTGCACGCTTCCCTGCAAAAGGGTGGCCGCGCAATGTTTGCGATCCGTGCTGCGCTGGCTACCACCATGAGTCCTTTGTGGGGCGTCTACTCTGGCTACGAGCTTTACGAAAGCGAACCAGTCATGGAAGGCAGCGAGGAGTACATGAACTCCGAGAAGTACGAGCTGCGCCCACGTGACTTCGAAGGTGCACTAGAGCGTGGTGAATCCCTCGAGCCATTTATCACCTTGCTCAACGAGATTCGCCGCGAGAACCCAGCCCTACAGCAGCTGCGCAATATTCACTTCCACCAGGTGGATAACGATAACCTTATCGCCTACTCCAAGGTCGATTCCATCACCGGCAACTGTGTCCTTGTCGTGGTTAACCTCGACTCCTTCGGCTTGCAAGAGGGCATGATCAAGGTAGACATGGAGGCGATCGGCCTCGAGCCAGGCACGAGGTTCCAGGTCCATGACGCGGTCAGCGGCGCTAACTACATTTGGGGCGACGAGAATTTTGTCCGCCTCGAGCCATTCAAGGACGTTGCACACATCTTCGTCTTGCCTGATGTTGCACCTGAGCGTCGCGAGCAGCTGGCATGGCGCCAGATTAGCGAAAACGACTACCGCCCATAAACATCACCATTCGGTATCCATCTCGAGAAAACACCCTCAGTAGTGGGCTTTCTCGGGTACCGTCACAAGAAGATCACCTACCAACTGTTTTATATACTGCGAGGAATACATGACCGAGGGCCACACCAGCTTGGAACCTGCATTGCTTATCCCGGACGCTGATCGCGCACGCCTTCTTGAATGCAGCCACCATGCTCCACACGATTTCTATGGCTGGCATTCCACATCCAAGGGCTCTGTCATCCGCACACGCCAGCTTGGAGCAACCCGAGTTGAGCTTCTGATTCACAGCGAATCCCGCGAAATGGTCAATACCGGTGACGATATCTGGGTCATCGGCCTAGATGACGAACTTGCACCAGATTATCGCCTGCGCGTGCACTACCCCGTCGCAGAACCAGTGATCATCGCTGATCCGTACCACTTCCTGCCTACCCTGTCATCGTTTGACCTTCACCTCATCGGCGAAGGTCGCCACGAACGCCTCTGGGAAGTCTTGGGTGCGAACATCCGCACGTACGAAACCGCCATGGGCCCGGTCACCGGTACTTCCTTCGCGGTCTGGGCACCCAACGCGACAGGCGTTGCCGTGGTTGGCGATTTCTGTGCATGGAATCCCAACCAGTACCCGATGCGCGTGCTTGGATCTACCGGCGTGTGGGAAATCTTCATCCCAGGCATCGAGGCAGGGGCAACCTACAAGTTCGCCATCCAGACCAAGGAAGGACACCGCCGCGACAAGGCTGACCCAATCGCGAAGGGCACGTTGGCTCCACCGGAAACCGTCTCTCAGGTTGTCGAAGCTGACACCTACACCTGGGGTGATGCCGAGTGGATGAAGGCCCGCGCGCAGATGGACCAAACCAATGCGCCGATGAGCGTCTACGAAGTTCACCTGGGTTCCTGGAAAATCGGCTACGGCTACCGCGAGCTTGCCGACGAGCTCGTCCAGTACGTCAAAGAGCAAGGTTTCACTCACGTCGAGTTCCTCCCTGTTGCAGAGCACCCGTTCGGCGGCTCTTGGGGCTACCAGGTCACCGGCTACTACGCACCAAGCGCGCGTTGGGGTTCCCCAGACGAGCTACGCCTCCTGATCGACCGCCTCCACCAAGAAGGTATCGGCGTTATCGTCGACTGGGTTCCCGCTCACTTTCCTAAGGATGATTGGGCCTTGGCGCGCTTCGACGGTACCGCGCTCTACGAGCACCCAGACTGGCGACGCGGTGAGCAGAAGGAATGGGGCACCTACGTCTTCGACTTCGGCCGCAACGAGGTGCGCAACTTCCTCGTCGCCAATGCTCTGTACTGGCTCGAAGAGTTCCACATCGACGGCCTCCGTGTAGATGCGGTTGCCTCCATGCTCTACCTCGACTACTCCCGCGAGCCTGGAGAGTGGGCGCCGAACGAATTCGGTGGTCGCGAGAACCTCGACGCTGTTCAATTCCTCCAGGAGATGAACGCCACCGTTCACCGCGAGCACCCTGGCGTTGTCACCATCGCCGAGGAATCCACTGCGTGGCCAGGCGTGACTGCCAACACCGAGGACAACGGTCTGGGCTTCTCCCTAAAGTGGAACATGGGCTGGATGAACGATACCCTCGAGTACTTCAAACTTGACCCCGTGCACCGCTCCTTCCACCACAACGAGATCACATTTTCGATGGTGTACGCATTCTCCGAGCGCTACGTGCTGCCATTTAGCCACGACGAGGTCGTCCACGGCAAGGGCTCGCTCTGGGGGCGCATGCCGGGCGATGATTGGAACAAGGCCGCGGGTCTTCGCACACTCTATGGTTACATGTACTCCCACCCAGGCAAACAGCTCATGTTCATGGGCCAGGAGTTCGGCCAGACCGGAGAGTGGGCCGAGGCGTACTCCATCGACTGGTCCAACCTGGAAGGCTGGGGTTCCGAGTTCCACCAAGGTATCCAACGACTTGTCCGCGATCTGAACTCCGTGTACAAGACAACCCCAGCTTTGTACTCGCAGGACAACACTCCGATGGGCTTCCAGTGGATCAAGGGCGACGACTCTGCGAACAACCTGCTCTCCTACGTTCGCTGGGGCGTTGACAACACGCCAGTCTTGGTCGTCGTCAATCTTTCGGGAACCTCGCAGCCTGCATACCGCGTGGGTCTACCCCTCGTGGGACGCTGGGAGCTTTTGATCAACTCCGACGACAAGGTGTACTCCGGTGCGGGGAATGACCTCCCGAAGGAGATCTTCACCGAGCCAACCGCGTGGGACGGCTGCGACCAGTCCGCCCAGCTGCACATTCCCGCGATGAGCGTCCAGTACTACATCCACCGTGGCTAGGTCCTAGGGCTCTGGGGCTCTGGGGCTCTGGGGCTCTGGGGCTCTAGAATAAGGCGGATGCGAGGCGAGTTCTTGCTTCCGCCACCCGAGGATCGGCGGCGTCGAGAAGCGTAAAGAGCTCAATCAGACGCGACTTCGCTGCCTCACGTTCATCTCCGGCCGTCTCTTGAATGACCTTCAGGAGACGGTCGAATGCTTTCTCTGGGGCACCGGCAACAACTTCAGCATCCGCAGCATCCAATTGCTTGTCCACGTTGGTCACATCCGCATCAGCCTCGGCGATCGCATCGGTGTCGCGATTCTGCGGATCTAAGCGCTTGATCACGCCCACGGTCGCCTTCGCCTGCTTGATCTCCGCGTTGGTTGGGTCCTCGGCCAGGATTTCGTCGTAAAGCTTGGTGGCCGCATCAAAGTCACCCATGTTGAGAGCTGCGGTAGCCGCGTCGAGACGAGGATCCGCTGCTTCCTCCTGTTCATCTTCCGGCAGACCCGCGAGCTGCGGCCCCACCTGCTTCACAAGAGTGCTGACCCATTCCTGCAACGCCTCCACCGGCTGGTTGCCCTCAAAGGAGGTAACCGGT
The DNA here is from genome assembly GCF_030252165.1 of Corynebacterium breve. Lineage (NCBI taxonomy): Bacteria > Bacillati > Actinomycetota > Actinomycetes > Mycobacteriales > Corynebacteriaceae > Corynebacterium > Corynebacterium breve. The sequence continues at coordinate 893,033 of NZ_CP126969.1, read as the reverse complement.
CGGCCAGCTGCCAGCGCCAAGGTCGTCGGCATGCCACGCACACCCATCGCCTGAGCAATTTGCGGAGTGGTATCGCCGTCAATATAGCCAACAACGAAGGTGTTATTCGACTGTGCGGCAAGGTGCTCGAAGCTTGCCTTGAGGGCCTGGGAATCCTCAGAGCGCGAGGTACCCACGAGGACAATCACGGGCACTTGGGTAGAGCGGTGCAGCACCTCGGTTTCGAGGTTGTCCTCGGTAATGGTGAAAAACGGCTCCACCGCAGCCTGGGCGAGCTTCTCCTTCGCCTCTGCTTGCGCCTGCACGCGCCCGAGGTCTACGGCTCCGCCGGTAAATGGGTGTGACATTTAGTTGTGCTCCTTTTCAAGCGCTTTGTTCAACGAGTGCATCTTCTGATGCAATTGGTCCGTATATCCCTCGCGGATGTCTGCCTTGATCACCAACGACACTCGTGGCGATACCTCTCGCACCGCATCCGTAGCTTGTTTGATCACGTCCATGACTTCATCCCACTCTCCCTCCACAAGAGTGAACATGGCGTTGGTCTCATGGGGCAGCCCCGACTTATTCACGATGGACACAGCCCGCGCAACAGCCTCGGACATCTCCGCCGTCTCAGTAAAGGTCACGGTCGGCGCGACAGAAAATGCAACAATCATGCTCTCTAGCTTAACGACGATCCCAGCAGTGGCGGTGCCAGTGTCGACGATCGTCGGCGCGACCACCGACATCGCGCGGCCAAGCGACGATGTGAGCAACGCCGGGAGGAATGTTCTGGTTGCATCCTGGACAGACGTAGAATTTCTGCGCCGCATGCGATCCCATGTGTCGCATGAGGTAGATTTCACCGTTTGTCCAGCTCGGCCCTTCAACCTCCTGGGTGCCCAAATAGGCCGCACCATCGCGTGGCAAAGGGCGCGGGGCCGAACCCCGCGCCCTATTATGGCGATTCCTGCGTGGCATCTAGAACAACCTGAGCTCGTTAGATTCGATGCCTCGCAAATCGTCATAATCAAGCACGAGACAACGAATCCCGCGATCCTCTGCGAGAATACGCGCCTGAGGCTTGATTTCCTGCGCTGCAAAAACGCCCGTAACCGGCTTCAACAGCTCGTCCCTGTTGAGTAGATCAAGGTAGCGAGTCAGCTGCTCCACACCATCGATACCGCCGCGTCGTTTCACTTCTATAGCTACGTTGATGCCCTCAGGCGACTTGGCTAGCAAGTCGACTGGCCCGATCGCCGTGGGAAACTCGCGACGAACAAGCGTATAACCATCGCCAAGCGTGGTGATGTGTTCCGCGAGCAATTCCTGTAAGTGGGCCTCCACGCCGTCTTTAACTAAACCTGGGTCCTCGCCAAGTTCAAAGGACTTTTCGTGGTAGATCTTCTCGAGTGTGATGCGCAATTGCTCACCCTTGGGATTTTCCACAATCCACAACTGTTCGCCGGTATCTGCACCATCGATGTCGACGATTGACTCCTCCACCAGAGTGCACGGGGGTGTCATCCAGTTCAATGGCTTGTACGCACGATCGTCGGCATGAATTGAGACGGACCCGTCCGCTTTGACCATCACCAGGCGGTCAGCCATCGGCAGGTGCGCATCTAGGCGACCAACATAATCTACAGAACAGCGGGCAATAACAAGACGCATGCCCTCTACCCTATCCCTCGGTAGTTCTGCGCCCAATCCGTTGGGTCATTGATTTATGATCATACTTCTCTTGGCGCACGTCAGGCGCAGATTCCAGCCAAGAAATCAAAGCCATGATGCTGCGTCGATCGGCTGAAATTTCATACTCTTGATCTCGGGAGGAAAACTGCACGATTCGAGAGCCCAAAGGCATGAAGTGGAGCTCGGTATCGCTCGGTGCGCGATGAGACTCAACCTCCGTGTAACGGCGGTCTAGCGTAAGATCGGCCGTCGGAGAAAGGGAGCGCAGCTTAAAGTAGCCCAGCATGTCACCTTGATACTGCACTGTGCCGTGTCGCCAGCCGTGCTCACCGGATGCTGGAAGACGGCGGATGAGCACTGTTGCCCCACGGGACCGGAGCGTAACAAAACGCCAGACGGCCAAGGCTACGCATGCGACCGCAATGGCGGTCAACAGCCAGGCAACAATCTCCACGGCAACTCCTGAGGCAGTATCAATATTTGATAAAATTCTAGTCTCTTCATGCATCAATTCCAATCGGACTTTCGGATGATGCATCGACAATCGCCAAAGAATGCAAAAAAGTCTGGGGCCGCCACACATAGAGTGTGGCGGCCCCAGACTTTTCCCGAGAAGGAAGAAGGCTTACTGCCTTGCCAAACTAGTTGGCCTTACGACGGACTGCAGCGAGTTCTGCCTCAGAACGCGACTTGACCACTTGGTCATCGCTAGAGAGCTCAGATTCTGCGCGAGCCGTATCGACTTCGTCAGCAAAGATGGCGTAATCCGCAAGGATTGTCACCTTGTCTGCGGTAACCGAAAGGAATCCACCCTGTACAGCGGCAACAATTTTGTCGCCGTCTACTGGAGTGATGGTCACGACACCATTTTCCTTGAGCTGGCCAAGGAGTGGTTCGTGACCGGGCAGCACGCCGATCTCACCTTCGATGGTCTGTGCAGTAACGATGCTGGCCTTTCCAGACCAAAGCATGCGCTCTACTGCGACCAGTTGAACGGTGATGTCAGCCATGATGCGTCTCCTACTTCTCGTTCAGCTTCTTGTAGGCAGCCTCGACGTCATCCAAGCCACCCAGGCCGTTGAATGCCTGTTCTGGGTAGTGGTCGAACTCGCCGTTGCACAGACGCTCGAAAGCGTCGATGGTGTCTGCCAATGGAACGTAGGAACCTGGCAGGCCGGTGAACTTCTCCGCAACGAAGAAGTTCTGACCCAGGAAGCGCTCAAGCTTACGGGCGCGCATAACGGTGATCTTGTCTTCTTCACCAAGCTCGTCCATACCAAGAATCGCAATGATGTCCTGGAGTTCCTTGTTCTTCTGCAGGATGTTAATCACACGCTGCGCAACCTCGTAGTGACGCTCGCCGACGATACCTGGCTCGAGAATACGAGAGGTAGAGGTCAGCGGGTTCACTGCCGGGTAAATACCCTTCGAAGCAATACCACGGTCAAGCTCGGTGGTCGCATCGAGGTGGGCGAAGGTGGTTGCTGGAGCAGGGTCGGTGTAGTCGTCCGCAGGAACGTAAACTGCCTGCAGAGACGTAATCGAACGGCCCTTGGTCGAAGTAATGCGCTCCTGCAGAACACCCATCTCATCAGCCAGGGTTGGCTGGTAACCCACAGCGGAAGGCATACGACCCAGAAGGGTCGACACCTCGGAACCTGCCTGGGTGAAACGGAAGATGTTGTCAATGAAGAGCAACACGTCCTGGTTCTGAACATCGCGGAAGTACTCCGCCATGGTCAGGCCAGACAGCGCCACGCGCATACGGACTCCAGGTGGCTCATCCATCTGGCCGAAGACGAGAGCGGTATCTGGGAGAACACCCATCTCTTCCATTTCAAGGAAGAGGTCGGTGCCCTCACGGGTGCGCTCGCCGACGCCGGCGAACACGGAGGTACCGGAGAACTCGCGTGCGATACGAGTAATCATCTCCTGAATCAGAACGGTCTTGCCCACACCTGCACCACCGAAGAGGCCGATCTTGCCGCCCTTTACGTAAGGGGTCAGCAGGTCGATGACCTTAATACCGGTCTCCAGGATCTCAGTCTTACCCTCGAGGTCCTTGAAAGCAGGTGGCTCACGGTGGATGCCCCAGCGCTCGCCGTCGACGCCCACGGAAGGATCGTCAAGGCAGTCGCCAAGTGCGTTAAATACGTGGCCCTTAACCTGATCGCCGACTGGCACCGAAATTGGCTTACCAGTGTCAACAACCTTGATACCGCGGACCATGCCGTCGGTAGGACCCATTGCGATCGTACGCACGAGGTTGTCACCCAGGAACTGGGCGACCTCAAGCGTCACGGTCTTTGCGACTGCCTCGAGGGTGATCTCGACATGCAGCGCGTTGTACAGTTCGGGCATCTCGTCGCGTGGGAACTCCACGTCGACGACTGCACCGATGACGCGAACGACGCGGCCAGCTGCAGAGCCGACCTTCTCGTTCTGCTCAGTTAGAGCTGTAGTCATGATTTAGTCACTTTCTCCGCTATCGGACAGCGCACCAGCGCCGCCCACAATCTCGGTGATTTCCTGGGTGATTTTTGCCTGGCGGGCTTGGTTAGCTTCACGGGACAAGACATTAACCAAGTCCGTGGCGTTATCCGTTGCCGCCTTCATAGCCGTGCGTCGTGACGCAGACTCACTTGCAGACGATTCCAAGAAAATCGAGTACAAGGTCCTTGACACGTACGTAGGCAAAAGCTCGGTCAGAAGCGTGTCAGGGTCTGGCTCGAAGCTCATGTCTGCCGCCGGCTCGCCGGAAGATTCCAGCATAGATTCCTGGCGGACATCGACGTCTTCGAAGACAGGCTCGATTGGAAGCAGCTGCTGAACAGATGCTTCCTGGGTGAGCATCGACACGAACTTGGTGTAGACGACGTGCACCTGGTCGAATCCTCGAACAGATGCGCCTTCAGCACCGGACAAGCCTTCGCGCCACTTGGCTTCACCGTTGGAGCTCGCTTGGAACCCATCGATCATGTGGCGACGCACATCGTGAGTAGCTTCCCACGATGGGTCCTGGGACCAACCGGTCCATGAACCCGCAACGTCCATGCTACGGAACTTAAAGTGGGTAACACCCTTGCTGCCAGTGACATAACGAACGACGTCGTAGCCATTGGACTCAAGGAGCTTCTCCAGCTCTGCAGCCTTCTTCAAAACGTTGTGGTTGTAGCCGCCGGCCATGCCGCGGTCAGAGGTGACCACGAGTACAGCTGCGACCTTGCCATCCTCACGCTCGCGGAGCATTGGATGATCCAGGGAGCTAGCGGCAGCAAGCCGCTCCATGACGTCTTGCAGTTCAGTCGCGTAAGGCAAAGATGCCTCCACGCGCTGCTTGGCCTTGGTGATTCGCGAGGTCGCGATCAGCTCCTGGGCCTTTGTAATCTTCTTCGTAGAGTTAACGGACCGGATTCGGTCACGCAATTCGCGAAGTGTTGCCATGGTTTACTCTCCTCCCTTCCTTTGTATAGACGGTGAGTAACAGGTACTTAGTTGCTTACAGTCTTACGCTGGACGGAGAGTTGAGTCTTCGAGACATCTGCCTCGTCGAGCGCCTCAGCTTCTGGCTCACGAACAACGCGCTCGCCGGAAGTGGTCTGGAAGCCCTTTGCAAACTCTTCGTTCTGCTTCAGGACAGTTTCCTTGGACTCGTCAGACAGCACTGCGCCGCCTGCGATCTGCTCGTAAACCTCTGGGGAAACAGACTTCAGGTGCTCCTGGAAATCTGCCTCGTAGCGACGGACGTCCTCGACGGGAACGACGTCGAAGCCGCCCTCGTTGGCGAGGAAGATCGAGACGATCTGGTACTCGACTGGCTGTGGCGAGTTCTCTGGCTGCTTCAGCAGCTCGACCAATCGCTGACCACGCTCAAGCTGCGACTTGGATGCAGCGTCAAGGTCGGAAGCGAAGGCAGCGAACGCCTCGAGATCACGGAATGCAGCAAGGTCAAGACGCAGGTTGCCGGCAACTTTCTTCATGCCCTTAGTCTGTGCGGCACCACCAACACGGGAAACGGAAATACCCACGTCGATAGCAGGACGGACACCCTGGTTGAAGAGGTCAGACTGCAGGAAGCACTGGCCGTCAGTAATGGAAATAACGTTGGTCGGAATGAAGGCACCGACGTCATTCGCCTTGGTTTCAATGATCGGCAGAGCGGTCAGGGAACCAGCACCAAGCTCGTCGTTAAGCTTTGCAGCACGCTCGAGAAGACGGGAGTGCAGGTAGAACACGTCGCCTGGGTAAGCTTCGCGACCTGGCGGGCGGCGCAGCAGCAAGGAAATTGCGCGGTATGCCTCAGCCTGCTTGGTCAGGTCGTCAAAGATGACCAGGACGTGCTTGCCCTGGTACATCCAGTGCTGGCCAAGCGCTGCACCGGAGAATGGTGCCAGCCACTTGAAGCCCGCGGAGTCAGACGCTGGAGCTGCCACGATGGTGGTGTAATCCAGGGCACCTGCCTCTTCCAGGGTCTTTCGAACACCAGCGATGGTGGAACCCTTCTGACCGACAGCAACGTAGATGCATCGCACCTGCTTGCTTGGGTCACCGGACTCCCAGTTCGCCTTCTGGTTCAAAATGGTGTCGATACAAACCGCGGTCTTACCAGTCTTACGGTCACCAATGATCAGCTGGCGCTGGCCACGGCCGATCGGGGTCATCGCGTCGATAGCCTTGATGCCAGTCTGCATTGGTTCTTCGACCGGCTGGCGGTCAAGAACGCCTGCAGCCTGAAGCTCCAGCGCACGCTCTTCGTTTGCTTCGATTGGGCCCAAGCCGTCAACTGGCTGACCCAGTGGGTTGATTACTCGGCCGAGGAAATTCTCCCCGACCGGGATGGACAAAACTTCTCCAGTCCGCTTAACCTCATCGCCCTCGGAAAGGGTCTCGAAGTTACCCAGGACCACGACGCCGATGGAATCGGTGTCAAGGTTCTGTGCGACGCCAATAACGCCGCCTGGGAACTCGAGCAGCTCATTCGCCATGCAGCCTGGTAGCCCGGAAACCTGGGCAATACCGTCTGCTGCCGAAATGACCACGCCGACCTCCTCACGGGAGGCCTCCGCGGAGTAGCTCGAGGTGTAGTTCGCTATCGCGCTACGGATCTCATCGGAGGAGATCGTCAGCTCCGCCATGTTCTTCCTGCTCTCGGTAGATTCTTCCAGCATATTCTTCAATTCATTCGGTCTAGTTAGTTGGTCACAAGGTTGTCGCGGAGACGCGTGAGCTTGCCACGTGTCGATCCGTCGATTAGCTCGTCACCTACGCGGATGATCATTCCACCAAGGAGGCTGGGGTCAACCTCGGCGTGAATAGACATCTCTTGACCGTAAATGCGTCCCAGCTTCTCGGCCACTGCCGTCCGCTGTCCTTCGTTCAGTTCACCTGCGGAAACGACGTGTGCGACCTGGCGACCGCTTAAGGCTGCTGCCTCAGCTGCCAGAGACTTCATGTCGCCTGCAGGATTGTGCTCAGGTCGGCCAATGACCTGCTGAGCCAGTGTTTCGGTAATCGGGGTTACCTTGCCGTAGAGCACGGAAGCCAAAAGGCCACGCTTGCGCTCTGCGGTTTCTGTGCGATCGGACAGCAGCTGCGTGAGCTCACCTTCGCGGTCCAAGACGCGTGACAGCTGGAAGAGTTCTTCTTCAACCTGCCACAATTGGCCCTGCGCTTCGGCACCGCGCAGAAGAGCACGTCGACCAAGTGCGACGAGTCCAGTGCGCATCTCGCGCGGCGTGGACCAGTAGCGCTCGGCGGCTGCGCGCAGTACCTCAAGGGTGCTGTCTGCAACCTTGCCACCGAAGATTTGCTCCATGACGCCTACACGCTGTGTAGGCTGCCAGGAGGACTCAGCCACAGCGATGCGCAGTGCGCGATCTGCGTCGAGTGCCTCTACGGTGTCAAAAATCTCTGTGCCAGTCTGTGCTGCCAATGCCACGACGTTGTCCGCGTTGCGGAGCATTCCGTCGAGGTGCTCGGCGACCTGTGCTAGTGCTTCGCGACTTGCTGCTCGCATCTCGCCTACTTTCCTGCCGGGGAGACGTTGTCGAGCTCAGACAGGAAGGAATCGATCGTGCCAGAGCGACGGGTGTTATCCGAAAGCTCAGTACCAAGCAGCTGTTCTGCAAGGTTGATCGAGTTCTGTCCGAGTTCGGAGCGCAGTTCTGCAACAACCTGATCGCGGTTTGCTGCAAGCTGCTTCTCTCCAGCTTCAACGATACGACGAGACTCTGCTTCTGCTTCCTCGCGCATTTCTGCCTGGATCTGCTTGCCCTTTTCGCGGGCAGCTTCGCGGATCTCAGCAGCTTCTGCACGTGCTTCTGCGAGCTGTGCGTTGTTCTTTTCCAGGGCAGCCTTGGCTTCAGCCTGAGCGGCTTGAGCGCGCTCAATGCCACCCTTGATCCGGTCTTCGCGCTCGGTCATCATGTCGCTGAAACGCGGAAGAACGTACTTCCACATGATCAGGAAAATGACGATGAATACGACGGCAGACCAGACGATGTCGTACGCCTTCGGCAAGAGGATGGAGTTGCCGCCCTCGAGTGGCAACGTCTCGGCCTCCGCCGCAAGGTAATAAATGACGTTCGTCATAGGTTGCTCCTGTTTCTTAAAAAGTTAATTCCGGGTTTAGTGGAGTTCTTTTTAGAACAGGAAGCCTGCAACCAGGCCGATGAGGGCAAGTGCCTCAACGAATGCAATACCCAGGAACATGGTGGTACGCAGCTGGCCAGCCATTTCAGGCTGACGTGCCATGCCCTCAACGGTCTTGCCAACCAGGATGCCGATGCCGAGGCCTGGGCCGATGGTTGCGATGCCGTAGCCGATAGCGCCAAGGCCCGAAACGGTGGATTCAGTAGCCTGTGCCAGGATGATCTCGTTCATGTGAAAGTCGTTCCCTTTCTAGTAGTCCGAAAGTTTTTCTAGATGTTCATTCGGACTGAGTGACGAATTGTTGTGGGGTATTTAGTTTGGCCGCGCGTGAACGCGTTTGTTAATGCGAATCTGCATGCAGAGAAAGCTCAATGTACACGGCCACCAGCAGGGCAAAGATGTATGCCTGCAGGAAGATAACAATGAGCTCGTACACGGTGAACAGAACCGCTGCGACAATGGTCAGAGCCGATAGACCGGTCCATGCGTTGAACTGGAAGAAGAAGAAGTTCGTCGCAGAGTAAAGAAGGACCAGAATGATGTGACCCGCCAGGAAGTTCGCCATAAGACGAAGTGCCAAGGTGACCGGGCGCAGGATAAACGTCGAGAAAAACTCGATCGGTACCACCAGCAAGTGAAGAAGTGGAGGCAGGTTCGGAATTACCACCGAAGACTTGATGTACTTGCCAAGGCCGTAGCGCTGAGCTCCGGCGTAGATCATCGTGATGTAACCAACAATCGCAAACACAATCGGCGCACCGATACGTGCGTTTGGCGAGATGTTGAGGAACGGAATGATCGTCGCAACGTTCATAAAGAGGATGGTGAAGAACAAGGTAGCGATTACCGGGAGGAATCGCTTTCCGTCCTTCTTGCCCAGGATGTCCTCGGCAATGTGTACCCTCACAAAGTCAACGGCAATTTCACCTAAGTTCTGCAGACCCTTAGGAACCAACTGTGGCTTCCTAAAAGCAAGAACAAAAAGGATCACAACGATGGCTGCCACCAAAAGGCGGACAATCATGATGCGATCCAATGCGAACACGCCACCGAGGAAGTCTTCCCCGATGATGTCGCCATAGTATTGCCCCGGGAAAAATTCTGGGTCCAGTTCGGGTGCGTGAAATTCACCCTTCATGGCCAAATTAATAACGCTCAGCGTTCTCTCCCGTTCTCGGGCCGCACCCGCCTTTTGTGCGGTGCGGTGCGATGGACGTCTTCAAATCGTCTGCCCCCGCGGCGGACTCCGTCGCACATCAGCGTCCGCGGTGGCAGGGGATGTTCTTCGGTAGTCCCCCACCACATTTCTGAAGCGAAGTTCCACCTTAGTAACCCGCAAATAGCCTATCAGTCGGAGCGAAAAGTCACGTCTCGAGGGTGTCGATTCATTGTTCGCTTTCCAACCTAAGGTTCCTATTTCGAAGAACTTGGCAGGTATTTCGCATATTTACCACACTGTAGCGCCCGTCACACTACACCCAGTCGGGGGCGATTATGTGTTGATATCAGACAAAAAGCCACGTCGCGACAAGCGCAACGTGGCCTTTCTGTAGGTAACCATTCATCAACTGACATACGTGACCCTGGTGGTAATAGCCCCCCAGACTTCAGTTGCAAGTACAACAATCAGTGCGACGATCGTCGTCACGCCCAGCGCCGCTTGATCATAAAAGTCCATGTCTCGTAGCCATGCCAGGATAAGAATCAAGACTAGAATCTTGACCAACCACCCTCCGAGCACCACTGCCAGGGTGGTTGCTGGAGTGGTGTTAGCGGTGAGCAGCACCGATATCACCGTGAAAAGTACAAAACCTCCACCGATGGCGGCACCGATCAGCACACCCCAGATCCCTGGGAGATCACGCAAGCCTCCCCACAGGGCCAGCGACGCTACCGTCAAGATGACCAGGGCCCACGCCCCCAGCTTGAGTGCCCGCAATAGCGGGCGCTTTGGGTCTTCGTAGTCGATCTCGTTTGGCTCATTCACGCCGTTTACAGAACTAGTCACGGAGGTGATCCTACAGAACGGCCAACTGGCTACCTACCTTGGATCAGCCGAATGCACAATCACTGTGGGCTGCGGTGGTTGAGGCCCAATCTTGCCTCGCAGCGCAGGCACTGCGGTAGCAACTGCCGCAAATACAAGCAGCACGATTGAAAGCGCCACCGCGAATTTGGCTGGGAAGATCGAAAAACTCACGGCGCCGAAAGCAACTGCCGAAACCCAGAGGTACAACACCAAGACTGTACGACGATGCGTGTGGCCCAACGCCAAAAGACGATGATGAATGTGCTGGCGGTCCGCTGCGAACGGGCTTTTTCCCTGGGACACGCGACGAATCACCGCCATGATTAGGTCAAGTACAGGCAGCGCGATCGCCGCGGCCACGACGATGATTGGGCTCATGAGTGCGACAACATCAGCGGTGCCGTACAGCGACATGTTAATTTTGCCCGACGCAGAGATACTCGCCGCTGCCAGCAAAAGCCCGATGAGCATGGCTCCGGAGTCACCCATGAAAATGCGCGAGGGATCAAAGTTGTGTGGCAAGAAACCCAAGCAAATCCCGACCAGTGCCGCGCAGATGATGGCCGGCGGATAGGCGGACACAGCCCCGCCTTGGTCGTGCAGCACTGTAAGCGAGAAAACGAGGATCGCTCCCCCAGCGATCATTCCGAGTCCTGCAGCTAAACCATCGATTCCATCGACGAAATTGATCGCATTGATCAGCAACACCGTGAAGACACTTGCCAGCAGGCTCCCTTGGACTTGGTCGAGCAGCAGCGTCGTGCCTCCCTGGAATGGCACATACATGAGCGTGAACGATAAACCCATCGTGCTCATGAGGACCGCCGCCAGGATTTGCCCAATGAGCTTAGTTAACGCACCTAGCTCGTAAAGGTCATCGATCACTCCGACAACCACAATTGCAAAAGCTCCCCACACAACCGCCGTCATTTCTGGAGTTACGGGTGCAAACCCTCGTGTGAGCGCTGGAAGTTGGTCAGCCAGGAATATCGCGGCCACGAAGCCAGAAAACATCGCTACTCCACCCAGGCTCGGGGTCGGCTGAGTGTGCACATCACGTTTGCGAATCTCTGCTACCCGCCCCGTGCGCACTAAGAGCGAACGCACGGGTCCGGTAGCGAGGTAAGTGATCGCGGCAGCGACAAGCAGAACAATGCCCAGCTCGCGCAGCGGTACGCCGGCGCCAGACAATTATTTCCTCCGCAATTGCTCCGCTGGGAGGTTCAGCACTTCACCGATCCGTTCGGCAGAAATGGCCCCCTCGCGCAAGATCACTGGTTCAGGACCAGAAATGTCGATGATCGTGGAAGGCTCGCCGATGGAAGACTCTCCCCCGTCCAAATACACCGCGACTGCCGAACCGAGCTGTTGCTTCGCGCCCACAGCAGTGGTCGGTGGCTGCTTGCCAGAAATGTTCGCACTTGATACCGCCATCGGGCCTACCTCGCGCAAAAGCTCGATCGCTACAGGCTGTAATGGCATACGCAACATGACGGTGCCACGGGTGTCTCCAAGGTTCCACGGCAGTGACGGCGCCTCAGGTACAACGATGGACAGGCCGCCCGGCCAAAATCCTTCGACGAGAGTCCGAGCAGTATCGGTGAACTCGCGCACGAGGCCTTGGATGGTGTCCCATGACCCCACGAGGACTGGGACAGGCATGTCGGGGCCGCGACGCTTCGTCGCCAGTAGGCTTGCTACCGCATCGTTATTGAAAGCGTCGCAACCAATGCCATAGACCGTGTCGGTGGGAAGCACCACGGTTCGCCCAGCCCGCGCCGCCTCTGCTGCGGCTTTGATGCCATCTTCGCGGCCCTGCGGGTCGAGACAGTTGTAGATTTTGCTCACCATGACCGGCGTGTCTCCCATCCTCGTTGGTTGTTATTCCTGTGCAAGCTTACCCGCAACAACAAATCGGTCACGGCCGGCGAGATCTTTCACTACCTGCGGTGTGGTGAAACCGCCGTGAGCAGTAACAACATCTTGAACCGCTTGTGAAGTCGCATCGTCATGTTCTATACCGATTACCCCGCCTGGTCGCAACAGTCGGGAGGCAACGGGCACCAACCCTTCGATCACGGTCATCCCATCGTTACCGGCAAAAACCGCGTCATGAGGGTCGATATAGACCTCGGCGTCCAGGTCTTTGGTCTCCGGCACGTACGGCGGGTTCGATACAACGAGGTCAACCACACCGTCGAACTCCGCAAGTAGCTGCGGGTCCGTCATGTCTCCTGCCACAATACTTATCGACGACCCCGTCGATTTCATATTGGTCTCAGCAAAGGCGCGGGCCGTGGCCGATTTCTCCACTGCGAACACCCGCGCGTCAGGCCGAGCATGCGCGATATAGAGCGCGAGCGCTCCAGTTCCCGTGCCAAGGTCGACGACGAGGGGCTCGTCGATAAGCTTGATCTGACCAACAGCCCACTCCGCCAGTACTTCGGTTTCTGGCCGCGGGATAAATACCCCAGGGCCAACGGACAGGTCGAGAGGTCCGAATGGCGCTGAGCCGATGATGTGCTGGAGTGGTTCGCGGGCCTCACGGCGCGTCACCCAGGTTTCATAACGCGCGGGAAAATCATCTGGAAAGTCGTCCAATAAGCCCAGCTGCAACGGCCGGACGTCAAGAAGTTCGGCCGCGAGAATCTTAGCGTCAACAACGGGCGATGCCACCCCCGCCGTGGTGAGGCGGGCGGTGGCATCGTCGATAAGCTGACGGAGTCTATTCCGCTTCGAGTCGTTCAGCGCGTTCATGGGCCTGCAATGCAGTAATCAGATCGTCCATTTCACCGTTGAGCACCGCATCAAGGTTATTGGCCTTGTAGTTGATGCGGTGATCAGAGATGCGGTTCTCTGGCCAGTTGTAGGTACGGATGCGTTCGGAACGGTCCATCGTGCGCACCTGGGATGCGCGGCCTTCGGCGGCCTCAGCTTCGGCCTTCTCGCGCTCAAGCTGGTCCAGACGAGCCTGGAGGACCTGCATCGCGCGGGCGCGGTTTTGAATCTGGGAGCGCTCGTTCTGACAGGTCACTACGATGCCTGTGGGCAGGTGAGTAATACGCACGGCAGAGTCTGTGGTGTTCACACCCTGGCCGCCCTTGCCGGACGAGCGGTAAACGTCGACGCGAAGATCTTTCTCGTCGATATCTACAGTCTCAATCTCCTCAGGCTCTGGGTAGACGAGCACACCGGCAGCGGAGGTCTGGATGCGGCCCTGGGATTCGGTCACGGGCACGCGCTGCACGCGGTGCACGCCGCCTTCGAACTTGAGCTTGGACCACGCGCCATCGCGCGACGGAGTCTTTGCCTTGATCGCGACGGTCATGTCCTTGACGCCATTGAGATCGGATTCGGCAAGGTCAAGGACGTCCCAGCCCAGATCGTTCTTTTCACAGTACTTCTGGTACATGCGCGCGAGGTCGCCAGCGAATAGGGCTGCCTCCTCGCCGCCGGCGCCAGCTTTGATCTCCATGATCACGTCGTCAGAGTCGTGTTCATCGCGTGGGGCGAGCAGATCAGCCAGCTCGCTTTCCAGCCGCACGATTTCGGCTTCGAGGCGAGTCGCTTCTTCGGCGAACTCCTTATCCTCATGCGCCATCTCGCTGGCAGCCTCGTGATCCTCGCGGGCCTGCACCAACGCGTTGTTCACGTTAATGATTGGCTGGATCTGCGAGTAGCGCTTGGACAGCTTGCGGAATTGATCCTGGTCACCAGCAATGGCTGGATCGGCCATCTGCGCCTGGATGCCTTGGTATTCGGCGACATAGTCGTCGACAAGTGAAACTTCGCTAGCCATTAGATGTAGTCCTCTGGTTCAGTATCAGCGGCCATTGGTGCGCTCTGTGCAACCTGCATCAGGAATTCACCGTTGGACTTCGTCTTCTTCAGCTGCTTAATCAGCAGATCAATCGCGGCCTGGGAATCTAGCGCGGAAAGAATGCGACGCAGTTTGTGCATGATGCGTGCTTCTTCCTGAACCAGCAGGAGCTCGTCCTTACGGGTACCCGACGGGTTGACGTCGACGGCCGGGAAAACGCGACGCTCGGAAATCTTGCGATCCAGTTTGAGCTCAGCGTTGCCGGTGCCCTTGAACTCCTCGAAGATCACGGTGTCGCCGGCCGATCCCGTCTCGACCATCGCGGTGGCGATAATGGTCAGCGAGCCCCCATCTTCGATGTTTCGTGCAGCGCCTAGGAATCGCTTTGGTGGGTACAGCGCGTTGGAGTCAACACCACCGGAAAGAATGCGGCCCGAAGCTGGGGACGAGTTATTGTAAGCGCGGCCCAGACGGGTGATCGAATCAAGCAGAACCACAACATCCTGGCCCATTTCCACAAGGCGCTTTGCTCGCTCAATAGCTAGCTCAGCAACAGCAGTGTGCTCTGATGGTGGACGGTCGAAAGTAGACGCGATCACCTCGCCTTTGACGGAACGCTGCATGTCAGTGACTTCTTCAGGGCGTTCGTCGACGAGCACGACCATGAGGTAGCACTCAGGGTTGTTCGTAGAAATCGCGTTGGCAATGTTCTGCAGAATCGTCGTCTTGCCGGCCTTTGGCGGCGAGACGATAAGAGCACGCTGCCCCTTACCAATCGGCATGACTAGATCGATGACGCGAGTGGTGAGGATGTTCGGCTCAGTCTCAAGACGCAGACGCTGGTTTGGGTATAGCGGGGTTAGTTTGTGGAAGTCAACGCGTTCCTTTGACTTCTCCGGCTCAAGTCCGTTGATGGAGTCAACGCGAACCAGCTGGTTGTAGCGGTGGCGATTACGTCCACTGCCGTGCGACTGACCTTGGCCGTTTTGGCGGACTTGGCCGATAATAGCGTCACCAGAGCGAAGGCCGAAGCGGCGCACAAGCTGGTTGGATACAAACACATCGGCTGGGTTTGCGCGGTAGCCGGTGGTACGGACGAACGCTGCGTTGTTGTCAACGATGTCGACGATGCCCGCGACTTCCTGCAACTCTTCCGGATCCAGATCTTGGTTCTGATTCTGGTTCTGATTTTGGTTGTCGCCACCGCGGTTGTCGCGTCCACGACGGTTACGACGACCGCGGCGTCCGCGGCGGCCTCCGCCGTCGCCACCATCGCGGTTGTTGTTGTCGCGGTTGTTACTGCGGTTGTTGCTGTTATTGTTGCCGCGCTCGTCGTCACGCTCTCCTGCGTTGTCACCATCGCGGTTGTCATTGCGGTTGTCGCCCTGGGAGTTCTGCCGCTTGTCGGTGTTGTCGTTGCGGTTGCTACCGCGATTATCGTCGCGGGAGTTATCGCGGTTGTCACTCTGGGAGTCTTCGCGTTGCTCGTCGCGGGAGTTGTCGCGATTGTCATTGTTATTGCGGGCGCGGTTGCGACGTGCGCGGCGAGCCGCGGAGCGGGACTCGTAGCGCTGCTCCCCTTGTTCGTCTTGTTCGCTAGGCGACGATTCCTTGACCTCGGAGTCAGCAGCTTGCGCGGGCTTGTTGTCCCGGCTATCAGGAGAATCTGTCTTGGAAGCGTTGTTAGCTACTTCCGCAGGAGCGGTAGTCTCAGCCTTCTGCGAATCGTCGTTAGACTCAGTATCTTTCTGAGGCTTCGCGGTTGAGGTGGCGCGACGAGTGGCACGACGCGGTGCAGTCCTGCCATTATCTTCTGCGGTGGCTTCGCCTGGGGTACCAGAAGCCTGCTTTGCAGGAATCTTTCCGGTCTTGATCGCTTCGATCAGCTCGCCCTTGCGGAGGCCAGAGACACCTTTGAGTCCCTTATCAGCTGCGATCTTGCGCAGTTCAGGGATTTTCAGGGTTGCCAGATCCTGGCCCGCATTGTTAGCCGAGTTTGCTGCATTGCCCGTTTCGGTCACGGAGGTCCTTTCGTCGCTTGACCAGTACGTACGCGACATCGTCGCCGCTTCAAACTGGAAGCTTTCGTGTGGAATTGATCGCCTGCCCCCGCACAGGAAGCGCACTGAGGTCAGAAGAGCGTTGTCAAACTACTTTCGCTACCCAAACGGCGGTCTAAACACACCAGAGGGGGAAAGCAATAAGGTGTCTGAAAGATCCGGCTCCCACCAATAGTTTGGGCAGGTAGTCCTCGGGAACGCGTAATCTAAATTGATACGTCCCCATCGATCTTGCGCATAAGTGTAACGCATGGAGTCTTGTTGTGTGTTCTTGACCCCCAAATGCAGAACACCGCTAGAGTAGATTTCATGCTCTCCACCATGCAAGACCTACCTCTGTCGATTGGACGAATTTTGGAGTATGGCTCCACCGTCCACGGCTCTACAAAGGTCACTACGTGGCGTACCTCTTCTGCCGAGGAAGCGACATTCGCCGAAATTGGTGCGCGAGCGGCTGCCTTTGCCCATGCTCTTGAAAACACATTGGGCATTGACGACGACCAACGTGTAGCAACGCTGCTATATAACTGCGCCGAACATCTCGAGGTCATGTTTGGTGTATCTGCAAAGGGTGCGGTATTTACCCCGCTGAATAAACAGCTGATGGATGACCAGATTGCCCACATAGTGCGACATTCCGAGTCTGAAGTCATCGTGGTGGACCCCCGTTTGATTGAGCAACTGTCCGGCATTGTGAAGCTCTGCCCGAAGGTCCGCGCTGTCGTCGTCACTGGCGTAAGCCCGATCGGGGAAATGATGGGCCACTTCCCTTCCGCTGTGAAGCTGTACTCCTACGAGGCCCTTCTTGATGGCCAGTCGACTGTCTACGACTGGCCCACCCTGCCAGAGAACACCGCCGCTGCGATGTGTTACTCCACAGGTACTACCGGCGCACCAAAGGCTGTGGCGTTTTCCCACCGCGCGATCTGGCTTCAGTCGATGTCACTTCGCACGACCGATTCGTTGGCGATCACTCATGGCGAATCGTTCCTCTGCTGCATCCCGATCTATCACGTGCTCAGCTGGAGTGTTCCTTTCGCTGCTTTCATGTCCGGTACCCCATTGGTTCTGCCGGATTCTGATGTCTCTGCGCCATCGCTAGCAAAACTCATCGCAGCAACCCACCCTCGTGTTGCCCACGGTGTTCCAACATTGTGGATCCAATTGATGCTGCATTATATGAGCAGCCCTCCGGAGCGCATGAGCCTGACCGAAATTTACGTCGGTGGCTCGCCAGCACCACCGGCCCTGATTAAGACATGGGAAGAGCGCTACGGCGTAGATGTGATCCATGTGTGGGGCATGACCGAAACCACCACGGTGGGCACAGTCGCGCGTCCACCGTCGGGTGCATCAGGCGAAGCGCGCTGGGCATACCGCATTTCGCAGGGACGCTTCCCCCTTCGCTTGAATATCGCCTGGTCAACGACGGCAAAGTCGTTCGTTCCACAGACCGCAACCAAGGCGAGATTCAAGTCCGTGGCAATGGTGTCACTGCGAGCTACTATCACTCACCCGCCGTGGAGAACGAAGGGCCAGCGTCCATGTACCGCGGTAAGGCCGTCGAGGATGCCAACCACAAGTTCACCAAGGATGGCTGGCTGCGCACCGGCGATGTGGGTTCTGTGTCCGAGGATGGCTTCCTTACGCTCTACGACCGCGCCCGCGACGTCATTCGCTCTGGTGGTGAGTGGATCTACTCTGTCCAGCTGGAGAACTTGATCATGGAGTCTCCGCAGGTTGTCGAGTGCGCTGTCATCGGCTATCCCGACGAAAAGTGGGGTGAGCGTCCCTTGGCGATCACGATGCTGTACCCGGACTACGAGCCTTCCACCGAGCTCGCCGAGCAACTTCGCGACCAGCTTCGCAAGGAACTTCCAAACTGGATGCTTCCGGAGTACTGGACTTTTGTGGATCACATCGACAAGACTTCGGTGGGCAAGTTCGATAAGAAGGATTTGCGCAAGCACTTGGCCAACGGCAAGTTCGAAATTATTGCGCTCAAGGGTCCTGGTAATCATGGCGGGATCCACACCAAGAATTAACCACGGACTTATTCGTTGATATTCTGCCAGCGGTGACTTTGTCTCGTAGGATAGAAGAATCATGACCGATCGCGAAGCATCTCGAATCCCCCTGCGACTGACCCCGGTTCGCACACAAGCCGGCAATAAGCCGCGCTACGAAGTACCGGATGATCTTCCGCTGCCCGGGTCTGACAGCACGCGAAAACTCGTCGACCGCTTCGGTCGAACAGCCCGTGATCTTCGCGTGAGCCTCACCGATCGCTGCAATCTTCGCTGTACCTATTGCATGCCGGAAGAAGGCCTAGAGTGGATCCCTACCGAGGCAACGCTTAACGACGAAGAAGTGATTCGACTCATCCGCATCGGTGTTGAAAAACTCGGCATCCGGCAGGTCCGCTTTACCGGTGGCGAACCGTTGTTGCGCAAGAACCTCGGACAGATTCTCTCTGCCACAAAGATTCTGCGCACCGACGAGGGGCTTTCCCCACAAACAGCCTTGACCACTAATGGACTCGGGCTTGCTCGTCAGGCCGCAGCACTCGCCGAGGCCGGGCTCGACCGCGTCAACATTTCCCTCGACACGGTCGATCGGGAGCTCTACGCAACGTTGACTAGGCGTGACCGTATCCATGACGTGTTCGCCGCCATTGATGCTTCTATCGCCGCAGGGCTTGCCCCGGTCAAGCTCAATGCCGTGGTGATGCCGGGGATCAACGAAGATGGACTTGTCGATCTCACCCGCTATGCACTTCGGACAGGTGCTCAGCTTCGTTTCATCGAACAGATGCCGCTGGGCCCTCGCGATCAGTGGGGTCGAGCAGACATGGTCACCGCCGAAGATCTTCTCCGGATGTTGCGCTTCGAGTTCGATCTCACGCCTGCCTCTGAGCCTCGTGGCTCTGCTCCAGCCGCGCTGTGGAACATCACCGATGGTTCCCTTCACGGACGCATCGGCATCATCGCAAGCGTCACGCACCCCTTTTGTGGCGACTGTGACCGCACTCGCCTCACCACCGACGGTGCGATTCGCAACTGCCTGTTCGCTGCTCAAGATGCCGAGCTCTCGCTGCGCGACCTCATGCGTGCAGGTGCCACCGATGACGAGTTGGCTACTGCATGGGCTAGCGCCATGTGGGTAAAAAAGCCAGGCCACGGCATTGACGACGAAGGCTTTCTCCAACCGGATCGCCCGATGTCAGCCATCGGCGGATAGGACTTCCCCATGTCAGCGACTCATGACGTTACTTCCCGCTCCATTGACGACCATCTTTCCCAAGTGCTTCATCTGGCGCGGCGTTCCATAAGTCAAGGCGCGCGATTGCGCGATTCTGTCGGGTGTGTCTTGGCCACTGACGTGCGTGCTCAACGTCAGCTCCCTCCATTTGATAACTCAGCCATGGATGGGTTTTTGGTGCACGCAGCCGACTTAACAGGCGCCGGTCCGTGGACCTTTCCTGTTGCAGGCGATATTCCCGCAGGTTCTTCCCCTATTTCTGTTCCCTTTGGTAGCGCCGTTCGCATCATGACAGGTGCCCCGGTACCACCCGGGGACGGCTTGATCGTTGTTCCCGTGGAAGACACCAACATCGACCGTGGGCCTACTCCGCTACCCAGTCAGGTGGTGGTTCACTATGCAGACAAGGCACGTGACCATATTCGCCGCGCCGGCGACGCCACGGCAATTGGTGATCTTGTCGCTCAAGCTGGCAATCGCATCGATTCCGGTACCTTGGCCGCATTCATTTCCATGGGCATCGAGACAGTCGATGTCTTCCGCGCTCCCGTCGTTGCCGTTATCTCAACCGGTGAGGAACTTGTCGAGACTGCGCTAGATACCACCGAGACTCAGATCGCCGATTCAAACCGGCCGATGATTGCGGCCTTGGCTGATGCAAACGGGGCTCACAAGGTCCTCGAGTTCCATGCCGGAGACAGTGAGGAAGCATTTCGGTCTGTGCTCGACCAAGCCTCCCGGCGCGCCGATATTGTGATTACCTCCGGTGGAATTTCCGAGGGCGCCTTTGACGTGGTCCGCGCCGTCACCAGCACGTCCAGCGCGATGTGGTTCGGACCTGTCGCGCAGCGCCCCGGAGCACCACAAGGAGCCGGTGAATGGAATGGTGCAGCGCTGCTTTGCCTACCCGGTAATCCCGTTGCTGCCTTTAGTTCATTCCATCTCTATGGCGCACCTTTAATTCGCACGGCCGGCGGACGCCCGGCACCACAGTCTGTACTAAGCCGCCCTTCGCTTTCTGCCACAGTGGCCCCAGACTTCCCTCGCCCTCACCGCCCCGTGCCATTGGTCGTGCCCGTGAGGCTCAGTTTCGAAGGAGGAACGGCAGCCGCTACGCCTTTTACCACCCGCGGGCCCGGTTCTCACCTGGTGGGCGCGCTCGTCGACACGCAGGGGCTCGCGATTGTCCCGCCTGGACATACCGGTGATCAAGTCACCGTATTGTTAACCCACACGTAGTTTTGACAGCACTTTGGAGAAGTCATCGTGAAGTTCACGCACCTTAATGAATCCGGCCAGGCGTTTATGGTCGATGTCACCGAGAAGGCGCCCACGGTGCGCTCGGCAACCGCTCAAGGCGAGGTGGCCTGTTCTCCCGAGGTCATGCAAGCCCTTAACGAAGGAACCGTCCCCAAAGGTGATGTGCTGGCTGTCGCACGAATCGCAGGCATCTCAGCTGCAAAGAAGGTGCCTGATCTGCTGCCTCTGGCGCACACGATCGGGGTGCACGGCGCAAGCGTTGATCTTGAGCTTTTCGACGACCATGTGTTCATCGAAGCGACCGTCCGCACGGCGGATCGGACCGGCGTGGAAATGGAAGCGCTCACGGCAGTATCCGTGGCTGCTTTAGCAATCATCGACATGGTCAAAGGCGTGGATCGCTCCACGGTGATTCGTCGCATGGGGATCGTGGCTAAGTCCGGCGGACGATCCGGCGACTGGTCCCGGGAATTGCCAGAATGATGTCTGCCCGCTGTGGTGTGATCGTCCTGGCGGGCGGCCAATCAACCCGGATGGGTAGCGACAAGGCCCGTGTAAAGCTCAATGGTCGGCGCTTAGTGGACATCATGCTTGACTCGCTAGATCCGGGCACTCCCCGAGTAGTGGTCTCCCCCTTTTCCTCTGGATCTTCCCGACACAACGCCGTCGGTGAGCGAAGATCCGCCGTTCGGGGGCCCTGTGGCTGGTATCGCGGCCGGGGTTTCTCGTTTGAGCACCGATTTCGTCGCAGTGCTATCCGTTGATGCTCCTCGGTCTGCACGTCTCCTGCCTGCCTTGTACTCGGCGGTGGAGTCGTCGACAAGCGATTGCGCTGTAGTGCGATCAAGCGATGGCTTTGTGCAACCGCTGTGTGCCCTGTGGAGGAAGACATCCCTACTGGCGGCACTAGACGCGTTGGGAGATCCGCGGGACAAATCAGCGAAAAGCCTATTGCGTCATGCCAAATCGGTCGCAGAGATTGCGGGCAACGGCGACGAAAGAGACTATGACACGGCTGCTGAGCTTAGCGAACTGGGAGATGTTCAGCTGTAGCTTTTAGCGCCCCAACTTTTCTTGGATGTTGGGCCACACGGAGAGGATTACAGCGAGGGAATCGTGTACTCCTCCCGAAGAGCTTGGAGCATTGACCACGAGCGAGGCGTCGGGCCCGCGCGATGTCAGTCCCACGATCCCGCGGGATAGCCCTGCCTGGGGAGAATTTTTCAGGCCTTCGAAAAGAATCTGAGTTTCAAGTCCTTGTAAACGCACTGCGAGGAGCTCCTCGGTTGCTTCTGGAGTGAGATTGCGCGCTCCGGCACCCGTGCCTCCGCACGTGATGATCAGCGGTATGCGATCGCGTACCGCTTGGCTCAATGCTGCTGCTACAGCGTCGTAGCCTTCGTTGACGATCACTGGTGGGTCGACCCTGAAGCCAGCTTTTTCGAGCATCTCGGTGGCGCGGGGGGAGGCTTTGTCCCCCCGTTCTCCGGCAATAATACGGTCGGAAACCACAATGATTCGGGCACGAGAATCGTCAATTCCCACTTGGTACTCCTAATTCGCATTTCATAGCGACACTGTAATTCGTTGACATATTTACATCACAAAACCATGCGTATATTTAATACGCTCTTTTCCGGTTTAAACCATGTAACCTGTGTGTTTAAGTACTAACATGATCAATAGTACGCGCGTTCAGATATACCGAACTCCAAACTTCAAAGATCCGTCCAACTCGCTTTTCTAAGGACACCCCATGACGCAACTAGACACCTCCCAACGTGTGCTCCACGGCTGGGACCCGGAAGATCCTGACAAGTGGGATTCCGGCATTGCATGGAAGACCCTATGGATTTCCACCATCACGCTCTTCTTCGGATTCACCACTTGGTACCTCGTCTCGGCGATCGCACCGATCCTCAATAATATCGGCTTCGACCTCACCGCCTCCCAGCTCTACTGGCTCACGTCGATCCCAGGTCTTTCTACTGGTCTCTTCCGCTTGATCTGGATGTTCCTCCCACCGATCTTGGGTACCCGCAAGCTGGTCAGCCTGTCGACATTGCTCTTCCTGATCCCACTGTTCGGTTGGTTTTTCGCAGTTCAAGATACCTCGACTCCGTATGGTTGGCTTCTGACGTTGTCGTTCCTCTCCGGTATCGGCGGCGGTGTCTTCTCTGGATTTATGCCTTCCACCGGCTACTTCTTCCCTAAGTCGAAGTCCGGCACCGCCCTGGGTCTGCAAGCTGGCCTGTCCAACATGGGTATGTCTGCGATTCAGTTGGCAACTCCATGGATCATCGGCGCATCGATTCCGCTCATTTCCCTGGGCACCGCGCAGCGCAACGCAGAAACCGGCAAGGACATCTGGCTGCAAAATGCCGCCGGTGTTCTCATTCCATTTGTCATTGTTTTTGCGATCATCGCTTTCTTTGTCTTGAAGGATGTTCCCGTCAAGGCAAACTTCCGTCAGCAGATCGATATCTTCGGAAACGTCAACACCTGGGTCATGACGGTCATTTACGTCGCAGGCTTCGGCGGATTCGCCGGTTTTTCGGCCCAGCTCGCCCTGTTGATTACAAACAACTTCGGCGCAAAATCTGAGCTGGCCACCCAATTTGCCGCCAGTGAACTCCCTGTCGCCGCAAAGATTGCGTTCTGGTTCCCCCTGATCGGCGCCGCGACCCGCGCTTTGTGGGGCCCGATGTGTGACAAGTTCGGCGGCGCAATCTGGACCTTCATCGGCCTGATCGGTATGGCTGTGTTTACCGGCGCGGCGGCTCTGTTCCTCAACCCGGATTCGCCAAGCGACTTCACCTGGTTCTGGACGCTCATGCTGATCATGTCGTTCTTCGCAGGTCTGGTCAACGCAGGCTCGTTTAAGCAGATGCCGATGATTCTGCCGAAGCGCCAGGCCGGTGGCGTCATCGGCTGGACCGGCGCGATGGGATCGTTCGGCCCATTCATCGCTGGTGTACTGCTTTCCATGATTGCGCCAGCAACATTCTTCTGGGGCTGCGTGGTGTTCTTCGCCATTGCCGCGGTTTTGTGCTGGGTCTTCTACACCCGCCCCGGCGCGCCCTACCCAGGATAAAACTCCACAACTTCTCCTCGTCCGTAACTTTCTTCTCTTCGAAGGGAAACTCCGAAAATGACTACAGCGACTTCAAACAACCCGCTGTTTAAGCTCGGCGGCTTTGTGCGTAAAGCCGATGTGAGTGAGTCGGGTCAGCAAATCTTCCTCCAGGGAGGCCGCGAAGCCGATGTCTTCTATCGCAACCGCTGGGCCTTTGACAAGATGGTGCGCTCCACGCACGGCGTCAACTGCACCGGCTCATGTTCGTGGAAGGTCTACGTCAAAGACGGCGTAATCACCTGGGAATCCCAGGCAGTTGACTATCCAACCACTGGGCCTGACATGCCAGAGTACGAGCCCCGCGGCTGCCCTCGCGGTGCTTCCTTCTCGTGGTACACATACTCGCCTACCCGCATCCGCTACCCATACGTGCGCGGTGTTCTCTTGGACATGTACCGCGCGGCGAAGAAACAGCACGGCGATCCCGTTTTGGCGTGGCGCGAGATCCAGGAGGATCCAGAGAAGCGCCGCGCCTACGTCTCGCAGCGCGGCAAGGGTGGACTTGTTCGCGTGCAATACACCGAGGCCATCGAGATGGCAGCAGCGGCGCACACCTACACGATCCGCCAGT
Organism: Corynebacterium breve; assembly: GCF_030252165.1. Lineage (NCBI taxonomy): Bacteria > Bacillati > Actinomycetota > Actinomycetes > Mycobacteriales > Corynebacteriaceae > Corynebacterium > Corynebacterium breve. Next base: position 868,568 of record NZ_CP126969.1, on the reverse strand, counting down.
GGGGTCCCGACCGCATCGCGGGCTTTACTGTTATTCCGGCGATGTCTCAGGTGTCCTACGCCGCCGGCACCCGCTTCCTTGGTCTGATCGGCGGCATGCAGCTATCGTTCTACGACTGGTATGCCGATCTCCCTCCGGCTTCTCCTCAGACCTTTGGCGATCAGACCGACGTTCCTGAGTCTGGCGACTGGTACAACTCCTCCTACCTGATGATGTGGGGTTCCAATATCCCGGTCACCCGTACCCCGGACTCACACTTTATGGCTGAGGTCCGTTACAAGGGCACCAAGGTAGTCGTCGTAGCCCCTGACTTTAACGACGCTGCAAAGTTCGCCGACGAGTGGATGCGCCTCTCCCCTGGTTCCGATGGCGCTCTCGCCTTCGCCATGGGTCACGTCATCTTGAAGAAGTTCCACGTCGACCAAAAGACCCCGTACTTCCTCGACTACATGAAGAAGTACACCGACGCACCATTCTTGGTCGCACTCGACGAGCTGGAAGACGGACGCTTTACCCCAGGCAAGTTCCTCACCGCAGACAAGCTTGACGACGAAGCCCTGGCCTCCTCGGACAACGCAAACTACCGCCTGCTCAACATGGAAGCCGACGGAAAGATCGTCGACCCAGGTGGCACGCTGGCGGATCACTACAAGACCGATCCGGGCAAGTGGAACCTGTTCCACGATGGTGTCGATCCGATCATGTCGGTGGCTGATACCGGCGATTTTGAAACTGCTGAGCTGCTCCTCCCACGCTTCGACATGGATGCGTCGCAAGAAGCACTTGACTCTGATGGTCCAATTGGTGCCGGCGTAGTGCACCGTGGTGTGCCATACCGCGTGGTCAACGGCCACAAGGTCACCACCGTGTTCGACCTGATGCTCGCGCACTACGGCGTCAACCGTGAAGAACTCAACCTACCTGGCACCTGGCCTGCCGACTTTAACGATGCTTCCCAGGTTGGCACGCCTGCATGGGCTGAGGAGCGCACCGGTGTACCAACCGCCCAGGTGGAGCGCATCGCTACCGAGTTCGCGCAAAACGCGGCGGATTCCGAAGGCCGATCGCAGATCATCATGGGCGCTGGCGTAAACCACTACGTCAACGCAGACTCCATCTACCGCACTTTCCTTGCGCTGACCTCCATGTGTGGCACACAGGGCAAGAACGGTGGTGGCTGGGCGCACTACGTGGGTCAGGAAAAGCTCCGCCCACAAAACGGCTGGGGCCAGTACGCCTTTGGCAACGACTGGGGCCGCCCACCACGTCAAATGATCACCACTGGCTTCTATTACCTGACTACTTCGCAGTGGCGCTACGACAACTCCAAGGCGTCGCGGATGGCCTCGCCATTGGCGCGTTACGGCTCGGCCGATGACAAACTACTGTCTGAGACCCTCGTCGAAGCAATGAAGCGCGGCTGGATGCCGTCCTACCCGCAGTTCAACCGCAACCCGCTTCTGCTTGCCGACGAAGCAGCCGAAAAGGGTATGGATGTCAAAGACTACATCGTCTCCGAACTGGAAAACGGCAGCATGAAGTTCGCAGCCGAAGACCCCGATGCACCGGAGAACTGGCCACGCATTCTGCTCAACTGGCGCACCAACCTCATGGGTTCCTCCGCCAAGGGCACGGAATACTTCCTGCGCCACATGCTGGGCGTCGATTCGGATGTCTCTGCCGAAGAGCTCCAGGAAGGCGAACGCCCCGCGACTATCCAGTGGCATGACGAGGCACCGCAGGGCAAGCTCGACTTAATGATGACCACGGACTTCCGCAACACGTCCACCACCTTGGTCTCCGACATCGTTTTGCCTGCGGCAACGTGGTACGAGAAGCACGACATCTCCTCGACCGATATGCACCCATTCATGCACCCATTCTCCGAGGCCATTAACCCTCCGTGGGAAGCACGCACTGACTGGGAAATCTTCCGCGACCTGTCCGACGCGCTTTCGCGCATGGCCGGCAAGTGGCTGGGAACACAGACGGACGTCGTCGCTAAGCCTTTGAACCATGACTCTCCTGACGAGATCAACCCTCTGATGGCCAACGGCGTGGTCCCTGATGTCAAGGAGACCGGATTGGTCCCTGGACAAACGATGGCGGCGCTGGTTCCCGTGGAGCGTGACTACACGAAGATCTACGAAAAGTGGATGACGTTCGGACCGCTCGCCGCCAAGGCTGGCACCAACGTGCACGGCACACCATTCGATATCACGAAGCAGGTCGACGAGCTGTTCCCGATGCTCGGATCAACTGAAACCGCGGCTGGCCAACGACCTTCGATCAACTCGGATATCAAGGCCGCGAAGACGATCATGCACTTGTCCGGTGTGACCAACGGCGAGGTTGCCAAGAACGGTTTTGAAAACCTTGGCAAACTCATGGGCACCGATACCCACGAATTCTGGGAAGGCACCGAAGACGTTCGCATCAACTGGGACGAGATCAAGGAGCGCCCGCAGGAGGTCATCACCTCCCCTGAGTGGTCAGGCGACAAGCGCGACGGCAAGCGCTACACCGCATTCTCGCTGAACCTGAAGATGGGCAAGCCGTGGAATACCCTGTCGGGCCGCATGCACTACTTCCTCGACCATGACTGGTTCATTGACTACGGCGAGCAACTACCAACGTTTAAGCCGCCAATGGATCGTATGCGGATGAATGGCGAAACCCGTCCGGGCGAGCTCCTACGCGGCGAGGACGGCAATCCAGAAATCACCGTGCGCTACCTCACCCCACACAACAAGTGGTCGATTCACTCGCAGTACTTTGACAACCTGCACGTCTTGTCCGTTTCTCGCGGTGGTCAGGTCGTCTGGATGTCAGATAGGGACGCAGAGAAGATCGGCGTCAAGGACAACGAATGGGTCGAACTGTACAACCGCAACGGCGTCGTTTCTGCCCGCGCGATTGTCTCGTTCCGCATCCCTGAGGGCACAGTGATTATGAACCACGCCCAAGAGCGCACCGTCGGTACTCCATTGAATGAGAAGTCCGGCCGTCGCGGCGGTACCCACAACTCGTTGACGCGCATCACGATCAAACCTATTCACGTGGCGGGCGGGTACGGGCACCTGTCCTACTACTTCAACTACATCGGCCCAACCGGAAACAACCGCGACGAGGTCACTCGCATCCGTCGCCGCTCCCAGGAGGTGCAGTACTAATGAGAGTTATGGCTCAAATCGCCATGGTCATGAACCTGGACAAGTGCATCGGATGCCATACGTGTTCCGTCACTTGTAAACAGGCGTGGACCAACCGTCAAGGTACCGAATACATTTGGTTCAACAACGTGGAAACCCGCCCCGGCGTCGGCTACCCGCGAGGTTGGGAAGATCAGGACAAGTGGGAAGGTGGCTGGGAGCGCACCTCCAGCGGCAAGCTCAAGCCACGCGCTGGCGGACGTTTAAAGAAACTCGCGACGATCTTCCATAACCCGAAGCTTCCGACAATCAAGGACTACTACGAGCCATGGACCTATGAGTATGACGCACTTCTGTCCGCTCCAAAGGGCCAAAAGACTCAGCCGACCGCACAACCGCTGTCGCAGTTGACGGGCAAGCCAATCAATAAGGTCGAGTGGTCTTCCAACTGGGACGACAACTTGGGTGGTTCCACCGAGACTCTCGATGAAGATCCAGTGCTCAAGCAGATGAACATGGAAGTGGCGCATGAAATCGAGGAATCGTTCATGTTTTATCTTCCTCGTATCTGCGAGCACTGCTTGAACCCAACGTGTGTTTCTTCCTGCCCATCGGGCGCGATGTACAAGCGCGCGGAAGACGGCATCGTCTTGGTTGACCAGGACCAATGCCGCGGCTGGCGCATGTGCGTCTCCGGTTGCCCGTACAAGAAGGTCTACTTCAACCACAAGTCCGGCAAGGCTGAGAAATGTACGTTCTGTTATCCACGCATCGAGGTCGGCCAGCCGACCGTGTGTTCCGAAACCTGTGTGGGCCGTTTACGCTACCTCGGCGTCTTGCTTTACGACGCTGACCGCGTCGCCGAGGCAGCCGCAACCGAGAACGAGCAGGACCTGTACCAGGCGCAAAAGGACATCCTTCTCGACCCTCACGACCCAGCAGTGATCCGCGAGGCACTCGCAGCTGGCATCCCGCACTCCTGGCTGGATGCTGCCAAGGCATCTCCGATTTACGATCTGATCTTCACCTACGGTGTCGCGCTGCCGCTCCACCCCGAGTACCGCACGCTGCCGATGGTTTGGTATATCCCGCCACTATCGCCAATCGTCGATCAGGTGACTCGCACGGGTAATGACGGTGAGGATCACAAGATCTTGCTGTCCGCGATCTCCAACATGCGTATCCCATTGGAGTACTTGGCAGGACTGTTCACCGCGGGCGACACTGCTCCGGTGGAGCTGTCGCTTCGTCGTCTCGCAGCAATGCGTTCCTACATGCGCGATATCAATCTGGGCAATGAAACCCGGGAAGAAATCGCCGAAGCCGTTGGAATGACCGGCCAGCAGATCCAGGAGATGTACAAGCTGTTGGCGATTGCTAAGTACGACGATCGCTACGTCATCCCAACCGCGTCTCCAGAGACTCCCCGTGGTATCGCTAGCCTTGACCCATTCGGCGGCACCGATCCCTCGGCACTGGATGCGTTTCCGAACTTGGGCGAAGGCGCTCCAGAAGCTTGCCACACTGAGGCATCCAATGGAGAAGGTGGCAAGGTAAGCCTGTTGTCCTGGTCCGGCGATCGCCCTGACTCGATGTTCCCGCCGAAGAAGGACTAGCCATGACTACTCGCACTCACACCGGCATGGTTCCAGAAGAACTCATCAAGCCCGTTGCGCTTAGCGACGACCAACGCAAAGTGGTAGCCATGATCGGCTCCCTGCTTTTGCGCTACCCCGATGAGAACTTTGCGGATCTTGCTGGCACCGTGCGCGGTCAATTGGATCAGCTTCCCGCTCAGATCGCTGAACGTTTTCGCTTGTTCCTCGACGGCGCAGAGTCCATGGGCACCCGCGCGCTTGAAATGCACTTTGTCGAAACGTTTGATCAGCGTCGTCGCTGTTCACTCTTCCTTTCGTATTATGCTGTGGGCGATACTCGTCAGCGTGGCGCCGCCATCTTGGCTTTTCGCCAACAGTTAGAAGGACTTGGACTTGAGGAAATCTCCGACGAGCTCCCGGATCACCTCTGCGTGGTTCTGGAGGCAGTCGCGCTGACCTCAGGCGAGGCGCATGCCCGCGCGGTGGAAATGATTTCCAGCCACCGCGATGGCATCGAAGTTCTTCGTTCCGCATTGCAAGCAATCGATTCGATTTACCATCACGTCATCATCGCGATTTGTATGGCCTTGCCGAAAATCGATCAAGACACTATTGACCGCTATGTCGATCTCATCCGTTCCGGGCCACCGGCAGAGATGGTAGGCATCGACGTTCAACACCTGCCGTTTCCTACTTCAACACCGGATCATGTTTAAGGACTAACAATGAACATTCAAGAATTCTTGTGGGTCGCATTCCCCTGGCTCGCTGTAGTCGCCTTCTTTGTCGGCATCTTCTGGCGCTGGCGTACCGACCAGTTTGGTTGGACCACCCACTCATCTCAGATCTATGAGTCCAAGCTCCTGCGGCTTTCGTCGCCCCTGTTCCACTGGGGCATGATGTTTGTCATCATCGGCCACATCATGGGCTTGGCTATTCCGAAGAGCTGGACGCGCGCGATGGGTATCTCTGATACGGCCTACCACTGGATCGCCACGATCCCCGGCACCATCGCTGGCATCATGGTCGTGCTCGGACTCATTGGCTTGTTGTACCGCCGCATCGTCAACCGCTCCGTATTCCTGGCGACGTCCAAGTCGGACAAGGTCATGTACGTCTTCCTCGCCGGCGCGATTCTGTCTGGCTTCTTCGCCACGGTGTCGCTGCAGGTGTTTGGTGCTTCGTCTGGTTTGCCTCACGGCTATGACTACCGCGAGACCATCTCGCCGTGGCTACGTCAGTTGTTCATCCTGAATCCTCAGCCTGAGCTGATGATGGATGCGCCGTGGCAGTTCAAGGTACACGTGATTGCAGGATTCACCCTGATTGCCATTTGGCCATTCACCCGCTTGGTGCACGCCATGTCCGCGCCTGTTGGCTACGTCTCGCGACCCTATGTTGTGTATCGTTCTCGCGACACGCGCACGACTCCGAACAAACTACACCAGGCGTGGGAACCAATTCGCTCGCATACTGAGCAGCTAGATATCCACAACCAAACTCCGTCACGCGGAGCCTAACCTACCAAAATACATCTACCCCTAAGTTATGCATGCGGTGTTCTGGGATAAATCTGCACCGCACGTGCAACTTAGGGGTATCATTCTAGGGCGAAGAAATTGCTTAAATCCGGAGAATTACGATGCGCCTGCCCCGACTTCTTACCCTTGCGTTGATCACGTCAGCAGCGCTCACCTTGGCTTCCTGTAGTTCCAGTGCTGGCGATGGCACTTCTGTGACAGTCCTCGGTGCAGCGTCAACACGAGTACTCAACGACGAGTTGGTCGAACTATTCGGCTCTGGCATCGACTTTGTCAATGCTGGCTCGTCCACGCTAGTTCAACAGCTCGCCGATGGCTCCCCGGGAGACGTGCTGATCACTGCAGATTCAAAGTCGATGGACCAGGCAGTCGCAAATGGTTCAGTCTCGGATCCCCGCCCTGTGGCGACAAACTCGATGGTGATGGTGGTCCCAATTGGAAACCCTGCCGGTATCAGCTCAGTGAATGATCTAGAGGCAGACATAAATCTTGTGCTGTGCGACCCCCAAGTCCCTTGTGGCGGTGTATCGGAAGAACTCATTGAAGCAAATGATCTTGACATCGCCCCTGTATCGCTTGAGCATTCAGTTTCCGATACGCTTGGAAAAGTCACATCTGGCGAGGCTGACGCAGGGTGGGTCTACCGCACCGATGCAGCTTCAGTGGCTGACGAAGTAGAAGTAATCAGCATTCCACACGCTGAGGAGCACCCGAATACGCTCCTCGCTGCCGTCACCACAGGTTCAACCCAGCCCGAGAAGGCCGCTGAACTGATGGATGTGCTCACCGGTGCCGAAATGGCTCAGGTATGGACTAAATACGGATTTACACCGAGTAATTAATGGCAAGTACTTTAAGACGATTAACCCCTGCGCCGCCCAAACTCACCGTGGCGCTCGGGTTTTTGGCGGTTGCGTGGATCCTTGGCCCCGTCTTTGCTTTGGCAAACCGAGCCCCGTGGGCGAAGCTGCCTAGCATTGTCTCGGATCCCCAAACTCATGACTTACTCACCGTCACCGTGTGTTCCGCCGTTCTTTCGACGCTCATCACTTTGACCTTGGGCCTTCCTCTGGCGATCTGGATACAGCACCTGCATCGAGGCAGCGATCTAATCCGAATCCTGGTCTTTTTGCCGCTAGCCATGCCGCCCGTAGTTGGCGGACTCGCACTTACGGCCCTGATCGGCCGCCACGGTTTACTCTCCCCGCTTCTCGATGCGACAAACATCCAATTTGCCTTCGCGTTTGCTGGAGTTGTGGCCGCTCATACGTTTGTTTCGCTGCCATTTGTCGTTGTCACGATCGATTCCGCACTCCGCAACATCGACCCTGAAATCCCCTCATCCGCGTCTGGCATCGGTTTCCCGCCTGGCAAGATCGTCCGACGCATCGTTTTGCCTGCCATCGCGCCCTCGATCGCGACAGCCGCAGGATTGGCGTTTTCGCGATCACTTGGCGAATTTGGCACCACACTCACCTTCGCAGGTTCCATGCCCGGAGTCACCCGCACCATGTCACTAGGCATTTACCTGGCACGTGAAACTGATCAAGACACCGCTTATGGTCTCGCGGTTCTGCTCATCTTCCTCGCCCTGGGCACATTGCTTCTGTCCACTCTTCCGACGTTGCTTGTAAAGCAGCACCAACCAGTCGCCCGCAGCACCGACAAGATCAACACCGATCTGCTCAAGAAACTGACCACGCCAGAAACAACAGGAGTCTCCATTGACGTTGACGGCGTACACATCCCAGCTGACCGGTTAACCGCAGTTGTCGGCGAGAACGGCTCGGGCAAGACCACATTGCTTAATCTGATCGCCGGTCGTGTCCGAGGTGCTGAAGTCAAACTCGGCGACCGGATCGTCGATAAGCCAGGCATGCGACCTGTACCCGCCCACAAACGCGGCGTGGTGATTCTGACGCAACAGCCAGGGCTGCCACACACCACCACCGTGTTGGGTGCAATAGAAATGGTCACAGATGACGAAGAACGCGCCAAGCAGCTCCTCGGGGCGGCGGGATTGGCGAGCTTTGAGGACGTGCCCATTCCTGCGCTTTCCGGCGGTCAAGCGGCCCAAGTCGCCTTGGTCCGTGCGCTGGCAGCGCGGCCTTCGGTGCTGCTTCTCGACGAACCACTAGCTGCCGTCGATATAAAATCCGCCCGTGCTTGGCGACGAGTCCTGCGTGCCATTGGGCCACAACGTACAACGGTGCTAGTCACGCACAACCCGCTGGACATCACAGGTATCTCTGAGCACCTTGTCGTCATGGAGAAAGGCGCGAACGTTTCATCTGGGCCTACTGCTACCGAACTGCAACAACCGACAAACTCCTTTATGGCGCGAATCTCAGGGCTTAACCGTCTGAAAGGTGTCATTACAGGTTCTAAGAATGGTACGATTCGGGTTGATGTAGACGGGGTAAGCGTGTCGGGTGTGGTTCCCGATGCTGAGCTCGACATCGAGGAAGTCACAATTGGCTCTCCGGCGGTGGTCACGTTCCTCCCCACCGCGACGACGATCCGTCTCGAAGACAACACAACGATAGACAAAACTAAACAGCAGTCAGCACGCAATATCTGGCCGGGCACTATTCTCAGTGTTGAGGCCTCCCCCACTGAAGTACACCTGATTATCGATATCGTGGGTCAGTCCATTACGGTACCCGTAACACGTGACGCAGCTCTCGATCTGGAACTTGAACCAGGAACAAAGGTGGAATGCGTGACAAAAGCGCTGAGCATATGGGTCCACCCACAGCGCGTAGAAGATTCCTCGGATTGAAAGGTCAGGTAGGTTATGTCTCGCGCAAATACTCCACGTCCTGCCTCGGAGCTTTTTCCGCGCGAGCTGCAACTTAGCGCGAAACAAACCGAGGTCCTTGAGGCAATCCAATCTTTTCCTCTGGGCGCCAAGACCACAGACATTGCAAAGTCGCTGGGTATGCATGTCAACACTGTGCGGGGGCACCTTGAAGAGTTGATTGAAAAAGGTGCAGTGCGCGCCACCACCGCGCCGGCTGCGGGCCGCGGAAGACCGAGCTTGATCTTTCATGTCACCGTTCCCGATCACACTGCTATCGCAGATGAGTACATCCATTTAATCGAACTCCTAGCCGAACACATCGAGGGCGAGAATTTGCCCGAGGTTGCGCAGGAGAAGGCTTACGCGATTGGTCGTGCTTGGGCGTTGAATTCTTTGCACAGCGAATCCGGCCAGATTCCTCCCGAGGAAGTAGTCGCCCGCCTGCAAAATCAGCTACGCGGAATGGGATTTGACCCCGAAGTAAAAAAGAAGGCAGCAACCGACGAGGATGTCGACCTCGCTCTCAATGCATGTCCTTTTGTCGCTGAGGCAGGCGTAAAACCGTCAGCGTTTGTCTGCGCCGTTCATGAAAGCTTCATCGAAACCGCGTGTCAGTCGCAGTGCAGCCAGGCGAACAAAATGAGTTTGACGCTTTTGCCTTTTACACCTGAGAACCAGTGTGTGGTCCGGATTTCTCAGGAGCAATCCATCCCGGCGTCTAAACCCTAGAAACCTCAGCGGTCACTGGACCAGCGATCTCTAGTTCCAAAACTCGCAGGCCCGATTCACGAGCAGAATCCAAAATTGCCTCATCGATTGGTGTGGTCGACAGCACCATGACTGTTGGGCCGGCCCCCGAAAGATAAGCGGCATAACCGCGATTGCGCAGGCGATTAACCCACTCTGCGGTCACTGGCAACACGTCGGAGCGGTATGGCTGGTGGAGGCGATCTCGGGTGCCTTCCCACAGGAGTTCGGGATGGTGCTGCAGGGCGACCGTCATAACCGCCGCGCGCGATACATTGAAGCGCGCATCCATGTGCGTGACGTTTTCGGGCAGGACGCGGCGCACAGCCATGGTCGATGCATGGAAGTTTGGCACCAGCGCAGTAGCCTTGATCGACTCATGGACCGGCACCGTGACCGCACGGTACTCCGGCTGAGAAATGCCGTCTACAGGGATCTCGGTCCACGACACAACAGCGTCACCCAACACGGACGCCGCAGCATTGTCTGGGTGCCCCTCGAATGCGGAGGCCAACTGTACAACAGTCTTTGTATCCAGCGGGTTGCCCGCCAAGGCGTTCGCTGCGACAACACCGGAAACAGCCGCTGCGGCAGAAGAACCCAGCCCGCGAGACTGCGGAATGTTGTTGTGGCAGGTGACTTTCAGCCCGGGGGCTTCCGCATCGGCTGCACTCAGTCCCGACCGGATCGCCTTAACCACGAGGTGGCTAGAGTTTCGAGGCAAGTCCTCGGCACCCTCGCCGAAGATCTCGACCGCAAGACCAGATTCGGTGACCTCGACCTCGATGGTGTCATAAATGCCTACCGCTAGGCCAAGGGTGTCAAACCCTGGGCCCAAGTTTGCCGATGACCCCGGCACTGTAACGGTTGCTTTCAGTCCAACTTCAAGTTCAATGGTCACGGAAATCTATCCTTCGTAGGGCAAAGTAATTAGGAATCCAGTCGGATTACCGACTTAACTTCCTTGACGTTTGGCAGAGCTGCGAGTTCTTCTACCATCGCGCGGAGATCCTTCTCCAGTGCCTCGTGCGTGACGACGATCAGACGAGCCTCATTCTCAGCGTCTTCCTCCTGGCGAACGGTGCGCAGAGAAATACCCGCATTAGCAAAGCGGTTTGCAAGGTCAGCAAGGACACCAGTGCGGTCTTCCACACGCATATCGATGTGGTAGCGCGTTGGAACTTCGCCAAAGTCTGCGATCGGCTGGTTCGCGTATGGGTTGTCTCCCGGTGCGCGGCCGCCATGGATCTTGTTGCGCGCTGCACCAATCAGGTCGCCACACACAGCAGAGGCCGTCGGTGCGCCACCGGCGCCGTTGCCGTAAAACATCAGGCGACCAGCCGCTTCGGCCTCAACGAAGATGGCGTTGTAGGACTTATCAACGGTGGCCAGCGGGTGTTCGTTGGGAACCAGCGTTGGGTGCACGCGAGCGTTCACGGATTTGTTGCCCTCTTCGTCGACAAGCTTCTCGCAGATAGCCAGGAGCTTGATGGTGTAGCCGGCTTCCTTTGCTGCTTCGATGTCTTCTGCAGTGATCTTGGAAATGCCTTCGCAGTACACGTCGTCGAAGCTCACGCGGGTATGAAAGCCTAGGGAGGCGAGAATTGCGGCCTTAGACGCAGCGTCGTGACCTTCGACGTCAGCAGTTGGATCGGCTTCCGCGTAGCCCAAACGTGTAGCCTCGGCCAACGCGTCGTCGTAAGAAGCACCGGTAGAGGTCATCGCATCCAAAATGAAGTTGGTGGTGCCGTTGACGATGCCGGAAATGCGCTGAATCTGGTCGCCCGCCAGGGAACGGCGCAGCATGCCGACGACTGGGATCGCCGCTGCAACTGCCGCCTCGTAGTAGAGGTCAACGCCTGCTTCGTTCGCAGCATCAGCCAGTTCACCAGCGTGCGCCGCAACGAGGGCCTTGTTCGCGGTGACAACGGACTTGCCCGCCTTCAAAGCTGCGAGAACTAGCTCGCGCGGGTACTCGATGCCGCCGATGACCTCGACGACGATATCGACATCGTCGCGGTTGATCAGACCGAGCGCGTCGTCGGTAAGCAGTGCTGGATCGACACCCTCGCGAGGTCGCGATAGATCAGACACCGCGACACCACGGATCTCGATCGGTCCACCGATACGGTTTGCGTAGGCGTTTGGGTTTTCAGCAATCAGGCGAAGCACCTCTGTGCCGACGGTACCCATTCCCAATACGGCCACGCCGACAGGCTGGCCCAGTCCCTTGCCTTGATTGAACGAGGTGGTAGTCACAGTCTTGTTTCTCCTGATCGTTTGATATTTCTGTGGTGACGCGTGGACGCTATCCGCACTGCTGTACTACGAAAGAGCACATGGTTGCTCAGTGTACCTTTCAAGTATTCAGTGCAGTACTTACGGTTACAAATCTATATTCACTCGCACCAGTTTGCGCGAAGTGTTAGTTAGGGCTGCGCAGACTCCAACGCCAAAAGGTCCTCAATCGTCTGGCGGCGCAGCATAGGCGTGACGCGCCCGGTGCGCACACTTACCACCGCAGGCTTGCCAAAGGCGTTGTAGTTGGAGCTCATGGCGTAGCAGTAAGCACCCGTAGCAGCAACACCGATGAGATCCCCAGTGGATACGTCTGCGGGGTACTGGGTGTCTTTGACGATGATGTCGCCTGACTCGCAGTGCGAACCGACCAGACGCGCCTGCAATTTCTCGCCGTCGGTAAATCCGCTGACCACGCGAGTATCGTATTCCGCTTCGTAGAGGGCTGGGCGGATGTTGTCGCTCATGCCTCCGTCAACCGAGATGTAGCGTCGGGTGGTGTCGTCGTCGACATGCACGTCTTTGATCGTGCCGACTTCGTAGACGGTCACGGCCGTTGGGCCAGCAATCGCTCGGCCCGGTTCGACGACAACAGTAGGTGCCGCGATGCCGAGCTCGGCAGCGAACTCGTTAACGGCTGCGAGCAGTTCTTTTGCCACCGCTGCCACATCCAACGGTTCCTCGTCGACGGTGTATGCAATGCCGTAACCGCCACCGAGGTCGAGGTAGGGCAGGTCCACGCCAAGCTCGTTGTGAATGCGTGCGTAGAGGTCGAGGACGCGCTCCGCAGCGAGCTTGAAGCCCTCAGCGTCAAACACCTGCGAGCCGACGTGGCAGTGCAGCCCGCCGAGATCTAGGTTCTCTGCATTGTGTGCAGCCTTTGCGGCCTCCCACGCGGAACCTGATGCCAGGGAAAAGCCAAACTTCTGGTCCTCGTGGCTTGTTGCAATGAATTCGTGGGTGTGCGCCTCTACGCCCGGTTTGACGCGGATGAACACTTCCTGGACCTTGTCCTGGGAACGCGCAATCATGTCGAGTAGTTCGAGTTCCTGTGGCGAATCGAGCACGACGTGTCCGACGCCTTCTGCAACGCACAGGCGCAAGAACGCTGCAGACTTGTTGTTACCGTGCACGGTGATGCGCTCAGCGGGAAACTCAGCGGACAATGCCAACCGAAGTTCATTTTCGCTGGCGACGTCTAGCGCGAGGCCTTCTTCATCGACCCAGCGCGCAATGCGACGGGTGAGGAAGGCCTTAGACGCGTAGTGCACATTCTGTGCCCCGCCGAAAGCGTTGGCCATGTCTCGGCAGCGGGAGCGGAAGTCGTCTTCGTCAACGACAAAGACTGGTGTGCCGTACTCTTCGGCAATCTCTGGCAGGGGAACTCCTGCAATCGTGACAACGCCGTCTTCCTGACGCGCTGCGTTACGTGGCCAAACATGTGCCGGTAGATCATTAAAGTTCGTCATCATTTTCCCCCTGCTTACATTCTTTCCGGTGCGGTCACGCCGAGTAGCCCCAGCGCATTTGCCAAGACCTGACGGGTTGCAACTGCCAAGGCCAAACGAGCCGAGTGAATCGGTTCTTTGCCCTCCCCTGCCTTGGGCAAAATCTGGCATGCGTCGTAAAACCTATGGAACACTCCCGCTAGCTCCTCGGCATAGCGAGCAACTCGGTGTGGCTCGCGAAGTGTCGCAGCCGACTCGATAACCCCAGGGAATTCACCCAAGGTGCGAATCAAATCGCCTTCCTTGTCATGAGTCAGCAGCGACAGGTCCGCATCATCAAAAGTCACGCCAGCGTCTTCCGCCTTACGCTTGATGGAGCAAAGACGCGCATGTCCGTACTGGACGTAGTAGACAGGGTTGTCGGATGACTGAGACGCCCACAACGCAAGATCAATATCCAGCGAGGAATCCACACTGGAGCGAACTAGCGAGTAACGCGCCGCATCGACACCGATCGCATCGACCAAGTCGTCGAGGGTGATCACGGTTCCTGCACGCTTCGACATGCGCACAGCCTTGCCGTCGCGCACCAAATTCACCATTTGCCCAATGAGTACCTCGACTCGCTCAGGGTCATAGCCCATCGCAGCGGCCGCGGCGCGCAAGCGCGCAATATAACCGTGGTGGTCAGCGCCAAGCATGTAGATCGCCAGGGTATGGCCACGATCAAACTTGTCGGCCACGTAAGCGATATCACCGGCGATGTAGGCGTGGTTCCCGTCGGACTTGATCACCACGCGGTCCTTGTCGTCGCCAAAGTTCGACGAACGCAGCCACCAAGCGCCGTCGGCCTCGTAGAGGTTTCCGTTGTCCTTTAGTTTTTGCACGGACTTGTCCACCGCGCCCGACTCAAACAGCGAATTTTCGTGGAAGAATACGTCAAAGTCGGTGCCAAAATCATGCAGGGAGGTCTTGATGTGCTCAAACATCATCTCCACACCGTCGGCACGGAAGTTCTCCTCGACAACCTCTGCATCGCCACTTAGAGCATCAGGACGCTTGGCGACGACCGCGTCAGCGATCTCCTTGATGTAGTCGCCTCCGTAACCGTCTTCTGGGGTAGGTTCGCCCTTGGCCGCTGCAACTAGGGAGCGCGCGAAGCGGTTAATCTGCTCGCCGTGGTCGTTAAAGTAATACTCACGGACGACCTCAGCACCGGCGGCTTCCAGGACTCGGCCTAGGGAATCACCCACTGCTGCCCAGCGGGTTCCGCCCAGGTGAATCGGCCCGGTCGGATTGGCCGAGACGAATTCCAAGTTGATCTTCTCGTTTGCGTAGATGTCCAGACGCCCGAAATCCTCTGCTTGGTCAAGCACCGCGGTGATGATCGACCCTTGCGCGGCAGCACCGAGACGGAGGTTAATAAAGCCCGGACCGGCAACGTCTGCGGAAGCGATTTCCGGGTTGTTCGCCAGTTCGTCGACAAGCCAGCCCGCAAGCTCGCGTGGATTTGTGCCCGCCTTCTTCGCTACCTGCATAGCAATGTTGGTGGAATAATCGCCGTGTTCGGGGTTGCGTGGACGCTCGACGGTCACAGTTTCAGGTACGACTGAAGCATCAAGGTCATGGGCTTTCAGGACGCTAACTGTCGAGTCCTTAATTGTTGCGGCGAGATCTGCAGGTGTCATGAGGCAAAAGTCTAGTAGAGACACCCGACAATCTCTGAATAAGGTTCATTGATTCTTCGACAAGTAACCTTGTCTTACCAGACAAAACAGCCGGTGGGCCCCCTCCAATTGAGAAGCGACGCACCGACTGCCCTGTTGCCCTATGTTTCCCGGTTTCCCGTGTCGCGTTTCCCTCGCGACCCCTTGAGTATGGAATACAATTCCAATAAACCCCTGTCATCTACCTGGAAAGTTCTATGTTGAACCCGATTAGTTCCATAACGAAGCGCACATTAGGCATTGCGATTGCCGTGTTCGTCGCAGCAGCCGGAGTTACTTCTCCTGCTGTTGCCGAGACACCGAACATCGCTTGGGAGCACTGCCCCGTCCACGTAGATGCAACCAACGCTGAATGCGGCCGCATCGAAGTGCCAATGCATTACGACGACCCCGACGGCCCCAAGGTTTCACTGGGGTTCTTGCGCATCAAGGCCGAAGCTCCTGGGGCGCGCCGCGGAGTACTGTTTGGCAACCCCGGAGGCCCTGGTGGCGATGCCTATTCTTACTTCGGCACGAAAGACGGCTACTTCTCTTGGCCACAGGACATCCGAAACGAGTGGGACCTGATCGCGGTGCAGCCTCGTGGGCTAGCGCACTCGTCGCCGCTCAACTGCGAAGTCGACGAGCCCGCAGATCCAATTCAGGCGATGCAGCTTAGTTCCGATGCTGTTTTGAACGCCGGTGGGTTCTCACGGGCCGCCTGCGAAAAGTCGCACCCGGGTTTTACTTCGTCCATCACCACCGAAAACAATGCTCGGGACTGGAACGAAGTTCGACGCGCTCTCGGCGAAGATCAAATTTCCATCATGGGCCTTTCCTACGGCACCTACTTGGGCTCCGCTTTCGCCACGATGTACCCGCAAAACACTGACCGAGTGGTGCTCGATTCCGCTATGGATCCAGCACTCGCCTGGCAGGGCACCATCAAGGTACAGAAAGCAGGATACGAGAAAACCCTGCACAGCTACTTCGAGTGGGTGGCTGCCAACAACGATCGCTTCGGAATGGGCGACACCCCGCTTAAGGCCTACCAGTACTGGTCCAACAAGGTCGTCGCCGAGACGGGCACCAATCCCACCGTCGTCCCACCTCCTGCTCAAGTTGGCGACCTCCCACCCGGCCTCGAATTCGCCGGCCAAGCAGGTGCCGATGCTCTCACCTCGAGTGGAAAGGCGCGCGTCGAAGGCGAGGGCATCGTCAGCCGCATGCTCAACCCTGGTGCAAACCAGGCATACTCTCCCCTCTTAGCAGCAACTCGCCAGTTGGTTCCAGCACCGCACTTCTGGGAAGAGCTGGCCAAAGCCACCAACGGCACCGGTGATTTGCTTGCACCACAGGAGCTTTCCGACGAGCTCGCGGCCGAAATGACTGCCCAGGCCACCGCCAGCTCGCAGCTTCAGGCCATCCAGCTGTGCAACGAGAACGTCTATCCAGCCGACCACTCTATGATCCCGGCCGCGGTGTGGGCGAACTACGTCACCGGCGACATTTTCGACGCCCCACCAGCACTGGCCGCAGCAGGCGCGATGTGCAACGGCACCGGCCCAGTAACAGGCCTTGTTCCGCTCGATGGTTCTCGGCTGCGCATCCGACCGTTGCAGGTACAAGGCACCAATGATCCGCAAACCCCGTATCAGTATCGCGGCGGCATCTCCGAACCAATGGGTACACACCTGGTTACGGTGCATGGACCTGGGCACGGGCATGTCGGCTTCGGCAATAAAGTGGTGGATCAGATTGTGATTGACTACCTACGTGGCGGCGAGGTGTCTGTGACTGACGCCCCTGGCTACTTCGAGGCTCGATAGCTCCTGACACGCGTTTTCTGGCTTTGGCCGGTGCGTGCTAAAGTCTTACCCGTTGTGCAAATCACTTCAATGTGCTTTGCGCAGCGGATTTCGTCTCCGTAGCTCAGTGGATTAGAGCATTGGTTTCCGGTACCAAAGGTCGCAGGTTCGAATCCTGTCGGGGACACTTTTTGTTTTTGGGGATTTTGCACCACGTGCTCTGGCCGGGAAGGCCGACCATCCGCCCCGTTCTCTCCCAAACTGACCTTTATAGATTGACCTTTACCGACAAGCCTTCATTCCGTTCAATGGTAAAGGTCATTCTGTAAAGGTCAGTGTGCCAAAAATCACCCATCCTGGGCCAGATATTGGCCGCGGAACCCAGAGTCGGCGTACTTGTGGCACAGTGGCCTCATGGTGCAGGACAGCGTCAGATGGCAAATTCGACTGGGAACCGAAGCAGACGGGGTCGGCGATCCCCCAAGCCCGCGTGGCTTCACGATGGTCTGCTACGTCGATCGGCTCGTCGGCCATGCCCAGGTTTCGGAATCCGACGGCGTGTATCACCTCGTCGATCTGTTCGTCGAGCCTGAGTGGTCCGAGCGCGGAGTTGACCAAGCGCTCGTGACGGCGGTGGAAGCCGAAGTCATCGCCCGTGGTGCAACTGCCCTGACCTTGGTAACCAAGCGGGCAGCGTTTCTTGCTGAGCTAGGCTACCAAATGACCGAAGACCTTCCCGTCGCGCTCCGTCCCCTGAATAAGCCCGGTCACCAGCCGATGATGAAGGAGCTGGCGCAACCCGTACATCCCCATCCGGCGGTCAGCGTTCTACCGCTGCGCGATGGCCCCAAAGGTCTCGAGGTCTTTGTCCAACACCGCGTCGGCACGATGGATTTCGCAGCAGATGCCGTCGTCTTCCCAGGTGGCCGGGTGGATCCTCGCGATTATGACAACCAGCTTACCATTGCGGCTGAGGTGTCTAGCGCATGGAGCCACACCGCCCTACCTCCTGCGGATGTTCTCGTGTCCGCCGCCATCCGTGAGGTCGCCGAAGAGTGTGGAATCGAGCTCGCAGCTAGGAACCTCGTTCCGTGGGACAACTGGGTTACTCCTCCCGGTGGACGACGTCGCTTTGACGTGGCGTTTTTCCTGACCTTCGTGAGACCAGAGCAGCACATTGCGTGGCAAAACACCACAACCGAAGCACTCCGCTCAGCTTGGGAATCTGTTAAGAGCCTTCTCGACGACAACGAGGCCGGGTGGATTCGATTGATGGCTCCCACCAAAGCGCTACTTACCGAGTTGGGCACTTTCGACAAGGTAGCAGATGCACTCGCCTACCGCCCGAATATCACTCCAGTGCTTGACGACGACCCCGTGCGCCCACGACCATCGACTATCTGACACTGGATCGGGCACCAACGCACGTTGCCCACGCGACTACTCGCGTGGGCAACGTGTGGGTTGGGGATTAGTACTCGGGCATCAGGAACCAAGCGATGATGTAGAGCAGCACGCCGGAGAAACCAAGCAGAGTTGCCGCGACGAAAAGCAGGCGGACGAGGGTTGCGTTGATTCCGTAGGTTTCGGCGATGCCTCCACAAACACCGGCGATCATACGGTCGGTGCGGGAGCGGACGAGGCGGCGGGAAAACATATCAGACATTTGGGGCGACCTTTCTGGGTAATAGCGGTTGTTTTGTTCTTCACTATCTATTGAAGTCCCCGGAGCAACTAAGCACATCGGGGTCTGCCCTGATCTTTTCCCTGATTAATCCTCTACTTCTTCGGTGGATTCACCACGAGAGCACCGGAAAATCCTGGGGTTCCCGGCACATTGTTTACGGCCTCCACGCCCTTCATGAAACGCTTCAGCGACGCGACATCGTCTTGGTGCATGTGATCGAATACCAAGCGTCGCACGCTTTCCACGTGCTCGGGCGCAGCTTGTTCGAGCCGGCGCATGCCTTCGTCGGTAAGCGAAACGACGACCCCGCGAGCATCTCCTGGACTCTTACGCTTGGTAACCAGCCCGCGGCGTTCCATGCGGGTGATTTGGTGGGATGTTCGTGAGCGATCCCAATCGAGACCGAGGCACAGGTCACGCAGACGAAGCTGGCAGTCCTCAGCTTCAGAAAGGGTGACTAGGACAGCAAACTCCGAGGAAGAAAGGTCTGAGCCTGCGAGAAGTGTCTCATCCATTGCGCGGTTGATCTTGCGGAATGTCGCCAACATCGCACGCCACATCTCTTGTTCTTCATCATTTAGCCATCGTGCCTCATTTGCCATGCGACTCAGGATACTACTTCTTCTTCAAGACGGTAACTATTGGGCTGTTGACCTGTGCGGACTACACCTTTCAAAAATTACTTTAAATTTGGAGTTGACACATCATCATCCTCTTCGTTACTGTGGTGACATCGCAGCAAACAAGACACTAAGACTTGATCGCGCTGCGCCACTGAAAATCACGATTAACTAGCTTTTAAGGAGCATCACAATGCAGAACCTCAACGGAACTTTCGTCCTAGACAACGCTCACACCGCTATCAACTTCGTTGCACGTCACGCAATGGTTACCAAGGTCCGTGGCCACTTCACCGACTGGAACTCCACCGTTGTTATCGACCAGGACAACCCAGAGAACAACAAGGCTGAAGCAGTCATCAACGCAGCTTCCGTAAACACCGGTAACGCTGACCGCGACGCTCACGTTCAGGGTGAGGACTTCTTCGACGTAATGAAGTTCCCGGAGATTACTTTCACCTCCACCAAGTTCAACCTGGACGAAAACGGCGAAGGCACCGTCGATGGCGATCTGACCATCAAGGGCATCACCAAGCCTGTTACCCTCGACGTCGAGGTCTTCGGCGTTGAAGAGGATCCATTTGGCAACACCCGCGTTGGCTTCGAGGCTTCCACCAAGGTCAACCGCAAGGACTTCGGCATCGATTTTGACGCTCCTCTTAACTCCGGCGGCATGCTGGTTTCCGAGCAGGTCACCCTTGAGGTCGAAGGCTCCGGCATCAAGCAGGCATAAGCCACTCCATAGATTTCCACCACCGGTTACCCCACCGCGCTTAAATTACTTTCCTCCTCTCAAGAGCGCGGGGCGACCGGTGGTGGTTCCTTTTCCCAGTGCAATTATCTAGTGCGGGTTCTCGCCCGTAGATTTCAAGTCGTCGATTGAGTGACGCGCTGCGGTATTCACTCGGTCAAACCTTTGTGGGTAACACGTCAGCACAAGCACCTGATTATTCATCCCGACCGTGTTGAACAATGTGTTCATCAGTTTGAGACGCTGTGGATCGGTGGAGCCCAAGGCATCATCGACAACAACCGGCACCGAACCTGCTTCAGTCCCCCCGGAGGCTAATTCAGCGATCGCAAAGCGGGTAAGGACTGCGAGCTGCTCCTTCGCTCCACCCGACAATTGCTCTAAAGGCACCGTAGCTCCTGCGAGCGAACGCTCCACTACTTGCAAGTCATCATCCAGCTCAAAGCTCACCTCAGGCCCAAACACGATCGATGCATACCTATTGAGTGCACGCGCAAATGGCTCGGCATAACGCTTTCGAGCTGCGTCACGATACGAATGCATCGTGCTTCGGAGTAGATTCACCGCATCCGCGCGCCGCTGAACACGATCTGCCTCGGTTGAAAGCTGAGCAACCTTGGCTTCGAGTTGATCCACTTCCTCCGCGATGCCTTGTGCCGTCTCAATGTGGCTGGTGAGCTCGACGATCCGAATATGCGCGTCACTTTCGCGTTTCTTCAGATTCTCTACCCGTGCTGTGGCACCATTCAGCAGACTCTCGGCAAGGTCTGGTCTCGCTGCTTCCAATTCCTCGCGTGCTAGCTCCAATGCCTTTCTTGTTGTTTCATGAGTCGTAGTGGCTTCATGAAGCTTCAGCGCAAAGTCCTCGTCTGATAGTTTTTCCAACTGCGTGTCTAGCTCGCTGGTCGCGGTCTTGACAGCTTCCTCAGCGGCCTGCAACCTAGCGCGAACAATCTCCAGCTCAGTATGCGCTTTTCGGGCAGCCCAACCGCCCAATTGCGCCTCTGCACTACGTGCCAAAATCGACGCCTGATCGAAGGCTTCCTGATTTTCTTGTACCCGTCGCTCAGCTTCTTCTTCAGTGAGCGCATCTGCACTTTCGCGAAAACTATCAAGCTGTTCTTCTAGATTCTCGATCTCCGCCTTAATGTCATCGATCTCACGTGTCCCAAGAATTGATTTTCTACTGTCCACCGCACTGCTCAGTTGCGCGGTAACTTCACGATGCTGATCACGCTTGAGACGAACCTCTGCAAGCTCTGCGCATCCAAGCTCGTCGAGCAGCTCGCTCAAGGCGTGCTCTGCGTTCTCCACCGCAGACACTGAATCACTACTGGTCGCTGCGGCTTGGAACGTCGCAGCAAAGTTGTCTAACTCCAGCCTTGTGCCGTCATGGAGTTCGATGAAAGTCTCGCCAGACAGTTCAACCGGAGTGTCGTCGACAAGTACTTCGCCTGAAGTAGGTCGAGAGATGATGAGTTTGGCCGCGGAAGCTTCACGGAGACGTTTCTGGATCAGGAGCTCGTTGGAGGCATCTTCCACCGCGCTGACATCATCATCAGAGATAGTCCGCTCGGGAAGTTCCGATCGCAGGCGGGCTACTTCTTCGTCGGCTTTGTGCCAATCGTCGATCAAGGCGCGTAAGGCAGTGAGCTTTGAGCTTGCTCGTGTGTTGTCGCGAAGATTTTGTGCCTCGCGAAGCGCTTTGCGGGCTTTCTTCTCTTGTTCGACAGCGGTGTCGCGATGCAGTTCTAACTCCGCAATCTTGTCACTTTCCGCTTTAGTTTTCGCAGACAATTCAGAGACCTGCGCTGCAAGAGCAGTCCTGTTCGCTTTCGCCAGTTCAAGTCGTTCTACCAATAACTCACGATGTTGCTTATCTGCCAAGATTCGCTTCAGCGCCGCTTCCGCGTGATATGCCCGCTCGGCTGCCTGGTCTGCAGCATCCTTGGTCTTCTGCGCGGTGACAAACTGTTTCTGCAATTCCTCTACTTCGCGGACGGCATCAGGAAGTTCAGATCGGATTCCTTCGATCTCACGGTGTTTCCGATCAACTTCGTCAACCCGCTCCCCTAGGCGGTCTTTCTCGCGTCGCTTGTCCTCAAGCAACGCCGTAAATTCTGCAATTTTCTCGATACGCTGGGTGATCTCCTTGACGGGTTTTCCCTTGGGGGTGAAGTATCTCTGGTACTCCGATTCAATGCGTTGCAGGAGTTCGGTGTCTTCGGTTCCCGTGGAGTCTTCCCCGACTTCACGATCCAAAGCATGAGTCATGCTGGGAATCCCTACCGCCTTAATGCCACTTGGAACCGCGTTCTGCCGCATGAAAAGTGTTTGTGCAAGCTCGGCATCCATGTGCTCGGCGATGATGTCTGCAAGTTTGTCGTCGGCTTCTCGGCCTTTGAAATTGGCGCGTTGTGGGGCAACAAGTTCTAGCTCAGTCGCGGCGCGGGAGAGCCATTGCTTCCGCAGCTTGAACGTGTACGGGCCGATGGTTGCATGGAGAAAAACTTCTGGAGGTACATCACGATGCACCGGCTGCAGCTGCTTCACTGCCGAGTTCTTCGCCCCGTGGCGTTGGTTCAATACCGCATCTAAGGCGTCAAGGATTGTTGATTTTCCCGCCTCGTTCTCACCGTGAATCACGATGACTCCGGTTTCGGGCAGATCAGCGAGCTCAAGGTGCTCGATACCACGGACGTTGTCTAGCGTGAGAGAGTGAATTCGCATGAGTTACGCCTCCTGGCTGAGACGGAAAAGTAGATTTACGGCATCGCGAGCAGTTGGATCGTTATTGGACGCTGAAGTCACAAGCTCGCCCATCGCAGAGCGTGCGAAACCTTGGAGTGGCAGGTTCGCCATCTCTTCATCGCTGGGTTCTAGGTGCAAATCCCACAGGCGGTCCCGCTCGTACAAAGCGCCGAACACGGGTTCCTGTTTGGCTATGCCCGCTTCCAACATGCGCGTAGCTTCTAAACCAAGAGTCCCCGAAATTGAATACTTAATCACGGTGCGTGCCTTGTCTTCGTACGTATCAAGGTCTGCCAATAACGCTCTGACATCATCTAGGTCAGAGACTTCCCAGCTCAGCGCTTCAAAACGCCACTGGCCGGTGTGTACTTTCTCAACGTCGATGTCATCACCGCTAAGGGTCACCACGAGGGCATTGCCGGAATCGACCTCTCCGCCCGCGGAACCTGGAACAAAGTCATGAAAATCCGTTACCTCGGGCGAGCCAGAAAACCACACTCGCCCGCTGGTGCCCAAGGATTGAGTGGAGTGGGTATCACCCAACGCCACATAGTCGATCGTCCCATCCGCAATCCTCGACTCAATGTTGTCAAGGTCGATGAGACCAGGTGCTGGTTCGCTAGAAAAGGAAGCAACCTGTCCATGCCCTACAAGCACTCGAAGAGCATCACTGGGTTCTAGGTCACGCAGCGCCACTGCAACAAGGTCTTCACTCGCGTGCTTCGCGATCAATGGGGCACCGATAAGCTCCACTCCAGGTCGAACCTCGATCACAGAGCTTTCTTCAATCACGGTGACATTGTCGATGTCGCGCGTGCGGTTAAAAATCGAATCGGCAATAAGGGGATCATGGTTACCGGGCAAGAGATACACCGGGACAGGAAGCCGGGAAAGCAGTTCGACCGCGCGGCCAATCGTGCGCGGGTCTAGGGAGTTGTGCTCGAAAACGTCTCCGGCGATGACGATAAATTCGGCGCCGCGCTCGTCGGCAAGCATGCCTAGTCGCTCGACTGCGCGGAGCCGAGAGTCGTCGAAACGCGATTGTGCGTCGCTATCGAGGAACTTGCGCGTCATGCCTAACTGCAGGTCAGAAGAATGAATGAAGGTTAGTGTGTTCATGGGTCCAGTTGTAGCATTCGGTTCCGACATGGCTGCCCGGCTGAATCGAACGCGCAGGCTAACGGGTTAATTCGTCGTAGAGATCTTCGATGTCAGCTACTGCGCGAAGCTGGTCGATATTGGTAAATGAGATGGACTGCATTGCGGCGTGGAGAAGATCAAGGTCGGAATCATCGAGCATTGGGGCGACCTTCGGATCGGGCAGGTCCGGCATGGCACGGCCCGTCCAAAAATACTCGGACCCTTCCTCCGCATTTGCCTTGGACACAGAAACTGCAGCAACTCGTACCGTGCGTTCCAGCGAGTTCAGGTCGATCCCGCGCAACTGAAAAAGCAACGTCGGATCGGCATCGATTTTCGCGGCCAATTTCTCGGCCACAGCCACGGAGTGTTTACACACGTTGGATGGATCGGGGCAGTCGCAAGAAAACCAGATGTCGTCGCCTTCGTCACCGAGCAAGACATCGAGCACGTCCTGGGAAATATCACCCCGTCGAGCTTTGGTAATCCCGTTGGGAGTCTGGGCCAGCAATTTTGTCACTTCGCCCAAATCATCCGGTGAACGATACGGTAGGCGCATCACCACGGAAAAAGGCTGGTTCTGGGAACCGGCCACCTGCCCGTGCGCCGCTCCGAGGCGAATTTGAATGTCGATTACTTGCCCACTGGCTGCGTACTGCCGTCCACGAGTCACTCGCCCCTGGTCAGTCTTACGCACCGCTGCATTGAAAACGCGCATGGAGCCCGGCGACCATGTCACGCCTGTTGGACGTGGAGGAACGTTGACCTCGGCAGCATTGGTCACGCGCTTCTTCGCGCCAAAGTTGGCGTAAATAACGTTGTCTTCCTGTGGACGAACCATCTCGTTGTACCTCCTAGTCCTCTTCCTAGTCCTCTTCCGCACGGTAGCTGATCAGACGGGCCAAGTCTTCTGAATCCAGCTCGGTGATCCAGCCTTCCCCCTCGCCCACCACGGTTCCAGCCAGGTGCATTTTCCCGTCGAGAACATCTTGGATCGATTCTTCCATCGTTCCCCTGGTGATCATCTTGTACACATCGACATCTTTGTCTTGGCCAATGCGGTAGGCACGGTCGGTAGCCTGGTTCTCCACGGCGGGGTTCCACCAGCGGTCCATATGAATGACGATCGAGGCTGCGGTGAGGTTTAAGCCGGTACCCCCAGCCTTCAGCGACAAGATCATCGCTCGCGGTCCGTCAGCCTTTTGGAACGATGCCACCATCTTGTCACGCTGGTTCTTGGTCACGCCGCCGTGCAAGAACGGAATGTGCTCGCCAAACCGAGTGGATAGGTACGGCTGCAAAATATCACCGAAAGCTTTGTACTGGGTGAAGATCAGCACGCGACGATCTTGTTCCACCGCGTTGTTAAGCAGCTTCATCAGTTCCTCCACTTTGCCCGAGCGGTGTTTACCGTTCACGGTCACTGTCGAGCCATCGCCCAGGTAGTGCGCCGGGTGATTGCAAATCTGCTTGATGCGCGTGATCGTGGCTAGGACTAGCCCCTTGCGCGCCATGCCGCTGCGCTCCTCCAACGCCTGCTGCATCGAATCGGTCAGCGCCTTGTACAGCGCGGCCTGCTCTGCGGTCATATCCACCACGACGATTTGCTCGTCCTTCTCCGGCAGATCGTCGATAATGGCAGGATCGGTCTTCAGCCTGCGCAAGATAAAGGGTGCAGTCAACGTCCGCAGCCTCTCGCCCATCTCCATGGCCAGCTCTTCATTTCGCGCCGTTTCGATCGGCTTGGAAAAGTGGTTGCGGAAAAAGCTCGCTCCACCCAGCATGCCTGGGTTGACAAAGTCGAGGATTGAGCGCATTTCACTCAGCCGGTTTTCAATCGGCGTACCAGTCAAAGCAATGCGGTGACGCGCAGGAATCGCCCGGACGCTGCGCGAGGCGCGTGTCGACGAGTTCTTGATCGCCTGCGCCTCATCGAGCACAACATGGTCCCACTCAAAAACCGAAAGCTCCTTGAAGTCACGCCCCACAACGCCATACGAGGTAATCAGTATGTCGATGTTGTCGATTCTTTCTTGCAGGTCCAAGCCGTGCAGACGCTCAGCCCCGTGATGCACTTCCACCTTGAGATGCGGCACAAACCGACGCGCCTCGTTGGCCCAGTTACCCACCACCGAAGTCGGCGCTACCACCAAAGTTGGTCCGCCACGCTCGCCACGGTCTGCCTCCACTGCCAGTAGCGTGAGAAGTTGCAGGGTCTTACCCAACCCCATGTCGTCGGCAAGCACAGCCCCTAAGTTGTTGCGTGACATGTAATACAGCCAGTCCACGCCGCGACGCTGATATTCGCGTAGCTCCACCTGAACGGTGTCCGGAATCGCAATTCGCTCTGGGGCCGGTCGATCTGGGCCACCCATGAGAGAGGTAAACCACGGCGAACCAGTGAATTCGAGTGGCTCGTCGGCCAGTGATTCCAGCGCGAGCGCGCGCAGCTCCTCCGCTGTGACAACACCGCCTTCGCCCTCTAGCGCGGCGTTGTACTCGTCGCGCAGACGTTCGACCTCCGCCTCCAGCGCAAGAAAGTTCGGATCCCCATTGGCCTTGGCAAACTCAGCACGCATCGCTGCTTGCTCAAGGCGCTTTTTCATCTGCTCGGTGGAGCGCTTGGACAGCTTCTCCATGTATTCCTGGATCTTCGCCAGCGAAGAGTTGTCGGCCAAAACCCATTCGCCACGCAGTTTGATTAACCCGGATTTGGAGCGGATGAGGTCCTGCATCTCCTCGTGGGTGAGCTGCGTATCCCCCACACTTACTCGCCAGTCATAGCTGACCAGCTGATCAAAGCCCAACCGAGTCACCGAAGAACCGTCGGCGCCCTCGGAAGCACGCTGAACGTTCAACTTCGCCGACGTCTCTGCGGTGGACCACGCGCGCGGCAACATGACCGTAAAGCCTGCTGCCTTGAGTCGCGTTGCTTCATGCTGCACAAAGCGAACGATGTCTTCAGTGGAAAGAAATACGTCCCAATCGCCGGCAACCTGGTCGTCGTCGAAGAACATGCGGCGTGGATGCAAAGTGGCATCCACAAGGGACGTGATGGTGATCGCTTGGCGCAAAGAGTTCTTCAACCGCTCTGTGCTGTTCGGGTCCAGCTCCCCTAATCTGATGGGGCGCGGGGCATCAGTACCGCTGCGCACCTGCAATCGCACAGGCCATTGCTGAGCCCCGGGGTCAGCTGCTTGCTCGGTGTCTTCGGGCTGCTCAACGATGAAGACGAGCTGAACGTTGACCGCTGTAATTGACCCGTTCCACGCATTCATATGCTTGAGCAACTGCGGGTTCCCGCGACGCAAAGGCGCGGACATCAAAAGCGACTCAGCGAAGTCATGCCATGGGTACGGACGCTGCACCTCAAGGAGGTGGCGCAAACGCGCCGAAACAATCCAGTGCACAAACGTCTGCGCGATGGATTCGGTGAGGTTGACATTGTTAATTGCGATGACACCCGGCGCTGCCGCGACCATGTCCGCCAGCCAACCGCGCTCTTCCAATCCGGTGCCCAACTGCCACTCCGGATACCACTGATGATCGGCGTAGTTCACGCGAATCGTCACCCGCCCGGCGCGCGCAAACTTGGTGATGCCCGTGTACATGCGGATAATCCAGTACAAATCGGGGGCGATCGCTGCGCGCTGTTCCTTCGTTGCAGCGGGACTGTTGTCGTCGAGAAACGCGATCTGGCTCAAGAACGAAATCGTCTCTTCGGGGGCAAAAGCTGCGGCTGGGATGCGCAGCTCTACGTGGCGACCTTTAGGCGTCTGCAATTTGATGTTTACGCGACGGCGAAAGTGTTCGTCGTCAAGCAATGCCTCGATGACAGGAGGAAACGTGCCCGGTGCTGCAGCGGAAGGCAGCACGATCTTGTGGCCTTCCACCATCTCAACCCAGAGGTTGAGTCCGGAGTCTGGCAACCAGAGCCCGTGGAGAAGGAATTTAGGCATAAGTTCCTTTTTACCACCTTTAGCGATTTCGTCACTGTAAATCAACTACGTACAGTAGTGTCATTGCTAATTTTGTGCCCCTTGTCACCCAGGAAAATTGAAAGGCCTACCCATGACCGACAACGCATGGATCATTGTCGCCATCGTTTTATATTTCGGGGTGATGCTGAGCATCGGTTTCTACTCATGGCGTCGCACCAAGAAATACGACGACTACGTCCTTGGCGATCGTGGCCTCCACCCATTTGTCGCCGGTCTTTCCGCAGGCGCATCGGATATGTCTGGCTGGCTTTTGATGGGTCTTCCCGGCGCGCTTTTCGCCACCGGCATGAGTGAGCTGTGGATCGTCATTGGTCTGCTCATCGGCACCTGGGCCAACTGGAAGTGGATCGCACCGCGTCTGCGCTCCTACTCGGAGGTGGCCAACAACTCGATCACCCTGCCAAGCTTCTTTGAGAACCGCTTGCATGACTCGTCGCGCCTCCTGCGCATCATCGCGGCCGGCATCATCATCTTCTTCTTTACCTTCTATGTATCCTCCGGCATGGTCGCCGGCGGGCGCTACTTCGAGTCCACTTTCCACGGCGACTACCTCACCGGAATGCTGATCGTCGGCTCTATTACCGTGATTTATACCTTCGTTGGCGGCTTCCTCGCTGTGTCCTACACCGACGTGGTTCAAGGTCTGCTGATGTTCGCCGCTCTGATCATCGTCCCTGTCATGGCATTCTTCGCATTGGACAACGTCTCCGAGCTGTTCACATTTGCCACCAACAACGCCTACGGACCGCACCCCGAAGGCAACCCGACATACTTCAATCTTGTCTCCGGGGTCTCACTTGCTGCGATCATCGGCAACCTCGCTTGGGGCTTGGGTTACATGGGCCAGCCGCACATCGTCACCAGGTTCATGGCGCTGCGCAATCCATCCGAAGCCAAGCAAGGTCGCGTCACCGGAGTCTTCTGGGTGACTCTGTGCTACATCGGTGCGATCGCTACGGCGATCATCTCCACTGTCTACTTTGCTCAAAAGGGCGAGACGATCACCGATACAACGAGCTACGAGACGATCTTCCTCGACCTCGCGCGCTTGCTTTTCCACCCACTGATCGCGGGAGTCATTTTGACCGCCGTACTTGCCGCCATCATGTCCACGATGTCCTCGCAGCTCTTGATCACTGCGTCGGCGCTTGTCGAAGATCTCTACCGCGTATTCGCGAAGAAGCAAGCCCCGGGTCGCGTTCTGCTGTTGTGGTCGCGAGTGATGGTTGTTGTAGTCGCACTGGTTGCCATCATCTTGGCTGTCAACCCTTCCGACTCCATCCTCAGCCTCGTCGGCTTTGCATGGGCTGGTTTTGGCTCGGCGTTTGGTCCTGTCATGATTGCAGCCTTGTACTGGAAACGCCTGACTGCGCCGGGTGCCATCGCAGGCATGACCACCGGCGCTGTCGTGTCGTTTGTCTGGGGTAACCTCGAAGCGACCTCCTCGATGATCTACGAAATCGTTCCAGGCTTCATCGCCGCCACCGCTGCCATGATCATCGTCTCACTTCTCACCCGCGCACCCGAGGAAGCCCCAGCGGAGTTCGACGAAGCGCTCGCGATCACTGAGTACTCCAACGCCCACCCGGATCTTTCCTTCTCCCAAGCTCGTGAAGCTATCCATGGAACCCAGGAGGGGTCAACCGCAGTCTAAAGAGGGTATGAACCTTCGCAGGCTATACCTCGCTTTTCTCATTGTGCTCACGCTTGCCACCGTGAAATTCCCGGTTGGCTCGCGTGAGCTTTCTTTGCTTATCGACGACTCCCCCGCCGTCCCACAGCGCCTCACCGTGATCGGCTATGCCCGCACCGAGTTCGGAGCGGGCTGGGCGACTGGCCGCTCAGGTTGCACTACTCGCCAAGAACTACTGGCGTGGCATCTAGATTCCCCAAGTTGTCATATCGCCCCGGCGCCTGGGAGCACCGTCTACGACCCCTACACCGGAGTGGATACACCGGCTCACGAGCTAGAAATCGACCACGTCTTTCCTTTGTCCGCTGCCTGGGATCTGGGAGCACACGCCTGGGAACATGACAAGCGAGTCGCCTTTGCCAACGATCCTTTGAACTTGATCGCCACCTCGCGCGCCGCGAATCAAGAAAAATCCGACCAGCTCCCCTCTGAGTGGTTGCCCAGCCATACTCGTTTTCGTTGCGAGTACGTCACCCGACTGGCAGCGGTTGCTGCCACATACGAGCTTTCTTTGCCTGCAGAGGATCGGAAAGTAATGAATCGCCAATGTAGGTTCAGCGTGACTACACTACTGCCCGTAGAGTAGTTCGAGGTAGTAACAGACACTGAAAAGGAATTCGTTTTTTATGGTTAGTTTCTTGATTTTCCTGCACGTTGTGTCGGCAATCATCCTGCTCGGCCCTGTCATGGTGGCAACGTCGATCTTCCCACGCCAGGCAGACGAAGCACGCGCCGGCGATCAGCGTGCTGCGGGCCGCGCCCAGCTGCTCGGGCGCATCAGCTCGACCTATGGCGTGATCTCCGCTTTGGTTCCGCTGTTGGGCGCAACTGTTCTGTTCGCGGGGTGGGCGCAGTTTAAGACCCAGGGGCAGTTCCACGCCTCCCTGGTCCTCGCTGTGATCGCCTGGGCGATCTTGATCGCGCTGGTAATTCCGCAGCAGAAGAAGATGCTGGGCACTTTAAACCTGCTCCCAGTAGATGACGTTGATCCTGAGCACGATCAGGTTAAGGACTGGGACAAGTCCAAAAAGATGGCGACAATCGGTGCCGGAATCTTTAACCTGCTCTGGGTGATCATGCTCATCCTCATGTTTATCTAGGCAACCCAGCCTAGAATCGCGCGAATCCGCACAAAGAATCTTCTAGAGCAACAGCCGCGAGTCCGACGAGTTTCCAGTTGACCAGGTGATCGACGGGAACATCGGGAATACCGTAGAAAAAGTCATCCATCCAGTGGTCGTCATGCATTTCATCGCTTTGCACGGTCAGTCCCAGGCGAGTGCCCACGATGTGGGCGATCAAGCCAAGCTCCATCGGGTGGATGGCTTTTTCGCATTCTGACACGTTTTCCACATGCTCCAGAAGGCCGATATAGACCACCTGCGCCAAAGCTTTAAGTACCGTGGCCGTGAGATCGACACCGGCCTCCGCGTTCACTTTGACTACGCAACGCGCGGGCGCACTACTGTTGCCGGCTGGGCGTTCCAGCGCCATACGTACTAGCACGTCGGGGTCTGGCTGCTCGTCTTTCTGGAGATGAATGCCGGACTGTGGAAGTTGGGAGAAGTACACGAGAGCGTCGTCGACAAGCACTGCGGAAATTTCCGCAACAGCCGGGTCGATGTCGACGTCGAGAGGCGGGTGCATGCTGCCGACAAGTGTTGGCGACGACTCTACCGTCATCGGCGGGGTCACGTCACTTGCCGGGTAGACCGGAATTGTTCCATCACCACCGCTTGGGATCATGATCGGACTCGTTCCGGCAAGCGGGTACGCGCCGCGCATGACCCAGTCCAGCTCGGTGCGAACATCCAGCTCTGCGAGTGCGCGCAGCACCGCGGGATTATCAAAGTCTTCAGGCGAGAGTCGGCTGGTGAGTTCTAAGGCGATAACGGTGGCCTGCTCCACGGTGAAATGGGCATTCTGCGAGATATAGTTGACCACCCAGCGTTCCACTATTGCTCGGTGTTCGAGACATGTTGTGGTACGCACGATGGAGTCAAACATCACAAAGAGCTGATCCGTGGGCACAATCCAACCTCCATGTGCTCGTGTCAAAGCTTCACAGGTCCGCAAGAGAGGACTCGAAGCAGGGGGATGAACGCAAAAATGCGATAAGCAGAATAGTCACTACTATTCTGCTTATCGCACACAAGGCAAATGTCGTTACATCGCCACAGAAAGCACTAGTCGCGCCACTGTCCACGGCCGCCGCGATCATCGCGCCCACCGCGGTAACCACCACGATCATCACGGTCGCGTCCCCCGCGGTAACCACCACGGTCGTCGCGGTCGCGTCCGCCACGGTAGCCGCCACGATCTTCACGATCGCCACGTCCGCCACGGTCACGACGGTATCCGCCGCGTCCACCGCGATCGTCTCGGTCGCGTCCACCGCGTCCCCCGCGGTAGCCGCCACGATCGTCGCCCTGATCACGCTGAGGGCCACCGTGGTCGCGCTCAATGTTGATCAGCTGGCCCGAAATGCGGGTATCAGACAGGCGATCGAGTACGGAAGAGTCCATGTTCTTGGGCAGCTCGACCAAGGTGTGGTTAACAGCGATGGTGATGCGACCGAAGTCCTTGGAGCTCAAGCCACCTTCGTTAGCCAATGCGCCGACGATGGCACCTGGGCGAACGTGCTGACGCTTACCCACGGCAAGTCGGTAGGTGTCAAAGTTACCGTTACGCTCGAAGCGATCGCGTCCACCGCGCTCACGACGATCACCGAAGTCACGATCACGGCGGTCACCACGGTCACGACGATCGAAATCACGACCACCACGGTCGAAGTCGCGGTCACGCTTCTGCTTTGGTGGCTCCTTCATCAAGAACTCGTCGCCAGCCTGCGCCTGGGTAGCCAGTGCCGCAGCGATATCCTCCATTGGGACGTCGTTTGCTTCGGAGTATGCCTTGACCAGCGAACGGAAGACGTCGATCTGCTTGGATTCCAGCGACGCTGTGATGGAGTCAGCAAAATTAGCCTTGCGGGACTCGTTAACCTCATCGACGGTTGGCAGATCCATCTCTTCGATGGTCGCGTTGGTCACGCGTTCGATGGAACGCAGCATGCGACGCTCACGAGGGGTAACAAACAGGATCGCTTCGCCCTTACGACCTGCACGGCCCGTACGACCGATGCGGTGCACGTAGCTCTCGGTGTCGTTCGGGATGTCGTAGTTCAAAACGTGTGAGATGCGCTCTACGTCCAGGCCACGGGCGGCGACGTCGGTTGCGACAAGGATGTCCAGGCGGCCATCACGCAGCTGATCGACGGTGCGCTCACGCTGCTGCTGGGCAATATCGCCGTTGATCGCGGCTGCGGAGAAGCCACGTGCGCGCAGCTTCTCGGCAATTTCTTCGGTTTCGTGCTTGGTGCGCACGAACACGATCATTGCTTCAAACTCGGTCACCTCAAGGATGCGGGTGATCGCGTCGAGCTTGTTGCGGTGCGCGGTGAAGAGGTAGCGCTGGGTGATGTTGGTGTTGGTGCGGGTCTCCGACTTCACGGTGACCTCTGCAGGATCATTCAAGTACTGCTTGGAGATCTTGCGAATGCCGTTTGGCATGGTCGCCGAGAACAGTGCAACCTGCTTCTCGTCCGGGGTGTCTTCCAGAATGCGCTCAACGTCTTCTTGGAAGCCCATGTTGAGCATCTCGTCTGCCTCGTCAAGTACGAGGAAACGCAGCTTGGAGATGTCCAGGGAGCCCTTCTCCAGGTGATCAATCACACGGCCAGGGGTGCCGACGATGATCTGTGCGCCACGACGCAGGCCGGAAAGCTGCACGCCGTATGCCTGACCGCCGTAAATCGGCAGAACCTGGATCTTGCCCAGGTGGTCAGCGAAGGACTGGAAAGAGTCAGCGACCTGGAGTGCCAGCTCGCGGGTTGGTGCCAAGACCAGTGCTTGTGGGTGACGCTCAGACGGATCGATCTGGGACAGGATCGGCAGCGCGAATGCTGCGGTCTTGCCAGTACCGGTCTGTGCAAGGCCGACTACGTCGCGGCCTTCCATCAACAGTGGAATGGTCTCTGCCTGAATGGCAGATGGCTGTTCGAATCCGACGCGCTTTACAGCCTGAACTACCTTGTCAGGCAGGTTGAGGTTCTCGAAACCATTGGCAGCTTCTTTGGATTCCTCCGCTGCGGGTTCTGAGGTTACGTCGTTGTTTTCTTCGGTATCTTCGTTGGTCGAGTCCGTGTTTTCGGTCTCAACGCCGGTATCCTCAGAGTTTTCCGCATCCCTGGTGTCATCAGAAGCAGTATTTTCCACTGCGACATCCTGCGGGTTCATCTGAGTTTCCGACTCGGTAAAGTTCTCCGGCGAATTTTCGCTGCCGGTAGCGTTTTCGGAATTGCTCATCGCGAGCAACGATACGCTAAATGTTGGCATTTCACCATTTGCGCTTTACTTTCGCTACAACCGAGCCATTGCTTAGCGACGATTTCCTCTGCTTTTCACCACAGTATTTCGTTATGGAATCGTGCAAATTGTTACTCCGGCAAGTAGCTTGTTGCCGATAAACTACGGCGCATGCGACTTCGACTTTCCGCCGTACTGCTTGCTACTCCCCTGTTTCTGCCCCTGTTACTAACCGCGTGCGCCAACGACGACCAAAGCAACGAAGCCTCCGCTCCATCAACGCCCGTAGTAACCACCACAGAAACGGTCCAAGACTTACGCGCCGCACAGACATCTACTGCAGCTCCTGTCTCCGAAGATTCTTCGCAAATCTCTGCCCCTGAAACTCCTGGCACGAGTTCTAGTGTTGATCCGGTTTCCTCCGCCGAAGCTACTTCTGCATTGGCAAGCGAAGGTGATTACTGTGGCGCCGCCACGGCTTCACACTCCGGCGTTGAATTCGACATCATTGCGGTGAGCTCTGACACAGACTGTGAAGTCGGTCTAGCAGTGATCTCCGAGTACTTCTCCGGCAATCACGATCTGTTCGGAATCGATGCCACCTGGACATCACCCGAAGGCTGGTACTGCCTGTGGGATGCTAACTCCACCGACCCGAACGCATCCCCGTATCAAGGGAAAGCACGCTGCACGAACCAGAATGGCTCTGATGGGGTTGTCGCACAGGAACGGTAACTGCCCTTTCCTTGATTCCGCGATAATTTTCGGCGCCTAACCTATCCTGTGTACATGACAAAACACATTGAGGTAACCGGCGCGGTTTTTGTTCGCAATGGTTACGTCTTCGCAGCGCAGCGCGGTCCAGACAAAAACATGGCCGGCAAATGGGAGTTTCCAGGCGGCAAGATCGAACGCGGCGAAACCCCGCAGGAATCTCTCGCGCGCGAACTCAAAGAAGAATTGCTTATCGACGCCACAGTCGGCGAACACATCACCACCACCTCTTACGAATACGACTTTGGTGTGGTGAACCTAGCCACCTACTATTGCACCGCAAAAACTGATGCTGAGCCTGTTTTGACCGAGCACTCAGAGGTGCGCTGGGTTCCCGTCGCTGAATTGGATCAGCTTGATTGGGCGCCAGCTGACATTCCTGCAGTGAAGTTGATTATGGGAGACACCGAGGGATGAAGGATCGCCTTTCTCGGCTAGCCCTCGATACTGAATACGGATTCCTTGATTCTCAAATCTTGTCCCAGCGATTAGAGAATCCCGTCCTCGTTGCCAACGGCGAAGAGAATACGATGCTCGCCGCACTCAGATCTGAATTGTCTTCAGCCGAGTCTTTCGTCTTTTCAGTCGCTTTTGTCACGAACGGTGGGATCGGCGCATTGAAACAACAGCTTGTCGAATTTCCAGGTCACGGCGTTATCATCACCTCCGACTATCAGGATTTCAATGATCCGAACGCGCTCAGAGAGCTATTGAACCTCCGAAACATTGATGTGCGTGTAATGACAAAGTATCCGCATCACGCTAAGGGATACATCTTTCGGCGCCACGACCACGTCACCGCTCTAGTTGGAAGTTCCAACCTCACTCGTGATGCTCTCATGACAAATCGCGAATGGAATCTCCGATTTTCGACTCATAGCGATGGAGACATCGCAGACCAGCTTAACCATGCAGTCGAGCGGCATATTAACGACTCAGAATTGCTCACAAACGAATGGATCGACGAATACGAGCAACGTCGTCGCCGCGTTCCTATCTCTATCGACCCAATTCGCTCCGCAGATCATATCCAGCCCAACGCAATGCAGGTTGAAGCACTAGACAGACTCCAGGAAGTGATAAATGCCGGTGAATCCAAGGCGTTAATCATCTCTGCAACCGGTACGGGAAAAACCATTCTCTCGGCCCTTGCTGTTCGTCAATCAAAACCACGCACCGTTTTGTTCGTCGCCCACCGTGAACAAATTCTCCGCAAAGCTGCCGAAGAGTTTCAGCGTGTCTTGGAGTGCGATAGCACCGATATCGGATTCTATATCGGTCACCAACGTGACTTGAACTGCAGGTTTGTCTTTGCAACGGTGCAGACCATCTCTCAAATGAAGAATTTGAGCGAGATTTCTCCTGTTCATTTTGACTACATAGTGATCGACGAAGTTCATCGCTCGGGTGCCGACTCATATCGCAGACTCCTCAGCTACTTCCGCCCTCAATTTCTGCTCGGACTCACGGCAACACCTGAACGTACGGACCAATTCAATGTCTTTGAGCTATTTGATTACAACGTTCCCTACGAGATTCGATTGGGTCGAGCACTCGAAGCTCACATGCTGGTGCCATTTGATTACTACGGAATATCTGATTACGAGTCCGCCCAAGGACGCATCATCAGCGACGTTTCTTCTGTCTCTGACTTGATTGCCGATGAACGAGTGGATCACATCGCACAAACTCTGGAAGATTTCGAGTTTCCACGTGGGACGAAGGGACTCGTATTCTGCAGTTCGAATGATGAAGCAAGGTTGATCTCAGATCGGCTGAACAAGCGGACCGTTAATGGTCGATTGCTTCGCACCGAAGCTATCTCCGGGGCGACCCCGATTGCAGAGCGCGAAAACGTCGTCGACAAGCTTCTTCAGGGGCGGATTGATTACATCTTGACAGTCGATATCTTCAACGAGGGTATCGATATCCCACCAGTAAACGTTGTTGTCATGTTGCGAGGGACGCAGTCGTCGATCATCTTCACG
The DNA here is from genome assembly GCF_030252165.1 of Corynebacterium breve. Lineage (NCBI taxonomy): Bacteria > Bacillati > Actinomycetota > Actinomycetes > Mycobacteriales > Corynebacteriaceae > Corynebacterium > Corynebacterium breve. The sequence goes on along the minus strand of NZ_CP126969.1, from coordinate 831,698 downwards.
CAACAATTGGGACGAGGGCTGCGAAAGTCACCTAACAAGGAATCGCTACGTGTCATTGATTTCATTGGCAATTACGCGAACAACTATCTCATCCCGATTGCCCTTACGGGAGATCGATCGTCGAACAAGGACACGATTAAGGCTCGCATCCGGCAATCCCGTTCAAATCCAGTGGCAGGCCAATCAACGATCAGCTTCGATGAAGTTTCAACCGCACGCATCCTAGAGTCGCTGCACAAGGCTTCACTGTTGGATAAGCGAAAATGCAAAGAGGCCATCATCGCATTGCGACAAAGAATTGGACGAATCCCACGCTTGATGGATTTCGAAACGCACGAATCTGTCAACCCCTTTTTGCTCGCAACCAAGGACCAGAGCTACTGGGCACTGCTTCACTCGTTAAAGCTTGTGGAACACGCTCCTCATCAATCTGAGCAGGCTTTCCTTAGCTTCATCTCCAATGAATTACTCAACGGAAAACGCCCCCATGAGTTGCTCCTTCTTCGAGAGGTTTTGCTCAATGAGAAGGTAGCAGTAGAAAGCTACGTGCAAATCCTCAAGTCTCATGGTCTTGACCACTCTTCGCAGGTTCTATCGACTGTGGCTGCGATTTTCGATTTGACGTGGTTCGCTACTACGACCCGAAAGAAATACGGAGATACCCCTGCGATCGTATTCGACGGTGCTTCTTTTGAGCTTTCAGATACTTTTCGTTCTTTCTATACCTCGTATGCAGAATCACATACGTTCTCACCAATAAGCTTTAAAGACCACGTAGATGACGTAATCGAAACCGGACTCCTCCTCAACCGCAAGTATTACGGGGGCGGTGCAGCGCTCGTTCGCGGCCAGCGATACTCCCGGAAAGACGTTTGTCGCCTATTGAACTGGCCGAAGAATCTTGACAGCACGATGATGGGATATCGGTACGAATCCGAAACAAACACGTGCCCTATCTTTGTGACTTATCACAAGGACGCCGATGTGTCGGCCAGTCAGCGATACGAAGATCAACTCATCGATTCGTCGACAATGCTCTGGTACACCCGCCATGGCCGCACATTGAAATCGGCCGAACTTCAACCGATTCTTTTCGGCGACGCGGAACTCCACCTCTTCGTGAAGCGTGAAGATGCAGATGGCAAGGACTTTTTCTATTTGGGCCAAGCCAAAGCAACCGAACCAAAGCAAGAGAGCATGCAAGACGATCACGGTAAAGAATTAGACGTAGTAACCACCCAGCTCAAGATGCAAATTCCAATCCCATCGGAGCTTTTTCACACCATTACAGCGAGAAAAAATGTGGCGGCTGCGGAATAGTTGTCGATACATCGTTTACGTCAAGCGATTTATCAAGTCCTCAAATATCAATTCACTTCAAGGCAGGAAAAATGACGATTAGAGCTCTGAGCTTTTTCAACAACAAAGGTGGCGTTGGCAAAACCACCTTGTCCACCAATGTGGCTTACAACTTCGCCCGAAGTGGAAAGCGCGTACTCTACGTCGATTGCGACCCGCAGTGCAATGCGACGCAGCTCCTGCTTAACGACGAACAAACTGCTGAAATCTACGGCAGCGTTGACAGCACAGACTCGGCTTTGCATGAATCTTTAGCCAAGACCGTCTACCGCCTCTTCATTCCGCTGAGAGAAGGCGAGCCACAGATCGACACCAACTTCCCCGTTTACCGATCTGATCGGTTCCAGTTCGATGTACTCGCTGGACACCCGAGCCTGTCTCAGATCGAAGACGTCATGTCGTCCGCGTGGCAGTCCGCACTGGGGCGTCAAACCGCCGACTTCCGCCGTGTGCACTGGGCGGGCCAACTGGTCAACGCCATGGAAGTGGCTGATCGCTACGACGTGATCTTCTTTGACGTTGGACCGAGCCTCGGCCCATTCAACAGAACCGTTCTGCTGGGCTGCGATGCTTTTGTCACTCCGACAGCTACCGATCTCTTTAGCTTTCACGCATTTGGAAACCTGGCACGCTGGTTCGAAGCCTGGGTGACGGAATACTCCGAGATGTCAGAAGCAAATATTGCGCAGTGGAAATCATTCTCGGCCAACATCGACGACAAGAAGCGCAATCTACGGCTTCACGGCCACGATGACCACAATCTAAAGTACCTGGGGTACACCACGCTCGAATATGTGAAGAAAAAGTCCAATGGCCAAGAACAACTGGTTGGAGCGTTCGAGCGCTTCCGTGGAAAGTTCGCTGAAGAATCTCTCCGTATCGCACGAGTCCTCGGCCAGAATCAAATCGACTACTTGGTGGGCCACGTCCCACACATGCACTCCATGCCGGCGACTGCCCAAGACGTGCATTCTCCGATCGCCGATCTTGAATACAAAGACGGCATTAAAGGTACCCAAGGCACACAACGTGATGGATACGCGGAGAAGATTCAGCAAGTTTCCGACATCGTTCGCAGTCGTTTGTACGACCCGCCAATTGGCAAGAATGTCTTTAAGGTTTAAAGGACAAATCCCCGCACCGCCGCATACCCGCTAACCTCCCGCACGAACGATTCGTCATGGCAGGTCAGCACCACACCAGCGCCGCGACGCAATGCATCTGCCAGCAGTTCATGAGCTTGCGTCCGGCCACGGGTATCCAAACCTACATCGGGCTCGTCGAGAAGCACAATGTCTCTCCCCTGCGCCGAAACCGCCGCAAGCTGCGCTAGCCGCAAATCGCGCGCGGGGAGATCCAACGGGTGCTGCTCCGGGTCAAACCCCAGCTTGTCGACGATTCCCCTGTCCCCCACGAACGCCTCGACCGTCGAGTCGACTACTTGGTCCGCCGCGTGCTGAAACGCCAGAGAGACCGAGTCTGAAACCGGCGCGTGACCATCCAACCCGGCCATTGCACGGAGCAAGGTCGTTTTTCCCGAACCATTTTCCCCTTGAAGCAACACCACTTGCCCCGGATAGACGGTGATGTCTAGGGGGCCGACGACAAATTCGGCAGCATTCACGGTGTGAAACTGCCACCACTTCCTCTTGCGGCCTCCGCGCCGGGCGGTCACACCTTGAAACTCCCATGGTGCCTGTCCTGCCACACTCACACGTTCCGGCAGTGCGACCTTTTGATTGCTCGGGGTGTGTGGGATCAAGTGGTCGTCGACAAGCGACAGCATGGTCGCGCCGAGCTCTGGGCGCGGGCGATTTCCCAGCACAATAATATCGGACGGGAGGGCGCGGAAGAGTTCAATGATGCGCGTGATGGAGTGTGGATCAAGGCCGGCGAAAGGGTCGTCGAGGACCAAGACGCGTGGTTCAAGGATTGCGATGGTGGCAATCGCTAATCTGCGGGTCTGTCCGCCCGAAAGCTCCGTGGGGTGGCGTTCCGCGAGGTGCGTCAATCCGCTCAGCGGCAAGATACGCTCGCACCGGCGCTGCATCTCTTCGGGCGCGATACCGTACTGTTCGAGGCTGATCGCTACTTCCTCGATGACCGTTTCGCGCAGCAGCGAGATGTGCGCGTGTGGGTCTTGCGTCACCACGGCTACACCAGCCACGTTCTCGTGCAGCGTCCGTGCGAGACGGCTGAGGCCTTGCCCAGAATCGGCGATCACCTGGACTGTGCGGTTGTGGCTTGTCGCCAGTGTCGTGGGGAGAAGCTCTAGATCCAAATGACCACCGCCAAGGTCACAACCGGTATTGTCCAGCGCAAGAATCGCTGGGCTGTGCTGTCCGGGGCTGGGCGTAGGACGGTGCGTCGGCCTTGCACGTCATAGCCTGTCGTCTCTAGGAACTGCCCACGGGCCGCGCCGTGCGTCAGCAAACCAGTGATCACCGGTAGCACAACCGCTGGGACTACAGATGACATAGTGATTCGGCGCCCCCGCAACTGGTTTGCGTCCCGTGCCGTTGTCACCGTTAGCTTTCCCTGGGGAAGAAACTGCAACGATGAGCCAACAATGTACGCCGCGCGACTTCCCAGGGGGCTGATTTGCACGGCTTTGACCAGTTCAGGGATTTTCACAAAGGTCATCGCCGCGATCAAGCACGACATCAATGCCATAAAACGCAGCGTCATCTCCCCTGCTTGGGCTACTCCATCGGCGGTGATCAGCGGTGCGATGCGTTGTTTCCCAAAAGGTGCGTGGACTAGCAGCATCGACACCGCCACGGGAGCTGACAGGGCGAGTACCGATGCTGGAACGGAAAAGTTTCTGGTGCGGGCGGTACCGATGATTAACGCCACAACCACCAAACATGCGGAGACTTCCGGCCGGTTCATGCCCAGGGCCACGATCCAGCCGGTAAATCCCAGGCTCAGCGCCGTCAGGGGGTTGACCGTGCGCACACCTAGTTCGCTTCTTGCGACGTGGTTCCAAGCGGTCGGAAAGCACGCAGCGTCTTCTGCGGTAGCGCCTTGATCGCGGCAAAGACGATCAGCATGACGACGATCTTGTCCAGTGGATCGGAAACGAAGGATTGCAAGGTCACCGACCCGATCAGTGAGTTGCCCATCTCGCGGAACAGGCTGACCAGTGCACCGGTGCCAACGCCTGCAGTTCCTCCATAGACGAAAGCTGCAACAGGCGCCGCGAGCATGCCACAGATCAAACCGATAACCGCACCCCACAGCACCACACGCAACACGTTCTTAAATGCGCCAAACCGGTGAATAGCGGTTCCGGAAAGCCAACCCGTCGCCGCTGAGACCGCAGCAAACGGCAAGGCAGCAGGGTTGAGCAGCCCCCACACCACTGAGCTCAACGTACCTGTGGCAAGTCCTGCAATAGGCCCGGCAAGAGCTGCGACCAAGATGGTACCAACAGAATCCAAGTACAGCGGGATTCCCACCGAACCAACAATCTGCCCGATGACGATGTTGAGCACGAGCGCCACTGGAATCACGCCGATAGTACGCGCTGGCAAGACTGGCAAAGTAGCAATGAGAAGAAGCGCGGCTCCGCCAACATAGCCAGCGAGTGCGATGAGAGCTTCCGTGGATCCGCCGACGGATTCCCAGTTGGTCGGGCGTACCAGCGCCAGGTACACCCAGGTAGCTGCGATAACAAGCGCTCCGACTCCGGCAATGATGCGACGAGCAGGCGAAAAGGTTTCATGTGACATAGAGATTCCTCGCGAAGGAATGCGGAATTGCGTATGGGAAACCATCGCCCTATGTCACCTCGGGCGATGAAAACGAGGATTAGTGTAGCCCGACCCTTGTATTTAAGCCAATGTGGCCTACCGATTCAGGGCAGCACAGGCGCGGTCGAACTCGTCGTGGGCCGCTTGAATGGCGGCGGAAGTCACCAACCGAGCATTTGGCTGCCTGCCCCAGTGCCCGCGCACATCAGCTACCGACGTCCCGCGTAGCAATGGGCTCTCGGTTTCTACTGCCACGGTGGTCGCCGTCGCTGCGAAGTCGATGGTTCCCAATGCGATCATGCATGTGAGCAGATCGTGAATCTGCGCCTGATAACCCTCGCCCTTTGCTTGATGAAACTCAAAGTAAAACCGCAGGATCTCCGGCAAGTACTGCGCGATTGCAGTCGCACCAAGCTTGTCGACGATGTCCTGGAGCCGTTCCGGGCCAACCAACATCTGGTCAGTGACCTCCAAGCTGCACAGCGTGATGGGACAGGGCGCGTGGTCGAAAATATCGGCGGCAGCGTGGGGGTCCACCCAGAAGTTCCACTCGGCAGTTGGAGTGCTGTTTCCTCGGTGGTTCACCGCACCACCCATCACGGTGATATTCACAAGCTCTGCGAAGCGTTGTGGATCGCGGGAGCGGAAAGCGCTTACGTTTGTTGCGGGGCCAGTGACGATCACGTGGAGGTCGCGGCCATGAGTGTCAACGGCGCGCTGCCAGAGGTCCACATAGTCGTCGCCAAGCATGTGCTCGGGCGCGTTGAAGTAGCCGAGTCCGCTGTCCCCGTGGGTTTCTGGGGTAGTGACCAAAGGAACTTTCTGCGGGGCAGGCTCCCCGGGGACGACGGGAATGGTCGAAATACCGCACGCGTTCAGCACCCAGGCGGCATTGCGGGCGGTGGTTGCAACGTCGGCATTGCCGGCAGTGGTGGTGACCGCGTGGAGCTCAATCTCACCGAGCGAATGCAGACCCGCGAGGTAGATCAGGGCAAGGGTGTCGTCGATGCCTGGGTCGCAATCGAGAAGTACAGGTTTAGACGCCAACGTAGTTATACATCTCTAGGCGAATGTCCTCTGCTTCGATGTTCAGCACAGAAACTCCAGCATGGCGGGGGTTAACCATCTTGGAGATGTTCAGGCCAATACCGCGCGCGAGGTAGCGACGAATGACACCCCCGTGGGAGATAATGCAGACCGTGTCGATGTTGTTCTTGCGCGCGTGGGCCAACGCCTCGAACACTGCCGAGTTGATGCGCAGGAAAAAATCATCCATATCCTCGCCTCCCGGAGGAGTAAACTTGCCAAGGCCCCACTGGTCATATTCTTCGGCGACAAGCTCGTCGATAAGCGCACCCTCCCATTCGCCCAAACTGAACTCGTTCAATCGCGCATCTTTCTTGTCGATGTGCAGGCCAGCAGCCTCGGCGGTTTGGATCGTGCGCTGCAGCGCGGAGGTAACCACATAGCCTGGCGCAAGCGATTCCAAGATGGGGCGAATGCGCTCCGCCTGGGCACGACCTTCGTCGCTGATCGGGACATCGGTTTGGCCCTGCATTCGGCGGGCGGCGTTCCAGTCGGTTACTCCATGACGGATCAGGACAAGTTTCATGGGTTACACCTTAGCTTTGATACTAGGTGCCTGCATTTCTACAAATAAGGCCTAGTCACGAGAGCGAACAGCATGCTCACTGATGGTGATGGCTGGCTCTGTGAGACACAAAGTGTGGATCTTCCATATGGGCAGTAAGAACTGCAAGAGCGCGTACCCGATAAACAACAAAAGTAGTTTGTCCAAGAATTGCGTGACTAACGTTTGGGCCACCAAGGCCTGAACGGGGTCTTCAAGCACCATCTCGAAGAAGTAGTTGAGGTTTTTTGCGCCGATATGCTCGATTTCTTCGATGGCCGTGAGCCGGTTGACTACCATGATCACACTAGACGCCAAGGCCAAGAGGCTACCAGCGACGAACAGGCTACCCACCGTAGTAATCAGCTGTTCGGCAAAGAGGTACCACACCACTGCGCCGGGAATCATAGCCAGCAAAATCGTCGGCATTTGCTCGGGGTAAAACACTGATCCCAAGAGGGTCGATAGCACTCCCACCGTCATTCCCATGGACGGTCCTGCCGCGAATCCGGCAAAGGCACTACCTAGGACCGAGAAATACACCGGAATATGCGAGAAGTGAAACACCAGCATGATGCCGAGGTTCAACACAATTCCTAAACCGATCAGTTGCATTCCTTTGAGGCCGAATCGTCGGAAAGCCGGAATCAGCAGCAACACCCCAGAAGCGAAGATCATCCAAAACGCCAGCGCGAAGACGGGCTCGGCGAACACCGTGGATGGCAGCTCCTTCCCCGACAAGACAATGACGAGCCAGGCAACTACTGCAAGGCCGACCCCCGCCCACGACAAGACGAAGTCAAGACGACTGAGTCGCGGGTTGGCAGAAGCCGCCATTTTTCCTCCTACGTCGCGCATACATGTGGCCGGTTGCTTTCAGCGATTTTGAGTGCACATCACATACTAGTGGGAATGCAGTCGCAGATAGCGCTTTACGCTGACTTTATACCTAAGTGCTATCAATCGGCCGCTCTTATATAGACATATTTGTTGCCTAGGTTGGATCGACGGATGAGGGCTGGGCAGTCTTGGAGTTCAAGGTCTCTCGCCCAAAAATCCACAAGATAGCGGCAACTAATGCGAGGGCTCCACACACCATGAATGCGATTGGGAAACCGAATGCCTCCGCCAGCGCGCCGATCAAAATCGGGCCAAGAATCTGTCCCGCATCCATGCTCATCTGGAACGTGGAGAGCACCTTGCCGCCCGAACGCTCATTGCCAATCACATCCGCCAGCACTGCCTGTTGCCCTGGATTAAGCATGCCGCCACCCACGCCTGCGAGAGCAGACACAATAATGAGGGGCCAGAAACTATCCGCAAAACCCATTCCACCGGTGAACACAGCCGTAACCAGGAGCCCGCCAACAATCATCGGCTTGCGACCTATCGTGTCGGCCAACCGGCCAGAGAACTGCAGCGCCACCGCATTGCCAAACGCAAACGCCGCCAGCGCAAGGCCCGCAGCTGCGCCACCGTGAGTGAACACCGCCGCGGCGAAAAGAGGCAGGACTGCCACACGAATACCCATGTTGATCCAGCCATGCGCAAAGTTAGAAAGCAAGACACTTCTATAGGCCGAATCTGCCACCGCTTCCGACAGTTCCATCGGAGGAAGGGTCTGCCGGCGAACATTCTCGTTAACACGCGGCATCGCAACCCAGACGACAAGGGCGGCTAATCCCACGCCCGTTCCATAAATGACAAAGGGCCAACGCATTCCCAAAAAGGACATGGCGGCACCGGCAACAGGCCCTACGACGTTGCCCAGCAAAAAGGCGGTGCTATATACCGACGAGGCGCGCCCACGGATTTGCGGCGGAGCCACTTTGACAATCAGCCCGACCGCCGAGATAGTGAACATCGTTGAACCAATGCCCGCAATCGTGCGTAGTACCAGAATCTGCCAGTAGGCCTGCGTCACTGCCACGAGCCCAGTGGTGACCGCAACAATCAGCAATCCCGTGATATACACCTTGCGAGAACCAAGCTTATCGACGAGCACCCCGGCCCACGGTGCGCCAATCAATCGGGCAGCAGAAAACACTGAAACAACGGCGCCGGCGGCAGCCATCGATACGCCGAAGCTCACTGCAAACTGGGGAATAATCGGTGCGATCAGGCCGTAGCCCAGGGCAATCAGGAAAGCTGCCGAAACTAGAACCCAAATTTCCTTGGGAATCTTCGGCGTTTCTTCGGCCCTTGCGCCATGTTCATTTAGAGGAGTCATTGTGGCTACTAGGCTATCCCCTTTTTTCGTGATTCACCCACCCACGGATGTTCGAACACTTGTTCTATGCTTGCAGGGAAGGTGTCGTATGCCCTCGATAGTGTCCAATCATGATCAAAGCACGCAGCGCATCCAGCACCCTTCGCACCGACAACACTTTCGTCGAAGACTTGTCACCTCATGAGATCGCACGCAAACACGCCGAGGTGCTGAGCAACCTCCACGGAATCATCCATCACCCGCGCTCTCTTGCGCGGCCAACTCCATCGTGGCGCCCGCCTACTAAAGACCTTCCCGCAACCCGCTCAGGTCCTAAGTTGACGGTGGCAATTACCCGGCACCGCGTTGGCCCGCTGGCCCAGGCGCGAATCCGCGGATATGGAGAAACCCGCATACCGGCCTATTTGGTCAGCATCCGGGTCACAGACAAGTCGGGGCTCCCCGTAGATCCACAAGTTTCCGAGGCATGGATTCGTGCCCTGCTCTACCGCGAACACGACGGAAATATCCACGAGATTTCCACCCACAGCTCCATGACATACGTCTGGATTGTCGATGGAAAATTCAATCCACTCCAGTCCCCCGGCTCTCTTTTCGAAGGTCTAGCGGCAGCGTGATTTAACGCTCGGATTCGTCGTCTAGATCTTCGTCGTCTAGGTCTTCGTCGTCGAATTCATCCCCGTCGAGGCCGTCGTCGTCAAGCTTGTCATCCTCGAGGTCATTGTCTTCTTCGTCTTCTTCAAGGTCTTCCACGTCGAGATCGTCAGCACCGAAGATGTCGTACACCTCCGGCTCATCGAAATCTTCGTCGGCCACAGGCGATAGCTGCGACTCCCACTCTTCCGCCTGATCCGCGGCAAGAGAAAGAACATCGAAAAGACGGTCAAAGTCCTCAAAGTTACCAAGCGCGAGGATCTCGCCTTCTAGGTTGACCTCTACGGCCAAATCATTGAACAAACGGTCACGATCTTCGTCGGAAAGCTCGGCATCGCCGTCAGACTCCCACCACTCGTCGATCGCCTGATCAATCAACGTATCGTATTCACTGTTCAATGCGATGAACTGCACGTTCGCCACTGGAACACCGTCAATGACTTCGACAAGGACATGCAGCTCGGAGCTATCGCCCACCTCTGCACGAACAAGATTTGGATTCACGGAGTCTTGGTAAAATTCCAAGTCGCCGATCCGCTCATCAGTGCCTTCCAATAGATCCCGGAGCACGGTGACTACCTGATCTGTAGCCATATGTTCTGCAACCGTGGCAACCGCCGCTTCTACAGAAAACACTACCGAAACCAACACGGCCTCAAAGTCTTCGTCGTCCTCATCCACATCGGCTGCAGCGATATACACATTTGCCGCCGGCAAAAGCGGATCAATCTCAACAAACTGAATTTCTACTTCAGCCGTAATAGGCACGAACATCGTCTCGTCGTGAACTCGAGATTCCACACCATCGCGGTCAAGCGCCGCGGCAATTTCCTCGAAAAAGCTCATGGTCACAGGTGTCCTTCCAGGATGATCGTCCTCAGCGCGGATTAGTCATTGAAAACCAACAACCGGCCACCAGCCTAGCCAGAACGCAACAAATTCGCTGACAAAAACGCCAAATCCGTAGCGAGATTGGCCCACAACACACTCCAACTATTCATCGGAGTTTGCCGCCAAGCCTAAGAAATCAGCCAAGCGCTCCTCTACGTCAATGCGCCCATCACCCCACTGCGTCATTCGAAATGACTCCCACGCACGTCTTTTAGTTTGGCGCGGGTCGTAGACAACATGGGCGGTGGAATCAAAAATTGCCGTGGCACGACCAGGTTCGGTATCAGTTCTCGTCGCATAACGTGGCCACTCTTCTCCCGGACGACCGAAGTGGAAAAAGTGGCCCCAGTGGTACTGCATTGTCGTACTAACGTCCTCGAAGCCTTCCGTCGAACCGAATCGGTCCAATCGACTTGCCCGTGTCACGCCCGGCGCGCCAAAGACAACAGCGAGATCCGACGAATGCATCGCGCCAAGCCCCAGACGCTGCATCGTCTCATTCGCGTAGTCAAAGCGGTACATCCATGTCGGGGCGAAATGGCGGTGAGCCGAAGCAATCGATACGGACGGAGCCCAGAAAACTGCGTCCGCCAGAAGCGCTGCAAACTCCTTGCGCTCGGTGGCCATGCCATAAGCTTTTAGCACTCGATCGGCGTTTTCTGCATCGAACACCTCAAGAATCCGTCGAGCCGCAGCGCTGCGCTTGCTCATGCGCAGATACAAAGCCTTGGCAAAGCTTGCTTCATCAGAGTTCGTTCCAATGATGAATGGCACAGGAGCTTCATTGCCATCGTTAAACGCATCGATCGGGTGTTGCGTCAGAGTCTCGCCGTCCACGGTGGGCATAAACGACGAATTGAGATACATCAGTTCGCGACCACGAACGATCATCGCCTGCCCCACACGAACAAGCTCCTCGCCTTCAACCGCGCGAAGATCATCCAACGTAGAAAGTCGCGACATTCCCATGTAATCCAGCAGCGTCGAAGCCCACATTGCTGCCTGAATCCTCGTGTGCACAGCGCTGACCGGCGGTGACTGGGCAATAGCTCGATGGAACAGACCACGAGCGGAAGGGGCGATCATCAGCGATACCACAGAGGCCCCGCCTGCGGACTCCCCCATGATGGTCACCGAATTCGGATTGCCTCCAAAGGCTGCGATATTGCGTTTGATCCAACGCAAACTCAAAATCTGGTCGCGCAATGCTGGGTTGGCCACACAGTCCGGCCCGACAGAGCGCAGATCCAGATATCCCAAGACACCAAGGCGGAAATTTACCGAAACGTACACGACATTGGTGTTCACCGCGAGGTTATGTCCTTGCAGAACCTTCTCGTGTGACGATCCCATCAAGAATGACCCGCCATGAAAATAGACCACCACGGGCAGTTCTTCATCAGTGTCCGGACGCACAATGTCCACGGTAAGGCAGTTTTCGCTACCAATGACCTTGCTAGTTAGTCCGTACGTGCCTTGAAGCGCCGGCGGGGCGTACTCCGTGCAGTCTTTGATCCCAGGCCAGGATGGCACCGAACGGGGCGCACGGAACCGATGCGGCCCCGAGGTGTCCGCGCCATATGGCACACCGCGCCATGTGCGAACCTTGCTTAACGGGTCGATGAGGCCACGAACTCGACCCGAGGTGGTTGTCACCACGGGTCCTGTTCTGCCGCTTGATTCATCAGCGGTGGCTTGTGCGTTCATAAGCCCAAGGCTAGCCCCAGTTTCTAAAAATCTTCTGTCAGATCGTGGGCTGGGTTTTCGTCGATAAGCAACCGCGAGGAACGGAACTGCGCAGGTCACAACTTGGTCAAGAAGTAGATAAATAGAAATATATCTTTGCTCGAGCGCGCTGTGAAAAGTGCAATCGATCTACACTCGACCAAGATAAAACGATACGAAAGCGCACGCTGATAGTAACTACTCACTCGCGAAGCCAAAACCCAAGCCACTACCCAAGGAGGCCACTATGACCGGTGTACGAACTAAGGCGGAGAAGAAGCAAGAAGACGCCGTGCTTACCGACGCCATGGGCTCCGACCCAGCGGCAATCGAAGCCAATGCTGGAACAGTCGGACGCGCACTGATCGGTGCCGTAGACAAGGCTGTGCATATTCAGGGATCGACGATTAGGAAGTACGTCGACCGACTGCGTAGGAAAAATCCTGACGCGACTCCTGAGCAAATCCAGAAGATCATGGACCGCCACTTCCTCACCACCGTCTCCGGCACCGGCGCTGGCGTAGGTGCAGCTGCTGCGATCCCGGGTATTGGTTTCTTTACTGGCGCCGCTGCTGTGGCCGGTGAGTCCGTGGTCTTCCTCGATTTCGCAGCCGTCTACACGGTGGCTAGTGCTTACCTGCGCGGTGTCGATATTCAAGACCCCGATCGTCGCAGCGCCCTAGTGTTGACAATTCTGCTCGGCGCAAAGGGCTCCGCAATCGTCGATTCACTTCTTGGCGAAAGTGTCAAGGACCTCAGCCTGACCAAAAGCCTCACGCGCTTCAGCGGCCCTTCACTAAAGGATCTGAACAACCGCCTGCTTAATACCGCCGTACGCCGAGCCACACGCAAATTCACCCGTGCGTGGATTGGCAAGTTGTTGCCGCTTGGCTTAGGCGCCATCGCAGGCACCTTGGTTAACCGAAAGCTGGCCCGCCAGGTGATCCGCAATGCATCCGACAGTCTTGGCCCCACCCCGGCTCGATTCCTTACTGAGATTTCGCCTGTAACCAAGATGGAAGACATCGACCAAGAAGAAGTCCGCGAGCTTGAACGACTGGCCTCTACGCAGTCAGACAACGACAAAGATGGCGCATTGAAAAAGGCAGCAGCGCGCGTCGGTTCTATCCTGAAGCGCGATAAGAAGTCCTAGTGGATCAGTCCTTGCCCGCGAATCGCGGCGCGCGCCTGATCTGGCGCATCATCAAAATGAATCCAGTTACTACTGCGATTGCTTTCGGCAGCGCGATCGTGGCCACTCTGCTTCAAGTCGCGGTCCCGGCCCTCACCGGCAAGGCCATCGACGTTGCAACAGGTGCTGCTTCGGGTTCGATCCCCACCATCGCATGGACCATGGTTGCCATTGCGCTGATCCAATACGCAGGTCAGATCGTGCGTCGCTGGTCCGCCGGCAATTTGTCGATAGGATCGCAACACCACCTGCGAGTTGAGGTGCTTGATACCCTCAATTCGCTCGATGGTCCTAGCCAAGACGACATTGTGACAGGCCAGATTGTTTCGCGCTCGATCAGCGATCTCAACCAATTCCAATCAGTTCTGGCCATGACTCCGCTGGCTGTCTCGCGAAGTGTCCAGCTCGTAGTCACCGTGGCGGTCATGCTCACGATGTCCCCGTGGCTCACCGTGCTGTCTTTGGCGTTCCTGCCCGTGATCTTGTTCATCGCTAACCGCTCACGCACGACGCTCTACGCCGCAACCTGGGCAAACCAGCAAGCAACCGCAGATCTTGCCGAGCATGTCGAACAAACCGTCTCGGGCATTCGAGTGGTCAAAGCCTTTGGCAAAGAAGAGCGCGCCGTTGACACACTCGAAACGCTGGGCAAGCAGCTATACGCGGTCAAGATGCGCGCCGCAAAGCTCACCGCACGCTTTCGCCCGTTGCTCTCGCAGCTTCCCAATGTCGCACTAGTAATCACCATCATCGTGGGCGGCATCCTGGCGATCCGTGGTGGGATCACCGTGGGTGAATTCGTCGCGTTCACGGCGTATCTCACATCCATGACCTCGCTGATGAGCATGCTCACCAACACATATGTCGGCCTGCAAATGGGCATGAGCAGCGTCGATCGCTTAGACGATGTCCTGCGTCTTCGCCCTCAGCGCCGCTCCCCTGCCGATCCGCTCACGCTTGGCGACGAACCCGTGGGCATCGAGTTTCGCAACGTTGGCTTTTCTTCCAACGGCCACACCATCCTGAACGGGTTCGACGTCACAGTGCAGCCGGGCGAAACCGTTGCGGTTGTCGGCGGCCCGGGCGCGGGAAAGTCGATGGCCGTTCAACTCGCAGGCGCCTTCTACGAGCCGGATTTCGGTGACATCGCGCTCGTCGGCAAGCGAGATTATCCGTATTCTCAGCTGACGATCGAATCGATCCGACAACGCGTCACCTGTGTCTTTGACGAGGCTTTTCTGTTCTCTGCATCAGTGCGCGACAACATCACGATGGGGCTTCCCGCCTCCGATGAGGACGTCGCGCGCGTTGCCAAGCTTGCCCGCGCAGATGAGTTCATCGAGAAGCTCTCGGATGGCTACGACACAGTGGTTGGTGAACGTGGCCTCACGTTGTCGGGCGGCCAGCGGCAGCGCATCGCACTCGCTCGGGCGCTGCTGTCTGCGCCTTCGGTGATGATTCTCGACGATGCCACCAGCGCCATCGACGCCGAAAACGAAAAACTCATCCTGGGCAACCTCCGCGCCGAGCTTGCCGAAACTACTGTGATCGCGGTGGCCCACCGCCAATCCACCGTGGATCATGCCGATCGCGTCCTTGTTGTAGAAAACGGTCGGGTTGTACTTGATGGTCCGCGTGATCAAGTGACAATCCACCCCAGCTACCAGGCGCTCATGGCACCAACGCTTGTCGACGAGCCCCCGCGCATTCCCACAAGCGCCGAACTATGGCCCGACGTGGCGGCAGTGGAAGACCCTGACTTCCTGGTCACCACTGCCCGACCAGGAGCTGGACCCCGCGGAGGTGGTGGGCCGGGCATGCGCGGCGGCATCATCACCGCTACGCCAAAGCTCAAGTCGAAGCTGGCACATTTGCCAGAGGCCTCGGAACAGCCACAATTGGACTCAGAGTTGCTCCGCCGGGCGGATCGCCCATTTCGAATCCGTGACCTTTTCTCGGCTGTGCGTTGGTTGATCGCCGGGGTCGTTTCGCTGCTGATCATCGGCGTCATGGCCGATGTCGCCTTCCCAACTTTGATCCGCGCGGCGATCGACCGCGGAATCGTCGCTCAGCAGCCTGACGCGCTGTGGGCGGTGGCGGGCGTAGCGGTAGTGGTTGTGCTGGTGGCGTTGGCGTCAAGCGTGGCGATGACGATCTTGAGTTCCCGTTCGGGCGAGCGTCTCCTCTACGGTTTACGCTTACGCAGTTATGCGCACTTGCAGCGCCTAGGCGTGTCCTATTTTGAAAGGAATCTGTCAGGCCGCATCATGACGCGCATGACAACGGACATCGATACATTGTCCAACTTCCTTCAGACAGGTCTTGCTCAGGCAATCGTCTCGGTAGGAACGCTTTTCGGCGTCGGCGTGATGTTGGTAGCCACCGACGGATCCTTAACCGCAATCGCCCTACTTGCAGTGCCGGTGATCATCCTGGCCACAGTGGTTTTCCGCGTGCTGTCCAAAAAGTATTACACGGAAGCCCGCATGCAGATTTCCGCCGTCAACGGGCAATTCGCTGAGCTAATCGGCGGCATCCGCACAAGCCAAATGCATCAGATGGAACCACGTGCGCTTGCAGATTTCACCTACGAATCGGACCTCTACCGGCGACTGCGCATGCGTTCTCAGCTCTTGGTGGCGTTGTACTTCCCGGGGATGCAAGCAATCTCTCAGGTTATGACGGCGGTGGTTGTCGGCGTCGGGGCGTCGCGTGTTGCCCAAGGCGAGCTCAGCGTTGGCGTCGTCGTAGCTTTCACCATGTACCTGGGTCAGTTGTACGGGCCGATTCAGCAGCTGGGCCAGATTTTCGATTCCTGGCAACAAGCTACTGTGAGTTTCAACCGGATCGCTGAACTTCTCGAAACACAAACCACAGTGCCAGACACTGGTACTAATCCAAGGGCGCACCAAGCAGCGGAAGGCCCGCTCGAATTCGACTACGTGACGTTTGCTTACCAGTCCGCCGAGGACCCCTCTGCCACGCCCGTGTTGGATCAGTTGTCGGTCACTCTCCGCGCAGGAGAAACCGTGGCGCTAGTGGGCCCGACCGGCGCCGGAAAATCCACAGTGGTCAAACTCATCGCCAGATTCTACGACCCCTCTTCGGGGGTGGTAAAGGCCACTGGGACCGACATTTCTGAGTTCCCAATCCCGCAGTGGAGGCGCCAAATTGCCCAAGTCCCGCAGGAGTCTTACCTGTTCCCAGGCACTGTCGCAGACAATATCGCCTACGGTCTGGACCAATTCTCCAAAGAGGACGTGGAAAATGCCGTCCGCAAAATCGGCGCGCTCCATGTAATTGCCGCGATTCCAGGCGGCTTCAACCACCACGTTGGCGAGCGCGGAAGAGGCCTTTCAGCAGGACAGAGGCAGATCATCGCGCTGGCCCGCGCAGAGCTTATCGACGCCGATGTCATGCTTCTCGACGAAGCCACCGCAACACTTGATCCGGCTACCGAAAAGGCTGTCTTAGACGCTTCCTCAAACGCTACTCGGGGACGGACATCTGTGATCGTCGCTCACCGTTTAGCTACCGCTAGGCGGGCCGATCGTATCCTCGTTTTAGAGTCAGGCCGTATCATCGAAGACGGATCACACGACCTACTTCTCTCGATCCAAGGTAGGTATGCCCAAATGTGGGAAACCAACCGCTAACGGGGGTGGGTACACTGTGTAAGCAGGAATTCATCCACTCAAGTTCGCGCTTGAGAATGATGGACAATTAAAGTCGTAAGAACACTAAACATAAAGCACCAAGAAATGAGGCGAGCACCTGCCGTGAGCAGCGCAAGTACATTCGGCCAAAACACCTGGCTGGTTGACGAGATGTTCCAGCAGTTCCAGAAGGATCCTTCTAGCGTGGATCCAGAGTGGCGAGAGCTTTTCGAGAAGAAGGGCGCTCCCAAGACTGCACCTAGCGCGACCGCGCCAACCCCTGCCGCCTCAAACACCGGAGCTTCCGCCGAGAAGTCCACCAAGAGTGCCGAGGTCAAGACCGCCGACAAAGAGGTACCACCAGCAGCCTCCCAGCCTGCGAAGAAGGCTCCAAAGCCAAAGGTCAGTCCGCTAGACAAGATCAAGGAGCAGCCTGAGGCTTCTGAAAAGCAGCTCAAGGGCATGTTCAAGGCCATCGCTAAGAACATGGACGAGTCTCTGGAGATCCCGACGGCTACCACCGTTCGCGATATGCCAGTCAAGCTCATGTTTGAAAACCGCGCCCAGATCAACGATCACCTCAAGCGCACCCGCGGTGGCAAGATTTCCTTCACCCACATCATCGGCTGGGCAATCGTGAAGTCCACCATGCTTCACCCTGCGATGAACGTGCGTTACGAGCTGAAGGATGGCAAGCCATTCGTAATCCAGCCGGAGCACATCAACCTCGGTCTTGCGATTGACCTCCCTCAGAAGGACGGCTCTCGCGCCCTCGTCGTTGCTGCGATCAAGGAGTGCGAGACCAAGACTTTCGCCGGCTTCATCGATGCGTATGAGGACATCGTTGAGCGTGCGCGTGTAAACAAGCTGACCATGGACGACTTCTCGGGAGTCACCATGTCACTGACCAACCCTGGTGGCATCGGCACCCGCCACTCCATTCCTCGCTTGACCAAGGGCCAAGGCTCCATCATCGGCGTTGGCGCAATGGATTACCCAGCGGAGTTCGCTGGTGCTTCCGAGGACCGCCTCGCTGAACTGGGCGTAGGCAAGCTTGTTACGCTGACTTCCACCTACGATCACCGCGTGATCCAGGGCGCAGAGTCCGGTGAGTTCTTGCGCGACATCTCCCAGATGCTGATCGACGACAAGTTCTGGGACGAGATCTTCGAGTCCATGCAGATCCCTTACGCTCCAATGCGTTGGGCACAGGATCAGCCAAACTCCGGTCTGGATAAGAACACCCGCGTTATGAAGCTCATCGAGGCATACCGCTCTCGCGGCCACCTCATGGCAGACACCAACCCAATCGGCTGGCACCAGCCAGGCTTGGCTAAGCCAGACTCCCGCGACCTCGAGATGGAAACCCACGGACTGACACTGTGGGATCTGGATCGTACTTTCCACGTCGGTGGATTTGGTGGCAAGGAGACCATGACGCTGCGTGAGGTTCTCACCCGTCTGCGTTCCTCTTACACCCTGCACGTTGGCGCTGAGTACACCCACATCCTCGACCGCGACGAGCGTCGTTGGCTCATGGATCGTCTGGAAGCAGGCATGCCAAAGCCTTCCAACCCAGAGCAGAAGTACATCCTGCAGAAGCTCAACGCTGCCGAAGCATTTGAGAACTTCCTGCAGACCAAGTACCTCGGTCAGAAGCGCTTCTCGCTGGAGGGCGCTGAGTCCTTGATTCCTCTGATGGACTCGGTCATCGACACAGCCGCAGGCCAGGGCCTAGACGAAGTCATCATCGGCATGCCTCACCGTGGACGCCTGAACGTCTTGTTCAACATCGTCGGCAAGCCAGTTCGCACCATCTTCAACGAGTTTGAAGGCAACATGCAGTCGGGTCAGCAGGGCGGTTCCGGCGACGTGAAGTACCACCTCGGATTCGAGGGCGAGTACACCCAGATGTTCGGCGACGGCGAGATCAAGGTCTCCCTGGCTGCGAACCCATCCCACCTTGAGGCAGTTGATCCTGTCCTCGTCGGTATGGCACGCGCCAAGCAGGACTTCCTGGACAAGGGCAAGTCCGAGGACGGCTACTCCGTTGTTCCACTGATGCTGCACGGAGATGCGTCTTTCGCTGGCCTGGGTATCGTTCAAGAGACCCTGAACATGTCCCAGCTTCCTGGCTACACCGTTGGCGGCACCATCCATGTCATCGTTAACAACCAGATTGGCTTTACCACTACCCCTGACTCCGGTCGATCCACCTACTACTCCACCGACTTGGCTAAGGGCTTTGACTGCCCAGTCTTCCACGTCAACGGCGACGACCCAGAGGCTGCGGTCTGGGTGGCAAAGCTTGCTACCGAGTACCGCCGTGAGTTTGGTAAGGATGTCTTCATTGATCTCATCTGCTACCGCCTGCGTGGACACAATGAGGCTGACGACCCATCGGTAACTCAGCCACTCATGTACGAGCGCATCGGCGATCACCCATCGGTTCGTACCCGCTACACCGATGACCTTGTCGGTCGCGGCGACATCACTGATGAAGAAGCCAAGATCGCGGCTCAGGACTTCCACGACCAGCTGGACTCCGTGTTCACTGATGTCAAGTCCAATGAGGGCAAGCCTTCCGAGCAGACTGGCATCACCCACTCCCAGCAGCTGACCACGGGCCTGGATACCTCCATTGACCAGGGCATGCTGGAGAAGCTGGCAAAGGCTTACGCTGAGCTGCCTGAGGATTTCACCGCGAACAAGCGCGTCGGCTCAGTGCTAAAGAAGCGTGGAGAGTCCGCGGCGAAGGGCGACATCGACTGGGCATGGGGCGAGCTCCTTGCGTTCGGTTCCTTGGCGGACGAGGGCAAGCTCGTTCGTCTTGCTGGTGAAGACTCACAGCGCGGTACCTTTACCCAGCGCCACGCGGTTCTTTACGATCCAACCAACGGTGAGGGCTTCAACCCACTGCACCAGAGCGCAGTGGATGCCGACAACGGCGGTAAGTTCCTCGTATACAACTCGTCCCTGACCGAGTACGCAGGAATGGGCTTCGAGTACGGCTACACCATCGGTAACGAAGATGCTGTCGTTGCTTGGGAGGCACAGTTCGGTGATTTTGCCAACGGTGCGCAGACCATCATCGACGAGTATGTTGCTTCCGGCGAGACCAAGTGGGGCCTCCTGTCCCGCCTGATCCTGCTTCTGCCACACGGCTACGAGGGCCAGGGACCTGACCACTCGTCTGCACGCATCGAGCGTTTCCTCCAGCTGTGCGCTGAGGGTTCGATGACGGTTGCACAACCATCGACACCGGCTAACCACTTCCACCTGATTCGTCGTCAAGCTCTTGGTGAGATGCGACGTCCACTGGTTGTGTTCTCACCTAAGTCGATGTTGCGTAACAAGGCAGCGGTGTCCCAGCCTGAGGACTTTACCAAGACCACCGGCTTCCGCTCCGTGATCAACGATCCAAACTTGGTCGACGCGGACGGAAATAAGGTTGGCGATACCGACAAGGTTAAGACCATCCTGCTGTGCTCCGGCAAGATCTACTACGAGCTGGAGAAGCGCCGCGCGAAGGACGGTCGCGACGATGTCGCAATCGTTCGTGTCGAGATGCTGCACCCGATCCCGTTCAACCGTTTGAACGAGGCATTCGGTGCGTACCCGAACGCCGAGGAAATTCGCTTTGTTCAAGACGAGCCTGCAAACCAGGGTCCATGGCCGTTCTACCAGGAGCACCTCAAGGAGCTGATCCCGGATCTGCTGCCTATGAAGCGTGTCTCCCGTCGTGCGCAGTCCACCACCGCTACCGGTGTGGCAAAGGTTCACGCCCAGGAAGAGCAGCAGTTGCTTGACGAGGCATTTGCCAAGTAAAGGCTGAGAACAAAACTCGGGTGCCCACCAAATTCGGTGGGCACCCGCTGTTTTTGGCTCTTGAGAAGGTGCTGGAGCAGTGCGCCGCGCTACTCCGAGGATTCGGTGTCTTTCTTCTCTTCTTGCTCTTCTGCCTTGCTCCCCAACCAAGCTGCCACGACATCTGATGCCGATCCAACGCGACGTGCGCGATCGACCAAGCGCTGCAGCTCGTCGGTAGTCAAGATTCGGGTGATCGTGTTGAGCGCGTTAATTTCGCCGCGGTCGAATAGACCTTTGTAGAAAACCGGCACAATATTCTGCGACAAAATATCCGACGGTGCGCCTTGACACCCTACTGCTGGGGAGGGGTCAATCGTCATGAAATCGCCGGGAAGCGAGCCAACAAACTCGGTATAAACCTCATGGCTGAGTTCTATTTGCTCGTATGTGTTCATGTTGACGATCCCCACTTCGTCGCGCATTTCCTTGGCAGTCGTGGGGTTCAAATTTCCCAGGAGATTTCCCGTGCAACCGATAACGAAGTTGGCATCGAGCTCACGCAAACGATTGATCTGATTTTGTTCATCCGGTTTCGTCGCCACTGCGAGACTCGACGAGCGCCCATGGGCACGCAACACTTGGTGGTAGATCTCACCCAACACCATTTGCTCCATCGAACCAGAGTTGATGGAGATGGAAATTGGTTCGTCTTGCAGCCGGCGGTGATCAGTCGATGGCGATTCAAGGGGTTCGACCGAACATCCCACTAGGACGACAGACGCAGTGGTTATTGCGGCCACTACCGCTAGTGCACGGTGCTTTTTCCGGTGTTGCTTCATGGTGTTGTGTACCCCGGGCGTCCTTTCTGGCCACATGATGCGGCTAGACGTTGATCCTACCCTGCTTATTTTTCGACTGGAGAATCCTCGCCGGCGATCTCTGGTTCAGACGTGTCCGCAGTTACTGGCGCATCTTCAACCGCGACCTGAGGATCGTTCAACGACGCGATGATGTTGCGCGCCTCCGTCGCACGGTTTGCAGAGCATAGGACGTCGTAGCGGCCAGCGATGATCTGCGTTTGCGACGAAAAGTCGCGCTGGCCACCTGTGGCGCCATAACCAATTGCTGCGAAAACAAGTCCGAAGACGGCGCCCATCAAGATACCCATGATCACCGGAGCCCACAGCGGACCGCCCAAGAGACCGAGCAACAGGCCCATGAATAGGCCCCAAAACGCGCCGCCAAAGGCTCCGCCCGCCAGTACACGGCCCCAGGTGAGCCGACCCGTGATCTTTTCGACTTCCATGAGATCAACACCAACGATGGACAACTCCTCTACCGGGAATGCACGATCCGATAGTGCGTCCACCGCAGCTTGAGCTTCGGCATAGTTATTAAAACTCCCCACGGGCCAACCACTTGGGCGTAGACGCGGTTGCAAGATGTTGCGGCTAGCAGCCATTACTTATAACACACTCCTAATTGATCCACGGTGAATGCTTGTTCACATTGTTAACGGGTACGCGAGTCAGATAGTTCCGCCTCGTATAAGAATGCGACTACTTTCCACGACGACAGCTAAAATTGCGAACATGAGTGCAATTTCCCGAGTGTATGCCGGTCGCTTGGCCGGCCTACAGGTACGTGGCCCAGACTTCGAGGTAATCGGGCGCGTGCGCGATGTCATCGTGACCATCCGCCCGGTGCCGCAACCGTCCCGTGTCTTGGGCATTGTGGTTGAGCTGGTCAACAAACGTCGCATTTTCTTGCCGATGCTCCGCGTCGCCTCCATCGATCCCACCGACATCACACTGGTATCCGGCTCGGTATCAATGCGTACTTTCCGTCCCCGCGCGGGCGAACAATCAGTCCTCAGCGACATCATCGGTTCAAAAGTGCACACCGACGATCCCGATCTCGAGCACCTGCACGGCAAGGCCATCGAAGTGGCCGATGTTGAAGTCGAGCGCACCCGCACCCGCGATTGGGTCATCACCAAGGTCGCAGTCTTCGCCCAGCGCCCCAAGTTCGGACGCGCTCCTAAGCTCGACATCGTGCCGTGGAACTATGTCCACGGCATTTCCGCGGCATCCACGATCTCGATGGAATCTGTGGCCGAACAGATCGCTCTGTTCGACGACATGCGACCTGCCGACGTGGCAAATTACCTGACTGATCTGCCCGAACGTCAACGCAACAACCTCGCCCGAGAGCTTGACGACGAACGCCTTGCCGACGTGGTCCAAGAGCTCCCAGAAGACGACCAGAAGAGTCTGTTGCAGCAGCTGGACATCGAGCGTGCAGCAGACGTCCTCGAAGAGATGGATCCCGACGACGCAGCCGACATCCTCCAGGAGCTGGACGATGAAAAGGCCGAAGTTCTCCTTGAGCTGATGGACCCTGAAGAATCAGCACCTGTTCGCCGCTTGATGAGCTTCTCCCCCAACACCGTAGGTGCGCTCATGACCCCCGAGCCACTCATCCTTACGCCCCAAACTACTGTCGCTGAAGCACTCGCATTGGCGCGCGACCCAGATCTGACCACGGCGCTTTCGTCGCTGATCTTCGTCGTTCGTCCGCCAACTGCGACGCCAACCGGCAAGTACTTGGGCTGTGTCCACCTGCAAAAGTTACTGCGCGAACCGCCCTCCACTCTGATCGGTGGCATCTTGGATCCTGATTTGCCCCCACTCTACGCCAGCGACTCCGAGGAAACCGCGGCCCGCTACTTTGCCACCTACAACCTGGTGTGTGGCCCTGTCCTCGATGAAGTTGGCCACCTTCTCGGTGCCGTCTCCGTCGACGACTTGCTCGACCACCTACTCCCCGAGAATTGGCGCGAACAGGACCTCCGCCCCTCCCCGGCTGCACAACCACACGAGGTGACCCATGGCTGATTTCAACCGCACATCGCTAGAAACCCCAGTGGGCGCCCAGCGCAAAAGACTCTTCCGCATTGACGACGAAACAATCGGCGCCGCTGCCGAGAAAGTAGCGCGCTTCTTTGGCACTGGGCGTTACCTCATGTGGCAGACCGTTTTCGTTGTCATTTGGATCTGTCTGAACATCGGCGGCTTTTGGTGGAACTGGGATCCTTACCCTTTCATCCTGCTCAACCTTGCCTTCTCTACTCAGGCTGCCTATTCCGCACCGCTGATCTTGTTGGCCCAGAATCGCCAGGAGGACCGAGACAAGGTCACTTTGTCCGCAGACCGACGACGCGATGAGCAGACCAAGGCAGATACGGAGTTCCTTGCCCGCGAGCTCGCCAGCGTCCGCCTCTCATTGGGCGACATGGTCTCTCGTGACTACCTGCGCAAAGAGCTAGAGGACGTGAAGAGTTTGCTCGAACGTGTCGAGGCAAAGCTCGACGACGCAGCCGCCGAGGACAATGACTCCGTCGCTGATCTTTCCGCACCGATCCAGGGCGATGTGCATCATTAGGTTTCGCACAATTTCGGCCAGACTATACTAGAAACCCATATGAGTACTTTGACTGAATCCGCTGTTCGCAGCGCGCTTTCCCGCGTAGAGGACCCCGAAATCGGAAAGCCCATCACCGAGCTGGATATGGTCAAATCCGTCCAGATCGATGGCAGTGATGTAGCTGTTGAAATCTACCTCACCATCGCTGGTTGCCCGATGCGAGACACCATCGAGGGCAACACCCGCGCTGTGCTAGAAGAACTCGACGGAGTGGGTAGTGTATCCGTCACCATGGACGCCATGAGCGACGAACAGCGCAAGGCACTGCGCCAAAAGCTGCGTGGTGATCACAGCGAACCTGTAATTCCGTTTGCGCAGCCCGGAAGTACCACGCGCATCTTCGCAGTAGCTTCCGGCAAGGGCGGTGTGGGCAAGTCTTCGATGACGGTCAACCTTGCTACTGCCATGGCCAAGCGAGGCCTGAAGGTCGGTATCGTCGACGCTGACATCTATGGCCACTCTGTTCCTGGCTTGATGGGATCCGAGGACCAACAGCCGACCATGGTGGAAGACATGATCATGCCTCCGATCGCTCACGATGTGCGCCATATCTCGATCGGCCAGTTCGTCGAAGGCAACGCGCCTGTAGTGTGGCGTGGTCCAATGCTGCACCGCGCTATCCAGCAGTTCCTAGCAGACGTGTTCTGGGGCGATCTGGATGTCCTCTTCATGGACCTTCCTCCTGGAACTGGTGACGTTGCGATCACCGTCGCTCAGCTCGTACCAAATGCCGAACTCCTGATCGTCACGACACCACAGGCAGCAGCTGCGGAGGTTGCTGAGCGCGCTGGTTCCATCTCCCAGCAAACTCGCCAGCGCGTCACGGGTGTGATTGAAAATATGGCTGGCATGACGATGCCTGACGGAAGTGTGATGAACATCTTCGGTGAAGGCGGTGGTCAGCAAGTAGCAGACCGACTCAGCGTGCTCACCGGCGCCAAGGTACCTCTGCTCGGTTCTGTCCCACTAGATCCCGAGCTACGAGTCCACGGCGATGAGGGGACGCCACTATCCGTATCGAGTCCGGAATCACCTGCAGCTCAGGCGGTTAACGCAATCGTCGATAAGCTCATTGTGCGTAAGGATTCCCTTGCAGGCAGATCTCTCAACCTTGGGGTCACGCGTAAATAGGGCTAAGTAATATCCGCCCAGGAGAAACCGCCGCCGATCGAAAAATCGCCCTTATCTTCGGGCTGTTCGGCCGGCTTTTGGGTTGTCTGCTTAGGCGACGCTGGGGCGGCTGGGTCTTCTTCGAGCATCTTCTTCGGATCGAATTGATCGAGAAACTGCTCATCTTCATCGAAGAGCACTTTTGCTACGGCACGCTTCGGGCCTAATGCGGCGTATTCGCTGACGGTGTTGAGAGGTTTCTTGAACTCCTCGAAGTCATCCCCAAAGTCACCATTGAGCTCTGCCTTCGCGTTGTTGATCGCGCGTCGAGCTGCGAAAATTGCGGCGCGGATGTCCTCGATGACTCCAGGCAATCGCTCCGGACCAATGACGATAAGCCCGATAATGATGATGGCGAAAATCTCGAGCCAACCAATACTGTCAAACACACATCCACCTTAGTACGCGCACGCTGTGCTGTCTTGCCTAGCCGCGACGCTTGAAAGCGCGCAGAGTCATCTCAATCTTATCCATCACGTCGTCGGCCTCAGGCAATGGTGTTGACTCCGCGCTCGGTCCTGGTTTCACCGAACCTTGGGTAAGGTTAGCCAATCGATCGACAAGTCCGCGGGGCGCTCGAACGCACGCTTCAAGGTTCTTGCCACGCACATACTCTGAGGCGCGGCGCTGGTCATGAACTTCTTCTCGGCAATCCTTGCAGTGAACAACATGAACGCGCGCTCGGTGGGCAGCTCGTTCGGACAGTTCGCCGTCGACGAACGCCGCTACCGCTTCAGGGCTAAGATGCTCCACCGCGGCGATCTCAATACGGAGGCGCCGGCGCAATGATCGTCGCTCCGGGTGGTGTTGCTTTTTCAATGCCACGCACTCGCTCCTCTCCGCGCACAAAGTTGTGGTTAATGCCGTCAAGTATCAGGCTACCCTCTAATTTGGGCGACCTGTTGAGCCTGGTTCAGTGTGTGGCAAGTGTCTAACGGCTGCGCAGAAGAACTTGAACTTCCTCGTTGTTTTTCGCCTGTGCCTCGAGGGATTCACGAATTTGCGAACGTCCGCGGTGAATACGCGAACGCACCGTGCCCATCTTGACCCCAAGTGTGTCAGCGATTTCTTCGTAGCTCATTCCGACGACGTCACAAAGTACAACTGCTACGCGGAAGTCAGGACTCAGCTCGTCCAGTGCTTCTTGCAACGCAGGGTCGAGGTTGGAAACCGAATACGCCTGCTCCGGTGTCATGTCAGTGCCTGGGACACGTTCATAATCTTCAGGCAACGCCTCCATGCGGATTTTGTTTCGGTGGCGCACCATGTCCAAGAAGAGATTAGTGGTGATGCGGTGCAGCCAACCTTCAAAGGTGCCAGGCTGATACTTCTTCAGACTGCGAAAGACGCGCATAAACGTTTCTTGTGTCAAGTCTTCGGCATCATGCTGGTTACCCGAAAGGCGGAACGCGAGGCGGTAAACACTATCAGCGTGCTCAGCGACCAGCTCGGACCACGACGGCATATCTCCCTGACCCGCGTCGAAAGCTGCGGTGCCGGTGAGCTCCTCCGCACCAAGGGAAATGGAAGAGTCACTCTCCAAAGGGTGATTCTCAACTGTGGTCATAGAAACTATTGTTCCCTATCTCACTTTCAATAGCCAGAAATTGAGTTAAAAGCATTCTGTGAGGGAACCTGCCAACTCGCTGCGGGTGGCAATCCCCTGCGGAAAGGACTTTCCCTAGAATAGCCAGTGTGAGTGATACAGCCTATAAAGCCATCGAAGAGTACATCGTCTCCTCCACCGAAGAGGCCGAGGCGATAGTCGCCGCACGTGCCGACGCTGACGAATTCCGTCTCAACGTCCCCGACGACATGACCGGCCGTTTTCTTAGTGGCTTGGCGGCCACCACCTCCCACCCTGATTCCGGCGGCGCCATCGCGATCACGCCAGCCGCCGGCTTGGTTGGGCTCTACCTACTCAACGGACTCCCAGGCAAAACGACAGTGACATGTATCGATCCGGAGGCGGAGCATCAGACCCGCGCGAAGGCTGCGTTCCGCGATGCGGGCTTTGCTCCATCACGGGGCCGCTTCCTGACCTCGAACCCCGTTGATGTGATCCATCGCCTTGCGCCCTCCTCCTACCAGCTTGTTTATGCGGATGTAGCGCCGATGGACCTGCCCACCATTATCTCCCAGGCGTTTCCGCTGCTCACCCCCGGCGGCGCGTTGGTCATTGCCGATGCTTTGTTGGATGGCACCTTGGCCGACCAGACCCGCAAGGACCGCGACACAGAGGCTGCGCGTGAAGCAGATGCGCTCGTCGACACGCTTGACGATGCGTTGGTTGTGCGCCTGCCACTTGGCGCGGGGCTCACCATGGTGGTTCGCAAGGCCTAGTTTTCTTGGTGGCCTGGCCACATTCCGAACGCCAAAGCCCGAACGCCCTAGTCGTCCTTCTCCAGCGAGAAGCGCGATCTAGGGCGTTCGAGCTTTGCAATTCGGGTTCTAGCCGAAAGAGCTACACCACTTCGCTCTTTCCGACGACCACAACGCCGCCTGGGGACACCTTGAAGCGTGCCTCGTCCCGTGCCGCGTCGACACCGATGATCTCGCCATCGGAGACGTAGACGTTCTTGTCCAGAATCGCATGGCGGACAACCGCGCCGCGACCAACACGCACGCCTGGAAGAAGCACGGAACCTTCAACGGTTGCGCCTTCTTCAACGCGGACGTCGGTGGCAAGGACGGAGTTACGCACAGTTGCACCCGAGATGATCGAACCTGGGGACACCATCGAGGACTGCGCGATACCACCCTGGACGAACTTCGCAGGAGGCAAGTTGCCATCCTCGGTGGAGTGGATTGGCCACGACTTGTTGTACAGGTTAAAGATTGGGTGAACCGAGATCAGGTCCATGTGTGCCTCGTAGAACGAGTCGATGGTACCGACGTCGCGCCAGTATCCCTTGTCGCGCTCGGTGGCGCCTGGGACTTCGTTTGTAGAGAAGTCGTAGACGTTTGCCTCACCCTTGGAGACGAAGTAAGGGATGATGTCGCCGCCCATGTCGTGGTCGGACTCGTCGTTCTGTTCGTCTTCCAGCAGCGCCTGAACCAGTGCCTCAGTGGAGAAGATGTAGTTACCCATGGACGCGTACGCCATGTTTGGATCATCTGGAGTCCCAGGAGGGTCAGATGGCTTTTCCAAGAACTCGGTGATGGTTCCATCGTCATCAGCCTGGATGACACCAAAGGCGGTAGCTTCTTCGCGTGGCACTCGAATACCAGCAACGGTTGCCGCCTTGCCGGACTCGATGTGATCTTCCAGCATTTGGCCTGGATCCATCCGGTAGACGTGGTCTGCGCCGAAGACGATGACGTAATCAGGCTTTTCGTCGTAGATCAGGTTCAGGGACTGGACAATAGCGTCGGCGGAGCCGTTGTACCAGCGCTTGCCACGGCGCTGCTGCGCTGGCACGGAAGCGATGTACTGCGGGGTTGGGCCGGACACGTTCCATGCGGTCGCAATGTGGCGGTCAAGCGAGTGGGACTTGTACTGGGTCAGGACGGCGATTTTGAGAAAGCCTGCGTTGACCAAGTTCGACAATACGAAGTCGACTAGGCGGTAGTTACCGCCAAAAGGTACAGCTGGCTTTGCGCGGTCAGCGGTGAGGGGGAAAAGGCGCTTGCCTTCACCACCCGCAAGAACAATGGCTAGAACATTTGGCTTAGTCTTCACGTTATCTAGCTTATTGTTTTCCCCGGCACTTTGCAGGGGAAAATTGCTATCACTCCGAAAACATCACACTTTTAGTAGCACTTGGGGTAACAAGGGGGCATTTAGGGAACATCCGCCCCCATGGGTATCTGCACCGATCAGTTTTCGTCTCTAGTATCGGAGGCATGAGAGTCGGAATGATGTCCAGAGAATACCCACCTGAGGTCTACGGTGGCGCAGGAGTTCACGTCACAGAACTCACCCGTTTCATGCGTGAGATCGTGGAAGTCGATGTCCACTGCATGGGCGCACCACGCGACAAGGAAGGCGTGTACGTACACGGCGTCGACCCAATGCTGGAAGACGCAAACGGCGCAATTAAGACCCTTTCCACGGGTCTTCGTATGGCCCATGCAGCATCCAACATCGATGTTGTTCACTCCCACACCTGGTATGCAGGCCTGGGCGGACACCTCGCAGGCAAACTGCATGGCATTCCGCACGTTGCAACCGCTCACTCCTTGGAGCCTGACCGCCCGTGGAAGCGTGAGCAGCTCGGCGGCGGCTACGACGTGTCCTCGTGGTCCGAGAAGAACGCGATGGAGTACGCAGACGCTGTTATTGCGGTGTCGGCGGGTATGAAGAAATCCATCCTTGAGGCCTACCCACGTATCGACGAGTCTCGCATCCATGTCGTTCTCAACGGCATTGATACCGCGAAGTGGTACCCGACCACAGGCACAATCGCGGAGGAAATCGGCGTAGACCCTTCCCGCCCGATTGCTGCATTCGTCGGCCGTATCACCCGCCAGAAGGGCGTGGAGCACTTGATTAAGGCCGCCCGGCACTTCGATCCCGACGTACAGCTGGTCCTGTGCGCTGGCGCACCGGATACCCCAGAGATCGCTGAGCGTACCAAGGCACTTGTCGAAGAACTCCAGCAGACCCGCGAGGGCATCATCTGGGTCCAAGACATGCTCCCTTCGGAGAAGATCCGGGAGATCTACTCCATTGCTGATGTTTTCGTATGTCCTTCGATCTATGAGCCACTGGGCATTGTGAACCTTGAAGCAATGGCCTGCCAAACCGCCGTGGTCGCATCCGATGTCGGTGGCATTCCTGAGGTCGTCGTTGACGGCGAAACTGGTACTTTGGTCCACTACGACGAGAACGACATTGAAACATTCGAACGCGATATCGCCGAGGCTGTCAACGCGCTCGTAGCCGACAAGGACAAGACCGAGACTTTTGCCAAGGCTGGATTGGCGCGCGCCAAGGACAAGTTCTCGTGGGCAACCATCGCACAGCAAACCGTGGACATCTACAAGTCCTTGATCTAGTTCGAGAGGAAGGATTTCTATTGACTTCGCTTCGACCTGAACTCCACGTCACCGCAGAAAACGGAATACTGGAAGCCGCAGCTGGCATGCTGCGCGACGGCGACAACTGGCACATGCTGTATCAGTACCGCCCCGCGCCCGACCAGCCTGCACGCTGGGGCCACCAAATGAGTGAAGAAGGACCATTCGATTGGATGGTCTGCCCCGACGTCATCGCTCCAAAAGGTGGAGAGATTGATGTGCTTGCCGGCTCGGTAGTCGCTGATAACGGTGGCGCGGACCTGTTTTTCACCTCTGTCACCGCAGCGGGCACATCGGTGCAGATTGCCCGCGTCGATGAGGTCGACCGACTCGCAGAAGTCACTGAAGACCCGTTGGCACTAGATCCCTCAGTCCACCGGGTGGGCGTGGCTATCGCGGATTCCAAGGAGTTCTCTCGGTTCCGCTCCCCGTGTGTGATTCCCGATTGGGAATCCGCGGATGATCGCGATCAGGGACACTCGGGCTGGCTCATGGTGACCAGCTCCGGCGAGTCAGACGCACCAGTTCCAGTAGTCCTGGAATCTCCTGATGGCAAAGACTGGGAACTGCTCGATGCGCTGACATTCGTCGGCGATACTGGTCTTCCTGACGATCCGATCATGGTTTCGCCTCGTATCATTCGTTTGCGCGACGAGGTAGACCAAGAAATCTACGACCTTCTCCTCCTCACGCTCGAGCGTGACGGCCTGGACCACTCGGGATATATCGTCGGCCAGCTCAGTGGCGCGGAATTTACCGTGGCTACACCATTCCAACGAGTCGACTTTGGGCACGATTTCACCCGCCCCCGCAACACCAACCTCACTGCTGGCACTGTCTCTGAAGAACGGCGCTACGCCGAGGCATTCATCTTCGGCCTGTTTAATGGCATCGGGCGTGGCGACGACGCAACCACCCAGCCTTCGTGGGAAGCCGAAGGCTGGGCAAACACGTTGTCCCTCCCTCGCGTGGTCACCTTGCAGGGCGGCAAACTCTACCAAACCCCGGCCCGTGGCCTGCCCGACGCGATTGCAGCGTCGGAGCACGCGAAGTTCTGGACGGCTTTGTGTGAGATTCCATCGGGCGCCGAGGTCCGCGCAGAAATTATCGACGGTGACGACAATGTCGTGGCAACAGTCGTCCATTCCGGCGACCAACTGTCACTAGACCGCGGAAAAGACGCGCCAGCTACGGCACCGCTTGCCGACGATGACGAGGACAACATTTCCATCGTCGTCGACGGCAACACCCTCGAGGTCTACGCCGGGGGTGGCGCCGTGGTCATGGCTAGCCGCATCTGGCCACACAACGGCATCCACGGGATCCGCGTGCGCGCCAGCGAAGACGCAACCATTCATAGCGAATGGCGTCGAGGCAACTAGCTCTTTGCCAAGCGCGTGAGCTGCGCCCTTGCTGTCACAGTCATCGTGTCAGGAAGGGCGCTTAGTCGTACCGCAAGATCTGCTGGGTCGATGTGGCGTGCAGATGGACTCATGCCAACCTGGGCAGCAATGGAGTCACGGTCAAGCGTCATGGGGAACTCGATGAGTTCCGGATCACCTACCGGCGCGAGATAGCCTGCGGCCTGCTCGATCATTCGCTCGACTTTGCCGTCTTCGACTGACAAAATGCCCAGTGGGTCGCGAAGCTCGTCGAGGTGGCCGGGGTCTGCAGTCAGGACTACTACTTGGCCGTCGTCGGCAAGCACTCGTGCGAATTCGGCCGGATTTCGTGGGGCGAAGACCACGGTAATCGCATTCAGTACGTTGTTGCGGATGGGCAGGCGTTGCCACACGTCCGCAACCACAGCGCCGATTCGCGGATGGGCTTTGGCAAGGAGTTTCGCCGCCGGGACGGATGTGTCAAGGCCGATGCCCACAGCGCCTTCGACGTCATCCAAAGTATGGGACAAGTAGTAGCCGGTGCCAGCGCCCACTTCGAGGATTGCGGGGGTGCGGACTTCGTCGGAAAGCGTTTCATCGAATACTTCGTGTACCGCGTCAGTCACAGCCTCGACGAAAGGGGCAAAGTGACCCTGGGAGAGGAAAGTTTCGCGCGCTGCAACCATGGCAGCATCATCGCCTTGGTGCTTGATCCCAGCACCCGCGGCAAGAGTGACGTAGCCCTGTTTTGCCACGTCGAAAGAATGCCCGCTTTCGGACACTAAACGCGAAAAATCGTCCGCCCCGGAAAGTGGAGTAAGATCGGCAGGATCTGCGAGCAAGTCAATAACATGGTTGAGCATGTTAAGCAGCCTACCGGTTCTCTTCGCGAGCGAACGATTTGCCTAGATTGTTATGAAGTTTATGCTTCTGCAGCAGCGACGAGCAGCGCGCCCAACTCGGCAGCCTCTTCCTTGCTCATCTCTACGACCAGACGACCGCCACCATCGGATGGGATGCGCATAACGATCTTTCGGGATTCTTCCACCGCTTCCATCGGGCCGTTTCCGGTCCGTGGCTTCATTGCTGCCATTGGATCAAACTCCTTCACTGCAAACGATTTACCCTACCTATTCTACTTCTTTTTGTCGACTAGCGGTTCAAGGTCGTCGTTTGCGCTGGCAGAAGCACGATCAAGTAGTTGTGCGATCAAAGCGTCCACCTGATCTTGGCGGTAGCCGCGTGGCACGACCTCAAGGCGAACGTCCTCAACTCGGTTCTCTTCGATCGCTTTACGGTTAGAGGCGATGACATCCTGTGTCTCCTCCATCGGAGGCAAGAGCTCGCCTCGGCCAAACATCCGGCCGAACACCCAGGTGCCGAAAACAGCAACAGCTGCAACGATGACGATGAGCAGAATCCACGAAAACATAACCGTTATCCTAGCGTGTTCCAGGCTGGCCGTTGATCAGGTACTGCGACTTCTTCCGGAAGCACTCCCGCACGTCCAAGGATGCTGTGGGCAACAACTTGCGCCATCGGCCCTAACTCCGCGAGTGGCCGATTCCGATGTGAGCGTGTGCCCAAATCTACCTGGGTAATCGCGGACCCTCCGCAGCGCTCGCTGATGTCGATGAGCAGCCCGGATTCAACGCCGTACCCACTGATGAAGGGGACGTCGAGGGCAGTGGATCGTCGTAAAGCGTATTCGCCAGCAAGCGGCTGATTGATGTGGCTAATCGCAGGAAAGTACGTACGCAGGAGGGGCTTGGCCGTGAGCTCGGTGACCCGCCCGCCTCCAGATGGGGCCCCATCGAGAGTCCTGGCATAGTCCGCCTTGACCATGTGGACCTGCGGATCCTGCAGCGGTAATGCGAGCCGCGAAACGACGTGAGGCGGAACTTCAGTGAGGTCAGCATCCACGAACACAACGACGTCGCCTCGCGCAGCCTTCACCCCACGCCACAACGCCTCGCCTTTCCCTGGACGAGTTGGGATCTCAGGTGCGATATCGCTCCACGACAGCACCGTCGCCCCTGCCGCCTGTGCTTTGGATGCTGTTGCATCGCTTGACGACGAATCTATGACCAGGACTTCCAGCGGGTTGTCTACAAGGACCGCTCGGACAACATCGGCCACCGTAGCTTCCTCATTCAGCGCAGGGATAACAACAGAGACTGTCAGAGGCGCGTTCATGCCAAGCCTCGAATGGTGTGAGCCGGGGGTACATGACCTTGGATGGCAGCCGTCATGCGGATGACATCCATAGTTTCCTTGACTTCGTGGACGCGAAACGCCGCCACACCACGGGCCGCTGACCACGCGGTGGCCGCGAGGGTTCCGGCGACTCGATCCCCTACGGGACGATCCAAGGTTTCGCCCACGAAGTCCTTGTTTGACAACGCCATCAGCACCGGCCACCCAGTAGCGACCACCTCGTCGATGCGGCGCAGCAGCTCCAAGCCATGAAATGTGTTCTTGCCAAAGTCGTGCGTCGGATCGATAAAAACGGCTTGTTCTGGAACACCACAGGACACAGCCTTTTCTGCGAGTGCTGTGGTTTCCTCGATCACGTCGCGCACGACATCATCAAAGTGGACCCGGTGCGGACGTGTGCGAGGGACCACTCCCCCAGTGTGAGAACACACATAGCCCACGTGGTGTTGTCCGGCTACTTCGATGAGCTCCGAGTCCCAGCCCGCCCATGTGTCATTGATTAAAGTGGCACCCGCTGCGATGGCGTGTTCGGCAACGTCTGCGCGCCAGGTGTCCACAGAAATCGTCACGTCTGGGTAGCGTTGGCGAACCGCTGCGATCAACGGGACTACACGGTCGATTTCCTCGGGCACATCGACATTGTCACCAGGGCCCGCTTTGACCCCTCCCACGTCGATGATCGTAGCGCCCTGGGCGATCACTTCGTCACAACGTGAAAGAGCTGCGTCAATGCCAAACGTTTTTCCTTTGTCGTAAAAGGAATCGGGTGTCCGGTTGACGATGGCCATCACCTTGGCCAGATTATGTGGATCTGACACTGGTTTTACTCGGCGTACTTTTGTGCCTCGTCGAGGGAATCCTTGTTCCCGGTGAGTCGGCCGTCGGGCATAACTTTATGTGCTTCGACGATGTGGTTCACAGCCTCTTCGATGGAGTCGGTCAACAGGAACAGCTCGGTGTCTTCTGGGGAAATGAGACCGCGGCCCTTGAGCTGAGTTTCGATCCATTCGACCAGTGGCGACCAGAAGTCCACGCCCATCAGCACGATCGGGTAGTTGGTCACTTTCCCGGTCTGGACCATGCACAGCACCTCGAAGAGCTCATCCATCGTGCCAAAACCACCTGGCAGAGTGATGAAAGCTTGAGAGTATTTCAGGAACATCGTCTTGCGCACGAAGAAGTATCGGAAGTTGATACCCACGTCGACCCAGTCATTCAAACGCTGCTCGTGAGGTAGCTCGATGCCGAGGCCAACAGAGAGGCCCTCGGCCTCGTGCGCTCCTCGATTCGGGCCTTCCATCAATCCCGGACCCCCGCCAGTGATCACGGCGTATCCAGCTTCAACAAGCGCTGCGCCAAGCTGTCGAGACTGTTCGTACTCCGGGGTGCCTTCGTTCAAGCGAGCGGAGCCAAAGACAGTGACTGCCTTAGGTAGGTCGGTCAGCGCGTCGAAGCCAGAAACAAATTCGCTTTGGATACGGAGAATGCGCCACGGATCAGCATGTTTCCAATCATGATCTGCACCTGCTTCCAATAGACGCTGGTCAAAGGTCGATCCTTCTGTGTCATCGTTGCGCAGAAGCAATGGACCCCGTAGAAGGCGGCGTTTCGATGGCTGCGGCGTGATTTCAGGTGCCACTGGGAAGCTCTTTCGTTTGGACAATGGAGGGCAATGTGCTGGTCCGCCACAAAGTACGTAAGGCGGCCAGCCAACGTGATCTTTCGACAACACTCCAAGATCACCAAAGCTGCAAGATGAACAGCTGGAACTTCAAGACTAGAGAACCTGCGCACTTCCGTCCATCCGAACCGCGTGGGCCTTCCGCAGAGAACATGCTTGAACACTGTTCACCACCTAGAATGAGGGACATGACTGTCGGAGCGCACGCAATTGGTATCGCCAACATTGGCATGGACGGCACGATCCTGGATACGTGGTACCCAGATCCTGAACTTATCGAAGGAGAAGAAGCACAGGGCCTGGTCTCCGGATCACACCGCCTAGGCGCAAATCACTTGCCGGCGCGCCTGTTGCAACTGGTTCGCCTTGACGAAGACCGCATGGTCGAACAAGTGGCAGTTCGCACAACTATCGCCGATCTCAGCCAACCACCTGTTGACGCCCACGATGTCTACCTCCGACTGCACCTGCTCTCCCACCGCATCATTAAGCCCCTCGAGTTGAATATGGAAGACTTGCTGGAGCACCTCGTTCCGGTCGTATGGACCAACAAGGGCCCATGCCTTCCCGACAACTTCGAATTTGTCCGCGGCGTCCTGCGCACCCGCGGACTGATCCATGTCTACGGCATCGAACGCCTGCCTCGTATGGTTGACTATGTTGTCCCAGCCGGCGTGTCTATTGCTGAGGCCGAGCGCGTTCGCTTGGGCGCTTACCTCGCGCCTGGCACCAATGTCTTGCGTGAAGGCTATGTCTCCTACAACGCGGGGTCACTCGGCGCATCCCGCATCGAGGGGCGCCTGTCCTCCTCCGTCGTCGTCGGCGAAGGCACCGATGTAGGACTCTCTGCAACAATCCTCGCGCTTCACGACGAAGGCCATAACCGAGTTCCACTCCACCTTGGCAAGAACTGCACCATGAAACCGTCCGCGGGTTTGCTTGGCATCGAGATGGGCGACAACTGCACGCTTGGCACCAACGTCATGCTTGAGCCGACCACGATGGTTCATGATGCTCAATCCGGCGAGACGGTCTCTGCACTCGACTTGTCCGGCAAGTCCAACTGGTCCATTAATACAGAGCCAAACTTCGACATCCCGGTTCTGCGCTGGGTCTAAGTTCGCCAGAGCTGTTCATTCGTTTTGCGCTAGCCTCGTGTCCACGTTTCTCCGGTGCTAACGCATCGTCGTGAGTCCGTTCGTTTTAGGCGACCGGAATCCAATGTTCACGGTGACTGGCGATACAGTGAACTTATGACAGAACAGGAACAGCTCCCCGTTGAAGAATCGGGACTGAAACGTGGGCTTAAGACCCGCCACTTAACAATGATGGGTTTGGGCTCAGCAATTGGCGCAGGCCTTTTCCTTGGCACTGGCGTAGGAATCCAGGCGGCAGGTCCAGCCGTCATCATTGCCTATATCATCGCAGGTGCCATCACCGTCCTCATCATGCAGATGCTGGCAGAAATGGTCGCGGCCCGACCGTCCGCCGGTTCTTTTTCCACGTACGCCGAGCAGGCCTTCGGTCCGTGGGGTGGTTTTTCCGTCGGCTGGCTGTATTGGTTCATGATGATCATGATCATGGGCGCTGAGATGACGGGCGCATCCGCGATCATGGCCGGTTGGTTCGGTATCGCCCCGTGGATCCCAGCGTTGGTCGCAGTGCTCTTCTTTACCGTGGTCAATCTCGCCGCAGTGCGGGGCTACGGGGAGTTCGAATTCTGGTTCTCGCTGATCAAAGTCGCTGTTATCGCTATCTTCCTTGTTATCGGTATCCTGCTGATCTTCGGGCTGCTCCCGGCACATGACCCGGTCTGGTTGTCCAACATCGAAGCGGTGGGCTTCATGCCA
The DNA here is from genome assembly GCF_030252165.1 of Corynebacterium breve. Classification (NCBI taxonomy): domain Bacteria; kingdom Bacillati; phylum Actinomycetota; class Actinomycetes; order Mycobacteriales; family Corynebacteriaceae; genus Corynebacterium; species Corynebacterium breve. The sequence goes on along the minus strand of NZ_CP126969.1, from coordinate 793,988 downwards.
AATGGCTTTGCCGGCGTGGCTACGGCACTGCTAGCAGTCGCGTTTGCTTTCGGTGGTATTGAGCTGGTCACCATCGCCGCGGCTGAGTCGGAGAATCCGAAGGATTCGGTGAACTCCGCCATGCGATCCATCATCTGGCGCATTTCCGTGTTCTACATCGGTTCCGTGTTGGTCATCATTTTGCTGCTCCCGTTCAACGAGATTGCCGGATCTGATTCTGCTGCCGATTCCCCGTTCACACAAGTTCTGTCACTAGCGAACATCCCGGGCATCGTCGGCATCATGGAAGTAGTAATTGCGCTTGCTTTGCTGTCTGCTTTCAACGCCCAGCTTTATGGGTCCTCTCGCCTGCTCTACGCCTTGGCTCATCAGAAGAACGCGCCGAAAATGTTTGGCAAGACCAATCATCAAGGTGTTCCTGTGCGCAGCGTTCTGGTTTCAGTGTTCTTCGCGTTTGTCTCCGTCGGCCTGCAATGGTGGAATCCTCCAGGCCTGCTCGCTTTCCTGCTCAATGCAGTTGGCGGTTGCCTGATTGTCATTTGGTTTGCGATTATCTTCTCCTACGTGCGTCTTCACCCGCAGTTGGAACGATCTGGCGAGATCACCGAGGTACGCATGTGGGGCTATCCTTGGCTCCCTTGGGTTACCGCTGCAGTAGTTGCCGCCCTTGTCATCCTCATGCTCACAGATCCCGCAGGACGCGTCCAAGTCATCTCGGTCAGTGTCTTGGTGGCATTTATCGTCGTCTGTGGCCTCGTCGTCCAGCGTTCCCAGAAATCCCAGTAACGGCTCGGCTTCGAGTCTTTGCCAGTGAAAGGTAAGTAACAAATTGGCACAACAAACATCGACTCAACTCGGTAGCGGCCTTAAGACCCGTCACCTCACGATGATGGGTCTGGGTTCCGCCATCGGCGCGGGCCTGTTCCTTGGCACTGGAGTGGGCATTCGTGCGGCTGGTCCGGCCGTGCTGATCGCTTATGTCATCGCCGGGATCATCGTTGTCATGGTCATGGAGATGCTCGGCGAAATGGCCGCGGCCCGCCCCTCCTCCGGTTCATTTTCCAGTTACGCTCGCCAGGCCTTCGGTGGCTGGGCAGGCTTCACCTTGGGGTGGCTGTACTGGTTCATGCTGATCATGGTGCTGGGTGCCGAAATGACCGGCGCTGCCGCGATTATGGGTTCGTGGTTCGGCATCGATCCTTGGATCCCAGCGCTTGTCTGTGTGGTGTTCTTCGCTATCGTCAACTTCGCCCGCGTCCGCGGGTTCGGCGAGTTCGAGTTTTGGTTTTCATTTATCAAAGTTGCCGTAATCATCGGCTTCATCCTCATTGGCACCGCCTTGTGGCTGGGTCTTCTTCCTGGCCAGCCATTCATCGGATTTGAAAACATCGCTGAATCGGGCTTCGCCCCCAACGGCATCCCTGGCATCGCTGCAGGACTTCTCGCAGTAGCCTTCGCGTTTGGTGGCATCGAGCTGGTCACCATTGCAGCCGCTGAGTCAGAGAATCCAGCCAAGTCGATCGCTACCGCCGTGCGCAGCGTGATTTGGCGCATCTCGGTGTTCTACATCGGCTCTGTGGCAATCATCATCTTGGTTCTCCCCTACTCGCAGATTGACAGCGCTGAAACTGCGGCCGAGTCGCCGTTTACCCAGGTTCTCTCCATGGCTAATATGCCAGGCGTTGTGGGATTCATGGAGGCCGTTATTGTTCTGGCCCTGCTGTCTGCCTTCAATGCGCAGATTTATGCTTCGTCGCGTATGGCCTTTGACCTCGCCCGTGAGGGGGACGCGCCGAAGATCCTGGGTGTGGCCAACCGCGACAACGTGCCGATCAACTCGGTCGTGCTCTCGATGATCTTCGCGTTCATTTCGGTGGGCCTGCAGTACTGGAATCCCGAAGGCTTGCTGGACTTCCTGCTCAACGCTGTGGGTGGCGTGCTGGTTGTAGTCTGGTTCATGATCGCGCTGAGCTACATCAAGCTGCACCCTGAGCTGAAAGCGAACAACGAAATCACCACGGTTGAGTTCAAGGGCTGGCCTTGGCTGCCGTGGGTGTCGGTGGTGGCGCTTGCGTGCCTTACGCTTCTCATGCTTCTCGACGACTCCGCGCGCTCCCAGATCGTTTCGGTACTGGCTCTGACTGCAGGCTTGGCTATACTGTCCGGAATCACCAGAATTACGGGTAAAAAGGACGCAAAGTAGCCTTCATGATTTCTGCATTTGCACGCGGCATCGCCACTGTCACCTACGACGGAACCGTCCTCGACGTGTGGTATCCAGCACCAAAGCTCAATGAACCGGTTTCTGCAACGGGCACTGAGAGGCTTGAGACGGCGCCTCAGCAGTTTGCCAAGTTGGAGGGGCCAGATGAGGATCGTGGCGTGGCACGCATTCCCGTAGCCACGTCGATCCAAGACTTGTCCAACCCGCCGGTTGATGCTTATGACGCCTACCTCCGCCTGCATCTTCTTTCTCACCGGTTGATCAAGCCACACGAGGCGAATGTCACCGGAATCCACACTCGACTATCTACCGTGGTGTGGACCAACTACGGACCGTGCGCCGTGGCCGACTTCCAGATGGTACGTGGTCGCTTGGCAGGCAAAGGTCCAGTGACTGTCTTCGCGGTGGACAAGTTCCCGCGCATGGTCGATTACGTCGTGCCCGACGATGTCACAATAGGTGATGCTGACCGTGTTCGCCTAGGTGCCTACCTAGCTCCCGGCACCACCGTGATGCACGAGGGATTTGTTAACTTCAACGCAGGTACCCTTGGCGCAGTGACCGTCGAAGGCCGCATTTCCACCGGAGTCGTCGTCGGCGAAGGCACGGAGATTGGTGGCGGCGCATCCATTATGGGCACTCTGCCAGGCAGCAAGGAATCGATTACCATCGGCGCGCGCTGTCTACTGGGCGCCAATGCAGGTGTAGGGATTTCGCTTGGCGACGACTGCGTGGTTGAAGCCGGACTTTACGTCACCTCAGGCACCAAGGTTTCCGTCTTCGGGAAGGCGGCAGAGGCAGTGGGAGTTCCTAGTTCCACGCGCATGCGGGCGTTGGAGCTCTCCGGTGCCTCGAATGTGATGTTCCGTCGTAACTCTGTCACGGGTTCCGTCGAAGTCATGGAGACCCAGGGAGCCATGCGCTAACGCGTGTAGGAACAGGCCCCCCGAGCGCCCATTCCCAACAGATTTCAGTATCTCTGCAGGCGCTCGGGTTGTCACCGCAAATGTGTGCACGGAAATGCGCAAGTGGTTAGACGGAGGGGAAACTCCTACATTGGCTTCTCAGCGGTCACGAAAGTTACTTTGGGCTTGCCAAACGTCCATAGTTTGTTGATCACAAAGTTGACCGGCATGGCCACGATGATGGAAATGGCTTGTGCCCAATACACCTTGGTTCTAAAGCCCGTGGAGTCGTCGAAAATGTCCGCCGGCAAAGCGATCGGGCTCGTTGGATTCATAAGGAGCGTCAGCACCACCAACGACACGAGGTACGCCACGATGCCGGTGGCCAAGAATGGGAAGAAACCACGAAGCCACGAACGCTTTGAGATGCCCCTAAACGTCCAGGAACGGTTTAGCTGGTAGTTCCACGTGTTTGCAACCAAGAATGCGAGGGTAGCGAAGACGTGGTACCAGCGGATGTTGAACTCCGTGCCGAAAAGGTTGAAAAACACGTCGTGCTCGGAGAATCCGGCGCGCCCAAAGCCTTTCTTGGATAAGAAAGTTACCAGCAGGTTGACGATAGTGCCCGATCCACCCACGAGGCCGAACATCACAAACTGACGGACGTTGTTAAGCATGCGCACCACCGATGTGCTGCGAGTCTTTTCGCCATCAGTCGCAGTTGGCGGAGAAACTTCCACAGCCACGAACCGACCCCTCTGATCTATGAATTCACGATTAGTTAACCTAGTCTATCCGGCAGATGCATAAAAGAAGACATTTTCCGGGTTGATCCATCGATGGGATCAGCAAACTCCATAGCTTCTGCCACCAAATGCAACGGTTGAGTAAAGTCATCTAGGTTTAGTGGTCGCTCGTGTGGATACAAGTCATCTCCCACGATCGGCGCCCCAAAATGGGCACACACCACGCGCAGCTGATGCGTGTGACCGGTCACCGGCATCAGCTCCACCACGTTGTCTCCTGCCGCACGCAGCCACGTCGTGGTCATGGTTCCTTGCTTGTCGACGACCACTTTCCTCCCCACTTTCCGCAGCGGAAGATCGACCCTGGCCCAAGAGTCGGCACCTAATGGACCTGTCACTCGCGCTCGGTACCATTTCTTCACGGCGCGCTTGGCGAAAAGCTCTTGGTACGGCCGCCGATGTTCAGGTCGCTTCACTGCTAAAAGGATGCCGGCTGTCGCGCGGTCTAGCCGGTGCACAACAGTGATGTCTTCGCCATAGGTTGCCCGCAGTCGAGTCTGCACAGTCTCTTTCACCAGCCGACCATTCGGGGTGCTGGGCAGAAAATGCGGTTTGTCTACGACCACGAGGCGGTCGTCGTCAAGCAACACTTGGTATTCGAACGGGATGGCGCGCTCGGTGCGGACATTCGGGAATGTCCACGCTGGAACCGGACGTCCAAGAGGCGTACCTGCAGCGAGGCGCTCGCCAGGGGTAAATGGGCTATCGCCGCTGCGTCCGGCGTAGTACTCTCCGGCCGGGACTGCGTCTTTGAGGATGATCTTTCGGGCGACAACACCGCCTCGGGCAGGCGGCCTACCGGTGGGGTTCACTGCAAGCGGGCGACGGCTTCGTCGATACGCTCGTCCGTGGCCGTTAGGGCAATGCGGACGAAGTTCTCGCCCTGTTCACCGTAAAAATCGCCGGGAGCGACGAGGATTCCACGCTCGGCGAACCAATCGACGGTGTCGCGGCAGTTTTCACCACGCGTGACCCACAGGTACAAGCCAGCCTCGGAATGCTCCACGGTGAATCCCGCTGACAGTACCGCGCGCATGAGCTTGGCACGACGCAACGCGTAGATAGCTCGTTGGAGGTCCTCATGCATATCAGAAGTCAGCGCAGCAATCATTGCGTGCTGGATCGGTCCGGGAACCATGAGTCCTGCATGCTTGCGGGCTTCGGTGAGTTCTGCGATGACAGCGGTGTCTCCGGCGAGATATCCTGCGCGGTAGCTCGCCAAGCTCGAAGTCTTCGACAAAGAGTGAATCGCGATAAGCCCTGAGTTGTCGGTGCCGGTAAGTCGCTCGTCGAGAAGCGAAATCGGTTCTTTATCGTCCTCCCATGCGAGGCCCAAGTAGCACTCGTCGGAAGCGACAATGCACCCAGTGTCGCGAGAGAAGTTTACCCAGGCTTGGAGCTCGTCAGCGGTGGCTACCCGACCTGTGGGATTGGACGGTGAATTGATAAATGCCAACGCCGCCCCTTCGACCGGGACATCGGAGCGGATCGGCTCACAACCGGCGATCAGCGCCGCAACCTCATACGTTGGGTAAGCGATCTCTGGGATGATGATTTTCTCGCCGCGAAGACCAAGCAGCGTGGGAAGGAGCGCGATGGCTTCCTTAGTACCGATCACCGGCAAGACGCTTTCTGGGTCTAAACCAGCCATGCGGTAGCGGCGCTCTAGGGCGTCGACGATTGCACCGCGCAGTTCAGGGGAGCCGACGGCGGGCGGGTAACCAGGTTCCGCAGCGGATTCGGCAAGCGCCAACTGGATGGTCGGATCGACGGGATCAACGGGAGTGCCCACGGAAAGATCGACGATACCGCCCGGATGGGCACTCGCCTTTGTTTTTGCGGGTGCCAGCGTATCCCACGGGAAACTGGGCAGAACAGAAGTCAGTGGAATACGTGACACGAAACGCTCGCCCTACTCCTGATTCTGCGGAGGCAGGGCTGCGACGAATGGGTGGTCAAAGTCCTGTGCACCCAGCTTTGCTGCGCCACCTGGGGAGCCCAGCTCATCGAAGAAGCCAACATTAGCATCGTAGTACTCAGCCCACTCGTCAGGGGTGTCATCCTCATAGAAGATAGCTTCTACTGGACACGCAGGTTCACACGCGCCGCAGTCCACGCACTCGTCGGGGTGGATGTACAGCATGCGCTTGCCTTCGTAAATGCAGTCGACTGGACATTCTTCCACGCAGGAACGATCAAGAACATCTACACACGGTTGGGCAATAACGTAAGTCATAAGACTTTCTCAAACTCCTCGACACAAGAACTATTTGGCTGTATGTTACTCGTACTTCCTGGGAAGTACGTCATTTGGTCTTCAGCACCGGCACGATTCCACCAGCTAGACCTGAAAAGAGCAGCAAGACGGTACGAATATTATTGGCCATCAGCATGTCACCTGTGACCTCCACGCCGAACATCAAAAGCACAAACCCTACAATCCACGCCGCAAGTGGGATCAAAGCGACAAAGACGTTGTCTGTCCAAAGTAGCGCCGTGCGAGTGAGCACCATGTTAAAGAAGAAGGCCACCACGATCGTATAGGGAAATGGGAACCCACCAATCCACGTACTCAGGTACACGACTTCCAGCAACAGCGAGAAAATTGCCCCCATCGCCAACCAGGACAGTCCTGTGGTTTGTTCCCCACGCGAGAAGTCGTTGCGCACGACGGAGCGGGACTCTTTCTTGTTGGGCACGTTCCTACTTCTCGATTCCGTACAGAAGTTCAGCACCCTGAGGCAATTCAAGGCCTGCACCCATTTGATAGTGCTCGCGTCGAAGTACTGGCTGGGCGATCAGGTTGGACAAAGCAAACACCGTGCGAGGGCCCGCGCCCCACGCGGCATGTGGGTTAGTCTCCGAAACCGAGCCATCGGCGATCCACAGTTGCGTTGCGTGCGCCCGCATGGCCTCGATTTTGGTGGCATAGGCGATGTCGTCTAGTTCGACCCATGTATCGGCGCTGTCAACCGCTGCCAACTCCCCTGCTTCTGGGGCACGCCAACCGGTTGGGATTGTGGTCGCTGCATCACGATCAAGGTCGGCACGGAGTTGGACTGCCCAGGCAATGCGTGGGACTTCCACCTGCTGGGCCGCAGCGTGGGTGATGTCGTGGGCTTGAATATGGTCCGGGTGGCCGTATCCCCCATCTGGTCCGTAAGTCAAGACCAGATGCGGCCGCTCTGCACGGAAGATCTCCGCAAGTGCCTCAGTCGCCTGCTGACCCGAATTAACAAAGGCCCTCGGGTTGTCATGCGCAGGTGAACCGGCCATCCCGGAATCTCGGAATGCACCGGCGCCGCCCAGGAAAGTGCCACGCGCGCCGAGAATACGAAGTGAACTGGCAAGCTCGGCAATGCGGAAGCCTCCGAGCTGGTCTGCTGCGTCGTTGACCAAGCCTTGGTAGGTCTCCCCGATCACCTCGCCCTCTTCGCCCAATGTGCAGGTGACAACGAGAACGTCTGCTCCACGTCGAGCAAGATCCGCAAGCGTACCGCCGGTCCAGATCGCTTCGTCATCGGGATGGGCGTGTACCGCGATCACACGGTAGCCGGCAAGGTCTCGCTGATTGTGCGCTACTGGAATCATTCTTCCGAGCTCTCCTTTGTGGTTTCTACCGGCTCCGTGGTGTTGGTCTCACCCGCAGCTACAGGATCGGCTAGGGTCCAAATCGCCGCGGAAGCCAATCCCTCGGTCCAATTCTCCAGCTTAGGGTCTGGGCCAACGATGCCGGAGCCTAGGGCTAGCAAGCGCTGCTCGTGGAGGAACGGGACCCACAAGACTTCGCGTTCGACAACCGCATCCACCTGCGCGTGAGCCTCGTCGGTGGAAACGGTTCCGGCGAGAATCTCGTCGGAAAGCACCTCGGTTTCGGGGGTGCAATAGCCCGACAGGTTACCCGAGCGCATGTCAACTTCTTCCGATGGGCAGCGCAATTGGCTGGCAGCATCGAGGGAGTTGGCGGCATTGAAATCCCAGGTAACCACGGCATCAACGTCGCCGGCAGGCAGTTGGTTTCTGGTGATGTCGTTCATATCAGTAGAGACAACTTCAGCGTCCACCCCACGCGCCACCAGCGAATCGACCAAAGAGCGCACGGCCGCGGAGGCCTCTGGGTCCGCGGGGTCGGCCGCAATCCGCAAAGGCCGGTTGGCGGCGATCGTTTCAGGAAGCACCTCAGGTTCCTGGTCGCTGACAGGAGCGGATTCTGCAATCGCAATATCAGTGGAACGTCCCACACTGATGCGGGCGATCAGCGGAACATCGATCAAGGAGCGAAGCTCCACGCGCGCAGCATGTTCTTCAAGAAGCGGCGAGGTCGTCGACAAGCTCAGGCCTAGCGTTCGCGGCGATTGAATCATACGAATCTGCGCCTCCGGAACAAGCTCATAGACGCTTCTGGTGGTCTCTTCGGGGATCATGTCGACAAAGTTGAGTTGCCCCGCACGTAGCTGGTCGGCGCTTTGAGTTGTCGATCGCACTGCTCCCAGATTGACAATGTCGATTTTCGCAGGGTCGGCGCCCCAGAACCTGTCGTTGCGGTTGAGGGTGACCGTGCCCCGACCGCGGTCTACCTTTACCACCATGTAGCGCCCCGCTGACGCTGGAATGTCATCGCGCATTCCCGTCCTGAAGTTCACAGGGTCGGGGCCGATCAAATGCGACGGGACCAGAAACTGAAACAACTCCTGCCACTGGGCCACCGGCTTGGCAAAATCAACATCTACCGTCTTGCCATTGGCGCCACTGACCCGCACAGCACTGATCGCCTCATAGCCGCCTGGGTTCAATACGCCAGGAGTCTGCGTCATCGCCAACCACAAATATTTAAAGTCCGACCCAGTCAGAGGAGTTCCGTCCGACCATTGCGCTGCATCCTGAATCACATAGCGCACCGTCATCGCCGCGTCGGTATACTCCACTACCTCGGCAGATTTCATCACGTCCGTGTTCAGTTCGCCCTGCTCAAAAACACTAGGCAGCACGAGACGGGCCACGGATCGAACCACGGAGGATTCGTCGGCAAGCAAATGCGGATTGAGCCCGTTGCGCAGCGCCTCAACACCCACGGTTACTTCAGAACGTTTCGAAATCGGCTCAGCTTTTTTGCTTGTCGACGACTCATTGGCCGTCGTAGGCTCTGGGCTCGGAGTGACAACTGGAGGTGGGCCAGGGTTAGCAGCACATCCAGCAACAACAGCCCCCGCCGCAAGCAAGGCCGTAGTCACCAAAGTAATGCGTTTTTTCATTACCTTTGTTTTACCACGCTACCGTTCAATCCCCGCGCAAAAATCACTACGGTAACACCCATAACTGGCAAGATAGTCAGAGCTACACGCAAGGTTGTAAGCTCAGAAACCATGCCAATGAGAGGGCTGGCCGTGAGAAAGCCCACTCGCATGAGCCAACTCACCACAGTCAATCCGGTACTTTGCGCTACCCCAGGCAAGCTTGCCGACGCCGCGTATGCGCTCGGGACCAACGTCGCACATCCCCAGCCGACTAGCGCGTACCCCGCGTAAAGGATCCAAGGGTTGGTAGCCAGCACTACTGCCAAGCCGCCCAATGCGATGCATGCCCCTCCAGCCTGCGCGACTGCCACGCGACCGAAACGATTGATGATCAGATCGCCCGCAAACCTGCCAACCATTTGAGCGGCATAAACCACTGCATACGCTGCACCGGCCGCCTGCAAGCTCACCGACGTGAGCACAGCTGCGGACAATGCCGCCCAGTTGTTGCCGATGTCTTCGACCACAGTTCCCGAAAGAGCGACGATCGCAACTGGCAGGGCGATAAGAAACACGCGAGGGGAAAGCTCGCTGGATTTCTCTTCGCCCTTTTCCTCCGCTTCCTCCGCGGACTCGATTGGAGCGGCTTCTTCATTGACGTCCCCCATCATCCACGCTGCGAGGAGGACGAGGAGAATTTCTGCAGCGGCGATCGTCGACAAATGCACTGGGAGGCTGACATCTGAGACAGCGGCTGCCGTGGCAAGCGCGCCTCCAAGTACCGCGCCGAGCGACCAGCATGCGTGGAGCGACGACATGATGGACTTGCCGAGCTCATTTTGCACGCGCACTGCGGCAACGTTTTGGGAAACATCGATGATCGTGTCAAAGATGCCAAACAATAAGAGAAAGAGTGTGAGAACCAGCGCGTTCGGCGAGAAACCCACCGCGACGAGGAGTACGGCGGTGATGAGGGTGCCCACGACCATGGTCGGGCGGGCACCAAATCTTTGCTCAGCCCAGGCCGGCAGAGTCGCAGAAAGCAGCGATCCGATTGCGATCGCGGCGACGATCACACCAAAAAGAGCATCGTTGAGTGCCCACTGGTCCTTCAGAGTGGGATACCACGGAAGGAGCGATGAAATTGCCACACCGTTGGTGGCAAACATCAACGCCACACCAAGTGGACGACGCAACGACGCCCGCATGAACTAGTTGTTCAGGTTCTTCTGTCGGGAACGTGCACGGCCACGTTCGGTCGCGTTGAGGATGACCTTACGCACGCGCATTGCCTCTGGAGCAACCTCGACGCATTCGTCTTCATCACAGAACTCGATCGCTTCGTCAAGCGTCAAGGACTTCGCCTTGTTCAAGGTCACGGTGGTATCCGCGGAAGCAGCACGCATGTTGGTCAGCTTCTTTTCCTTGGTGATGTTCACGTCCATGTCCTCATCGCGGTTGTTCGCGCCGACGACCATGCCCTCGTAAGCCTCAGCACCAGGTTCGACGAAGAACTCGCCACGGTCGGAGAGGTTCATCAATGCGTAGGCGGTGATCTGACCCGAACGGTCTGCTACCAATGAGCCGGTTGGGCGACCCTTGATTTCACCGGCCCATGGGCGAGGCTCGATCGAGTAGGAGTTTGCGATACCCGCACCGTGGGTTTCGGTCATGAAGGTGGTGCGGAAACCAATCAAACCACGCGCAGGGACATCGAACTCCATGCGAACCCAGTCGCCGGCGGCGTTGCCCATTGCGGTCATCTGCCCCTTACGAGCTGCCATGAGCTGGGTGACATTGCCCTGGTACTCGGCCGGGGTGTCGATGATCATGTGCTCGTACGGCTCGTGGAGCTTGCCGTCGATTTCGCGGGTGACCACCTGTGGCTTACCCACGGTGAGCTCGAAGCCTTCGCGACGCATCGTCTCGATCAGAACAGTTAGGGCCATTTCGCCACGGCCCTGGACTTCCCAGGTATCGGGACGCTCAGTAGGCAAAACGCGCAAAGACACGTTACCGATGAGTTCCTGTTCAAGGCGAGCCTTGATCACACGCGCGGTGAGCTTGTCGCCACCGTTGCGGCCAGCCATTGGAGAGGTATTCACGCCGATGGTCATGGACAGCGCCGGCTCGTCGACCTTGATGCGTGGCAGCGGTTCGACGTGCTCAGGGTCGGTGATTGTATCGCCGATCATGATCTCGTCGATACCGGAGATCGCGGCGATGTCGCCAGCGACAACCTCGCCCTCTGCGGGAACGCGCTCGAATCCGACGGTGCGAAGGAGCTCAGCAACCTTGACGTTTTTGACGTGCTGTTCGCCCTCTTCGTCGTAGTGAATCCACGCGACCTGCTGCCCCTTCTTCACCGAGCCGCGGTGCACACGGATCAGTGCGATACGGCCGAGGAAGGAGCTGGAGTCCAAGTTGGTTACCTGTGCCTGGAAAGGGCCCTCGAATTCGGCTGCTGGCTCGGGGATTTCATCGTAGATGACGCTGAACAGTGGCTCCAGATCCTCGTTGTCTGGGAGATTTCCGTTGCCTGGGTTTTCCAGCGCTGCGCGACCTGCACGGCCGGAGGTGTACAAAACTGGCAGATCAAGCAGATTCTCTGCAGCTTCCGCAGCCTCAGGGTCTTCCAGAGAAGCACCGAGCTCGAGGAGCAGATCCTGCGCCTCTTCGACGACTTCGTCGATGCGCGCATCTGGGCGGTCAGTCTTGTTTACACAGATGATAACGGGCTTCTTCGCAGCGAGTGCCTTGCCCAGCACGAAGCGCGTCTGTGGAAGCGGGCCCTCGGAGGCATCGACTAGCAGAACGACACCATCAACCATGGAAAGGCCACGCTCGACCTCGCCACCAAAGTCGGCGTGACCTGGGGTATCAATGACGTTGATGACCAAATCGCGACCGTCTTTGCCCTTACCTGGGCGACGAATCGCGGTGTTTTTGGCCAAAATGGTGATGCCTTTTTCGCGCTCTAGATCACCGGAGTCCATGACGCGGTCGGCAACTTCGCCATGGTCGCCAAAAACGCCGGACTGCTCCAGCAAGGAATTGACAAGAGTGGTCTTGCCGTGGTCGACGTGGGCGACGATTGCAACGTTACGGAACTCGGGATACGACACGAAGAGTGCTCCTCTACTTCAGGGGTGTCTGTTTAACGGTTAAACCCTACTCGGTCAATCGCATATCTGCATGATCGAGGTCTTACCGGCGTGTGAGATGTCACTTTTAGTTCCATTGCGCAAAACCGTTCGGCTAACGGTACGGTTTTGCGCAATGCTCGATTTGCACCCGTCTACTAACCCACCAATCAAAACTAGTGAGAGCAACAAAAACACTTGACTGCGTTACAATTGTGACTATTGTTATCTATTGTTACTGTAGTTTATCGTCGGTCGCATTTGCCAATGTGCCTACAGTCCGCCCTTAAACATGCCCCAATACGTGAGGATCTCTACCCGTGCGTTTCCCCTCCGCAGCCCGCAAGCTTTGCACCGCCACTCTGGCAACAGTGGTCACCGTCGCCACGTTTACTAGCACCGCAAATGCCCAGCCAGTGTTGTCGGTCCCTGGATTCGACCTAAAGGCACTCACCTCGTCCTACCTCGATGAGCTAGGACGCCCCAACGATCACACTGTCTCCTCTGTAAACGACTTCGCAGACCAGCCTTACGTACCCAATGACGTAGCCAATGCGTTGCGTACCGCGGTCGCGTTTTTCTCCGGTGCAGGCGGCGAACTAGGCGGACCACCACTTCCCGACGACGCCCCTGCTTTTACGCAGTTCTACTGGCCAACGGTGTCGAGCAATTGCATGGGCAGTGGCCTCCATTCAACGGCTAGTGTCATCGCTGTTCCCGGCCCCGCCTCCAGCCCTGCACCCGCACCGAGCGAAGGACAGGCAACTTTCGTCTTTACCGCATTGGGCACCCCACCTGCTGCGGAGCAACAAGACGGCATGAAAGCCTACTGGCTCAACACTTCAACCCTGGCGACCGGTGTAACGCCATTAGATAACAATGGGATAAACCCAGCAGGACCAACAACACTCTCCGGAGTGGCGTCAACCGGTTCTGGCACGGTAATCGCAGTAGTCAGCGGAACCGCGCACACACAAGAGAATTCATGTTCTTTCGCACCGACCGCCGCTATGTTTAACGTGAGGTAACAATGAGCGCAGACCTACACCCTGTGAAGCAGGAAACCTTTGACACGACGTCAAAGACGAACACTGATCCAAAGGGATACCTGCGCGAAGTCGATACCTTCCACGTCACTGACTTCGGCCTATACATGGCCCGCGGTGCAAATCATCCGCGGTTTGGATACCTCGAGAGCTGGCTACTACCTCGGCTTGGTCTGCGCGCCAATATCTTCCACTTTCGCGAAGGCATCAACGAGGAGCAGGATTATTACTTCGATGTCGCCGACATCAACGTCGAAGGCAAAGTCTGGTCAACTCGCGACCTATACGTTGACCTAGTTTCCAATACGGGTGAACCGATCGATGTGCTCGATATCGACGAACTCGCAGCAGCTACTTCCGCGGGGCTGATTACCGCCGAAGAAGCCGAGCGCGCAATCGACACCACGCTCACCGCCGTCGAAGGCATCACCCGCCACGACGACGACGCAATGGAATGGTTGAAAACCCTCGGCATTGATTTGACCTGGGCAGACGAGGTTCAGCTCGCTCCCATTGGTTAAGCTAAACCCCATGAGCACGATCTATCACAATCCGCAGTGTTCCACCTCTCGCAATGCATTGAAAATGCTCCACGAGCACGGCGAAGAGCCGACAGTGGTGAAGTATTTGGAAACGCCACCGTCGAAAAGCGAACTCAAGCAGCTTATCAACGACGCAGGCCTCTCCGTCCACGACGCAATCCGCACGCGCGAGGCGGAGTACAAAGAGCTCGGTTTATCCAAGGACTTGACGGACGACGAGCTCCTCGACGCGATGGTGGCACACCCGCGACTGATTCAGCGACCAATTGTTGTTACCGACAAGGGCGTGAGGATTCCTCGTCCAATGGAGCTTTTGAGCGAGATCCTCTAGCTACCACTGCATCACGAGGTCGGGCTGGACAGGAACCTCAGACGCGTAGAGCTCCCTTTCTTGCGCGGCCCACATGTCCCAAAACTCGGCATAACCAGGGTCTCGCTCTAAGGCGCGGCGTTTCCGCTGCTCATACGGGGCTGTAATCCGCACGGTGAGCACCTCGCCAAGGCGCTTCGCAGCCGCTACGGATGCCTGCGTGAGCGCCCCAACGCCTTCCACAATCAGGTCCGCGTTAGGATCGAGCGCCACCCATTCGGCGGGTTCGTCCTTTACCCAGTCCCACCGCGTGTACCCGGGACTTGTTGGGTGCAAGACATCCTCGACGACCATGTGGGCTGCCTCTTTCAAACCGGACCAACCTGGGTAGAAGTCGTCGAGATGCACTACTCGAATCCCACACTCCTCCCCTAGTTGATTGGCAAACGTTGTCTTGCCAGATCCGGAGGGACCGTCGACAAGAATAATTGTGCGCGAGGTTTTCATGACTAAAGGGCCCCAAGGAATGCAAAATGCCCGGTATAGATCGCAACGCCAAGCGCCACGGCAGCGCCCAGTGCGCACACGGCAAGGACGATAAAGTCGCGCCCGACCAGTCGGGACTCGCGCGCCCAAGTCCGGTGGCCCGAGCGAGCGAACCCACGCGCCTCCATGGCGGTAGCGAGTTTTGAGGCGCGCCTCAAACTCATCACCAACAATCCGAATGCCAATGAGAACCAATAGCGCACTCGGTTGGTGTCAGCTAGGCCACGGGATCTGCGAGAACTCCGCATGGCTTCGACATCGTCGCGAAGCAAAGTCAGCATGCGCAAAGCTGCCACAGTGCCAAGGACAAACTTGGCGGGCAAACGCAGTACCTGAGCCAGACCGTCGCCAAGATCTGTCGGGTCAACATCCACTGATAGCAGCACGACCGGAAGGCCTACCGCGAGCACACGAAGAGAGATCGCCCCAGCCAACGAGAGCGAATTATCCGTCACGTGGGCAAGTAGAAACTCAAAATGTGTCTCACCGCCCGGCTTGCCATAAAGCGCCATAGGGATTCCTGCCAAGGGGGCCGCAAGAAATATCGGCCAGCCGCGTTTGAGCAATCGGCCGTATCCGACTCCACACAAGGGCGCTGCGACGACGATAAGCACCAGCGCGACCGTCGCAGAGACCCAGTCGAGGGTAAACAGCAAAGGGGAGGTGAAAATCATCACCCCCAACAATCTGGTCACCGGGTTGATGTCTTTCAGCAGATTCATCGCAGCACCACCTGGTGATCGCCAAGAGATGCGACGAAGTGTTCGTCGTGAGTAATGGACATGACGGTCACGCCTTGGTCGGTCAGCTCTCGAATCAGATGCACTAACTCGGTAAAAGTTTGTGTGTCCTGTCCGAATGTCGGCTCGTCGAGTACCACGAACCGTGGTGCGTTGACGAGAGCCGTCACTACAGAGAGGCGCCGCTTCTCACCGCCCGACAGAGTGAACGGGTTCGCTTGCAGTAGATGCGTGAGTCGTAACCGCTCTGCCAACTCGTCCTGGCGCGCCTGCGATGCTCCCGACACCGCGAGTTCTTCGGCCACCGTGCGCATCAGAAACTGGTGTTCAGGATCCTGAAACACGTACCCGACGCGCCGAGCCAAGTCCTGGGATTTCCACTTGTGGGGCTCGTTGCGTAATCCTTGGCGCAATTCATCTGAGTAGTACAACTCCCCGGCATGCGGAGGTGTCAAACCTGCGAGTGCCGCGGCAATCGTGGTCTTCCCTGACCCATTTGGGCCGGTGAGCACTGTGGAGTGGCCTTGGGGAAGCTCAAAGGTACGCGCCGGCCCCCAATACGGCCGAAGCTCGCGCGCTCCGACCTCGATGGAGGTACCCGGTGCAATGTCCTTGCGAGGGGGCAGCTGCGGAATCGTGGGCAACTCATCGGTGGTGATTTCAGCGATACCGTCGTGTTCTAAGTGCAACAGCTTATCGACGATCGGCAGCCACGGTTTCGGGTTGTGCTCCACGACGATCAGCGTGGCCCCAGTGCTCTCACACACGCGACGGATCGAGTCGACGACGTCGAGCGTACCTGCTGGGTCAAGGTTTGCGGTAGGTTCGTCCAAAATGATGATGTCCGCACCCATCGCCAAAACTCCAGCGAGAGCATGGCGCTGTTTCTGCCCACCAGAAAGTCGGGCAGTCGAATGATCAAGTGGCACCCGTAGACCAACCATGTCAAGCGCGTGGGTCACACGAGGCCAGATTTCTTCGCGCGGAACTCCGAGATTTTCGCAGCCGAATGCGACATCATCGCCCACCCGCGTAGAGATCACCTGACTGTCGGGGTCCTGCAGGACCATGCCGATGGAGCCGTTGACGGTGATTTCACCTGTGTGGGTGCCATCTTCTTCGTCGTGAAGCAAACCGGCGATGAGGTGCAAGAGGGTCGATTTCCCGGTGCCAGAATCTCCTGTGATGAGTACTCGCTGTCCTCGATCCACGGAAAAGGTGACGTTGGTAAAAGCGGGGTCGGGCCGAACCGCGTGGTGGTAGCTTAAGCCCCGCGCTTCGAGGGCTTTGGTCACTTAGTCTTACCTGCTGCAAACCGATCCAGTGCGCCGGTGCGAGCCAGGGCTTTGACCAGGAGATGAGCCAGAAGTCCGGCCAGCAGCGCACCAGAGATTACTAGGCAGGAAAGGTAGATGGCGTTGAACTCGACCGTCTTTGCCAGGTTAGCGCTGGTGAACAGCTCAAGGATGAATGCTCCGACACCTGCACCAACTCCTGCGAGCATGGCGACGGGAAGGGTGAATCGTCGATAAGCAAAGGCGAGGAAGACAAGTTCTGCGCCAAGACCTTGGGCGATCCCGGAGTACAGGGTTTCAGGGCCCCACTGGCTACCCAGAACCGCGGAGACAGCAGCTGCAACGACCTCGACGAACAAGGCCGCGCCAGGTTTACGGATAATCAGCCCACCCAGAACGCCACCGATCAGCCAAATACCGACGACAAGGCCACCGAAGCCAGGGGTCAATGCGTCCAAAGCGGTGAAGCCGGCATAGCCGACAGAGTTCCATAGCCAGAAAATGAGTCCACAAGCAACTGCGAGGACAGGTGCAGTGACAACATCGATGACGCGCCAACGAGAATTCATTTGTTTCCTTCCTATCGCCGGTACTAACCGGATCAGGTTCAACGGTCCGCCTACTCGGCATCTCAGCCCCTCTCTTTCGGGGCACCCGTGGTGTTCTTCTACTTAAGCATGAAGTGGCACGCGTTCAAAGTTGCGGGCACTATTTCTGCTCAACATCTGCAATTGTGAAGTGAGCTTCCTCGCCACCTGTGCGAGTCCATTTCACTTCCAATGCGTCTTTCGCACCGAAGCGAATGAGATGGACTGCAACAACGCGCTCTAAGCGAATCACGGTCTCTGTCTCACCGTCGAGGCTGAGCATCAAGACGTTGTCTCCTGCGATCATGTCGCAAGTAACTGCTGGAAGATCGTCTGCATTCGACGGGAAAGTTAGATGCCCGCGCTGGGCCTCTGCGTCCCATTGTGAGTCGATCTTCTTGCCAAAGTGCGACGCTAGCTGCTTGCCATAGCGCCCCGGGCGGTCAGTTCGCACCCGTGCGGTCGAAGTAATTGTCTCACTCATGGTTCGACAGCCTAGCGGAACTTTTCCTCTAAGAGGTGAAAGACAAGGTCACACAGCGGAGTCGCAACGCCTCCCCTGCGTCCTTCTCGGGTAATCGCACCGATCTGCGCATCGAGCTCACCAGGGATTCCCGCAGCTATATCGCGTTGCATCGAGGTTGTGGACTCCGCCGGCATCGCGTCTCCAAACGCGAGTGTGCGTTGCACAACATTACCGGAGAGCGGAACACCGACGCCTCGCCCTGCTTCCGCAACCTCGTGCATCATCGCTTCCAGAGTTCCACGCCACGGCTCAGATCGCAGTGCTCCCAACGCATGCCCCGTTGCCGCGCCTAGCGCACCCGTCGTGGTGACAAACATCGCTTTCTCCCACACATCGACAAAGATGTCGTCGCGCACGGTCGCGTCAATACCTGCGGATTGGAGAACAGTGGCCAGCTCGTCGACAAGCAAATTCTCAGCGCCGTCCCACGTACCAAAGTCATAGGAGCACGGCCCGCCATGAAATTCCACCGCACCGGGTCCCACGTGGTGGAAGTAGCCGCGCACCACTCCGGGCAAAGTACGCTCCTTGCCGACAACCTGAGCCACTCGCAACGGTGCCTCCACCGAATTTTGAGTCGTTGCAACCAGGGAATTGGGGTCTAAGCCCGCAAGAATGTCTTCCATCGGCTGACCTGTGGACTTCATTGCCAAAATAACGACATCCGGCCTTTCCACTTGGCTGATGTGACCAAAAACAGGGACCGGTATTGGGGTCTCACTGTTCACCAGCAACCCGCGGCGTCGTACCGCTTCGAGAGTCTCGCCACGTGCGACAACGGCAATATCGTGTCCCGCTTTGAGCAAGTTTCCCGCATACCAAGCGCCGATGGCGCCAGCCCCAATGATCGCGATTTTCATACTTGCCATCCTACGATTTTCACCGTGGGCGAGTAGACTTCCCCCACGGTGCCGATAAGCACTTAGTTATTGATAAATCTTGTTGCACAATGAAATGAAAGGCGGACGACCATGGCTGGTGGCCTCCTCGCCCTCTTAGACGACGTTGCTCTGATCGCACGCGCCGCAGCATCTTCAGCAGACGATGTTGCATCCCTTGCTGCGAAGACTTCGGTAAAAGCAGCAGGCGTTGTGATCGACGATGCTGCAGTCACCCCGCAGTACGTATCGGGTATCACCCCAGCGCGCGAGCTTCCGATGATCTGGCGCATCACCAAGGGATCCTTCGTTAACAAGCTCATTATCATTCTCCCAATCGCGCTATTGCTGTCGGAGTTTGCGCCGTGGATGCTCACGCCAATTCTGATGCTCGGCGGCACCTACCTTGCCTACGAAGGCGCGCACAAAATCGTGCACAAGCTGAGCCGCGACGAGCACGAAGCAGTGGAGAAAGCAGAGAACAAATCTGGTGCTGACGAAGACTCCATGGTGAAGTCTGCGATCATGACAGACCTGATCCTCTCCGCAGAGATCATGGTGATTTCCCTCAACGAGATCGCTGCTGAGGGCATCTGGATGCGTGCTGCTGTGCTCGCTGTCGTCGCGATCCTGATCACCGTCGCTGTCTACGGTGCGGTGGGCTTGTTGGTCAAGATGGACGACATCGGCTTGCACATGATTACCTCTGGCAAGAACGAGAAGCTGGGCCGAGCGTTGGTCAACGGAATGCCGATCGTGCTGTCTGTGATCGGTGTCGTAGGTACCATCGCGATGCTGTGGGTCGGTGGCCACATTATGGTCGTCGGATTTGAAGAATTCGGCTGGGCATGGCCATATGAAACGATTCACGGTTGGGAGAATGCCGTGGGTGGCGGCGCACTTGGTTGGTTTGCAAACACCGGCGGATCCTTCATTGTGGGCCTTATCTGGGGCCTCATCATCGTTGCGCTGCTGGCAGTAATCAAACTGCTCATTCCAGGGCGCAAGGATGACGACGAAGTTACCGCGCCTGTCGAGTCCCCAGCGGCGGCTTCTGCTGCTGGTTCTACCGCAACCGATCTAACCGAGCAGGACTAGCGACACCGCCATAACTGCCATACCGGCGATCATCCCGTACGTAGATGCGTGATGCTCGCCGGTTTCTTTTGCTGTCGGCAGCAGCTCGTCCAGCGAAATAAACACCATGATGCCGGCCACTCCTGCGAACGCGATTCCCATCGCCGCAGGCCCCATCACCGGCATCAGGATCAAAAAACCCACAAGTGCGCCGAGCGGCTCCGCAAGCCCTGACAGTGTGGCCCAGCCCCAGGCTTTCCACCGCGATCCGGTTGCCGCTCGCAGTGGTACCGCCACGGCGATGCCCTCGGGAATGTTATGGATGGCAATCGCGACAACAATCGGAATCGC
Source organism: Corynebacterium breve (assembly GCF_030252165.1). Taxonomy (NCBI): domain Bacteria; kingdom Bacillati; phylum Actinomycetota; class Actinomycetes; order Mycobacteriales; family Corynebacteriaceae; genus Corynebacterium; species Corynebacterium breve. Next base: position 773,778 of record NZ_CP126969.1, on the reverse strand, counting down.
CAGCGACGGCTCCTCCAGTGCTGCGATAAATGTCGCGAACCCCTCGGGGAAGTTGTGTAGCGCTAGCGCAACGGCGGTGAGCATGCCGGCCTTCATCATCCGCGCTCGTCGTGAAGCAAGCTTGTCTGCGTTGTGAAAGCTATCCGGCTCATGGGGATTGATTTCTTCTGGCACGAGCCGGTCAATTAGTGCAATGAGCGCGATCCCGGCGAAAAAAGCGATGGTACCGGCCCAGGCTCCCCCTTTGTCGCCCCAGATCTCGACGAGCGACTCCGTGCCTTTGGGCAAGATTTCAACCAGTGAGACAAAAACCATGACGCCCGCAGAAAATCCAAGCGCTGAGGCTGTAAATCTGCTCCCCGGCTCTTTGCGGATCACACCGATAGCCCCGCCGATGCCCGTGGCCAGACCTGCGAGCAACGTCATGCTAAAAGCGATCAAGATCTCCGAGAGCGAAAACATACCCCCAGCATATTGTTCAAGCGGTTGAACTTCAAGCTTTCCCTAGTTGGAAATTGTCTTGAGGAGTTTCAGTGCCACTATGCGGTTACCGCTGATCTCTACAACCTCGAGTTGGTAATGGATGCCAGGGGTGTCGTCGTCAGTGTCTTTGGTCAGAGTTGCGTCAATCCCCGCAACATCGCCGGTGACAGCAAGACGGCCCAATTTGGCCAGCATCCAGCCGGCAACCGTCTCGTAGGGGCCATCCTCCAAAGAAATCCCGGTGGAATCGCGGAAATCCTCTAGGCTGGTCGCGCCATCGATCAGTCGCGACTCGTGCAGCGCCATAACCGCCTTCTTCTCATCCTTGTCGTATTCATCCCAGATTTCGCCCACGAGCTCTTCCAGCAAATCCTCCAACGTGACCATGCCGTCGGTGCCGCCATATTCGTCGACAACGATGGCGATGTGGTGACCATCCGCCTTCATCTGCCCAAGCGCCTGGGGCACGCGTAACGACGACGGGAACTGCGCGATCGGACGGGCAATCTGACTCAATACGACATCATTTTCACCTCGCGCGGCATGCTCCAGCACATCGCGAACGTGGACAAAACCAAGGACCTCGTCAATCGATTCACGAAAGACTGGGTACCGCGAGTACGGCTGTCCCGAAATCTCTTGAGTAGCATCTCCCACAGAGAGATTCGCGTCGAACGCGACCATGTCGGAGCGATGCCGCATCACTTCACCGACCAGCTTTTCCCCCGCTTCGAATACATCATCCAGCATCTCGCGTTCGGCCGCTGCCAGCCCATCATGTGAGCTGACAATATCTCGAACCTCCTCCGTGCTCATCTCTTCCGTTCGAGCATCAGGATCGAAACCAAGCAAACGCAACAGGCCATTCGACGACGTATTAATTACCCAAATCACAGGCCGCATGAGTTGGGCGAACACCTTGAGTGGCGGCGCCACAATCAACGCGACGCCTTCCGCCTTTTGCATCGCAATCCGCTTGGGAACGAGCTCACCCAAAACAAGTGAGAGATACGACACCACAAGCGTCATGCCAACCAGCGCAACGCCATTTGCCCATGCTTCATTCAAACCCCAGCCAATAAGTACCGGAGCAATTTGGGGAGCTACCGTCGACGCGCCGAATGCTGAAGAAAAGAAGCCCGCAAATGTCACGCCGATTTGCACCGCGGACAAGAAAAGCCCCGAGTCACGGGCCAAGCCTGCCACAGTCTGTGCAGCGCCACTTCCCCGCTCGAGGCGTTTGATTTGTGATTCGCGGAGGCTGACCAATGCCATTTCTGTGGCCGCGAATACACCTCCTATCAGGACGAAGACCAAAACCAAGAGGAGGTTCAGAGCAATGCTCATGAGTTAGGTGTTCGCCTCCTCGGCGTGTTCGTCAGGCGTATTATCTGGCTTGTCTTGAGCCTCCAGAGCGCACCCATCTGGGCCACACGCTCCTGCCTCCGCTGCCCCCGAAGCTGCTACGAGTCCGGTAAAGGAAAAATTGTTTGTATCCACACAGGGAGTAACGTTTCACCATGAACCTTTGTTCCGTACGCTTTGATACATGACAACAAATGCTGCACGCGATTCGATTTCGGATTCCTCCGTGCACCCCGCAGACTCCCACGATGCCATCGTCGTTAGTGGTGCAAACGAGAACAATCTGCGTAACGTGTCCCTGACAATTCCCAAGCGGCGCCTAACGGTATTCGCGGGCTTGTCCGGTTCCGGTAAGTCGTCGTTAGTGTTTTCCACCATCGCCGCGGAGTCGCGTCGCCTGATCAATGAGACGTACTCGTCCTTTGTCCAGGGATTTATGCCGAGCATGGCACGGCCCGATGTCAATGCGCTCGAGGGAATCACCACCGCGATCATTGTCGATCAAGAGCAGATGGGTGCCAATATTCGCTCCACCGTGGGCACCGCCACCGACGCGACCGCCATGCTACGCGTGCTGTTTTCCCGTATCGCTGAGCCCAACGCAGGAGGCCCCGGCGCCTACTCCTTCAACGTGCCGTCCGTGTCAGGCGGAGGAGCCATGACGGACTCCCGTGGCAACAAGAAGGTGATCAAGAACTACAAGCGCACCGGCGGTATGTGTCCTAGGTGTGAGGGCACCGGCAGAGTCAGCCACATCGATGAAGATGCCGTTGTCGATCCTTCCCTTTCCATCAACGACGGCGCCATCCAAATTCCCGGTTACAAAGTCGACTCATGGTCGTGGCGACAGTATGCGGAGTCCGAGCTCTACCCGGCTGACGTTCCAGTCAAGGATTTCACCGAAAAACAACGCCACGATCTGTTGTACATGGAACCCACCAAAATGAAGTTCGCCGGAATCAATGCCACCTATGAGGGTCTGATTCCAAAAATCACCAAGTCCATGCTGTCGAAGGAACGTGAAGGGCTACAAAAGCACGTGCGCGAGTTCGTCGATAAGGCAGCTACTTTCATTGCGTGTCCGGACTGTGGTGGCACCAGGCTCGCAGCGCACGCGCTGGAATCCAAAATCAACGGGAAGAACATCGCAGAGTTGTGCGCGATGGAAGTGGCTGATCTAGCGGAATGGTTCCGCACCGTTGACGATCCGCAGGTTACGCCGCTGATCACCGCGTTACAAGAGACTCTGGACAATTTTGTCACCATCGGCCTGGGTTATTTAAGCCTTGATCGTGCGTCTTCTACTTTGTCCGGCGGAGAGGCGCAGCGCATCAAGATGATTCGCCACCTGGGCTCGGCACTCAGCGATGTCACCTACGTTTTCGACGAACCGACCGCCGGCCTCCACCCGCACGACATCGATCGCATGAACCAGCTGCTGATTCAACTGCGCGACAAAGGAAATACCGTCCTTGTAGTCGAACACAAGCCGCAAACCATTGAAATCGCCGACCGCGTCGTCGAACTCGGCCCTGGTGCCGGCAACCACGGCGGCGAGATTTGTTTCGAGGGCACCGTAGATGAGCTGCGCCACGCATCCACTGTCACCGGCGAGCACCTCAAAACCCGTTTTACACTCAAGCTTGACGACGACATCCGCTCCCCACAAGGATTCATCGAAATCCGCGGTGCCAGCACAAACAACTTGCGCAACATTGATGTCGATATTCCCCGCGGAGTTCTGACAGTGTTAACTGGCGTCGCAGGATCGGGAAAATCGTCGCTCATCGCTTCATTGCCTCACGATGACAACACCGTGTGGGTGGACCAAGCAAGCATCACGGGCTCTCGCCGTTCAAACCCGGCGACTTACACTGGGGCTCTAGAGCCGATTAGGAAGGCGTTTGCCAAAGAGCACGGCGTGAAGCCTGCGCTCTTCTCCCCAAACTCCGAAGGTGCCTGCCAAAACTGTAAGGGCGCAGGCGTGGTGTATGTAGACCTGGGTTTCATGCAGGGCACCGATGTCGTGTGCGAGGTCTGCGAAGGCAAACGATTCGACGAAGCCGTCCTTGAATACGAACTCGGTGGTAAAAACATCGCCGAGGTGTTGAACATGTCTGCCGAAACCGCGGTTGAGTTCTGCACAGACAACAAGATCCGGACAGCGGCAAAAACTTGTCAGCACCTGATCGACGTGGGGCTTGGATATATCACATTGGGCCAGCCCCTCTCCACTCTTTCTGGTGGCGAGCGACAACGCCTGAAACTGGCAAGCCACCTCAACGACAAAGCAACTCTTTACGTTCTCGACGAGCCCACAACGGGACTCCATGTGGCCGACGTACAAGCGTTGGTAAGCCTTTTCGACCGCCTCGTCGATTCTGGGGCTACAGTTGTAGTGATTGAACACCATCCGGGCGTCATTTCTCAGGCGGACCACATCATAGACGTGGGACCAGGGGCAGGGTCGCAGGGTGGACGCATCGTAGTTCAGGGAACTCCGACCACGGTGGCGCAGCACCCGGATTCCGTGACTGGTCGCTACCTGAACCTGAGTACTTAAACTAGGATTGCTTGAATAGGACAGCACACACCGCGACTTGCAGGAGGAAGAACTCTTCACTATGGACCTTCCCCACTACCTCATTGCTCCTTCGGCGCTAAACTACATGCGCCGGATCGAGGTAACCAACATCGTCCAAGCTGCTTTGTTCGGACATATTTCTCCGAGCAAGCAGGAAGTTCTTATCCCCGTTACATTGCTGCCCGATCAGCCGTCAGGCACCTGGCGTGTGCGCAGCGTCGTCGGAGTCATCGGCGAAATTGCACCCGAGATTCGCCAGAGCTATCCGGACATCGCTCGAGTGACTGGCTCGGGATTCCAGCCGGAAACCATCGCCGGGGTGCGCACTGACGAATCCGATGGCCAATTTCACGTCGACGTTTTCATGCCGCAGCCAGATCTGGCCGTCCCTCGCAACAACTCTCCCGGTGGCGTCCCTGTGCTTCCCCCCGGAGGGGTGTACATGGTGGATGCGGAACACGGAGAGTTTCCACCCCACCAATTAGCAGAGCTGTGCCCTGGTCAGTGGCTCGTGGGACTGACAGAAGTCGGTGGCGAAATTGTCGCATCACTGAACTCTCGAGTGCTCGGAACCATTACAACACCTGGTCGTGACGGTATTCGTAACATCGTGCGGACCGCTGTAGAGCAGACCGGATCACGCACCGTAGCAGCGCGTGGATATTTTGTCGATGGGGCCGTAGCTCTCGACGCCATGGTTCCACAAAATGACTGTGAGCAGGTATTTTCCCTCAGTGTCCCCGACACTCGCCCGGCGCCGTCATTCCATCTGGTCGAATACCCTGATGGGACCTGGGCTGTGACAGTTGAGCCTTCCGCTGCCGTTGATCCAACGGACATTACCGAGCCTGTTGAAGAGGCACGCTCCGTCGAGTCTCCGATGACTGAGAATGAGCAAGATCATGCAGAAGAATCCGCCGCACAACCCGAACCAACGGTCGCCGAAACCGATACCGTTGGACCTGACAGCTTTGGACCTGACAGCGTTGGATCGCCAGAGCCTGAACAAGCAGCAACACAAGAACCTGCTGCAACAGATCTCCCAGCAACGTCAGATTCCACCCCAGCCCATACAGTCGCATCCGGCCAAGACGACTCCTTCGACGGACGCTACCTCACCGAAATCGAAAAGGTCCGCGCACGCCGAGCGCGCCGTGCAACGGGCCAGCCACGACACGCAGCGCCGGAGGAAGACGACGACTTCAGGCCGCCACCGCCGACCGTCGGCTGACAGTTGGAAGAACTATGTCGTGCCAATGTTGTTGTTTTTCCTGATGTTGGCGCTCATGGTGTTCTCTGTAGTTTCAGGCTCGCTCTTATAATTCGCGTGCTGCATTTTCGGGGAGAGCCGACATAGCAAAAGCCGCTCCCTTGGTTTTCCAGGGAAACGGCTTTTGTCTATTCTTGTGGCTCTTCGGGCCGCCAACGACTCAGCCATCCACGGAGACTGAATGCATTTTCGTCGTCGTCCTGATCGACCTCTGCCTCGGCTGGAGCCATTTTATCGCCGCGGTCATCGTTTGGTGATTCTGCGTGGCGATCCACTGGACCATCTGGCACGGCCGTCAAGGATGCCTGTGCAGGCTGTTCCGACGATTCTTGCGATTGCCCTTCACCCTCGGCGGCGGTGGAATCTTCCTGAACTACGTCAGGAAGGACCGGGCCGCCTTCGAGTTGTGTTTCGGGCGGCTGCCCGTCCGCCGAGGGATCAGCTCAAGCGTATTTCTTAACTTCAGCGTTAACTACGGCGCGCAGCATCGCGAGGTTAGTGCCGCTGCTGTAGACAGCAGCGTAGAGGAAGTAGCGGTCCTCGAGCATACGAATAAGGTGAAGCTGATCGTCCAGAGTAAGCAGCATGTCAACAAGCTCACTAGTAATGTTCAGCGCCTTCATGGTCTTAAACTTCGCCTTAACCATTTCAGCGTTGTAGGCTGCTGCAATATCCAAGTCGAATTCCGGCACCTTGGTCGTCGACTCCAACGACATACCAGATGCAATATCGACAACGGAAGCACCGATGAAGCCATCGAGGTTCTGAGAAATGCCTTCTAGGAGCCCCTTGAGATCTTCTTGACGAGTCATGTAGTTCAAGTCCTTTCATTACCGGCCTGAGAGCCAGCATTTATCTGATGTAGTCCGACGCACTTCTTCTCAGCAGTCGAAAGTGGTTTTAAGGATACACTATAGAAGTTCTACCAAAGATACGCAGCCCCCTCCCCCTGCCGCATTAATTTACTAAGAAAGCGAATGATTACAACAGCAAGAGCTGGGACGATGACACGACAACCTGTGTTGTGTATACATTAGTTTTTTATGCGGGGGTAGTAAGAAAACCTTGCAATGTTTATTACAGGTAGTTACACTGGCTGTACCCTTACTTCAACGTGACAGTTCTCATAGCACGTCAGCGAGTAATCCTAACTTCATTTTCACCTCACGCATAGGCAAGGATAAGACTTTGGCGCAGGAACTCTACACCGACACACGCGAGTACACCGACGCGGATTTTACCGGCGATTTCATCCTCGATCCAGACCACACCACTGTCTCATTTACTGGCAAGCACGCCATGATCAGCTCTGTACACGGCCTCTTCGACGAATGGGAAGCAAAAGTTTCCATTGATGTTGCAAATCCAGAAAACAGCTGGGTAGAAGGCGCCGTCACTACCTCCTCCCTGTCGACTCGCCTGCCACAGCGAGATGCGCACCTCAAGAGCGACGACTTTCTCAACGTTCGCGAGTACCCGAACATGACGTTTGTTTCGACAGACTTCCAGATCCACGGAAGCGACACCGTTTACGTCACCGGTGACATGACCATTCGCGGAATCACCAAGCCAGTAGTATTCACCGTACGCATCACTGGCACTGACACAGACCCGTTTGGCAACTACCGCCTCGGCTTTTCCGCTCGCACTACATTCAACCGCCAGGACTTCAACATGAAGTTCAATACCCGTCTCGACTCCGGTTCCCTGTTCGTTGGTAACGAGGTTTCCGTTTCCGTTGACGGTTCCGCCATCCGTACCAGCGCAACCATCTCCGCTGACTCAGGGCACGCAGCCGTTTAACGGGCAACACTTCAGCGCACGTCACCGTCCACGCTAAGCGCGGATTGACGAGCGTCGCCGAACAGCGCTCAAAATCGCCAGCGCCGATTCGGGTACAAAAGAATCATGAGCACCCATCATCATTCCGAAACTAAAGTTCCTGGCGGAAAGCTCGTCGTTGCCGACGTGGTCACCGACGAAGGGGTTATCGCTGATGTCAAAATTTCCGGCGACTTCTTTCTTGAGCCAGATGAAGCGTTCGAGGCCATCGGGCCCGCGCTTGAGGGAGCATCGCTTCACGACGACGCGTCCATCCTCGCCAACCGGCTCGACGCCGCCCTGGCTGAGTACGATGACTTAGCATTGCACGGATTTACCACTCGTGATGTCGCCCAGGTTGTCCGCCGAGCAGTGACCGATGCAGTGGATTTCACCGACTTAGAGTGGGAAGTTATTCACCCAGGACCACTGCCTACAGCCATGAATGTGGCACTTGACGAGCTTCTACTCAATCAAATTGATGCCGGCGAACGTGGTCCCACACTTCGCTTCTGGGAATGGGACGATCGCGCCACTGTAATCGGCTCCTACCAGTCCTACGCCAACGAGCTCTACCCAGAAGGCGTGAAGAAGCACGATATCCAAGTAGTTCGTCGAATGTCCGGTGGTGGTGCAATGTTCATGGAGGGTGGCAACTGCATCACCTATTCCCTCTATGTACCAAAGGCACTTGTCGCGGGATTGTCTTATGAGGAGTCTTACGAGTACCTCGACCGTTGGGTTCTCGCTGCACTGGCCGCCCACGGAGTCAACGCTTGGTATGTGCCGATCAATGACATTACCTCCGACGGGGGAAAGATCGGCGGCGCAGCGCAAAAGCGCAAAGGCAAGTCAGTTCTGCACCATGTGACCATGAGCTACGACATCGACGCCGACAAAATGTTGGAGGTCCTGCGCATTGGCAAAGTCAAGATTGCAGACAAAGGAATCCGCAGCGCAAAGAAGCGCGTCGACCCGCTCCGCCGCCAAACCGGTGCGTCTCGCGAGACAGTGATCGAGACGATGATCGATACGTTTAAGAACCGCTACGGTGCGAAAGACGCCGAACTTAGCCAAGACGATCTGAATGCGGCAGAAGTTTTGGTGCGCACCAAATACTCCACCGAAGAGTGGACCCACCGCGTCCCGTAGATCTCCTTACCCCGCGAGCCAACCACCATCAACTGGAATAACTGCGCCGTTTACGTAACTAGCTGCGTCGGACAACAGAAATACAATAACGCGAGCTAATTCCTCCGGCTGGGCCGAGCGAATCGACGACTGGTGGACCGGTGTGATCGCATCCATCCCATGATCGGGGTCGATCGAAAACGGATCAAAGCCACTAGCAAGGTTTGTCGAGGCACTTCCGGGACCGATGAGGTTTACTCGGATACCGTCTTTCGCATAGATGTAAGCGGTGTTGCGCGTCAGACCCACCAGGCCGTGTTTAGCCATCGTGTCTGCAACGCCAGAAGCTCCGCCTCGGAATGATGCCTCTGCCCCAAGATTCACAATCGCCCCTCGCTTAGCTTCGCGCATGTGTGGCAATACTGCGCGAATCATCTTGAACGGAGCAACAAGGTTGACCGCAAGGGAGCGTTCCAAGGTGGCATCGTCCACGTAAGCCGCGCCCGCGAAATTGTCCATGACGCCAGCGTTATTCACTAAGCACAGGGTTCCGCCTAGATCGATGGCACGCTCGACGGTTGCATCGATGATGCCTTGGTTGGTGATGTCCCCTCGAATCGCCTTCGCTTGTCCTCCGAGGGCGGTGATGTCGTCGACAAGCGTCTCTACAGTGTCCGCAATATCGCACGCCACTACGTACGCGCCTCGCGCTGCAAGCTCGAGGGCTGTGGCTCTACCGATCCCAGAGCCAGCGCCGGTGATGATTACGGTGAATCCGTCGAAATCATTGTGTGTCATGATGTGAAGCCTCCTTTGATTTCAACCGTATGCATTGTGCCTGGAAAATTCAGGAGCAATTAGATGCCAAATGCTGGGTCGTAAACGACTTGACCTGTTGGATAATCAAGCGAAACGTCCCCTAGCTTTAGAATCATCAAAGCCTCTTCCGGAACTTCGATCGATAGTGAAATCCCCCGCTGCACGGCTGGTTGAAATCCAAAACGCGGATAGTATTCGGGATGCCCAAGCACAATGACGAAGCATTCGCCCAGTTGTTCGGCCTTTTCAAGAAGTGCTCGGATCACTGCAGTTCCCACCCCTTGATGCTGATGCTCTCTAAGCACAGCACAGGGTGCCAAAGCAAGCGCGCTGTGGCCCCCGATATAGCACCGAGTAGCCAACGCATGGCCGATGACTTTGCCGTGAGACTCTGCGATTACCGAGAATTCAGGAATCCATGATCCACTGCGTCGAAGCTTGTCGACGAGTTCCGCCTCGCCTCGCCCCGGAAATGCATCGAGGTTGACCATGCGGATCTGGTCGACGTCACTGGGGACTTCTGGGCGCACGGAAAAAGCGTTGGCCGAATTCACCAAACGAATCTTACTCGTCAGCTTTTGCCCCTGTAGGGAAATTCGGAATGCGTACTATGCAAACCCAAACCCGAGCAATATGCATTGCCTATGACAGACCTGTCGCTGCACTATAAATCGTGACATCCCATCACAAAGATTACCTCCATTACTACCCCCGTAAAGCAAACGCCGTGAAGTTTCTCCGCCCAATCAACCGGCCCCCAGAGCCTTATAAAAATGAAACATTTCCCATTATTGTATCGACATCCATATCGCCGGCCCCATTGGAGCGTCGGTTTAGTACAAAAAGACAACAGCGAAACCGGGACGCCCAGCGGGTGTGCTCAGGTGAGAAGTTAAAGATTCGACATCCTCGCGAATGAGTAGCGACCACCTCCTGCTGGCTGGCCGACACAAAGGAAGAATCACCCACTAGTTGGGGAGAACTTGCGGGCACACCTGCTCAAATAAAACATTTCCCATACTTTCTACCGCTTTTGTCCATATAGGTTTAATGACTCTGGTGCGCGCTTTCGGGAGCAGTATTTGCGCAACCACGGAACCGTCAAGCACCGGCGAACCAAGGACAGTAGACACGCCGTATGACCATCAACTCATCGACTTAAGATCTGAACACTCAAGTTGATAACATACTGATATGACTTTGATTCGTATCAGCACCGCCGCGCATCTTCTTGGTGTTTCCGATGACACCGTGCGTCGCTGGGTTTCCCAAGGAAGGCTCGAAGCAGAAAAGGATTCTTCGGGTCGCAGCGCCATTCACGGCGCGGATCTTGCCAAGGTCGCACAGGAAATCGCTGCTGAGAAAGACATCGACTCCCTCGATCCACACGCTAACAAGCGCTCCGCCCGTAACCATCTCACAGGTCTGGTAACCAAAGTGACCTCCGATTCGGTCATGAGCCAAGTAGAGATGCAGTGTGGTCCATTCCGTGTTGTGTCGCTGATTTCCACTGAAGCTGTTGAGGATCTTGATCTCAAAGTGGGCTCCCTTGCCACCGCTGTAATCAAGTCGACAAACGTTACAATTGAAGGCGCACAGAACTAGTTTTCACTGACCCTGGGAGCTGACTATTTCATCTAAAAAGGTGTCGTTTCTCGACCACGCAACTTCCGCAACTCTCCGCGCACATCCCCTCACATACGCACCAGTGGGAGTCTCTCACCCCGAAGCTGCCACTTCGCTTCCTCGGCTCAGTTGTAGCAGGGTACTGCCCACTAAGGATTTCGACACTGTCACCAATCGGCTACTCTCTTGGTCGGTGCAGCGATCATTCTTCTCCGTCCGGGTTTCTGACCTCCCGCTGCAACTGGATTCGGTAATCATGATGAAGCTAGGAGTGGGACGACTTTCCAAGGAATTTGGGTGCCGAGTTGTCGCACTTATCGACGAAGCGCACTGTCGCGGATTCGCCTACGGGACGTTGCCAGGGCATGTGGAATCCGGTGAAGAACGCTTCGTCGTTAAGCAGGCCCCAGATGGCACGCTGACTCTGCATATCGATGCTTCCTCTGAGCCTGCTACGTGGTGGTTGAAGGCCGCGCGGCCCATCGTGGATGCGACGCGATGGGCGATCGTCAGGGTGTTTTACCTGAGGAGTCTTGATCGCGATTAGGTCGCTGGATTCACCTGGACGGTGATCACGTCAAGGTTTGCAGCCTTCTCCCGCAAAGCGCTGTTGATCTTGTCCGTCACGCTTTGAATCTCACGGGCGGTCGAGCTGCCTGCCACGGTGACCAGAACGTCAGCCTCCATGCGATGCCCCAACCAACGCGCGCGTACCCGCTCGACTGCAACGATCCCAGGTACGTGTTCCACCGCATGATGCATCGCTTCCATGAGTTCTGAATCGACGCCATCGAGAATGCGCCTGATGACGATTCGCAGGGAATTGAACATGGTGCCAGTAATCACAGCTGCGATGAGAAGTCCCGCAACCGCATCGGCGCGTTCAAACCCGAGCCACACACCGACGACGCCGAGCACCACTGCGATGGAGGTTAGCCCATCTGCGCGCGCATGCTGCCCCTCTGCGATCAATGCCGCAGATCCAATGCGCTGGCCGGTGCGAATTCGGTAAATGGCGACGATCTCGTTACCCAAAAAGCCAACCAACCCTGCTGCGAATACCCAGCCCAGGTGGCTAAGCTCAGGAGGCGAGGCCAGGGCCATCAGTGACTCAACGACGATCAGCACGATGGTCAAAACAACGACGAGGGTGACCAATAGTCCTGCAAGATCCTCGATACGCTTCAAACCATACGGGTACTGATGTGTTGGCTTGCGCCGACTCAAGTAGAAAGCCATCAGCAACGGGATCGTGGTTACTAGGTGCCCAAAGTTGTGGATCGTGTCCGCCAGCAATGCCAGAGACCCCGAAATCCAGACGATAATCAACTGTGCTGCCGCAGTGGCTCCCATGCCTAACAATGAAATCCACGCAGTTTTGATGCCTTCTTGGGTAGATTCCTCCGCAGTGAGTATCTGCTCTGCGGCATCGTGAGAATGTGGTGTCAGGGCGTGCTTGATTTGTCCCCACACCCCGAGATCATCATGCGAATGATGCTCGTGTTCATGGTCATGGTCGTGGCTCATTGTTGTCCGCCTGTGTACTTGTGGTGGGCTGGTTCCGGATACAGTAGGTGCTCCGCGTTGTACACCGCATCAGTAACCAGTCGTTCTACGTGCTCATTAACATTTCGGTAGAAGATAAATTGCGCTTCCCGACGCGACTCCACAAGCCCTGCAAGTCGCAGTTTGGCAAGGTGTTGCGATACAGCGGGGCCTGGTTTGTCCACCCGTTCCGCCAAGTCGTTGACTGTAAGTTCCCTCCCGCGCAGCTCCCATAAGAGCCGCAACCGAGTTTCATTGGCCAGAAGCCCCAAAGTCTGAACTGTGGCATCCACCAATTCCGCCGACAACGCCTGCTTCTTCGTATCTGCGTTCATATGCATATACTAACACGTGGCTGATGGGCCTAACTCCGGATCGCGCACTAAAGCCGCGCTTATACTGGGATTATGGTCGAGCTACTTCTGCTATCCATCCCTACGATCGCCTACATCGTGTTCATGACGACCAAGCGATCACTCCCCCGAAGCCAAGCGCTGAAGAACACGGGCATCACGAGTGGTACACCAATCTCCTACCTGTGGGCAGTGGCGATTCTTCTGGGCATATGCGCGCTGACATGGGTGTTGTCATTCTTCATTGATAGCCATCTGCTCGACCAGCCCGGGGTTGTCGTCGGCCACGCAACGTCGATTATCGCGGTGGTCGGAGTGATCTTTCGCGCTTTCGGCGAAGAGATCTTTTTCCGTGGTTTTCTAGGTGGCCTTTTGGTTCGCCGCTTTGGATTCACACTTGGCAACTTTTTCCAAGCAGTCATCTTCTTCTTGCCACACCTGATGTTGCTTGCCGTTAGTGTTCAGGTTTGGCCACTGCTGATCCTGCAGTTCATTTCCGGCTGGCTCCTCGGCTGGCTTCGCCACGTATCAGGATCGGTCCTTCCCGCTGGTCTTGTCCACTCCGCGACGAACCTGCTCGCGCCGTTATTCCTTGCCTAGGTACAGTTTCCACCAGCTATGACGCACACTCGAAAACCTCGCCACCCGAAAAAGCGGATCGAGGGCGAATTCCCTATCGACACCGGTACCGCCCGAATTATCGCCGACCCACATCGTGACGGATCCTACGTTCTAGAAATCAACGATGTTCCTTCTTCTCAGGTCATCCTGGGTGCTCCCCGCGTCCTCGTGTTTCCCTACATGCACTGGATTGCCGCGGCCATTGAACCGGTCATCACCAAGCGTCCGCTGGCCCATATCGTCCACCTGGGCGGGGCTGGCTGCGCATTGCCAAGCTACTGCGTGGACAAATGGCACGCTACGAGGAATACTGTGGTCGAAATCGACGGGAAACTCGGTGAACTTGTCCGGTGGGCTTTTTCGCTTTCCGACGATCTCCTCATCGACATCAATGAAGCCCGCAACGCCACCCACGCTTTGGAACCGGGGGATGTCGACGTGCTGATCCGTGATGTCTTTGCCGGCCCTTCCACACCCCGCCACGTGACAACTGTGGGGTTCTTCCAAGCAGTAAAACGCGCACTTGCACCTGGCGGGCTGTACATCGCGAACTGTGGTGATCGGGAGGGTCTTCCCGGCGCGCGGGAAGAACTCGCCGGGATGCTCAAGGTTTTCGACTATGTTGGCGCAATCGGACCAGCCGAAATGTTGGGCGGTCGCGCATACGGGAACATCATCCTGTGGGGCTCCGACACTCCTTTGGACTATATCGGTGCAGAATCTCACCGTGATTGTGATTGGGCACGTGAGATCACCGCCGGCGTTGCGCCTCGTCGTGACTAGCCCAACTCGGTGAGCTCCTGGATGTTTGGACGCCACAGCACTGCGCGCTCCGCGGTAACTTCCTTGAAATGTCCCGAAGTGACCTCGTCCAGAGCCTTCATGTACTCCGGCACAATGCCACGCGGAATACGCAAACCCACGGTTAAATGAGGAGTCCACCTCCGCCCCCTGCCATCCGGATTCAGTGCGCTGAGCTCGCGGGCCGCTTCCTCGAGCAACGGATCGGCCTCGAGCAGCCACGCGATTGTCTGCTTACTCTTGGTACCAAAGACAACCACTCCGACCCGCGCCATCGTGGACGGCATCAAGGCTGGCAGAAGCTCTTTCGCCTTGTCGACGACCACCTGATCCATCCGCGGCGAAAACGTCACCGTGATGTGCGGTGTTTGGTTCTGTTGTGGTAGCCCCCGCGCGTGCAACTCAGCAAAAACCTGCCGGATGTATGCGTCTTGTTCTTCCGGCAGGCGCAGCAAAATATTGTCGGGCGACATGGCCTCTACTGTAGATCACCCAGTTTTATTTCCGCGTGGACAATCGAAGGAATGGCGATATGCTTGTTCAAGATCTAACTCATAAGGTCGCAACTTGAATCGGCCTGAGTTTTGTGGAGACTACGGGTAAAAGCCTTACTGGGCTTTTCGGGTGGTGTTGAATTCCTCGTAGTCCTGCTCGTATTCGATCGGGGGAACGTCACCGATCGACGAGTGCAGACGCTGGTGATTGTACCAGTAGACCCACGAGGCCGTTTCCGTTTCGACCTCCCGGGCATCCCTCCATGTGCGTGCGGGATCGACGTCGATGAGCTCAGTCTTGTACAGCCCGATCGTCGACTCCATCATCGCGTTGTCCAGAGCATCACCGACCGAGCCGATCGAGCCCTGGAGTCCGGCGTCTGCCAGCGCGTCGGTAAACGCCAGCGACGTGTACTGGACCCCAGCGTCCGAATGGTGAACGATGCCGGTGGCGGTGAAATCCATGCGGGTGCGTCTGCGACTGAACAACGCGTGTTCCAGGGCTATGAGCACCATCCTAGTGTCCATCACCGTGGTGACGACCCAGCCGAGGACCTGCCGCAAGTAGGCGTCGACGATGAAGGCGACGTAGCAGAATCCCTCCCGCGTCCAGGCGTAGGTGAAGTCCGCGATCCACCACTGATCCGGATGCGACGGATACCTCCACCGACGGCCTATTCAGTCCGGGTGCCGGCGGTGCGCAGGATTGGCCACGGTCGTCTTCTTGCGGTGCATCCCGCGGGACACACCGCGGATGCCGGTGATCTTCATCAGCCGTTCCACCTGGTCACGACCAATAAGCATGCCGTCACGGATGGCTGCTTTCCAGAGCTTGCGCCGGCCATAGACCTTGCGGTTGTCCTCCCACAGTCGGTAGATGCGGTGGGCGGCGTACGCTTCGTCGAGTTCGGCTCCGGTGGGGCCGAAGCCGCGGGACTGGTGCGCGTAGAAGGTGCTCGGGGCAATCGCGATGCCGTGGGCAGTCAAGGTTTCGCAGATTGGCCAGACCCCGAAGCGGTTCCGGTAGGTGCGGATGAAATCCACGACTACCGAAGTTTGCGGTCGAGCTCCGCTTGGGCGAAAAAAGCTGACGCCGTCTTGAGGATCTCATTGGCTCGTCGCAGTTTGGCGACTTCCTTGGCCTGCTCCTCGTAGGCAGCCTGGAGCTGCTCGTAGGACAGGGAGCCGGGCTGGGGTGCTTGTTCCTGCTTTTCCTGTTTTCGGATCCAGTTGCGCAGGGTGGATTCCTTTACGCCGAGCAGTTCGCCGATCTCTCGGCGGGCGGCTGCCTTGGAGATGTCGCCGTCTTCGAGACGTTCGAAGTACATACGTACCGCGCGTTCTTGGGTGGCGGTGTCGTACTTGCTGGGCCGTGCCATGATGCTGATCGTCCTCCTAGGGTAAAACCTAGTCTCCGACCAACCCAGGCCGCCGCAACTCGCCTACCTCACTGACTTGAAGGGCACCTGGGATGCTACAAATCCGTTCCGCCGCTCGCATTGCAGCAGCCGCAGTTACTGTTACCGGTGCGCTCGTACTCACTGCATGCACCGGCGACGGTGCCCCTGTGACTATGACGCTGACCACCACCGTGCCACCAGAGGACGCCGGCGAAGAGGCTGACAATAGCGCCGCCAGCGTTCAAGAAGAGCCCGAACAGGCCACCGGGGGAAATGACTTTTCAGCCCTGGCCGACACCTATCGTGCAGTCGTAGCGGATCCCGGCGCGTATCCAGTAAATCCTGCTGCGGATTATGTTCCGGATGGCACGTACGAATACACCGTCGTTGAGGCGACAGGTGATGATCGACCAGAACTACTGATCAAGGTGGGCAGTAAGGAATTTTCACCGGTAATGGTTTTTACTACTGGAAATTCTGTCGATGATGTCATCCACTCCGACGATGTCTTGATTTGGGGTGCGCGTTCGGCGGGTGGCAGTCGAGCCAATCTCTACGGCACTTCCGATGGCAACGGTCTGATTGAAATGGGCTACCAGTCAGTGAGCCAAACAGGTGATGCGCAACGATACGTTTTAGAAGGCAAGAAGCTAGTGAAGTCGGGCGAGTCGAAGATCCAGTCAGTGTCAGCCGGCCCGAACGATGGCTTTCGCTTGGAATGGTACAAGACAACTGATCCTTCCGGCATTGATGCGCTGGCTACTGGCAATATCTCGCAGGCTGCCCCAGGTGAGGCCGCCCCAATGGACGATGGGCAGGTTCGTTTGACCGGTACGGTGACGGTGCGAAACACAGCCGAGGCCTTGAAAGGCGCGCCTGTTCCCAACGGTGAACCGGCCGACAACAGGTATTACATTTTGGTTTTGGATGAACCTCAAGAAATCACTGGACCTAAAGCAGGTGACCGCATCACTAAGTCGGTCGCCGAAGTTAAGCTTGGCGAGAAAACTAAGTACACTGACGACTCGGCTGAGTGGGAGCCACTCGTAGGGTCGCGCATCACACTCACACCTGGCGATCAAAGCGGCTGGCCAAGCGATACGACGATCCCATTGGGCTTGTACATCGTCAGCCCATACTCAAATCTCGAGGTCCACTAAGCCGCCACCGGTACTTCAGAAAAGGAACTGACCGACGCCGCAGTGCACCACTGCGAAATATTTGTCATGACTTTTTTACGATAAATAGGCACACTGGAGTGCATGTCTTCTGAAGCACCCAAGGTCCGCCCCGAATGGAAAGCGTGGATTCGTCGACACAGCGTCCACTATTTGAAAGATCCCAACATCACCTCTGTCGGTATCGGCTACAAGATTGTCGACGGCAAAAGGACGGATGCGCTCTGCTTTCAGTTCACGGTTCGAGAGAAAGTCTCAGGCCCTGAACTCGAAACTTTGGGCACCTCTTTGATTCCGGAGATGGTCGATTCTTCAGGAGTCCAGCTCATCACCGATGTAGTACAGCGCTCCTACGAGCTGGCTTACCAAGTTGTTCCAGAAGCATTTGACGACGACCGCCGACGTCGCATCGACCCACTCGTACCTGGTGTAAGCATCTCCCACCCCACCGTTTCTGCGGGAACACTCGGTGCAATCGTTTACGATCGCTCCACTGGGCAACCGGCCGTGCTGTCTAATTGGCATGTCCTCCACGGACCAGAAGGCCACATCGGCGATACCGTCCTCCAGCCGGGCACCCATGACGACAACAGCCAAGCAGGCAATCAGTTTGGCACCTTGCTGCGTTCTCACCTTGGTGCCGCGGGCGATGCGGCACTCGCCAGCATCAGCCAGCGCGGCTTCAACACAGACATCATGGAGCTGGGCGTTACCCCAGCTGAAATCGCCGATCCCGAGCTTGACGATAAGGTCATCAAATCAGGGCGCACCACCGGTGTCTCACACGGAGTGGTCACGCGAGTGGAAACAATGGTGTCACTGGATTATGGAGGCTCCATCGGCGAAAAGTCCATCGGCTGCTTCGAGATTGAGCCGGACCCTCGGCATATCAAGGCTTTCGACCAGCTCAGTGACGGTGGTGATTCCGGTTCAGCCTGGATGTTCAAAGCCGGAAACGGTCACACATCTAATGTCATGGGCGGGCTGCACTTCGCCGGTTCTGACACGCCGGACACCGAAACAGCCCTTGCCTGCTACGCCTCGTCGGTACGCGACAAGTTGGAATTTTCGCTGGACTCCGAGAACGCGCAACAGGCCGCGCTGGAGAAGGCACTGGGCTTCGATCCGGCCTTTCTCGCATCCGAGGTTGCCGTTCCAGACATGAGCCCCGAGCTTATCGACGACGCCGTCACCCTCCACGACTCAACAACCATCGACTACACACACTTCAGCCTGGCACAGTCGCAAAAGCTAAAGTTTGCTCGCTGGGTTGCCTGGAACGTCGATGGCGGAAATATCCAGCGCCTTAGCCGGAAAGGGATCTCGTTCAACTACGATTCGCGCTTCTCACGCGAGTTCCAGGCCGGCGATGACCTGTACAAGGGCAACGATCTTGACCGCGGTCATATCGCCCGGCGCGCGGACTTGACCTGGGGAAATCGCGAAGAAGCGATGAAAGCCAACCGCGATTCCTTCACTTTTACCAACATCGCACCCCAGATGAACACCTTCAACCAATCCAGCCGCGACGGTGTCTGGGGCGAGCTCGAAGATTCCCTCTTCGCCGCTGTCGAGGTAGATAAACTCCGCATCTCTGTCATCGGCGGGCCTGTGTTCAAAGAATCTGACCGGATTTACCGGGGTTATTCCATCCCACGGGAGTTCTTCAAGATCATCTACTACGTCACAGAGGACGAACTCCGAGCGCAGGGCTTCCTGTTGTCACAGGACTTGGCCGATCTAGAAATCCTCAATCTGGACAAATTCAACACCCACCAAGTGCCACTTGCCACCATCGAAGAGCGAACGGGCCTCGCGTTCACTACTCCGGCGCAACAAGGCCCAGCGCTGGAGTCCATCCAGGTCATCGACCACGTTGGACAGATCCAGTGGTAGAAAAGACTACGGTTTACGCACCAGCACGACGCGATCCGTTGTGTGCCCCGCGCCTCGACCGTGCGACACATGGCGTTCGCGGTCCTCGCTAATCACTACGTTCCAGCCGGCCTGGTTCGCGAGGTGCTCAATGTGATCCGGCATCACCATCGTCGCAAAGTGTGGATGTGACTCCATTGTTTCGGTATCGATCACATGATGAACAAAGAGCAGGTGACCGCCCGGGGCCACAAGATCGAGCAGCTTTTCTTCTCCCTGGCCCCGGGTAATTGCCGGGTACATTGCGACGACGAGGTCGAATCCCCCGTCCAATGTGGCTTCTTGCACACCGGCAACGAGCCAATTCACGCGGCTATGTTCGTCGTGAAGCTTTGCACGTTCAATGGCAACCTTGGAAGGATCGATCGCGGTGACCTCCCAACCACGGTCTGCGAGCCACAAAGCGTCGGCACCTTCGCCACAACCTACGTCCACGGCGGTGCCTGGGGTGAATTCCTCGACTAGAGCGACAAGCGAACCGTTTGGGTTGCCACTCCACATGCGATCGCTTTCCGAGTAGCGCTCGTCCCACTCCGCGGCGTTTGTTTGGGGATCATATTCATTAGTCATGCGTCACATCCTAGCCTGCCCGCACACTGGCTGATCTACGATGGAGTTAGACCCTCCCCTTTTAAGGATCACAGCCATGAAACGCGCATTGAAATGGATTGGAATCTTCATCGGAGTACTCGTACTCCTGCTGGTCATAGCTATGATCGCGTTGATGATCTGGAAGCCTTGGGCACCTAGTTTCGATGTTGCAGAGCCCGGGGATGGTGGCCAACGCATCACCGAAGATGGCCTGCTGGCCAACTACTACCCGGCTGAAGCCAACTCCCCGGCAATCTTGGTGCTTGGTGGCTCCGAAGGTGGCCTGAGCGGTGGCACAGACGCAATCGCGCAAACGCTGAACGACGAGGGCTTTACGACGATGGCCTTGTCCTATTACGGTGCCGCTGATCAACCCCAGATCATGGAAAATCTTCCCTTGGAGTACTTTGACACCGCGCTGTCGTGGCTTAGTGAACAGCCGGAGGTCAATCCCGATGCCGTAGGAATCTTTGGAGGATCCAAGGGTGCCGAGGCCGCGCTGCTGATTGCCAGCCGCGACACGTCGATCAAGGCAACAGTGGCGGCTGCCCCTTCGCACGTAGTGTGGGCGGGAATCGACATGGCCAAACCGTGGGCGATGGCGAAGCTGGGTTCGACGTGGTCGGCCGATGGAGAGCCACTTCCCTACGTGCCTTACGGTGGACAACCTTCGTCCAGGGAAATCGCCGACATGTACCGCGCATCCCTCGTTGCCGCGCCCGATGCGGAAGAGAAGGCAGTAATTCCCGTGGAGAACTCTGCCGGCCCGGTACTCATGACGTGTGGTGAGGACGATACCCTGTGGCCTGCTTGCGACATGGCGCGCAAGGTAGAGGCCCGCGCGAAGGAACACGGCGGGCCGGAAGTCACCGTATTGGCTTATCCCGACGCTGGGCATCTAGTTCAAGGGCCACCTGCGAAGCCCAATAGCGACCATTACAACAACCTCGATATACTCGGTGGAAGCATCGAAAGCAACCAGGCGGGTCTAGAAGATAGCTGGCCGCAGGTGGTCGAGTTTTTCCACGCTGAGCTGGGTTAACCGCTATCAGGCGCAGCATTGGAGCCTACCTTCCATGCGCAGCTCACTCGTAGAGCAGTTGCCGGTGATAACGCCAACCTAAACACGTTTGGCAAATCGCACAGACTTGGCGTTGTATACGGGCCTTTTCATTGGCTGTGCAGCTCGCGCTGCAAGCCTGAGCCGCTGCTACGCCCTTGAGATCCCCCTCCCGTAGTACCTCAAAAGATACTGCACTTGTAGTACGAGGTGACTGCGTTAGGGGGACGTTTTACTTTCCCAATCTTGGTTTGATTTTTCTTAGTCAGCCAAGGCCCAATTAGTACTCCGCATGGACCCGCGCATGAAGGCCGTTTGCTCGATCCACCCGCGGACGAAGTCGTCGATCAGGGAGTACCGTTTACTGTTTCAGCATCAATGGAGGAAATCCCGGACGAGACGGCTGGCCCATATCCCGGCGAAGGCTCTCGCACTTGGCCCCGATTAGATCGCCGGTACTCCTTTGATTACACGCGAAATCGAAAGGCTCACTGAGAGGGAGCTAGAGGTGCTCATCGCGGTAGGCCGTGGACTGTCCAATCAGGAAATCGCAACAGACAAGTTTATCTCACCGCATACGGCAAAGACCCACGTTAACCGGATCATGACTAAAGTCGGAGCGCACGATCGTGCTCAGCTTGTGATCCTCGCGTACGAGAGTGGATTAGTCGTTCCTGGCCAATAGGCGTGGAAATACCACAATTGTGGGCACCTCTTCTGTAGCGATCGCTATTGCTTAGCTCGCCGTCGCGAGTGTGTTTCAGATCGCTCTCGGCGACGCAACTCCGCTTAGACGTTGAACTTGAAATCGCAGATGTCGCCGTCCTGCATGACGTAGTCCTTGCCTTCCATGCGAACCTTGCCCTTGGAACGGGCCTCGGCCATGGAGCCAAGTTCATCAAGGTCAGCGAACGACACGATCTCGGCCTTGATAAAGCCCTTTTCAAAGTCCGTGTGGATCACGCCAGCAGCCTGAGGCGCGGTATCGCCCTTGCGGATCTGCCACGCGCGGGATTCCTTTGGACCAGCGGTCAGGTAAGTCTGAAGGCCAAGTGTGTTGAAACCAGCCTTGGCCAACGTCTGCAGACCCGGTTCGGTCTGGCCGACTGATTCTAGGAGTTCAGCGGCGTCTTCGTCGTCAAGCTCGAGCAGTTCAGTCTCTGTTTGGGCATCAAGGAAGACAGCGTCGGCCGGAGCAACTAGATCGCGCAATTCCTGCTTCTTCGCGTCATCGGTAAGCACAGACTCGTCGGAGTTGAATACGTAGAGGAAAGGCTTGGCCGTCATCAAGTGCAGGTCACGCACGAGGTCGAGATCGATTTCGCCGCTTTTCGAGGCAGAGAACAAGGTGCGATCATCTTCTAGGATGGCAAGCGCCTTTTTGGCTTCCTCAACTGTTGGAGCCAACTCCTTGTCTTTCTTCGCTTCTTTCTCCATGCGAGGCAGTGCCTTTTCGATGGTCTGGAGGTCAGCGAGGATCAACTCGGTATTGATCACCGAGATGTCTTCCTTGGGGTCAACCTTGCCATCGACGTGGATAACATTCTCGTCGGAGAATGCGCGAACCACTTGGCAGATCGCGTCCGCTTCGCGGATATTGGCCAAAAACTCATTACCCATGCCTTCGCCCTCGGAAGCGCCCTTGACAATGCCTGCAATGTCAACGAAAGACACAGTCGCAGGAAGAATGCGCTCGGATCCGAAGATCTCCGCGAGACGGGTCAAACGCTCGTCGGGAAGCTCAACAACGCCGACGTTTGGCTCGATGGTGGCGAACGGGTAGTTCGCAGCGAGAACGTCGTTGCGTGTCAGCGCATTGAACAGGGTCGATTTACCAACGTTGGGCAGTCCAACAATTCCAAGAGTAAGGCTCACGGCCCCCAATCCTATCCCACACCTGCTTTCGAAAGAGGAATAGGGCAATATAGATAAGGTGACTTCCCAAAGCAACACCCCCGAGCACGTTGTCAATGCGCAATTGCCCGTTGATGACGAACTCGATGACCTCGCGGAGTCCTTCGCTGCGGAGCGGCCCGACCAAGTCGACCGTTCCATCGTCCTCAACGGCTGGATTAAATCGCTGGCGATGTTTGCGCTGCGACTTTTGATCATCGCTGTATTTGCCTATGCACTTTGGTACGTGGTCAAGACCCTGTGGGCAGGCATCCTGCCGGTCATTCTGGCAATCATCATTTGCACGGTGCTGGCGCCGCCTACTACGTGGATGCGCAAAATCGGCATCCCGTCAGGGCTTGCGGCGCTTGTTTCAATTTTGATTTTCTTTGCCACCGTGGCTTTTTTGGTCTTCCTGATCGCGCCTGACATCGCGAGCCAATCCCAGTTCCTCTACCTCCAAGCGTTTGAGGGAATTCAGCGCCTGCAGCTCTGGGCTCAAGGTCCCCCGCTAAATGTTGATGGCAGCGATCTACAGCAGGTCATCGATGAAATCGCGGCGTGGTTGCAAGAACAGGCCGGCACGATCGCAGGTGGAATCTTCTCCGGCATCGGCACCGCTACATCGATCGTGGTCACGTTAGGTGTGGTCCTAGTCCTGACGTTCTTCTTCCTCAAGGACGGCTACAAATTTCTCCCCTGGTTGCGTTCTGCCACCGGGCGTCGCGTCGGTTTGCATGCCACCGAGCTACTCACTCGAGCTTGGAATACACTCGGCGGGTTTATTCGTGCTCAAGCGGTTGTCTCGCTTGTCGACGCCCTCTTCATCGGTGTCGGCATCGCCATTGTCGGGGTCCCGATGGCGTTCACACTCGCTGTGATCACCTTTATCGCCGGGTTCATTCCGATCGTCGGCGCTGTTGTCGCTGGTGCACTCGCAGTCCTCGTCGCCTTGGTTTCGCTGGGTTTTACCGAGGCAGTCATCGTATTGGTGATCGTCTTGGCCGTACAGCAGATCGAGGGCAACGTCCTCTCCCCGATGCTCCAATCAAAGGCTATGAACCTGCATCCGGTGATCGTGCTGGTCTCGGTCACTATCGGCGGTGGCATGTTCGGCTTGATCGGATCCTTCTTGGCGGTGCCGGTAGCCGCGATGATCGCCGTCGTATTCCGCTACATCCAAGATATGACGGCGATCCACGCAGGCGAGAAGGATGCCGACGAGTTGGCCTTTAGCACCGAGGAAGGCGAGCTAGTCGCGCGAATCAGTGAGGAAGAAGCCTTCCACCAGCGAGAGAAGTGGCGCGAGAAGCTGGGGTGGGTGCCCACCGCCATTCCCGAAGAGTCCGCGTCTTCCTCCGGCTCGCTTAACGACGACAAACTCGATGACCTCACAAGCAGCGCTCAACGCCAACCGCGGTTCACCCTTTCATCACCCAAAATCAAACGTTTATTCGATCAATTGCGGAACCGTTCCAAGTGATGTCGTGACCGTATGAGACAGTACTGACTATGAGTACTGTCGGAATCGTCTTTGTCACTGCCCTTTGCTGCCTCGCATTGGGTTTTGCCTTGGGCTACCTGTACCGAGGCCAGCAGCCCACTGTCGCCCAAGCACCCGCTCCGGAACTACCAACACCCGTCGATCTCACCCCTGTCACGCGAGAACTCGAGCGCCTAAGCAACCACATCAACGACATTGATGAGGATCGAGCCGTCGCATACTCCGCGATCGCCAGCCAGGTCCAAGCAATCACACGTACCTCTGCGCGCTTGTCAGACCGCACTAGCCAGCTCATTACCGCTTTGCGCTCTCCACAAGTTCGTGGTCGCTGGGGCGAGATCCAGCTTGAACGCGTCGTCGAACTCGGTGGCATGATCGAACACTGCGACTTTGACGTCCAAACCTCCGCACGGGTCCGTGGACAGCTTTACCGCCCCGATATGCTCGTGCATCTTAGCGGCGGGCGCAACGTCATCGTCGATGCGAAAGTACCGTTCTCCTCCTATCTTGACGCGCTAGACACCGATGATCCTGAAGAGAAGCAAGGGTACTTGCATCGGCATGCCCACTTGCTCCGCCAACACGTCGACACCCTCGCGTCGAAAGACTATATTTCGGCCTTTCAGCCCACGCCTGAGTTTGTCGTCCTTTTCGTACCGGCAGATCCTTTTCTCGACTCCGCCTTGCAACAAGACCCCGACTTGTTGGACTACGCCTTCTCCAAAGACATCGTTCTTGCCACCCCGACAACGCTCTTCGCACTTCTTCGTACCGTGGGCCTTGGTTGGAAAAACGAAGACATTTCCGAACGCGCCAAACAAGTCCAGCGACTTGGGGCTGAACTCTTCACTCGCCTCAACACAATGGCCGATCACTATAACCGCGTCGGAAGCTCCTTAAATAAAGCAGTGGAAGCATTCAACTCCACGCTGGGATCAATGGACTCGCGCGTGATGGTTACTGCAAGGAAGCTCGCCGACCTCGATGTCCCTGTTCGATCCGGAGACAAGCCAGTCGAACTTTCCACAGTGAATTCCGCGCCCCGCAAAGCAGTAAATGATAGCAATCACTTTCAACATTCCGATCTTCAAACAGATTCACAAGCTACCTACGGGTAGAGTGAGGAAGCGTGTCTCACTTGTCCAGCCGGAGCCATTCCTCCTCAAAGTTTGAAGGGCTACCACTCCTTTCTGCCATCGGCATCATCATTGCCGCGCTGATCACCGGTTTTCTGATCAGTTGGAACGCTCAGGAACTCGGCTGGCCGATGATGTGGATTTTCGCCATCGCCTGCGTTGCGGTCACCTTCTTGGTTAACCCTAAGGGGCTTTACCTCACGGTTGTTTCCATCCCAATTCTTTTCGCCATTTTCGTTTTGCTTACCGGCTGGTTTGTCACCCGATCCCAGCAAGCAGAAGGCGCGGATCCGTTTTCGACAACCGCCCTCATCATGGCGGCTTTTCCTCTAGCGCAATTTTTCCCAGCCCTCATCACTGTGGTCATTGCCTGCCTAGTCATCTCAGTGGTACGCATCGCGCTACTGAAAAAGTTCAACGACAAATCCGAAGAAATTGCGATTACTCGTCGCCAACAAGTGGCCGAGGAAGATCGGCGCAATCGCCGGACCACCCAAGAAGCACGCAGTCGTTCCAGTCAAGTAACAGTGCAAGAGCTTCTCGAACGCAACAAGGCGCGTCAAGGCCGTGATCATGGCAGCTACAGGCGTTCGTCGGAAAGCTCGGGACGGCCAGTAGACCGACTTTGATATGCAAATAACCCCGCACACGATCGCGGTGTGCGGGGTTATTTGCACCTACCAGTGCTACTTGTTTTGAATGGAGCGCAGCATGCGCGGAAGCGCGAACGTGATGGTCTCCACTGTGGTGGTGACCTCTTCGGCGTTGCCGTAGCCACGCTCAGCGAGCCATTCCACCACCTCGCGGACCAGAATTTCAGGGACAGACGCACCCGAGGTCACACCGACGGTATTTACGCCTTCCAACCATGCCTCATCGATCTGATGCGCGTAGTCCACCAGGTATGAAGCGTCCGCGCCGGCGTCTAGGGCAACCTCAACAAGGCGCTTGGAGTTAGACGAGTTCTGGGAACCGACAACAATGACCAGCTGGGTGCGCGGAGCAATGGCTTTGACTGCGGCTTGGCGATTCTGCGTTGCGTAGCAAATATCATCGCTCGGCGGATCTTCCAAGCTTGGGTATTTCTCGTGCAGCCTAGCGACAATCTCCATCGTCTCATCCACACTCAAAGTTGTCTGAGACAACCACACCAGCTTTTGGTCTTCCGGGAAATCTGGCGCATTGTCCACTCCTTCTAGACCATCAATCAAGTGGGTTACCTCTGGAGCTTCACCAGAGGTACCTTCGACCTCTTCGTGTCCCTCATGTCCCACAAGAAGAATGTGATAGCCATCGCGGGCAAAACGCTTGACCTCATTGTGCACCTTAGTCACCAATGGGCACGATGCATCGAGGGTGAGCAAGTTCTTCGAATCCGCAGCATCACGCACCGCCGGGGAAACACCATGAGCAGAAAACACCAAATGGGCACCTTCCGGAACCTCGTCGGTGTCATCGACAAAGATCACGCCACGATCCTTCAGTGTGTCCACAACATAACGGTTGTGAACGATCTCCTTGCGAACGTAAATCGGGGCACCGTACTTTTCCAGCGCCTTCTCAACGGTTTCTACTGCACGGTCTACTCCCGCACAGTATCCGCGAGGGGAAGCCAAGAGCACATTCTTGCCTGCAGCATCATCGGTAAAACTCATGGAACCCAGCGTAACCAAAAGCAGTCTAAAAGGATAGGCTGGGTAAGTTCCCGCCGTCCCACGAATTCCAAGTAAGGAGTGTCACAGGTGGCAGAAGACGCACAAAAGCCTCCAACCAGTACACCGGAGGCCCCGTGGCCGGTAAGCAAGGTAAACACCACCATCAAAGGCTGGATTGAACGTTTGGGCTGGCTCTGGGTCGAAGGTCAGCTGACCCAAATCAACATGAAGCCGTCTTGGAAGCTGTCCTACCTCACATTGCGTGATACCGAGGAGCAGACCAGCGTTCAACTGACCTGTTCCACTGATCTACTGCGAAAGCTCCCCGCACCGCTCAAGGACGGCGATCGCGTCGTCGTTCATGGCAAACCAGCATTTTATGCAGGTCGCGGGACATTTTCACTGTGGGTCACAGACATCCGTCACGTCGGTGAAGGCGAGCTACTGGCCCGCATTGAGATGTTGCGCAAGCAGCTTGCTGCCGAAGGGCTTTTTGATCCCTCGCGCAAACGGCCGCTGCCCTACCTTCCAAAGAAGATTGGCCTTATCACCGGCCGCGGTTCAGCCGCCGAGCGCGATGTCCTCTCAGTCGCGCAGAACCGCTGGCCAGCCGTTAACTTCCGCGTGATCAACACCGCGGTCCAGGGTGCAAACGCCGTACCAGAAGTAGTCGAGGCCCTGCGCACGCTTGACGACGACCTCGATGTCGACGTCATCATCATCGCCCGCGGCGGAGGTTCCGTCGAAGACCTCCTACCGTTTTCCGAAGAGGCGCTACAACGAGCCGTTGCCGCTGCGGTAACACCCGTCGTGTCTGCCATCGGACACGAGCCAGACAATCCCGTTTTGGATAACGTCGCGGATCTTCGAGCAGCCACCCCGACCGATGCAGCAAAGCGAGTTGTACCCGACGTAGTACAAGAACGCGAACTTGTCAGGCAAGCACGCGAGCGGATGGCCGCAGCTTTACGAGGTTGGGTAGAGCGAGAACACCGTGGGCTAGCCAACATTCGCTCACGGCCGGTACTCGCCGATCCCCTCACTCCGATCCGCCAGCGGAAAGAAGAGCTTGACCGCGCCGTTGCGATGATTCGTCGTGAAGTGTCCTATCTTCTTGGCCAAGAAACTTCGCGGATCCAGGCGTTGCGGGCACAAATTTCTGCGCTGGGCCCGGCGGCCACGCTGGAACGAGGTTACGCCGTTGTCCAAGTCGTGCCGCGTGATCATTCCGCTCCACAGGTGGTCACCAACATCGCGCAGAGCCCACCAGGATCACAGTTGCGTATCAGAGTCGGCGACGGCTCTATTACTGCAGCGAGCATGTCCACCACACCAGCAGACTAATCACAAAGAACCATATTCAGGAGCAAATAACTATGTCAGACAATGTATTTGGTACCGGTCAGGCCGGAGAGAACGCTTTCCCGGATGTTGCAACTTTGACCTATGAGCAGGCGCGAGACGAGCTGATCGAGACCGTCAAGATTCTCGAGCTTGGACAGATGAGCCTTGACGAGTCGCTGAAATACTGGGAACGTGGCGAAGCATTGGCCAAGCGCTGTGAGGTTCTTCTCGACGGTGCATCACAGCGCGTTGAAGCAGCATTGGGCACGCAAGAAAATGAGTAAGGCTACCTATTAGGTAGTGGGAATCGGCGCCGTCTTTACCGCGGTTTCGATTAACTGAGTGAACTCTTCCGGCGTGCCAGCGCCGGTAAAAAGTAGTCGTGCGTCGCCCACATCTGTAGCCCAAATATCGCGTACACCATCTTGCTTCGATGAGTACACCTGTACTTCAGCCCCACCTATTGACTCGGTTCTGGATATCTCGCGTGGGTCATCATCGATCTCAACGACCGCTTTGTCCAGCTCAACTCCCGTTTGAGTCATGGACAGATAGCCCTTGTCCGGTGTCACCCAGCCGATCACAGGCGCTGGCTCACCGCCAAGCATGGACCGTCGCGCCGAATTTGTTACCCAATCTTCTGGCATCTCGGGATAGCGCAGTGGAAATGAGACCGCGCGCGCTTCCATATCTGTGAAAGTCTTCGCGTCAACTTCTTGCACTGGCCCGCTCTCGGGAGCGCCTGGGTTGAAGGAACAAAGACCTGTAAATCCCACGGAAATAAGCATGACTGCGACGAGCACGCCGATTGTCAGCGCCATGTCCTTGCCACCTTGAAAGATCCGAGGTCGTTTTTCTGCTGCCACGCCAGCAAGTATTGCACGCCCTGCGGACTTCGCACTCTCCACCCCCGAATTTGCGGTGTGTGCCCGCCTAAAAGCACATTACGCTGCATGACCTACGCCACATACCCCTCAACGGGTGAGGAATCCGCACTGCCTCAAGCATAAAAGTGCAAGAATGGTGTTTGGTCGTTGCTACGCAATCACCCCTTTAAGTATTACCTAACACTTCTTGCCCAGGAGGCTGACACCTGATGACCACCAACACGCCGGAGAGCCCCGACCGTAACCTTGCAATGGAACTCGTTCGAGTGACGGAGGCCGCGGCGTTGGCCTCAGGCCGCTGGGTCGGTCGCGGCAAGAAGAACGAAGGCGACGGCGCAGCCGTTGATGCCATGCGTCAGCTGATCAACTCCGTCAACATGGATGGCGTCATCGTCATTGGTGAGGGCGAAAAGGACGAGGCCCCAATGCTGTACAACGGCGAAAAGGTGGGCAACGGCGAGGGCGCCCAGGTGGACTTGGCAGTCGACCCTGTTGACGGCACTCGTCTGATGGCAGAAGGTCGCCCCAACGCGATTTCCGTCATCGCGGCTGCAGAGCGCGGCACCATGTACAACCCGAAGGACGCGTTCTACATGAACAAGATCGCGGTTGGCCCAGAGGCTGCAGGCAAGATCGACATCAACGCATCCG
The DNA here is from genome assembly GCF_030252165.1 of Corynebacterium breve. Lineage (NCBI taxonomy): Bacteria > Bacillati > Actinomycetota > Actinomycetes > Mycobacteriales > Corynebacteriaceae > Corynebacterium > Corynebacterium breve. Next base: position 743,631 of record NZ_CP126969.1, on the reverse strand, counting down.
TGGAGGACAACATCAAGGCCGTTGCCAAGGCGAAGGGTGTGCTCCCCATTGAGGTCACCGTTGTCGTTTTGGATCGCCCACGCCACGAACAGCTGGTCAAGGAGATCCGCGCAGCTGGCGCAAAGGTGCGCTACATCATGGACGGCGACGTTGCAGGCGCTATCGCAGCAGCGCAGGACACCAACTCCATCGATATCGCAATGGGCATCGGCGGCACCCCAGAAGGTGTCATCACCGCCTGCGCGATGAAGTGCATGGGTGGAGAAATCCAGGGCAAGCTGGCTCCTCAAAGCGAAGAGGAAATGCAAAAGGTCCTCGCTGCTGGCCACGACCTAGACAAGGTTCTTCTCATGGACGACCTTGTTGCTTCCAATCACTGCTACTTCGCAGCAACCGGCGTGACCAACGGTGACATGCTGCGTGGCGTTTCCTACCGTGCGAATGGTGCAACCACTCGTTCCCTCGTGATGCGTTCCAAGTCGGGAACAGTGCGTCACGTAGAAAGTGTTCACCGTTTGGCGAAGCTGCAGGAATACTCCGTCATCGATTACTCCGATCCACTCGATTAATCCCTGATCAGAACCCCAATCCAACACTGCGCCCCTCACCCCTCATTCTGACTATCCTTGGGGCACAGGGCGAAGCAGTGGTGCCTTTCTAAGTTTTCATCCCCGTACGATTACTCCCCTAAGGAACAAGGAAGAAATATGACCGAGCAGGAATACCGCATCGAACACGACACCATGGGCGAAGTTAAAGTCCCAGTAGACGCTTTGTGGCGCGCGCAGACTCAGCGTGCTGTAGAGAACTTCCCGATCTCGGGTCGCGGCCTCGAAGCTGCTCAGATCCGCGCACTTGGACTCCTCAAGGCTGCTTGTGCACAGGTCAACAAGGATTCCGGCGATCTTGACGCAGCAAAGGCTGACGCCATCATCGCTGCTGGTAAGGAAATCGCGGACGGCAAGCACGATAAGGAATTCCCTATCGATGTGTTCCAGACCGGTTCCGGAACATCCTCGAACATGAACACCAACGAGGTTATCGCTTCTATCGCGAAGGCTAATGGCGTTGAAATTCACCCGAACGATGATGTCAACATGGGCCAGTCCTCCAACGACACCTTCCCTACCGCTACTCACGTCGCAGCAACCGAAGCTGCGGTCAACGATCTCATCCCAGGCTTGAAGGTGCTCCACGAGTCCCTCGCAAAGAAGGCTGCCGAGTGGAAGGACGTAGTTAAGTCCGGCCGCACCCACCTCATGGATGCTGTTCCGGTCACCTTGGGCCAGGAGTTCGGTGGCTACGCGCGCCAGATCGAGCTCGGCATCGAGCGCATCGAGGCAACTCTGCCTCGCCTGGGTGAGCTGGCAATCGGCGGCACCGCTACCGGTACCGGACTGAACACCCCTGCAGACTTCGGCGCAAAGGTCACCGAGGAGCTGAAGAAGCTCACCGGCGTCCAGGAGCTAAAGGAAGCAGTCAACCACTTCGAAGCTCAGGCAAACCGCGACGGACTTGTCGAGTTCTCCGGCGCAATGCGTTCTGTTGCCGTGTCCCTGTACAAGATCGCCAACGACATCCGTCTGATGGGCTCCGGCCCGCTGACCGGTTTCGCCGAGATCCACCTGCCAGACCTGCAGCCAGGTTCTTCCATCATGCCGGGCAAGGTCAACCCGGTTCTTTGTGAGACCGCTACCCAGGTTTCCGCTCAGGTGATCGGTAACGACGCTGGTGTCGCATTCGCAGGCACCCAAGGTCAGTTCGAGCTCAACGTCTTCATCCCGATGATGGCGCGCAACGTTCTCGAATCCGCTCGTCTGCTGGCTAACACCTCTCGTCAGTTTGCAACCAAGCTGGTCGACGGCATCGAGCCAAACATCGACCGTATGAAGACCCTCGCGGAGTCCTCACCTTCCATTGTGACCCCGCTGAACTCTGCAATCGGTTACGAAAACGCAGCGAAGGTGGCTAAGACCGCGCTGAAGGAAGGCAAGACCATCCGTCAGACCGTGATCGATCTTGGCTTCGTCGATGGTGATAAGCTCACCGAGGAAGAGCTTGACCGTCGCCTAGACGTGTTGGACATGGCTAACACCGATCGCGACTAACCCCCCGATCCTAACCAGCCCGGCGCTTGATCTTTCAAGCGCCGGGCTTTTTCTCCTCATGACAGATTCCTTTTCCCAGCTAAAGAACGCCGCCGGCGCCAATCGACCCGTCGTAGTCGGTGGCATCATCGTGCTCCTAGTCGCGCTAGCAGCGGCCGTGATCGCCGGCTGGATTGCGCTTTCCGACGACCAATCGGCCCCAGCGCCTCCGACTCAGGTGACTGTCACCGCCACGCCCGAAACCCCTGGATTCTCCCCAGATAATCCTCCCGAGGGAACATATGTCGGCGAGTTGACTAGCCTTGCCGACGACACCCAAGGCGAGCGCTGGCAAGCAGTAGCTACCTTTGGCGGTGGCAGCGGCATGATTACGTATCCAGATCAAGGATGCGCGGTATCACTGAAGCCCAAGGAGGCAGATACCTACTCCTCCACCGCGCTGACGAGAAAATGCACTGGTACCGAGGGGTCGTGGGTAATCACTACTCCGGAATCTGGGCTGGTCGACTTGGTCTATCTCTTGGATGGCAAGCCGATCGTCGAGGGAACTTTATCCCTCGGGTTCCCCGTCCACGCGCAGTAGCCTCATTAGGTAATCATTGGGGGTAATGACAACGGCCTGTGCTTCACGATCAAAGGACGAGAGGGTCTCAACGACGCCCTCGTGCCAGAAATGGACCAAACGAGACAGTGGTCGCGCCGTGGGATATGTGATGGCCATTTTCGCCACGTCGTTGAGCGCATCGATGAGCTCTTTGCCTTCGGATACTGGGCACACAAGGATCGTTGAATAAGAAGGCATCGCGAAAAGCAGTCCCTTGGAACGATCGACTCGAGGGGCAAATGTGTCCAAGACCAGATCAAGATCGATTGCAGCATTCGCGATTTCGGAGCTCACCGCTTCAATGGCCACCATGTTGTCCGGCAGTTCTTTCACATCGACGTCATAGGTCGACTCGATATCTTTGCGGAGATTTACGCGCGCTGCGTGGTGGAGAGTTTCAAGATCGTCGATACGCGCCAGCGCAGCGTTTGCCATTCGCTTGTAGCCTTCCCCCGTATCGATCACCACAGTGAGCGAGGTGTCATTTGTGAAGTCGCCATTGCCGTCGGCAACCGCGATGAGGCGGGGACGCAGGGAAGCATAGACGTTTGCCGTCTTCGAGCCCCTTCCTTGGGGCCCTGCGAGCATCTGGTCCACTAATGCCTGGGCGATGCGCTGTGGTGCTTTGGGGTGGACGTTTGCTGAAAGTTGCCGAATCGCTCCCGAAAGGTCAGCATCAATTGTGCCGAATCTCGGATGATCCAGCAGCACGCTGCGTCCTGTAATGCGGACCGATGCGCCGCGGTGAGCGGCTGCCTGGCGAAGTTCAGTGCGCAGTTCCGTCGCACGAGAGCGATCGAGACCCGGAAAGTTTGGATCAGGCTCTGCTGGCTTGCGCTTGGCTTGGTTGAATATTCCCACGCTTGCCACCTTCCTTCTTCTGCTTCCACTCTAGGCTAGGACCATGCCTAAGTTTCTACCGAGCGTAGACGGAGTTGGGCCGTGATGAAAGGCGTTGGGATTATCGCCCTAATTCACCGTTCCGAATGTTTGTTTAGCGCGGTGTAATATGTGAGCAATAAGCAGCACATGTTTATTTCTGATTGATTCTCTCGTTTCTGATGCTGGGCTAGGTTTTGACCAGCTCGCCAGAATCCAAGAACTCCAGGCACGCCCTCGCTTGCGGATTTTTCTATTTTCCGGACTGATTTACCAATTTGATAAAGGAGATTGAGTGGTAACCAACCACCAAGAGCAGGCCCCACGTATCGGTCTCGTCTTTACGGCGCTTGTCACAACCATGCTGATGAGCTCCCTCGGACAAATGATTTTCGCTACCGCATTGCCGACGATCGTCGGCGAGCTTGGTGGCGTCGAGCAAATGAGTTGGGTAATCACCGCCTTCCTTGTATCCATGACAATTGCCATGCCGATTTTCGGCAAAGTCGGCGATGCGATCGGGCGAAAGTGGCTCTACATCTTCGGTATCGCAGTATTCGTCATTGGATCATCGGTGGGTGGTTTCGCCGACAGCATGGAAGGACTTGTCATCGGCCGTGCGATCCAGGGCTTTGGCGGCGGGGGCATGATGGTCACGTCTCAGGCGATCGTGGCAGAAGTGATTCCTGCCCGGCAGCGTGGAAAGTTCATGGGCATCATGGGCGCTACCTTCGGCGTATCCTCGGTGCTCGGCCCTGTCCTTGGCGGTTGGTTCACCGATGGCCCCGGCTGGCGCTGGGGCATGTGGATGAACATTCCACTTGGTATTGCCGCCATCACAATTTGTATCTTGGTCCTCCGCCTTCGCGCTGGAACCAGCGACCGCAAGCCTTTTGACTGGCTGGGTACGCTTCTTATGGCTGTCTCCACCTCGAGCCTGATCCTCCTGACCACATGGGGCGGAAATCAGTACGCATGGCTCTCGCCCACAATCTTGTCCCTTATTGCTCTTACCGCCGTCACCGCTGTCCTGTTCGTCATCGTTGAGCTCAGGGTCGAAGACCCACTCATCCCAATGGGACTGTTCCGGAACCTCAATATGACCCTGACCACCGCTGCCGGCACTGTTCTCGGACTTGCGATGATGGGTGCGCTAGCCTACTTGCCCACCTACCTGCAGATGGTCCACGGCATGAGCCCTTCGGCTGCCGGCTTGATGATGACGCCCATGATGATTGGCATGCTTGGTACGTCGACGGTAGTGGGCATGGTGATTACGCGTACAGGCAAATACAAGATTTATCCGATTATCGGTATGGCTATCGTGGCGGTGTCGTTACTGCTGATGTCGCGTCTCACCGCGGACAGTTCGCTTGTCACAGTCGGCGTGTACTTGTTTGTCTTTGGCTTCGGGTTGGGACTGGTGATGCAGGTTCTGGTCCTGATCGTGCAGAATTCGTTCCCCATCACTGTCGTGGGCACGGCAACCGCCGCCAACAACTTTTTCCGCCAGATCGGCTCCTCGTTGGGCTCGTCGCTAATCGGCGCTTTGTTCATCGGCAATCTGACGAGTCAGCTAGACACCAACATCCCGCAGGCACTAGAGCGGATGGGGCCAGAGGGCGCACCCTATGCAGAGGCCTTCGCCGCAGGTGGCAGCGGAACGCAGTCGTTGACGCCCGCGATGGTCAACGACCTGCCCGAGGTGCTTCGCCACGCGATTACCGTCAGCTACAACGATGGTCTTACTCCGGTTTTCGCGCTGATGGTGCCGCTGGCGATTCTTGCCCTGGTGCTTCTTTTCCCAATCAGGGAGGACACTCTGAAGGACACAGTGGAGTAACTAGTAGTTTTCTGCTGCTTCTTCTTTTTCTTCAGGCTTCGGCAGCAGCTTCTCGTAAACATCGGTGTCACGCCACTGCCCCGCCATTTCGCCGTATGTCATTTTGGCTAGGTGGTGGTAGGTTCCCACTTTTTCGAATCCGCGAGAAAGGTGAAGTGCCGCAGAACCTTCGTTTTCGGGGAAGACCCACGCATGGATCGCCCACTTGTCCAGCTCGGTGCAGACTTCGATGAGGCGATCGAGTAGAGCTCCCGCAACTCCCCTGCCACGGGCATCCGGATGAATGTAGATCGAGTCTTCGACAACGCCATGAAAAACACTTCTCGACGAAGCCGGCGCCGCTGAAACCCAGCCCAGCAGTTTATCGTCATTGTCTTCTTCCACTGCGACAAAGACCGTTTCAATCAGCTTTGCCCGAGTGAATTGTTCCCACGTTGGACTTTGAGTCTCGTAGGTCGCGTGGCCCGTAAAGAGGCCCATTTCGTAAATTGAGCGTACCTGGGGGTAATCCTCCGGACGCACTGGTCGCAACTTAAAGCCAGTGTTGGTCATGCTGCCCCATTGTTCCCGATAGAGGCAGCACGACGCAACAATTGTGTTTAGTTGCCGTCTTCAAGAAGGTCTGTGACCAATTCCGCAATGGCAGAACGCTCGGAGCGATTCAGCGTGATATGCGCGAAAAGGTCGTGACCCTTGAGCTTCTCGATAACAGCCTGAACTCCGTCGTGGCGACCAACGCGAAGGTTGTCGCGCTGCGCGACGTCGTGGGTGAGAATAACGCGGGAGCCGCGTCCCAGACGTGAGAGAACAGTGAGCAAGACATTGCGCTCTAGCGACTGGGCCTCATCAACGATGACGAAGGAGTCGTGCAAGCTGCGACCACGAATGTGAGTCAGCGGCAGGACCTCAAGTAGGTCGCGGTCCATGATTTCTTCCATGACGTTGTCAGACACAACGCCCTCAAGGGTGTCATACACTGCCTGTGCCCATGGATTCATTTTGTCGGTCTCACTGCCTGGCAGGTAACCCAGGTTTTGGCCGCCTACTGCGTAGAGCGGGCGGAACACCACGATGCGCTTGTGTAGGCCGCGCTCCAACACGGCCTCAAGGCCTGCGCACAGTGCCAGAGCGGACTTTCCGGTGCCCGCGCGACCACCGACGGACACGATGCCCACGGAGTCGTCGAGAAGCAGGTCGAGCGCGATGCGCTGCTCTGCTGAGCGACCGGATAACCCAAAGGCGTTAATGTCGCCGCGAACCAAGCGCACTCCGCCGCCCGGTGCCACTCGCCCAAGCGCGGACTGGCTACCGGAGTTCATCTTGACACCGCAGTGGACTGGCAGGTCTTCGGTGTCGATGGCCACGTAACCGGTGGCGAAGAGCTCATCGATATCGTCGCTGTTGACATCGAGCTCGGCCATACCCGAGTAGCCGGTCAGCACAACGTCCTGTGCGTGGTACTCGTCTGCAGGCAGACCGACGGAACCCGCTTTGACGCGTAGCGGCACATCTTTGGTAACAAGGACGGTGTCAATGCCCTCATGCATGAGGTTGAGTGCGCAAGCAAGGATGCGGTGATCGCCTTCGGTTCCACGGAATGCCGCGGGAAGAAGCGACTGGTCTTGGTGGTTGAGCTCGACGCGGAGGGTGCCACCATCAACATTGACGGGCACTGGCTGGTCTAGTCGGTCGTAGTTTTGGCGGAAGTCTTCCAACATGCGAAGAGCTTGGCGGGCGAACCAGCCAAGCTCTGGGTGATGACGTTTTTCTTCCAACTCAGTGATAACCACGAGTGGAAGAACGACGTGGTGTTCGGCGAATTTCCGCAGGGCCCAAGGATCTGACAACAACACGGATGTGTCGAGAACATACGTTTTCACCCCCACCTTATTGCCAAAGTTTTCCGTGAATTCGGAAGAGTAATCAAGTTCGGTGACGGATGGCTCAAACATCAGGTTGCTCCCCTAGCTTTGTTTTCCGGACAACACCGACGCTAAGGGAGCAAGGTTTAAATTACATTGTTGGAAGATGAACTTCAGGTGACCAGGTCTCAACCTGTGGGACAGAGTTAGTTTTGTTCGATCTCTGCTTCCCACTTGCCATTATTTTGTACCCAGTTGATCACGCCGTTGGTAAACGTCTGGGTCCATCCTCCGTCGATCTCCTCTTCAGGCCCGGTCGGCAGACCGATGGTGTTGTTCAATCCACCGTCGTTGGCCCACGTTTCAGCGATCTTGCCCACCAGCGGGGCCGCACCAGATTCCTGTGCCCAAGCGAGAAGGTTCCCCTCCTTGAAGGATGCCAACGCACCGTGGGCATCTTGCTGGATCGTCTCTGGGTCACCCCACTCGCCGACAACCTCATCGATCGCAGCCTTGAAATCTGCAGGCACCAGGGTCACAGTGCCATCAGCGGTCTTCAGTTCGACTGACTCGCTAACCTCGCCGTCGGTGGCTTCAGCACCGCTCTCCTGCGATGCCGACTCGGTGGCGGACGTCGCTGCAGATTCCGCGTTGGTATCCGCGTTGGTATCCGCGCTAGTTTCCGCGGTTGATTCTGACGGAGTATCAGTTGGCTCAGAACCGCAGGCGGAAAGTCCTCCTGCTAAAGCCACAACAGATACGAGAGCAACCAATGTGCGCTTCATGATGGATGGTCCTTTTCACTCAGTGACGGCGATATTCGAACATGTCCGTACCGTCGCTACCTTTTCAATACGATTTCAATTATCTAAGATACCGCTTAGCGACCTCGACGTTGCCCCCTCTTTAGGGGTTGTTTACCTCCCCGACGCGCCTCCTTGGCCAAGCGCTTCTCCTTCGCATTGCGCTTCGGCGCGGCCACACGCGACGAGTTAGCAGTCCTCCCCTTGGCGATTCCCACAAAATCCTGAATCGCATCGTCGTCGTCAGTTTTCCGCCATACCAGAGCGATCGTTGTTTGTTCCTGTGGCCCATTTTTTAAGGTCAACGGCACAACTTGCTTCTTCGACAACACCTTCAGCAGGGGCTTCGGCGCAAACGCCACGCCGACGTTCGCAGCGACCACCTGCAAGGCAGCACGCAAATCCGCGATCGTCCCGCCATCGAAATTTACGTGTTCATCGACAACATCGTGCATCTCCACCGCCTCGCCCACCTCGGCATACACGGATTCCTTGGGCACTGCCACGCCCGGTTCTTCGTCGTAAAGCCGCACAACATGGAATTCTTCGGTGATTCGTGCATCTGGCAGCCTCGTCAAAGCAAGGTCACACCGCTTATCGACGAGATCCTGGAACGCGTCATCGGAATCGAACGAAGAAAGGCCGTGAGTGGTGGAGCGCTGAAAGCGCCTGAACCATTTGGTCGGCTCAGTTCCGGTGACAAACGCGAGGGTCAACATGGGTTAAATGCTACCGTCGACACTATGAGTGAAGAATTAAACTTCGACAATGAGCCATCCGGCCGGGCGATGAAGCCTGCGACAGCAGCAAAGAAACTTGGCATCTACCTACCTGCAACCCCGCAGGAATTCCAGGACGGCGCCGTGACCCACGGGCAGTTGCGCGATCTGCAAGACAACCCGCCTGAGTGGCTGACTGAGCTACGACTCAACGGCCCGCACCCACGCCCTGAAGTTGCCCGCAAGCTTGGGATCTCCATCACCGCATTGAAGCGCAATGACATGGACAAGCCACTGACCACTGCCGAAATCAAGGAGCTGCTAGCTAATCAGCCGGAGTGGCTCAGCACGGCCCGCACTGAATTGGCCGAAAGCCGCGAAGGAAAAGACTCCGCCGAGTCTTAGACTGCAACTGCCTTCGCTTCGGCATTGTAGAACTCTCGCTTCAAGTAAAGCTCCCCATCAAGGTGGAGCTTTACTTTTGTCGCCTGGTCGCGCAGTTGCAGCTTCACCCGCAGATCATGGCCATTGGTTGAGACGTGGTACGCGATTTGTTGATCAACGAAATGGCTGATGCATACATCCGCCGTGGCGATCCATGGGTTGGTCTTTCTCAGATGAATAAGTTCGCGGTAAAGCTTAAACATCCAGTGCCCGAAGCCGAAAAGCTGGTCCGGGTAGTCTGGCAGCTCAGGCCGGAGAGCATCGTCTGCTTCCCAGCCTTCTCCTTTCTCGCCGCGGAATGCTTGCTCATCCCCGTAGTAAATGGACGGCAAACCAGGAATCGTTAGCAATACGACCGCCGCCAAGGCTGCGCCCGCATCACCCGTTGTGCTGGCGATACGCGAAACATCATGGTTGCCCACGAATGTTTGCATCAAGTTGCGGGAAGAAAACTCCTGATGACGTTGTAGAGCATGATCCAGTTCCCAAAAATTGTGCTGCGCCACAGAGTTCCACACGGCGTGCCAGACTTCGTATTGCGTCATGGTGTCAAGCTTTGCATCGTGTGCAAACTGTGCGTAATCGCCGTGAATCATCTCGCCAAGGAAGTAGGCATTGGGATGGCGTTCACGAACGCGGTCAGTTACCTGCTGCCAGAACCACGTGGGAACGTCGTACGCCACATCGAGGCGCCAGCCGGCGATTCCTCGATCGAGCCAGAAGTTCATTACATCAACGACAAAATCGACGGTTCGGGGATCGTCGTGGTCGAGTTCAGCAAGGGTGCCGTCCCCCTCCCAATCTGCGAGTTGGCCGTCACCGTTTCGCTTTACGGGTCCGCCATACTTTACAAAATCATGGTGCACACAAACGTGGTTGAATACGCCGTCGAAGACGACATCGATGCCGCGGGCACGGGCTTCGTCGATAAGCACCTGCATGTCACCTTCAGTTCCCAAGCGGGAATCGATGGCGAAGTGATCTAGGGTGTCGTAGCCATGGGCCGTGGATTCGAATACCGGCCCAAGAAGTAAACCGGTTACACCGAGCTCTGCGGCGTAGTCCAGCCAGTTCACAAGGCGCAAGATTCGGTGGCCTGCGTCTGAACCATCTGACGGTCGGTTTCGAATGGGAGCGCCTGTTGCTCCCAAGGGATAGACCTGCCACCAGATGTGCTCAGCAAGGTTGAGTTCTAGATTGGTCATGGCAACAATCTAGCCCGTTTGATCATCTCTTTCGAATTTCCGACACGGTAATGAGGCAAGTTCGCACTTGACGACGAAGCGCGCCACAGATCACAACTTGATCTGCGGCGCGCGTCAAAGCACTCGGAAGCTGAAGTGTTAGAGCATCTTCCAGTCTTCAAGCCCCTCGTACAGTGGGTACTGCTCAGCGAGCTTGGTCACACGCTGACGAAGTGCAGCTACATCAGCGTTCTTGCCGGCCGCGAGTGCAGTACCGATGATGTCGGCAGTTTCTGTGAACGCAGCTGCATCGAAGCCGCGGGTAGCAAGCGCAGGAGTGCCGATACGCAGGCCAGAAGAAACGGCTGGTGGACGTGGATCGAAAGGAACGGAGTTGCGGTTTACGGTGATGCCAACCTCGTGCAAGAGGTCCTCCGCCTGCTGGCCGTCCATCTCAGAGTTGCGCAGGTCAGCCAGAACCAAGTGAACATCAGTGCCACCGGTCAAAACGTCCACGCCTGCAGCCTTGCAGTCGTCCGCGGTCAGTCGCTCGGCAAGGATGCGGGCGCCCTCAAGAGTACGTTCCTGGCGGTTCTTGAATTCCTCAGAAGCCGCGACCTTGAGCGCAACCGCCTTTGCTGCCACAGCGTGCATGAGAGGTCCACCCTGCTGGCCAGGGAACACCGCGGAGTTGAGCTTCTTACCGTGCTCTTCCTTGGCCAAGATCATGCCGGAGCGAGGGCCGCCGATGGTCTTGTGAATCGTGGTGGACACAACGTCAGCGTGTGGCACAGGAGATGGGTGCAGTCCAGCAGCCACCAGACCTGCGAAGTGAGCCATATCGGTCCACAGGATCGCTCCGACTTCATCGGCAATAGAACGGAAAGCTTCGAAATCCAGGGTGCGTGGGTACGCGGACCAGCCAGCGATGAGAACCTTTGGTCTCGCCTCAAGCGCGATCTCGCGGACCTTGTCCATGTCGATGCGCATGGTCTCTGGATCAACTTCATAGGCCACAACGTTGTAAAGGCGGCCCGAGAAGTTTGCCTTCATTCCGTGAGTGAGGTGGCCACCGTGGGCCAAGGACAGACCCATGATGGTGTCGCCCGGACGAGCCAACGCGTGCAAGACTGCAGCGTTTGCCTGAGCGCCAGAGTGCGGCTGAACATTGGCGTATTCAGCGTCGAACAGCACCTTAGCGCGGTCAATAGCGAGGTTCTCAATGACGTCAACGTTCTCGCAGCCACCGTAGTAACGCTTGCCCGGGTAGCCTTCGGCGTATTTGTTGGTCAGAACCGAACCCTGCGCCTGGAGGACGGCACGTGGCACAAAGTTTTCGGACGCAATCATTTCGAGAGTGGTCCGCTGGCGGGTGAGCTCGCCGACAATTTGAGCATGGACCTCAGGGTCCAGCTGGGCGAGTTCTTGGTAGAGGACATTATCCGACATAGAAACCTCTAGGCACCTTTCAGGAATTTTCGGGATTACCAGGATGATCTTACGACATACACCTTTGTTAACTGGGCCTAAGCTCGCTTTAATTGCGAAAGGTGCAACAATTGCACCCATGGCCCGCAGTACCGACTCAAGCCCATACCTCGATTTCGACCGCGATGCGTGGCGAGATCTCCGCGCCACCATGCCCCAGGTGCTTACCGCCTCCGAGCTGGAAACACTCCGTGGTGTCGGTGAGAACATCGACATGGACGAGGTTTCCGATATTTACCTCCCCTTGTCGCGTTTGATACATCTACAGGTCTCCGCGCGCCAAGGGCTCACTGAAGCGACGGAAACTTTCTTAGGCGATAACCCCGGCCATGTCCCGTTCGTCATCGGTGTTGCAGGTTCGGTTGCCGTGGGCAAATCAACAACCGCCCGTCTCCTCCAGGTTCTGCTCCAGCGTTGGGAGTCCCACCCACGCGTGGATCTTGTGACCACTGACGGTTTCCTTCTCCCCACCGAGGAACTCGAACGACGCCGACTGATGTCACGCAAGGGTTTTCCTGAATCCTACGATCGTCGCGCATTGCTTCGCTTTGTCACCGACGTCAAGTCCGGAAAACCTTCTGTAAAAGCACCTGTCTATTCACACACCGCCTACGACGTGCTTCCCGACGAATACCAACTCATCGAGAAACCTGACATTTTGATCCTCGAGGGCCTCAATGTCTTGCAAACCGGGCCGACTCTGATGGTCAGCGACCTCTTCGATTTCTCGGTATATGTCGATGCGCGCACTACTGACATCGAGCATTGGTATATCGAACGTTTTCTCAAGCTGCGCCAGACTGCTTTCCGCGAGCCCGGCGCGCACTTCGCCGGCTACGCCGACCTTGATGATGCGCTCGCTTCACACGAAGCGCGCGAAATCTGGCAGTCCATCAACTTGCCCAACTTGGTAGAAAACATCCTCCCGACCAAGGTACGAGCAAGTCTCGTGCTCTACAAGGGTCGCGATCACCTTGTCGAAAGAGTAAGGATGCGCAAGATTTAGGCTGCAGCGTCTCGGGCCCACTGCTCAACTGCATCAAGCTCTGCGAAATCCACATGATCAGTGTCTTTTCCGTAGCTCTCGATCATTGCTTTTTCGTTCGCGGACTTCTTTGGCTTCAACTTCAAGCTGTTGATGATTCCGAACATCACGGCCTTGTGTGCTGCCGAAAGCTCGGAATAGTTTAGTCGCCCAGGGAGGTAGAAACGACGAACATCGGCACGCTCGTCGCCGAGCGCTGCCTTGAGGTAATCGCTGCGGCGAGCTTCGTCGATAAGCGTCATGCCCACCGCGCACACAGCGACGGGGCGCTCCCCCAACGAGTGGGTCTTAACAAAGCTCACGGCAGGGATTGACGGGCCGTGCACTGGAGAGAAAACGATGAGGGGACCATCACCAGTAGGGGCATTGTCCCCGATCTCTTCGGCGGTGGTGCCAAGTCGCTGAGCCAGTTCTTCGGCGTAGTCGCGTGCGGATCCATAATTGGTTGCGTAGAACACGGAGGTCATGCAGACAACTTTACTTGCCAAACCGCCTGGATCGTTGGGAATACTCACGCAAAGCACGCAAGAAGTCGATCTTGCGGAAAGCCGGCCAATACGTATCCGTGAACCAGATCTCCGAGTAAGCCGCCTGCCACAGCAAAAACCCGGAGAGGCGTTGCTCGCCCGAAGTACGAATCACGAGGTCAGGATCCGGCTGGCCCGAGGTGTATAGGTGTTTCGAGATCGACTCCACCGTAACTGCGTCGGGCAGCTCCCCTGCAGAGACGCCTTTATCCAAAGCATCGTGGAGCAGATCCTTTACCGCGTCGACGATTTCTTGGCGTCCGCCGTAGCCCACAGCGATGTTCACGGTGAGTCCAGGCTTTTCCGTGGTAGCTGCTGCTGACGACTTCATGCGCTCTGCGACTTCTGGGGGAAGCAAATCAAGATGTCCAACGAGGCGAACCTTGCATGTGAATTCCTCCGCGGCAAGATCCTCAATCACCTTGGAGATAATGTCGAAGAGCAGCTCGACTTCCCCCTGGGTGCGCTGGAGATTCTCAGTGGACAGAAGGTAGATCGTGATTACTTCCACCTCGGTGTCAGCGCACCACCGAACCAGCTGCCCGATCTTGTCGGCACCTGCTCGGTGGCCGTGCGAGACATCTGTAAAGCCCGCCTCGCGCGCCCACCTGCGGTTACCATCTGCCATGACGGCAATGTGCTTCGGCTGCTTCTTTCCGCGCAGCTCACGTTCCAACCGCGCCTCATACAGCGGATACAGGATTCGTTCGAGCACATTCACGCCCTTCAGTGTAGCCCGAAGCTACTTTCCTCTGCGAGTGCGTACCGCATGTGCGAACTCTTCCAGCAGATCAATCGTGGAATCGAAATCCATACAGGCATCAGTCACGCTCTGCCCGTACACCAAACCCTCACCACCATTAACCTTCAACTTCTGTGGGTCGAGCTTTTGCGCACCGCCCACCAAGAATGATTCCAACATCACACCAGCAATTGCCTGGTTTCCAGCGGCGATCTGGCTGGCAACGTCGCGTGCAACATCGACCTGTCGTTCGTGATCCTTGTTGGAGTTGGCGTGAGAGGCATCAATCATCAAGCGAGAGCCGTCCGGAAGCTTCGAAAGAGCGCCTTCCACGGAAGCTGCATCGAAGTTTGGTCCATTAGTGCCACCACGCAAGATAACGTGACAGTGCGGGTTGCCTTCTGTCTCTACAACGCTTGGAACACCGTCGTCGGAGACGCCAAAGAAAAAGTGCGGGTGCTCTGCTGCACCCACTGCGTCGATCGCCACTTGAAGCGAACCATCAGTGCCATTTTTGAACCCAATAGGCATCGACATTCCGCTTGCCAGCTGACGGTGCACCTGGGACTCTGTCGTGCGAGCGCCGATCGCGCCCCACGCGACGGCGTCCGCGTAGTACTGCGGGCTCGACGGTTCTAAGAACTCACACCCAGCCGGCAGCCCGGTTTCCACCACGTTGGTTAACACTTCCCTAGCCAAGCGCAGGCCCTTTTCAACCTCGAAAGACCCGTCAAGGTTGGGATCGTTAATCAGGCCTTTCCAGCCGACGGTGGTGCGCGGCTTTTCAAAGTACACGCGCATCACGATCTTTAGATCTTCGTCAAGCCGCTTGGCCAGTGGAGCCAAGCGATCCGCGTATTCTTGGGCCGCCACAGGGTCATGGATCGAACAGGGCCCGACAACGACGACAACGCGGTCGTCCTCGCCAGCAAAAATGTCAGCGATCTCTTGTCGGTCTTGCTCCACTTTCAAGAGCTTGTCCTTGTCAAGGGGCAGATCCTGCTGGATTTCGAGCGGGCTTGGCACCTGGTGAAAATTACGGACACGCTTGTTGGAGGTCGAAGCCGAGTGTGGAAGGGATACCGGGGTGGACATGTGGTGCGCTACTTTCTGTCGTTTGAGAACTTCGGAATCTGCGGAGTAATGAGGGAAACAAAAAAGCAGCTCCTCAACCCTTTCGGGGAGGCGCTGCTTAGGCTCCAGGTATGTTCGGTCAGGCAAATAAACAAGACCGGGTCATCGACCCTGGAGCCTTGTCAAAATAAAATCGCTGTGCGAACATGCCCACACCGTACCACGAAGATGTAACGAGTGTGTCTGAAGTCTCTAGAACTTCGAATCTTCGCGCAGATCAAGCACTCCGGCATCGGCCATCGCCTTGTCCACTGCTTCTTGATCAAATACATCAAGACCGTGTGCTTCGGCGAACATGCGACGACGATTGAAGCGAGAGTAACGGCGGTGGAAGAACCAACCCACCGTCAAAATGATCACGGCCAAGCCCACCAAAATGAGAAACCCGATAGGTGAGGCTTTACCAAACTCGGGGCCAAGCGGGCCGTCGTTCGGCTGCTGTGCCAACACATCGACGACCATAAGCTGGCTTTGCGCCGCCCAGGTCTGAATCGTCTGCGTCATCATTTACGGATCACTCCTCGTCTTCCGCTGCAGCTGAATCTTCCTCCAGCTTGATTCCAGCGAATAGGTCGTCTTCCGGCATGTGCGTAGACACCCGGGTTCGAGCCAGCTCGAACTCCTCTGTTGGCCAAAGCTCCTGCTGGTCTGCTACTGATGTTGCCAAAAAGGCACCCGCCGGGTCAATCTGCGTCGCATGCGCCAAGAGCGCCTGCTCGCGGTTGGAGAAGTACTGGGAGCACTCCACCTGAGTGGTAACGCGCGCCATGATGTCTGCACGGTTTTCCTCCCAACGCTTAATCATCGGTCCATAGGGACTGCGCTTACCGGCAGCGCGCAGGCGCTCGTCGAAAAGCTGCATGCGCTGCAAAACGAACCCGTGCGTGTAATACATCTTCAATGGAGTCCACGGCTCGCCAGCCTCAGGAGCAAACTCGGGGTCACCAGACTTTTCCCATGCCATCATCGAAATCTCGTGCACCATGAGGTGGTCTGGGTGTGGATATCCGCCGTTTTCATCGTACGTAATGATGACGTGCGGGCGGAACTCACGGTAGAGCTTGACCAGCTTCTTGGTCACCTCGACTGGATCCTGCAAAGCGAAACAACCTTCGGGCAAAGGTGGCTTTGGGTCGCCCTCGGGAAGTCCTGAGTCTTCATAGCCGAGCCAGATTTGTTGTACACCGATGGCTGCTGCGGCCCGGGCCATTTCTTCACGACGAACTTCGATGATGTTTTCCAAGACCCCGGGGCGCTCCATCGCGGGGTTCAAAATAGAGCCACGCTCGCCGCCAGTACAGGTAACCACGAGGACTTCGTGGCCTTCATCAACGTACTTCGCCATGGTCGCTGCACCCTTTGAAGATTCATCATCAGGGTGGGCATGGACCGCTATGAGACGCAAGCCGCTCACTCGAATTCCACCTTCCGCTCGGGTTTTCAAATGCTTCACCTTTAGGTTATTGATGACCAATCTTAGTACCCTTAGGGCTAAAGTCATTTATGTCTCTTGTTTATCGTCAGTTGTGTGAGGTTTAACGTCTGTGACCACCCCGAATCAAGCTCGCCCTGCAGATCGATATGGCAAGCAAAAAGATCCCAAGAAGCCACAGGGTATCGCGGGGAAAGTGGTTGCGATCGTCCTCGTCTTGGTCTTCGCTGCAATTTTGATCATGGCGGCACGACTGCTGTATTCCAAGGATGCCTCCCCTGTTAGCGCCTCATTCATTACGCATGAGCGTCTCGACGACACCACCTCCCGAGTCTGGATCGATGTTGTCCGTGAGGACACCTCTAAGCCGACCTACTGCATCGTCACTGCCTTGAATTACGGTATGGCCGAGGTTGGTCGTCGCGAAGTGATCCTGCCTGCCGGTGGAGAGGAGCAGGTGCGCATGTCCGTAGATCTACCGGTGCGCGAATACCCCGTCTCCGGCAAGGTCTACGGCTGCGCCGAGGACATCCCGTTCTACATGAACGTGGACGATCCCACCTACACGCTGGACTAACTACCAAGGCTTTTGATTGCCTATGGTAGTATTCCCCGATAGTTATTTTGGGCACCATGATCGTCTTCTACGCTTAGCGACGATCCCTACCGCCAACATGTTTCCACAAGGGAAGGTTTGTCACACATGGCTGAAGTTCAGAAGCAATACATCACCCCAGAAATGAAAGCCAAGCTGGAGCAGGAACTCCAGCAGCTGATTGATAACCGCCCAGCCATCGCCGCTGAGATCAACGAGCGTCGAGAGGAAGGCGACCTCAAGGAGAACGCGGGCTACGACGCAGCCCGCGAGCAGCAGGACCAGGAAGAAGCACGCATCAAGCAGATCTCCGAGATCCTAGCGAGCTCCACCACCGAGCGCACCGGCGTTGTCGAGGGTATGGCCCTTGTCGGTTCCGTGGTTCACGTCTACTACAACGGCAACAAGGACGACAAGGAGACTTTCCTCATCGGTACCCGTGCGGCATCGACTGGAAATAAGGACCTTGAGACCTACTCCGAGCAGTCTCCGCTCGGCGCTGCCGTGATTGGCGCGTCCGAAGGTGAAACCCGCACCTACAAGGCTCCCAATGGTCGCGACATTTCGGTCACAATTGTGTCCGCGGCACCGTATGATTCTGACAAGGCCGCAACTCCGCGCGCTCAGTAGGACAACCCAATTTCACTAACTTAAAAGGACTACAAAGGTAACCATGCGTATCTCCCGTAAGCTCTCTGCGATTGCCCTGGCTGCTCTTACTGCAGGCGCTATCTCTGCGTGCACTCCTCCAAACGAGAACCCATCCGACCAGAAGGTTCCAACCGCTGAGACCCAGAACCCAGATTCCCTGAAGGTCGAAGACGCTGAAGGCGCCGAGGGCGCGGAAAAAAAGGAAGCGGAGTCCACCGAGGAAACTTCCACGGACTCAACCTCCACTGAGGCGACCGACGTTGAGGCAACTGACACTGCTACTGCCGACGACACCATGGGTGTTGAGCAGGGTGCAACTGGCACCGGCGTGGCTCAGTAAATCACCTTGTAGGCTCTAAGCAATTCGCACCACCTGGATGCTGCCCACGCAGCCTCCAGGTGGTGTTTTGTGTAGTACAGATGCGCATGAAGAATCCCCCGAGCGAAATCTTCGCTGCGGGGGATTCTTGGATCTTTTAGTTAGCGCCCTACGTAGTCGCGATTAGTCGCGCTGGAAGTAGGACAGCAAACGCAGGATCTCGGTGTAGAGCCACACCAGGGTGACTGCCAGACCAAGCGCTACGCCCCAAGCCATGCGCGCTGGAGCACCAGTGCGGATGAGCTGGTCAGCAACGTCGAAGTCGCTGAGGAAGCTCACTGCAGCCAAGACGATGCAGACCAGGGAGAAGATGATTGCGATGGGACCGCCATCACGAAGAACGTTGAAGTCGAAAAACATCGCGCCAATGAAGTTACCCAGGGCTAGAACTGCCACGCCGATGAGCGCACCCATCAACATGCGGTTAAAGCGTGGGGTGACGCGAATTGCGCCAGTCTTGTACACGAAGAGCATGCCGATGAACACGCCCACGGTGCCAAGGACTGCCTGGCCGATCAACATACCCGCATTCTGGTCGCCGACGACAAAGCCGGACAGAATCAGCGAGATACCACCCACGAAGAGACCTTCGAAAGCAGCGTAGATCAGGGTAACGATCTTGGAGCCGAACTTCTTGCCAAACGAGTGAACGAGCACGGTGATGAAGCCGCCGATCGCACCCACGAGGGTAAGAATCATCGACAATGCCATGCCAGACTGTCCGCCGAATGCGAAAAGGCCGAAGTTGAGCACTGCGAAACCGATAATCACCGCGAGGGTGATGCCGGTCTTGGTGACAACGTCATCCACCGTCATTGGGCGTTCGGTTTGAACTGGCTGCTGATAGCCCTGAGCTTCGTAGCCAGGCTGCTGGTACTGCTGGTATCCCTGGTAACCAGCCTGCTGCTGGTAGCCATAACCTTGTTGATTAACGGAGGCGGGCAGATTCCGCAAGACAGGATTGTTGCTGCGCACGAGTGACCCGTTTCCTTTCTTTGAAACTTTGGTAGAAGTCTTTCACTTAGTGCAACGCCACATCTGTCCAGATGGTTCCCAATCCGGTACAAATAGGTGCTGCAAGTCACAGTAATTGTCTAATGTGCTGGCTAAAGTTGGGTTCATGGGTGCTTTTCAAAGACTCTTCAAGGGATCTCTTCGCGCGCCAGAGGTCGGCGGGGATGCGATCAAGGAAGTGTTTCAGAACAACTTCGGCGATCAGGAACCGATCATTTACGAGTACGGTGAAGTGCCTGTCGTGGCGTACTCCGCTGACGATCCACTACCCCACTTTTTCTATTCCACCTTTGGAATCTCCCGCGTGAACTCGTCAACTCCCGTCGCTGGCATGCAAACCGAACTCACCATCCGTATTCCACGCGACGAAGCGCTTCCCCCATCGTGGCCTGCCAAGCTCCTCAACCGTGTGGCCCAGTACCTCAGTCGCACGGACAATCCGGTCGAGCCGGGCCACCACATGGATTTCGATCTTCCGCTTACCGACGACTCCACGCTCACCTCGCTCATCTTCGTTACCGATCCGATCATGGGCGTGATCGATACAAAAACGGGTTTCGTGCGTTTTACCTACGCGATCGGGATGACCCCCACCGACCTCAATGACGCGCTGATCTGGGACGCACGCAAGTTTGCCGGCGTTTTCGGCGAATTTTTCCCTCTCGGCCTTACGGACCCAGATCGCGCGCCATTGCGAGACATCGACAAGGCCCGCTCCATCCTTGACGATGTCATTGGACGACAGGGGTCGTCGTTAAGCGCCGTCATGGCAAACTACTTGGACTTCACCGACGATGATCCTCTGCGCCTTGATTTAACGACGACAAGCGCCGAGCATCTCTTGCGCGCGGTGCGCTATCGCATCAAGTTTGATCGCAACTTTGCGTTTGTCAGTCGCAAGAAGTGGGTGGAAATGGTGCCTGGTGAATTTGAGGCGGAATTCGAAAAGGATCACCTGCGTTTGGGGATTCCCGATCAATTGGCCAACGAGATCTTGGCAACGTTTGGCACCCGCCCAGGTGCCTATGCAATGACAACCGCGCCTCTGACGATTCACGTCATCGATCCCACCCGATGAGAAACTAGTGCCCCCAGTCGGACTCGAACCGACACTGAATGGATTTTAAGTCCACTGCCTCTGCCGATTGGGCTATAGGGGCCAATCGCATTTCGAGTTTACGCAACAGGTACCCCAAAAAAGGAATCGGGTGGCTATAAACTTTCGGAGTCTAAGAGTAGATTAAGAACAATGACAAGGACTCATTCCGTATCCATGTGGTCCCTGATGGCTTTGATCATCGGTTCGACCGTGGGCGCTGGTATCTTCTCCCTGCCGCAGAACATCGCTTCCGCCGCAGGTCCAGGCGCGATGCTCATTGGCTGGGCAATTACCGCCGTGGGCATGCTCGCTATTGCATTCGTGTTCCAGGTTTTGGCAATTCGTAAACCGAATCTCGACTCGGGCGTGTATTCCTACGTCCGCGCGGGCCTTGGCGACTTTATCGGTTTCGCCTCGGCTTGGGGATACTGGCTGGGCTCTGTAATCGCGCAGGTCGGCTACGCAACCCTATTCTTCGGTACCGTTGGCTTCTATATTCCATTCTTCTCTGCAGAGAACCGCTGGGTCTCCGCAGTTTCTGTTTCTGCTCTGACGTGGATCATCTTCGCACTACTGACCCGCGGCGTAAAGCAAGCTGCGGCGATGAACCTCGTGGCCACCGTGGCCAAGATTATCCCCATCCTTGCCTTCATTCTGCTCGTCGCTTTCCTCGGCTTTTCGTGGGACAAGTTCACCGCCAATTTCTGGGGTAACACCAGTGTTCTCGAACAGATCAAGGGCACGATGCTCTTCACGGTCTGGGTCTTCATTGGCGTCGAGGGCGCTTCGGTATACTCCAAGCAGGCCAAATCGCGTGCCGACGTAGGTCGCGCAACCCTGCTCGGATTCTTCTCAGTCCTCGCTCTCTTGGTGGCAATTTCCACGCTGTCCTACGGCGTGATGTCGCAGGAGGAGCTGGCAGCGTTGCCTGACAACTCGATGGCAGCCGTCCTCAACGCCGTTGTCGGCCCGTGGGGTGGCGCGCTCATTTCTCTTGGGCTGTGTCTGTCGGTGCTAGGCGCGTATGTGTCGTGGCAGATGCTCGCGGCCGAGCCGGTCGCGTTGATGGCTTTTGATGGCCTGCTTCCAAAGTCCTTGGGCAAGGTCAATATCAACGGCGCCCCCTGGGTGGCTCAGTTGATCTCCACCATCGTGATCCAGCTGTGGGTGGTGGTCTTCTTTATCTCCGAGACGGCCTACACCTCGATGGTGCAGCTAGCCACGATCCTATACCTTGTCCCCTACCTCTTTTCAGCCCTCTACCTCGTACTACTCGCGGTGCGCGGGAAGGGACTGACCCACCCCCACGCAGGCACCCGGTTTGACGATTCTGGCCCCGAAGTCTCGGCGCGCGTCAATCGTCGCCACCTGTTCGTCGGTGCGGTAGCAATGGTTTATTCCCTGTGGCTGTTCTACGCCGCCGACCCAGTGTATGTCCTCTACGGAGCCCTCGCAGTCGCGCCGGGGCTGATCCCCTACGTGTGGACCCGCCTCCACGCCCGCGAGCGAGTGTTCAATGCATTCGAGTGGTTCGTCGTTACTTTGATCCTGGTCGCCTCGGTGGCTGCGATCGTCGGTTTGGCTCAAGGCTCGCTGTCTCTGTAACTACTCGCTCACCGAGAAAACCCGGTTCTTTTTGCTTGGCGACGACTCCCCTGTCACCGACACCTTCTCAATATCGAACATGTCACTGAGGAAGTCCGCCATCCACTGCAGCAGTGCAATATCGCGCAGGTTTGGCTGACCAACGCCCTTTCCAGCGCGCGGGAATGCCAGCTGGATAGCTTGTGCCGCCGCCCGGTAGTTCGACCCTGGGTACAGGCGTTTGAGGCGCACCTGCTTGGAATCCGGCAAGTCAACCGGATGGATCTTAATTCGGGTGCCCTGCACCATAACGTTGGCCACGCCGGCCTTGCGCGCTTGGTGACGCAGTCGTGCTACTGCCATCAGGAATTCGACCTCGGTTGGCATCTGGCCGAAGCGGTCGACCATCTCGTCGATAATCTTCTGCAAATCATCATTGTCGCGCGATTCGGCGATCTTGCGATACACCTCCAAGCGGAGGCGCTCGGCGTTGATATATGACTCGGGAATATGAGCGTCCACGGGCAAGTCGATGCGGATTTCCTTTGGCCCTTGGTCGGTGGCATCGACAACTTCTCCACTGGCCAGTGCTTTGTAGGTCTCCACCGCCTCGCCGACAAGGCGGACATAAAGGTCGAAACCCACGCCTGCAATGTGGCCGGACTGTTCTGCGCCGAGCACATTGCCGGCACCGCGCATCTCCAAGTCCTTCTGCGCCACGGCTATACCGGCACCAAGATCGTTGTGTTGGGCGATCGTCGCCAAGCGGTCATAGGACGTCTCCTTCAGGGTCGCGCCCTTCGGGTACAGGAAGTAGGCATAACCGCGCGATCGTGATCGTCCGACGCGCCCACGCAGCTGGTGGAGCTGAGACAGACCCATGTTATGAGCATTTTCGACGATCAGTGTGTTCGCATTGGCGATGTCTAGGCCGGTCTCGACAATCGTGGTACACACAAGCACGTCGAACTCGCGATCCCAGAAACCCTGCACAGTTTGCTCCAGAACCTGCTCGCTCATCTGGCCGTGGGCGACGACAACGCGTGCCTCGGGAACCAGCTCACGCAGCTCACGGGCCTTCTTCTCGATGTCCGAGACCTTGTTATGAATAAAGAACACCTGGCCGTCACGCAGTAGCTCGCGTCGAATCGCAGCAGCAACCTGCTTCTCCTCGTAAGGCCCCACGTAGGTTAGAACAGGGTGGCGATCTTCAGGAGGCGTTGCAATCGACGTCATCTCGCGGATACCCGTCAGGGACATTTCTAGGGTGCGCGGGATCGGGGTTGCTGTCATGGTGAGCACGTCAACGTGGGCTTTCAGGGCCTTGATGTGCTCCTTGTGTTCCACACCAAAGCGCTGTTCCTCATCGACCACGATCAGGCCCAAGTTCTTCCACTGCACACCCGTCTGCAAAAGACGGTGGGTGCCGATCACGATGTCCACCGACCCATCCGCGAGGCCCTTCAACGTCTTCTTCGACTCCGCTGCGGAAGTGAATCGGGACAATTCGCGGATCTCCACGCCGAACCCGTCCATCCGATTGCTAAACGTGGAAAAGTGCTGCTGTGCCAAAAGCGTCGTCGGCACCAGCACTGCTACCTGGGAACCGTCTTGCACGGCCTTGAACGCGGCGCGCACGGCAACCTCGGTTTTGCCAAAGCCTACGTCGCCGACCACGACACGATCCATTGGGACAGGTTTTTCCATATCCTCTTTGACCGCCTCGATGGCTGCCATCTGGTCTTCGGTCTCTACGAACGGGAAGGCATCTTCCATTTCCTTCTGCCAAGGAGAATCCGGCGCGAAAGCATGACCCGGCGCGCTGACACGCTTGGCATAGAGCTGCACAAGCTCACCCGCGATCTCACGGACCGCCGCGCGTGCCTTCTTCTTCGTGTTTTTCCAGTCGGAACCACCCATCTTTGACAGGCTGGGGTGCTCGCCTCCGGAGTACTTGCTTAGGAGGTCTAGCGATTCCATCGGAACCCACAACTGGTCATTCGGCTGACCGCGCTTGCCTGGCGCATACTCCAAGACGATGTATTCCCGACGAGAAGTTTCATCTCCCGAATTGATGGAACGCTCGGCCATCTTGACAAATTTTCCGATGCCGTGTGTCTCGTGTACCACGAAATCCCCCGGTTTGAGCGCCAGCGGATCAACCTTGTTGCGACGGCGCGCCTTCCGACGCTTCGCCCCAACTATATCGCCAACGCGGTTGCCGGTGAGGTCCGTCTCAGTCACCACCACCAGCGGGATCACGGTGCCAGGGAACACCAGGCCCCCATGGGATAGAGCCTGATACAGGGTGATTTGGCCGTCGACGGGTTCAAGCCCCGGGGTCGCGATGCGCGCGGAGATACCGTGCTCGCGGAATCGATCTGCCATGCGTTCCACCGTGCCCTGCGCGGGTGCGATGAACACCGCGGAACCGCCGTCAACGACGTGCTTCTTCAGCTGCGCCATCAGGGCTTCGATTTCGCGAGCATCGCCACGTGGGGCCGGAGCTGGTGCGAATTCAAGCGGCAAGGTTTCGGATTCATCAGCGGTAAACATGCCCGGAGGCGCAAACGTCCACCACGCGTTTCCTGCCTTACGCGCCGAGACTTCCAGTGATTCAAATGAGCGAAACGATGACGCCGAGAGGTCAAGCCCTTCGACCGCAACCGGCCCGTCAGCGCCCATTGCAGCGGCTTCCCAACCTGCCTCGAGGAACTCTCGGTCAGTCGCCTCCAAGTCAGCGATGCGCGCACGCACCTTCTCCGGAGACGTCACAAGCACCACGGACCCCGCTGGCATAAGCTCTGGCAGCACGGAAAACTTCTCCTCAGTCAAGGCTGGGATCAGTGCCTCCATGCCGTTTGCGTGCTGCTTGGCCGATATGCGAGTCAGCAGCTGCACCAGTGTCGGGTTCGTCGGAAATCGCCGTGCTAACTGGTCGGCTTTGTCGGCCACGGTGTCGTCGATAAGCAACTGGCGCGCCGGGTAAATATCTACCTGGTTGATGTCCTCGAGCGTGCGCTGGTCGGCCACCGCGAACGTGCGCAAATCAGTGATTTCATCGCCCCAGAACTCCAAACGCACGGGATGGTCCGCTGTCGTCGGGAAAACGTCAATGATGCCGCCCCGAGTGGCAAACTCACCGCGACCCGCGACCATGTCCACGTGTTCATAAGCAAAGTAGGTCAGTTGATCGGCAAGCTCGGCGAAATCGCGCTCCTGATCCTGCTTAATAACGATCGGCTCCACCACCGGCAACACGGGCTGGCACACTGCACGCGCGGAGGCGACAACGACCTTGAGCTCGTCGATAGTGTGCAGCACCTGGCTACGCTTGCCGACGACATCTGCCGCAGGTGACAGTCTTTCGTGGGGCAAGGTCTCAAACGCCGGGAACATATCCACTTTGGTGTCCCCCAGCATTGCTTTGAGCTCCGCAGTGAGATCTTCTGCCTCATGCCCAGTGGCGGTGACTAGGAGGATCTGCGTCTGACGTGCGAGCGTGCCCACCGCCCAAGGACGGACCTGATCGATGCCCGTGATGTGCAAACTCTCGTGGCCAGCTTGCGAGGCCAACCCTTTGAGCTTGGGGTCAGTCATCGCCTTGGTCAAAAGGCCAGCGAGCATCGGCAGCGTCGGGGTCATTCGTCTCCTACTTCAGAGTTTTCAAGTTCGAGCTTGGGTGCGGCCTCCATACCGCGCAAACCATTCCAGCATAGGTTCACGATGTGCGCCGCGACGATTTCCTTCTCCGGCTTGCGCTCATCCAGCCACCACTGCGCCGTATTCGACACCATTCCTACCAACGCCTGCCCGTACAGCTCAGCGAGTTCTGGATTAAGGCCTCGGTGTTCAAACGCCTTGCCCAGAATATGCGTGACCTGGCTGACGGCAGTATTCAGCAGCGTTGAGTAACTGCGTTCTTCACCTGGGACTTGATCGCGAACCAAAATGAGGAAAGCGTCCGTTTCCTCCTCGACATATGTCAACAGCGCCATGGTGGCTTGTTCAATACGCGCGCGCCACGGACCATCCTTCAACGCATCGGTAATGACACGTTCCAGTGCCAACATCTCACGGTCAACGATGACGGCATACAGGCCTTCTTTTCCCCCAAAATGCTCGTAGACGACCGGTTTGGATACCCCGGCGCGCTGAGCAATCTCTTCTACAGAAGATCCGTCTACCCCACGCTCGGCGAAAACTTCCCGACCAACGGAAATCAATTGCTCGCGGCGCCGTTTACCAGTCATGCGCTGTCTAACCATGGGTTCCAGCCTAGCGCTTGCCACACCGATTTTATGTGCCAGACCTGCCGATTAGGGATTTATGGACAATCCGGTAACATTGTGTGCGTCTTTCCCCATGGTGTAATCGGCAACACTACGGTTTTTGGTACCGTCATTCTAGGTTCGAGTCCTGGTGGGGAAGCTTTTCTATTTCCGGGGCAAAGGGAACACCCGCAAGGTCGATTTATAAGGCGAAATTTGCCTCGCCTAGTCTCCCCGTCGCCCTTGTGAGGCATTCCTTACCCAGCAGTCCCCGTTGCGCACTGTCTACGATGTTCTTCCATGGGCACCACGGACGTGAAACAACAACCCTACGAAGAACACAACGCGAAGCGCTTTATCTGGGCTAACGGCCTCCAAGGCATCGGCGATCAGATTGTTGCGCCCAAGACTGTGTTGCCGTGGTTGTTCAGCGCCGCGGGTGTGCCAGGCTTTTTCACTGCGCTTCTGGTGCCGATCCGTGAGGCTGGATCGATGCTCCCCCAGGCTGCGTGGACCCCGTGGGTAACCACGCAGCGCTCACGTAAGCGCGTTTGGATTATCGGTTCTATCGGCCAGTTCATCGCTGCATCCCTCATCGCGGTGGCAGCCGCGTTCTTGGACGGCATCGCACTGGGTATCGCTGTGATCGCGCTACTTAGCGTGCTAGCCGTATTCCGCGCTTTGTGTTCCATCGCATCAAAGGATGTTCAAGGGCGAACCATTTCGAAAGGTCGCCGAGGACGGATTACCGGGCGCGCCACTGCGCTTTCCGGCGCAATCACACTTGCCGTGGGATTTGGGCTTACGTTGTTGCCTACAGAGATCCCCCGCTGGATTCTCGTCTCGCTCATTGCTGGCGGTGCACTGACCTGGGGTTTGGGCACCATCGTCTTCCAAGGCATTAAGGAACCTTCCTCCGAAGACGAGCCACAGCCGATGAAAAAGGGGTGGTGGGCCGACACATGGGGTCTTTTCACCCGCGACAAGGAATTCCGACAGTTCGTCATCGCCCGATCGCTCCTGCTGGTCACAGCGCTTTCAACAACGTTCATCGTTACCCTTAGCCAAGAGATCGGCCAGGACATCACGGGCCTTGGAATTTTCGTCATAGCCTCTGGCCTGGCATCACTTGTCGGTGGGCGGATTTCAGGAGTGTTCTCCGACGCCTCGTCGAAAAGCACCATGGCGGTGAGCTCTGCCGTGGCCAGTGCCGTCATCGTTGCGCTGGTAATCTCCGCGAACCTCGCGCCTGCAAGCGTGAATGCGTGGGTCATGCCTGCAGGATTCTTCCTTGTCACGCTGGCGCATACCGGCGTGCGTGTTGCCCGCAAGACTTACCTGGTAGACATGGCCGAGGGCGATCTACGCACCCGTTACACCGGTGCTGCAAACACTCTCATGGGTGTTATTTTGTTGCTCGTCGGTGCGCTTTCGGGTCTGGTGGCACAACTTGGTTCGCAGGCGGCGCTGATCTTCTTGGCTGTCATCGGTGTCGCCGGGGTGATTCAGTCGTCTCGTTTGCGCGACGTATCAGCAAATCGTGAGAATAACACCAACTAACCGTTATGCTAGATCCGATCATCCGTTCCCTCTCCAAGGAGACTTAGGTGTCCCATTCAACTGACTGCGCTGTCGTCGTGCTTGCGGCGGGCGCGGGTACTCGAATGAAGTCCACGAAGCAGAAAACCCTTCACCAAATCGGCGGCCGCAGCCTGCTCTCGCATTCCCTGCATGCCGCCGCCGGTGTGAACCCGCAGCACATCGTTGCAGTCGTTGGCCACCAGCGTGACCAAGTCTCCCCTGCCGTAGAGGCTATCGCGGCGGAACTCGACCGTGACATTGCCCAAGCCGTTCAGGAAGAGCAAAATGGCACCGGGCATGCGGTTCAGTGCGGACTTGTTGCGATTCCGGATTTCACCGGCACTGTTGTTGTTACCAACGGCGACGTTCCGCTGCTACAACCAGAGACCATCCAGTCGCTCATCGCTGCACACACCGAGGCACAGGCTGCAGTTACCGTACTCTCCCTCGAACTGGACGACCCGACTGGTTACGGCCGCATCGTGCGTGACGACGAAGGTAACGTCCAAGAAATCGTCGAGCAAAAGGATGCTAACGACGAGCAGAAGAAGATTACCGAGGTCAACTCCGGTGTCTTCGCTTTCGATGGCGCGGTTCTTGCTGACGCTCTCACGCGTATCGACGACAACAACGCCCAAGGCGAGCTCTACATCACCGACGTTTTGGGGATTGCACGCACCGACGGCAAGATCGTAGCCGCTCACATTGCGCCAGACCCAAGCGAGCTTGCCGGTGTCAATGACCGCGTCCAATTGGCCGAGGCGGGCAAAGAGCTAAACCGTCGCAACGTGGAAAAGGCGATGCGTGGCGGAGCTACCATTATTTCGCCAGACACCACCTTCATTGGTGTGGACGTACAGGTTGGACAAGACGTTGTCATCCACCCGAACACGCAGTTGTGGGGTAAGACCGTGATCGGTGACCGCGCAGAGATCGGCCCTGATACCACCTTGACCGATATGAAGATCGGCGAAGGCGCGCAAGTTGTTCGCACCCATGGATCAGAGTCTGAAATCGGCCCGGATGCAACCGTCGGCCCTTACACTTATATCCGCCCAGGCACCGTGTTGGGCGAGCGAGGCAAGCTGGGTGGCTTCGTCGAAGCGAAGAAGGCCACCATCGGAGCTGGCTCTAAGGTCCCACACTTGACCTACATCGGCGATGCCACTGTGGGCGAAGAATCCAATATCGGCGCCTCTAGTGTCTTTGTCAACTACGACGGAGTGAACAAGCACCACACCACGATCGGGTCGCACGTCCGTACCGGCTCAGACACGATGTTTGTCGCTCCGGTGACCATTGGTGATGGCGCGTATACCGGTGCGGGTACAGTAGTCATGGATGATGTTCCAGCAGGTGCTCTTGCGATCAAGGAAGGACGCCAGCGCAACATCGAGGGTTGGGTTGAAGAAAAGCGACCAGGAACCCCAGCGGCGGAAGCCGCTAAGCGTGCACGAGAAAATTCTCCGAAGCAGGAAGGCTAATCAGCACCACTATGTCCGGATACTCCACTGAGGGCCAAAAGAAAATCATGCTCTTCTCGGGTCGTGCTCATCCTGAGCTCGCCGAGGCTGTGGCTAAGGAGCTTGGCACCGAGCTCACCCCAACCACCGCACAGGACTTTGCCAACGGCGAAATCTTCATCCGATTTGAAGAGTCTGTTCGTGGCGCGGACTGCTTTGTCATGCAGTCCCACACCCAGCCGCTGAACAAGTGGATCATGGAGCAGCTCATCATGATCGATGCTCTCAAGCGTGGCTCGGCAAAGCGTATTACCGCCATCCTGCCGTTCTACCCATACGCTCGCCAGGATAAGAAGCACCGTGGTCGCGAGCCTATTTCCGCCCGCCTCGTCGCAGATCTACTCTCCGCTGCTGGCGCAGATCGCATCGTGAGTGTTGACCTACACACCGACCAGATCCAGGGCTTTTTCGACGGTCCCGTCGATCACATGCACGCGATGCCCATCCTTACCGATTACATCAAGAGCAAGTACTCCATGGACAACCTCGTCGTTGTCTCCCCGGATGCTGGACGCGTTAAGGTTGCCGAGAAGTGGGCCAACACGCTGGGCGATGCTCCGATGGCGTTCGTGCACAAGACGCGCAGCACCGAGGTTGCGAACCAGGTTGTTTCAAACCGCGTTGTCGGCGACGTCGAAGGCAAAAACTGCATCCTTCTGGACGACATGATTGATACCGGCGGCACCATCGCCGGAGCCGTCCGCGTGCTTAAGGAAGCTGGTGCAGGTGACGTCGTCATCGCAACCACTCATGGTGTGTTCTCCGAGCCAGCTCGCGAGCGCCTATCTAGCTGCGGTGCCGAGGAAGTTATCACCACCGACACCTTGCCTCAGTCCACCGAGGGTTGGGATAACCTCACCGTCTTGTCGATTGCCCCGCTGCTAGCGAAGACGATCCACGAGATCTTTGAAAACGGTTCCGTGACCACATTGTTCGAGGGGCAGGCCTAATCCCCTTACGCCCTGCGAGGTACAGATTGGCATCGGCCTTTGTTACCGAACGTGAAATAAGTTCGGTAACGAAGGCCATTGTTGTTTTGCTCTTGTCATTCTGCGCGTAATGAGGCTACCTGCGGTTCTCTACGCGTTGCGACATCCTCAGCAGATTTTGACCATAATGGAAATTGTCCCCATATCTTCTACAGCAAAGGACATTTCCATGGGTATTTTCGACAATAAGGTTGCACTTGTCACCGGCGGTGGATCCGGAATCGGTGAGGCGTGTGTGAAGGACCTAGCGAACAACGGCGCTAAGGTCGTCGTCGCTGATCTTAACCTTGAAGCTGCGGAGCGCGTCGCTAACGAGGTTAAGGAAGCCGGCGGCGAGGCCGCTGCATTCAAGATTGACACCGCGTCTGCTGAAGAAAACAAGAACGTGGTTGAATTCGCTGTCGAGACCTTTGGCTCGCTGGAGCTCGCAGTCAACAATGCCGGTATCGGTGGTAAGCAGAACCGTGTCGGCGAAATGGACCTTGAAGATTTCGACCGCGTCATCGCAATCAACCTGCTTGGCGTGGCATACGGCAATCGCTTCCAGATCGAGCAGTTTCTCAAGCAGGACAACACCAACGAGTGCGCAATCGTCAACATGGCTTCCATCCACGGCACCGTCGCAGCTCCTGGCAACTCCGCCTACACCGCTGCAAAGCACGGCGTTGTCGGCCTGACCAAAAACGCTGCCGCTGAGCACGGCCCAGACGGAATCCGCATTAACGCGGTAGGCCCTGCATACATTGACACCCCGCTGTTGGAAAATCTCCCTGACGAGTTCCGCACTGCGCTGATCGGCAAGCACCCCATCGGTCGCCTGGGCGAAGCCGATGAGGTCGCTGCCCTGACGACTTTCCTCTTGAGCCCACAAGCTTCCTTTATCACCGGCTCCTACCACTTGGTAGACGGTGGCTACACCGCGGTCTAAGTATCGCGAAGCCTTTTCGTGCCCGATGCAGAATCGACTCTGCGCCGGGCACGGTTTTAGTTGTGTGACTTGGCTACCCGCGTGGCAACGACATTCACCAGCGCCATGATGAACAGCCCGCCTGCGGCTGCGGCGAATCCTCCCAAGTGGCTCTGGTGATAAATCGGGAGAAAGACAAGTGGTGTCGCCGCATTACCGAAGAAACGGAATGCTTGCACAGTAGATACCATCGTCGATCCGCCTGGTGCGCGTAACACCAACAGGTTCACCGCGATTTGCGTGCCTTGGACCGCCAACACTGCCAACCCCCACGCCACTGCAAGCAACCACATGGTCGGGGCCATGGCTACTGCAAGTAGTGCAACCCCGCCGACGAGCAACCCGCCTATGAGCACTGGGCGTGGACCAAACGTATCCGCCCAATGGCCCAAGATGCGCGCGAAAAGAAACGCGGTGAGTCCGCCGACCATAACGATCGCCCCACGGGTGACCGGCCCAGCGTCAAAACGCTCACCGACTAGCAGCGACACCACAAATGACATCCCGATAACGCCGCTCCCGACAGCGAATAGCGTGAACATCGCCCGCACGTGCCCACCAGTGATTATTCGTTGGCTAGGCGCGCGCGAGTCATCGTGCGGTACCAAAGGTACGCGTACAAGGACAATAAGTAGTGCGAAAAGACCCAGCATCACATAATTAAGCCGCCACGTGACTAGCGACGTTAGCCCCGAAATAAGAGGTGCCGAAAATAGCCCAAACGACTGCATCGCTGCGTACGCACCAAGGGCCTGCCCCAGCTTTTCGTCGGGAGTGATGTGCTTCAGGATCAGCTGCAAAATGGGGGTAGTAAACGCGTTTGCGATCCCCGCTATTGTGAAGGCAATCAAGAACAGCCACCACTTCGGCGAGAACACCAACACCACCGAAACAACGGCGATCACGATATATGCAACCCGCACTACCTGAGTCGGCGATATTCCTCGCACAAGATACGAGGAAATCAGCATCGTCGAAGCAAACGGCAGCGAATAAGCCGTCATCGTCAGCGCAGCTAGACCGAGGGAGATTTCGAAATCACCCGCGAACTCCGGCAGAACAACTGCTAACGATTGTGCAGCGAACGGGCCTAAGAAGCCACCGATCATGATGCAGGCATAGCGCAGTTTGTCCATGTGGTGATTGTATGGGTTTATGAGAACTCTCGACGAGGTGCATGCCACGCTCCTCCCCCTTGCCGATCCCTCCCGCGCCGACCAGATGGCCGCATACATGCGTAACCAATTCCAGTTCCTTGGCATTTCTGCGGGCGAGCGTCGATCGTCGACACGCAGCATCGTGCACTTTCGTCCCACCGATTTTGATTTTGCGCAGTTGCTTTTCGACGAGCCCGAACGCGAGTATCACTACTGCGCCTGCGACCACATTCGCTTCGGACGCTTGACGACGACCGACCTGCCCGATTTGAAGCGCCTAGTACAAACAAAGTCGTGGTGGGACACCGTGGATTCGCTAGCTAAAGGTGTAGGCCAGGCTGCCGACGCGGAATCCATGCTGGAGTGGGCTCAAGACTCAGATTATTGGGTGCGACGCGTGGCGATTATTCACCAATTGGGGTTTCGCACTGAGACGGATTCCGAACTGCTCGCACAGATTATCATGGCCAACCTTGGGTCTAAAGAGTTTTTCATCAATAAGGCGATTGGCTGGGCGCTGCGCGACTATTCCAAGGCAAACCCAGCGTGGGTAGCAGAGTTCATCGCTACCCACGACCTTGCTCCCCTATCGGCGAGGGAAGGCTCGAAGTACATCTAGTACGGGTCCGCGACCGCGATGTACTGGATCTCGGAGTACTCGTCGATGCCTTCTGCCCCACCTTCGCGTCCCATGCCTGAGTGCTTTACGCCACCAAAAGGCGCAGCGGCGTTGGAGGCGATACCGGTGTTGAATCCGAGTAGGCCGAACTCCAAGTTGTCAGAGGCTCGGAACATCGTCGCGGGATTCTCGCTAAACACGTAAGAGGCTAGACCAAACTCTGTGTCATTTGCCAAGCTGTAGGCCTCTTCTTCTGTGCTGAAAGGATAAAGTACTGCCACCGGCCCGAAGATCTCCTCACGGAAAACCCGTGCATTGGGTGTCGCCCCGGTCAGCACGGTTGGCGCAAAGAAGTACCCCGGTCCCTCGACGCGCGTGCCACCCGTGGTCACTTTGGCACCGTGGTCGACGGCGTTGTCGATAAGCGATGCAACGTTGTCCACTGCCTTCTCCTCGATTAAAGGTCCGACGGTGACATCGTCGTCAAAGCCATTGCCTACCTTGAGTTCCTCCATGCGCTGGGTAAGTCGGTGCGAGAACTCGTCGATGAGCGACTCGTGGACGAAGATCCGGTTTGCTGCTGTGCAGGCCTCGCCGATGTTCCGCATCTTTGCTTGCATCGTCCCTTCGACTGCTACGTCAAGGTCCGCGTCTTCAAAGACAAGCACTGGCGCGTTTCCGCCCAGCTCCATCGAGGTACGCAGGATGTTGTCAGCAGCGCCTTTGAGCAAAGTGCGGCCGACTTCCGTGGACCCGGTAAACGACACCTTGCGTAGTCGCGGGTCGGCCATGATCGGCTCCGAAACCGTCGAGGCTGACTGAGAACTCACCACGTTGAGTACACCTGCTGGTAGGCCGGCATCAAGCATTGTCTGCGCAAAATAGTGCGCAGTAAGCGGAGTTAACTTGGCCGGTTTCAACACCATCGTGCAGCCCGCGGCGACAGCGGGCGCTACCTTACGAGTAGCCATTGCCAAAGGGAAGTTCCATGGAGTAATCAGCAGGCATGGCCCCACCGGTTTACGTACCGTCAGCAGCCGCTTCCCGCCCTCAGGCGCTTCAAAAGTCCGGCCGTATTGCCGTACTGCTTCTTCTGAGAACCAACGAAGGTATTCAGCGCCGTAAGCCACCTCGCCCACAGCCTCGGCATAGGGCTTTCCCATCTCCGCGGTCATCAACGTGGCGAATTCTTCCTTGCGCTCGGTCACCAGCTCAAAGGCGCGCCTCAAGATATCGGAGCGCTCGCGGGGGCTTGTGCGCGACCATTCTTTCTGCACGTCACAGGCTGCATTCATTGCGTCAAGTGCATCGCTTTCGCTTGCCGACGACATCGTGGCTAGGACCTCGCCCGTGGCAGGATTCTCAACCTGATAAGTCTCGCCGTCGGACCCATCGCGCCACCGGTCGCTAATAAGAAGCTGAGTGTGTACCTTTTCTACTACCGAAGAAATATCCATACCTCCGGCTTACCACTTTTCAGTCTCCAGCGTTTAAGGATCCTTGCCGATGGCCTCAACCACTTCCGAGCGACGTCGCGTCGTTGCCGCCACCACGATCGGCACCGCCATTGAGTGGTACGACT
Organism: Corynebacterium breve; assembly: GCF_030252165.1. Classification (NCBI taxonomy): domain Bacteria; kingdom Bacillati; phylum Actinomycetota; class Actinomycetes; order Mycobacteriales; family Corynebacteriaceae; genus Corynebacterium; species Corynebacterium breve. The sequence continues at coordinate 708,806 of NZ_CP126969.1, read as the reverse complement.
TCTTCTTGTACTCCGCAACCGCGGGACTTGTGTTCAACCACTTGATGTTTGGCCCAATGGGAGACGGCGCTGCGACAATCGTCGCGTTTCTCACCGTCGGGCTGTCCTTCCTCTTCCGCCCGCTGGGAGCGCTAATGGCTGGACACTTCTCCGACAAACTGGGCCGACGCGTCGTGCTCATGGTGACGCTGTTCGCAATGGGCGGCGCAACTACGCTCATCGGCCTGCTGCCTACCTACGATGCAATCGGTATCTGGGCACCAATCTCGCTGGTTATCCTCCGTATTTTACAAGGCATTTCCGCCGGTGGCGAATGGGGCTCTGCGGTCTTGCTCGCGGTGGAACATGCCCCTGACAACAAGCGCGGTCTTTTCGGGGCCGGGCCCCAGATCGGCGCCCCTGCAGGTCTGTTGATGGCCAACGGAGCCCTTGCAGCGATGAACTGGATCGCGCCGGGCGACGCCTTCATGGAGTGGGGCTGGCGCGTCCCATTCTTGTTCTCCATCGTCTTAGTCATCATCGGCTACCTTGTCCGCGTCGGCGTTGATGAGTCACCGGTCTACACCGAAATGTCGGAGGACCGCACCGCTGCTGAAACGCCAAAGCAACCTGTCGCGGTATTGTTCACGCGCTACCTTCCCTTGGTCATCGTGGGCGCTATCTTGTTCGCCGCCAACGGTGTCGCCGGCTACATGATGGCAGGCGGATACATTCAGAACTACACCACCGGAGCGCTCGGAATGGATCGCGGTCCAATTCTGCTCGTGGTCACTGCATCCGCGGCAGTGTGGATTGTGACTACACTTTTCGCCGGGTGGATCTCTGACCTCATTGGCCGTCGCATGACCTTCATCATCGGATTCGTCGTCCAGGGCTTAGGCGTGCTTACTCTCTTCCCGCTAGTCAATACTGCAGACCTCCGATACGTCTTGCTCGGATTGGGCTTCCTCTCCGTGGGGCTAGGCCTAACCTACGGCCAGACCAGTGCAACGTACGCAGAGCTCTTCCCCGCCTCGATCCGTGGCTCAGGAGTCTCCATCACCTACGCAGTGGGTTCAATTATCGGAGGCGCTTTCGCACCGATGATCGCTGCGGCGCTCGTTGAGCGCACAGGATCTACTCTGGGCGTGACGGTGTACCTGTTGGTGGCGACAACGATCGGGCTATTCACAGCGCTTGCCCTGCGTGACCGCACGGGAATCCCTCTGGGACACGAACACGAAGCAAAGCAGGCAGAGGGCCACTTCGTGCTTTCTCGTTAGGACGTAGATGCTTTTGGATTCTCGCCGGTTACAGTGTTAGGATTGCCTAGTCTCGGCGAGGGTCTGAAACAATTGGGCCGTTATCGACGCGATAAGTATCACAGACTTTCCAAGCCTGCGATCACTCGACGAGCAATCTAAACCGTTTGAGTTGGTCGCAGGATTTTTCATTTGGCGGCCCAATACACCTAGGAGATTCACATGGCTGAAACCCCAGTAATCAAGGCTGAAAAGCGCGAAGAGTTTGGCAAGGGCGCATCCCGTCGCCTGCGTCGCGATGGCCGCCTACCAGGCGTTCTCTACTCCGCTGGCGAAGAGACCCTGCACTTCCACGCTGACCGCCTCGAGGTCACCGCACTGATCCGTAACGACGGTGTTAACGCAATTGCCGAGCTTGAAATCGACGGCGAACAGCACCTTTCCATGGTCAAGTTCATTGACCAGAATGTCATCACCCTCAACATCGACCACATCGACATGCTGGGCATTAAGCGTGGCGAAAAGGTCGAGGTTGACGTCCCTGTCATTGCCGAAGGCGAAGTCTTCTCTGGCGCAATGCTGATCCAGGAAGTCGACACCATCCTCATCGAGATCGACGCTCTGAAGATTCCAGAAGAGATCACCGTTTCCGTCGAGGGCCTGCAGGCTGGCACCCAGATTCTCGCTGGCGACATCCAGCTGCCTGAGGGCGCAACCCTGATCGACGACGCTGAGGCACTGGTCCTCAACATCACCGAGGAAGAGGAAGCAGACCTCGAGACCGATGCTGGTGAGGAAGGCGCAGCTGGCGAAGAATCCGCTGCGGATGCCCCAGCAGAAGCGCCTGCTGAGGACTAATCCTTCGCTTAACGACGACCCGCCCAACCAGCTCTTGGTTGTGGCGGGTTTTCGCCATCTATGATGAGGTGCGTGTCTGACTCCACTATCCTCATCGTCGGTTTGGGCAACCCCGGCGCACAATATGCTGAAACCCGCCACAATGTCGGCGTGAAGGTGATCGAAGAACTCCTCGATCGTGTCACCCCGATGGCCGCTACGTTGTCCGTTCACAAGAAGACGAATACTGAAATCGCAGAACTAGCCGCTGGCCGCCTCACTCCGCAGCGGACCGTTCTCGCGCGGACGCGCGGTTTTATGAATGTCTCGGGGGGCCCAGTGAAAGCCTTGGCCAGCTACTTCGATGTAAAACCAAGAGATCTCTACGTGATCTACGACGAACTCGACCTGGACTTTGGTGCAGTCAAAGTGCGCGGCGGCGGTGGCGACCACGGCCATAACGGACTCAAATCAGTCACCAAATCTCTTGGAACTAGCGAATACAATCGCATTGCAGTAGGTATCGGGCGGCCTCCAGGGCGTCAATCCCCCGGCGACTATGTGCTCAAGCCTTTTAGCAAAAAAGAGGTGGCAGACATGCCATTTGTTGTCGCGGATGCAGCGGACGGTTTGCTCGCTGCCATAGGCTAAAACAGTCTGCCCCGGACCACATTGTGGTCCGGGGCAGGTGGTCGTCGTTAAGCCAAAAGTTAGATGGTCAGCTCGTTTGCAGACTTGCCTTCGTCGCGCTGGCGAGCAATCTTGTGCAGGTTGTATTCCCACTCGCGGATTTCTTCAGGGAGCTGGCCCTTGGAAGGATCGTTGAGGTACTCGCGGCGAGATGCGTCGTAGTCCCACAGCCAGTCGGCGTAGATGAACCAGCCGGTACGCTCTGCCTCGCGGAAGAGCTCATTGCGGATCAGACGGGAGATGCCGTCGACGTGCCACAGTTCGCCCCAGAAACGGCCGGTAGTCTGGATGCGTTCGCAACGAGGAGCGCGCTCTGCGGATACCTCGCGCAAAACCTCTGGCCAGTTGAGCTCGCCCTTAGCGGCGGCCTCGGAGGCGAAAAGTGCCAAGCACTCAGAGTCTTCCATGGCCATGACTGCACCGGACGCGAGGTACTGCAACGGTGGGTGCGCTGCGTCGCCCATGACGATGATGCGATCGGACGCGACCCAGTTCTTGATCGGCTCGCGGTCCGCCATCTGCCACCATGTGTCCAGCCACATGTTCTTCAGGCGACCCTTGACGTTGTCGTGGGTGTGGCCGAAAGCGTTCTTGAATTCCTCGTTGTTGCCCCAGTCCTCTGGCACCTCGGTGCCGTTGGTGAGCGCGTCAAGGTATCGAGGAGACTGGAAGACAGCGACCTGGTTCAGCAGCTCGCCACCGCGCAGTGGGTACTGGATGAAGTGGCAACGCGGGCCAATGTGGCCACGAACATCCTTGAGGTTAGCAACCTCTGGGTCTGGCTCTTCGGCGATCTTGGAAGTGCCACGGTAGGCAACGTATGCGGAAGGAACCGGGTCGTCTTCGACGATCAGCTTGCGGAAGATGGAGTGGGTGCCATCAAAACCAATCAGCATGTCGCATTCGACGTCATCGTATGGCTTCTCGGTATCGAAGTCAGCCAAGTGTACGGTGACGCCGTCGCCGTGGTCATCTGCGCCGGTCACCATGGTGCCGTTAACAAGGTTTGCGCCGGCTTCCTTTGCCGCCTCGACGAGGAGGTTGAGCAGGTCGGAACGGTGAATCACCAGGTACTCGGCGCCGTAGCGCTCAATGAACTCTTCGTCGAAGTTCATCGTCAGGATCGGTTCCGAGGTAACACCGTCGCGGAACTGCATCCGTTCCGGCAGGAAGCCACCAGCGACTACCTTTTCCTTCAGACCCCACTTCTCCAGCATCTTCACACCGTGAGGTCCGATCTGCAGGCCTGCGCCTACCTCGCGAAACTCGTAGTGACGCTCGTAAAGGGTGACATCTGCACCACGAAGCGCAAGCGCGAGAGCACCGGAGGCACCGCCGATGCCACCGCCCGAGATAATGATTTTCTGGCCAGCTAGCTCATTGGTTTTCTGAGGGGACATGGATGAACATCTTCCTTTCATGAAGTGGATAAAAGAAGCTTGGGAGGTCTAGTGCGGGTCCGAGTGGGAAACGACAGTCGAAGTCTCCTGATCGACAGCACCCACCTGTCGACGCTGAATACCCGCAAGGATGAACAGCGACAGGGAGGAGAGCAGCGCCGCGATGGCGAACATGAGGTAGTTGGAGTTGACTCCCAGACCCCAGCTGAGCAGAAGGCCCGCCAACTGAGGAGCTGCCACCGCACCAAGGCGTCCGACACCGAGTGCCCAACCCAGGGCGGTGCCACGAAGCTTGTGTGGGTAGAAGTGCGTCACTGCCGCAATGATCAGGATCTGGGTGCCGTGTGTACCAACACCGGCCAGGACCAGGATGAGGTACACCGCACCGATGGAAGGACCTGTCAGCAGCAGGAGCAAGGCGACACCTGCCACGAATGCAGCGACGGAGCCGGAGAGAACTGGGCCGAACTTGTCTCCCGCCCATGCCGTGACCACGGAGCCGATGATTGCGCCGAGGTTCAGCGCCAGGGTGAAGTTCAGTGCTGCGCCGAAGTCGTAGCCCGCGGTGGTCATAAGCTTTGGCAGCCAGGTGCCCAGGCCGTACCAAGCGAGCAGGGTGACAAACGTTGCGAGTGCGAACCAGATGGACACTGTGCGGTACTGAGGGCCAAGTAGAGCTCCGAAGCCCACCTTCTGCGCTGGGTCGTCCGCACCCTGGTGTGCTTCGTGATCTGCTTGGATCCAGCGATCCGTTGGGATGACGAACCAGGCGATCGGAAGGCCAACGACCAGTGGGACAAATGCGATCAAGAACATGATGCGCCAGCCCCAGTGCGGATCGGAAGGAACGATCCATTGAGCAAGAATTGCCGCGATCGAGCCACCAAGTGGCACACCGGACATCATCACGGTGGACCACGAAGACATCTTGTTCGGTGGAACCAGGTCCGCAGTCATTGCGTTGACGGATGGAACCAGACCACCGAGGCCGATACCAGCGAGCAAACGGAAGATTGCGAATACCACGGGCCCTGGGGCAAAGGCACACGCAATGGTGAAGATCGAGAGGACGACCACGGATCCCAGGACCGCGAACTTGCGCCCAATACGGTCCGAGATACGTCCGATCAGGACGGCACCGATCACCATGCCAAGGAAGGCCGCGGACCCCACGGTGCCAGCCTGCGCCGCGGAGATCCCCCATTCTTCCATGAGGGCACCCTGAACGGTGCCGTAAACGATAAGGTCATATCCATCGAATACGACAAAGAACCAACCGATGAGGACTGCGGCCAAGCGTCGACCGGAAATACCAAGGACGGTAAACCCATGGTTTTCGGACTCGTAGTCGCGAAGATTGTTTGAAGCGCCATCGGCAAGGCGCTGCGGGTCAGAGATTGAAGCCATACTCACATAATCGGCGTGATCGGTATTACAATCAAAGGGATTCCATATAGCGGAAGGTACGATCATGATTCATTCAGGCCCCACCCACGGTGCCCCCCTCGAGAGTTTCTGCAGTCAGTGGACTTGGCACTGGTTCTGATTTTGATACTGCGCGACCAAGGATCCCTCACCATTTCGGGGGCAGCCGAGGCCCTTGACGTCTCCCCTTCGACCGTTCACAGGTCCATGTCAATGCTGGTATATCGCGGTTTTGCCAGTCGATCGGAATCACGCACGTACCTCCCGGGACCCGCCTTGTCAGCGTCCAGCCTCACGCCGGGGATTGGAGCGGAACTAATCCACAACACGCTGGATCATTTGCAGGCAATCGCGGCCGAAACCGGCGAAACAGCAAACCTGATGGCTCTTTCCGGGAACAAGACACACTTTCTTTACTCGGTGGAGGGCAGCCAAATGGTGCGAGTAGGCACCCGCCGTGGACAGGTGATGCCCGCAATGGATAATGCCGGCGGCCTTGCCATGCTGTCGGAGTTTTCCCCCGGCGAGTTGCGCGCCCTGTACCCCACGATGCCAGACGACCTTTTTGAAGATTTACGCAGGACGTTGCACAGAACACGCACCCGCGGCTTTGCCATCAACAACGGCCTGTACGAACACGACGTTTCCGCCGTGGGCCTGGCTCTCAGAAATGAACTCGGCGACACCTTGGGAGCCATTACAATTTCGATTCCGACTCTGCGCTTTCGCAATGTGCACCGGAAGTGCGCGGAAGTGCTTATCAAACACGGGCGAGACCTAAATCGGCGCTTAGAGAAGTTTCGCGCTCCCACCGTTCACGGCATGGGGTGACCGACTTCACCCCCGCCGAGATTTTCCGCGCCCCGGAATACCTTTGAATCACAACGGGAAACTGCCTATGTTCGGAGTCACAACTTAAAATAATTCTGTCTTCACTAACAGGAGGTAAGACCCATGAGTACCGACTACTCAAATAAGCACGTCGACTTCCAAGCACCAGAACCAACTCCAGAGGAGCAGGCTGAGCTCGACGCCATGTACAAGCGCATGGACGAAGTCCACCTCAAGCCACTGTGGCGCCAGATCGGTGGCCTCATGCCAAACTCCCCAGAACCTACCGCGATCGCACACAAGTGGGACTGGGAAGAGCTGTACAAGATGGCACAGCGCTCCGGCGAGCTTGTTCCTGTCGGCCGCGGTGGCGAGCGTCGCGCGATCGGCCTTGCAAACCCAGCTCTCGGCGGAAACACCTACGTCTCCCCGACCCTCTGGGCAGCAATCCAATACCTCGCTCCTGGCGAGAATGCCCCTGAGCACCGTCACTCCCAGAACGCATTCCGCTTCGTTATCGAGGGCGAGGGTGTCTGGACCGTTGTCAACGGCGACGCAGTCCCTATGAAGCGCGGCGACTTCCTGATCACCCCAGGCTGGGCTTTCCACGGCCACCACAACATCGCAACCAAGCCAATGGCGTGGCTTGACGGTCTGGATATTCCATTTGCTCACCAGATGGACACCGGCTTCTTCGAGTACGGCACCGAGAAGCTTACCGACGAATCCACCCCTGAATACTCCCGTGGCGAGCGCCTTTGGGCCCATCCAGGTCTGCGCCCAGTGGCATTCCCAGGCGAGCAGGTCTCCTCTCCAATCGGTCGCTTCGCATGGGAGCACACCGATGCCGCGCTCAAGGATCAGCTTGCACTTGAAGACCAGGGCTTCCCGGGTGTTGTCTCTCCAGGCCACGCTGCGGTTCGCTTCACCAACCCAACCAACGGCAAGGACGTCATGTCCACCGTTCGTGCGGAATTCCACCGTCTGCGCCCGAACGCAACGACCATTCCTGTTCAGGAAGTTGGCAACCGCGTGTTCCAGCTGTTTGATGGCTCCGCAACCGCATACGTTGGCGACGAGAAGTTCGACCTGCAGCACGGCGACGTCTTCAATGTGCCAAGCTGGAAGAAGTGGCACATCGAAGCTGGCGACGGCGGTGCCGACCTGTTCAATTTCTCCGATCACCCGATCTTTGAGAAACTCGACCTTGCACGTACTTACACTCCGGAAGGAATTTAATAAATATGCGTCTTGCAACTATTCGCTCTAACCAGGGCACTTTCGCAGCCCGCGTTGAAACCGACACCACTGCTGTCAAGATCGAGGGATACGCCAACGTTGGCGACCTGCTCCAGGAAAGCAACTGGGAAGAGATCGCAGCAGGCGCTCAGGGCGAAACCATCGAGTTCGCTCAGACCGACCTCGAGGCTGTTGTTCCTGCTCCAAACAAGATCGTCTGTGTTGGCCTGAACTACGCAAACCACATCAAGGAGATGGGTCGCAACCTTCCAGAGCACCCAACCCTGTTTGTTAAGTTCCCCGATGCCCTGACCGGTCCTTTCGATGATGTCCTAGTCCCTGAGTACGCTAACGCGGAGCTCGACTGGGAAGGTGAGCTTGCTGTCATCATCGGCAAGCGTGCACGTCGCGTCAAGGCAGCAGATGCTAACGATTACATCGCTGGCTACGCAGTCATGAACGACTACACCATGCGTGACTACCAGTACCGCACACTGCAGTGGCACTCCGGTAAGTCCTTCGAAAAGTCCGCTGGCTTTGGCCCATGGATGACCACCAAGGATTCCTTCACCTTTGGCGGCGAGCTTGCGACCTACCTCGAAGACGAGAAGATGCAGACCACCCCTACCGATGACCTTGTCTTCGGCCCACAGGCTCTGGTTGAGTACATCTCCCACATCTACCCACTGGACGCAGGCGACGTCATTGTCACCGGTACCCCAGGTGGTGTCGGCCACGCTCGCGACCCGAAGCGCTACATCGGCGACGGCCAGGTTGTCAAGGTCGAGATCGAGGGCCTTGGCTACGTAGCTAACAAGACGGTGTTCGAGTAATGACTTCCTTCCACGACCTATCCATTGAGGAGCGCCTCCAGCTCACCCGCCGTGGCACTGCCCATTACTCGGGTCAGCTGGCGCTCATTGACAACGCTGATTTTGGCCGCGACACACTCCTCGAAGGTTGGGACGTGTCCCACCTGGCTGCACACGTTGCATACAACGCAAACGCACTGTGCAACCTGATGGATTGGGCTAAGACCGGCGTTGAGAACCCGATGTACTCTTCACCGGATGCCCGCGGAAAGGAAATCGAGTTCGGTTCCACTTTGATCCCGGATGCAATTCGCAACCTGCACGATCACACCTTGGTTCGCCTCGATGTAGCATGGCGCGACGCTACCGAAGATGCCTGGAAGGCAGAGGTTAAGACTGCTCAGGGCCGCACGGTGCCTGCGTCTGAAACTCTGTGGATGCGTACCCGCGAAGTCTGGCTTCATGCTGTTGACCTTCACGTCAATGCTGGGTTCGCAGATATCCCAGAAGTTATCCTGTCTACCCTTGTTCCTGAAATCGCAGGCAAGTGGCGTGGCAGCGGTGTCGGCGAGGGCCTTGTCCTCATCAACACTGACACCGACGAGCGCATCGAAGTAACCGGCACCCCCACCACCGAGGTACGCGGCTCGCTTGCGGGCCTTGCGCGCTGGGCCTCTGGTCGCGGTGGCCGTGGTGTTAACGAGGATGCTCCAACGCCTCCACGCTGGCTCTAAGAGATTCGCTTAACGACGATCGCCTGGTCTCCATTCCCATGGAGACCAGGCGATTTGTTGTTGCGGCTCATCGTTCTGCGCTAAGCATCGCGAGAATATCTTTGCCGAGCCCAGCAGTGAAAACCAGGTCTGGGTTTATTGAGCGGTGGAAGAGGGCCCGCTCAATAAACGTCTGCGCTCGCAGCACCCTAGGAAAAGACACGCCTTGCGGAGCCAGCGCTGTTTTGTCGGCAATGAAAGCTTCTATCTCGCGATCCCACTTCCCGATCCTCGCGCCAATCCGCCTCTTCGTTCCCCAGACTGCGAGGTTGATTTCGAAGGCCGTAGGCTCGTCGATTAGCGGAATCAGTGGTTGGTCGCGCAACATTGACCACGCTGTAGCTGCATCCTTGCGGTAAACGACCCGGCCAGCAAAGGCTTCGGTAACAAAGCGCTCCACCTGGATAATGTCCTGAGATGTGAGGCATCGCCAAGGGTTAGGAAAGCCCAAGATTACGGTGGCGAAACCACGTATCGCAGATTCCAATGTTTCCCGGCGGTTTAGCTGAGTGGATAACGCAAGCTCAAAGCTGATCGGACGGTCGGCACGCTGCGCATCGAGCTCGTCTTTCACTTCGGTGATTCGTGGTTCCACCGCCCGGACCGCTCCGCCGGGGAATTCCACAGTGCCAGAGGGCTCGGTCTCCATGACAATCTCTGTGGTCAGGTGCTGGGCTCCCAGGATCATGCGGTCCAGAAACTCTCGTGTGCCTTGAATACCGACATCTTTCCCCGCTTTGAACTCAGACAGCGTCTTCGCTTCCCCGATCGGGCGTACTTCCTTCTCGGAGTAATAGAGTTGTAGGGTCCCGTCTGGGCCCATGAGAGCAACCGGGGTCACGTCGATGAGGGGCCACCCGCCGACATCAGCCCATTCATCGCGCGTGCGTAGAAACCGCGCTTCGGGGTCTTGCAAAGCGGCTAGCGCTGCGTCGAAGGGTTCCACATTGGTAAAGGAAGCCAGTCGGAACAGGATTTGTTTTGCTGCGGTAGCTTCGTCTTCGTCGCAAAGCGACGGGATACCGCGCTCAACACCAGAGTATTTGTCTGCACCAATCAATGACACGTGGGTAGATAGGTTCATACTACTACCCTAGTGTGTCTTAAAAGCTAGATGAACCCCCTCCGCCAGAGAACCCCGAACTAAACGACGTATTCGCCGACGATTCCGCCGCCTGGTGCGCCTGCACGTCTGAATCGTGCCAGGAGGCCATCAAGTAGAAAGGCACATAGTTGTTCACGCCGGTACCCACTCGGTAGTTGGTGTCGTATACGGCAGGCGGAGTGCGGTCCGCCTCGCGATCCACATCGGAAAATTCCTGTGCGTCGACAGTCGCCAGAACCATCGAGACATCGCCCAGGAGAACGACAAACTGCTCTAGGAAGTTCGGGGCAGACAAATCGGAGCGCAGCGTATCTAGCTTGCTGATCTGCTCAGTCACCCTGGCCCGCAGTGAATCCGACTTCACGGTGGTCTCGGCTTGGAGCAAGTCGCTCTTTAACTCATTGAGAAGCTCCAGGCGAGCCCCTTCATCCCCATGCTCTACTTGGTAGATCGTCTCGATATTCTGCTCGGCGGTCTTGACCTGCAGCGTAGTCTCCTCGGCAGTGTTGAGCTCTGCGTAGTGCTCGTGGAACGTGTCATCGTCCGCCGACACAGAAAGTCCACGGAAAGATTGCACCGCGTTATCCAGCTCCAAGAAACGGTCGCGCACATCAGCCCATTGCTTACGAAGTTCAGCATTTGCTAAAGGAGAGGTCAACGAATGCGCACGGATATCGATCTCATCTAGGCGCTGCGCGGTGTCCGCGTAATGCTTCATCACATAGTCATAGTCGCTACGTGCCTCTTCAATCCGATCTCGCTTCTTCTTGCGCCGAGAGTAAGCAATCGCGCCACCTGCGGACATAAGGCCAACAGCTGCGAAGCCTCCCCCAACCCCTAGCGCAATCTTGTCTGCGCGGTCAGAATCTGCCCGATCCTGTGCCACCGCTTCCTCGTCGCCGGCATACGCTACCGAGGCGAGTAAACCGGACGCAATCGCTTTGTCTCGCAGGAAGTCCTTGGCCGATTCCAAAGTCCGATTGAGGTGCTTTCCACTCCACAGATCAAGCTGGTCACACACGTCGTTTCCGCAGTAGACACCATTCATTTGCGGGTCGTACCCCACCGCAACAATCAGGTGGCCATCGGTGAAGTGATCGTCGTCTGGGGCGATCAGATCAGGGCGATTGTCGCGGGCATACTCCTCGACTGTGTCATTGAGGTTTTCGTCATTTTCTGCAAACACCAAGTAGTCCACCTGCTGAACAACGTCCGGGAGGCCTTGCTGTGCAGTCTCGTTTTCTAGCCGTTGAACCTCAATAGGCTTGAGCAAGCCGTGCGGATCCTCGATCGTGACCGTGACTCCTCCTTGCGCAAAAAACTCCTGGGGCAGCCAAGACTACCAGTGTTACGGTTGCTGACGCGGCAAGAAGTCGTCTCATATTTCCTACGGTAGCAGCGTTTCTTGTAGCTGTGAGGCCGCTCCCACGTGAATTCTTTCCGGATCAATCCCAACTAAGCAATACGCATATTCCTGCTCCGCCCGACGGGGCTTTAGCATCGCGTTCAGGTACGGGTACAGCGCAGCCATATCCTCATGCGTTCGGGTAAATTCCGTTTCCATGCCACGCGCATAACGTCCTGAGAATGCACGAGTGCTTATCGACGACCCACCGGCTTCCAACAACTCACGGTTGAATTGGGAGGTGCCGGCTTCGTCGGCAAGCAAGAATGCCGAACCACATGCGACCGACTGGGCGCCGCGCGCAATCAAATCTGCCACGTCTTCAGAGGTACGAGCACCTCCCGCAGCGATCAGGGGCAGCTCGGATACTTCTTGCACAGCAGAAAGGAGCTGCGCAAGCGGCCGCTGGTCTGGTTCCTCGAAAATTGACCAGGTCGAGCGGTGCCCGCCTGCTTCTGGGCCCTGGACGACGAGTCGGTCGGCGCCTCGTCGAGAAGCGATCTCGGCATCGCGCGGATTTGTCACGGTAACCCATGCCTCGATGCCACGTTCGTGGAGCGCGTCGATCTCCCCGACAGTGAAACACCCAAACGTCGAGGAAACCACCGCGGGCGGGTTGTCAAGCGAGAGGATGAGTGCGAACTTCTGCGCGAACCCATTGGTCAAGTCAACACTTGGAACGTCGACAGAAAGCTCCTTGGCCACAGCGTTGATGTCCGAAAGCTGGGGTTCATCGGCCTGCGGATAAAAAAGGTTCACGCCATACGGGGCGTTAACTTGTGCAAGCTGATCTTCGGCCTCCTTCAACGAGCAAGTACCAAGGGCGAGGAAACCGAAATCGACTGCATTGGCCAGCGCAGGAGTCGACGGCCCACCGGCCATGGGGGCAGCGATCACAGGTGGAAGAGTCAGGGCATGGTGAGGGGACGTACTCATGCGCTTCAGTGTAGATATGCGACAATAATTCCGTGTTTGATTTTGTGAAACGCCTGTTTGCTCGATCAGCGTCTGCCACTTCGCCCGCCGCGCGCACTTTGAGCGCTAACGACGCCACCTGGCTGGTTGTTGGACTGGGCAACCCCGGTGCAAAATACGCAGCTACCCGCCACAATGTGGGGTACATGGCACTCGATCATCTTCTCGCGGAAAACGAGACGCACTTGGAACCTGTCCCCGGGGTCAAAGCGAACGTCGCCGTCGCTGGCGATGTGGCATACCTACGCTCGACCACATACATGAACCTTTCCGGCGAGGGAGTCGCTCCGGTAGCACGTTTGTTGGGAATCGAACCGGACCACATCATCGTCATTCACGATGAGCTGGACCTGCCTCCTGGACAAGTGCGACTCAAACTCGGAGGGAACGAGAACGGGCACAACGGCCTGAAGTCCATCACCGAACAGGTGGGTACTCGCGATTACATTCGTGTACGCGTGGGCATTGGTCGACCGACAGACCGCCAGCCCATCCCCGAATGGGTGCTAGGGGTTGTCGAATCGTCCCCCGAGCTCGACGAGCAGATCCACCTCGCCGCAGAAGCCACACAATTGATCACAAAGGAAGGCTTATCCAAAGCCCAAAATCAGGTGCATTCTCGCGGCCGACGATGACAGTTTGTTCATTTCTGTTTCACACCAAAATCATCTCACCTGATCAGGCCATATGCGCCAAATCTTGTAGCTTTCCTTGCCCTTGCCACCGCACGTTTCTGTTGTTTTAGTAATGAATGTGCACTCGGGATCCCTGCACGCCACTATCCACTTCCACTCGATTTCGACAGGAGCGACACATGAACCTCCAGAACATCATTGCCTCCATCATGGCGGCACTCGCAGCATTCGCCGGCGGTATCGGCTCTTCCGTTCCAAACCTTGGTCCGATTGTTGACAACATCGTTGGCGATTGGCTCGATTGGGACGATGATTGGGACGATGACAACGACGATGATTGGGACGATGACTGGGACGACTAACCCACCCACCTAGAATCACCCAGCAAGACCAAAGCCCGGCCTCCCCACAATGGGAAGGCCGGGCTTTGACTCTGATCAATTACTTGTTCAGCTGAGCGGTAATTGTCTCAAGCTCTCCCAAGATGCCCTCAAGCTCACCGGCGCGACGCTCGTTTGGCTGTACGCCGTTCTCGCCAAACTCGGTAAACAGGTTCAAGTCGATCTGGTTGCGCAGGTCATACATGCTGAAGTTTGCAACAATTGTGCGCCAGTGCTCAACCGAACGGGTGCCGCCTGCTGCGCCGTAGGCAACGAATGCGATTGGCTTGCCAGCCCACTCGGAACCGAGCGAGTCGAAAGCATTCTTCATTCCACCTGGAACCGAGTGATTGTATTCAGGAGTAACAAGGATATACGCGTCGCACGCATCGATCGCCTGGGACCACTTGGTCACGTTCTCGTCATCGTACTGCTTGTTCGCAGCGCCTGGCACAACCGAAGACTCCAACAGGGGAACGTTGAATTCCTTTAGGTCGATAAGTTCGTAAGTCGCAGCTTCGCGGCCCGTTGTTGCTTCCATGACCCAGTTTGCTACGGACTCCCCAGCGCGGCCTTCACGAATAGAGCCGAGAATAACGCCAATCTTCATTGTGTCCAACTCCCATAATTGTTGACATGTGTTCATCTTACTTCCGCCATCATACACATCAGTCCAACCCCGGATCGATTTTTCTACCTTCCAGCGACTACTCTCATATCTCATGAGTACGCTTTCGGAAGCACAACGTCGCCGCACATTCGCAGTCATCGCCCACCCCGACGCCGGTAAGTCGACGCTCACCGAAGCGCTCGCGCTGCATGCCCACATCATCACCGAGGCAGGTGCCACCCACGGAAAGGGCAACCGCAAAGCAACCGTTTCCGACTGGATGGAAATGGAAAAGGATCGTGGCATTTCCATCGCGTCCTCCGCACTGCAGTTTGAGTATGCTCCAGAAGGCCACGCCGACGAGCCTTACGTCATCAACCTCGTTGACACCCCAGGCCACGCCGACTTTTCCGAGGACACCTACCGCGTGCTCTCTGCCGTCGATGCTGCAGTCATGCTGATCGATGCCGCCAAAGGCCTCGAGCCACAGACCCTCAAGCTCTTCCGCGTTTGTAAAGCTCGCGGCCTGCCCATCGTCACAGTGATCAACAAGTGGGACCGCATCGGCCGCGAGCCGCTTGAGCTTGTCGACGAGATCGTCACGGAAATCGGCCTCCAGCCCACTCCCCTGTATTGGCCGGTCGGCGAAGCAGGCGATTTCCGAGGTCTTGCACATGTAAACGACGAGGGCGAAGCGGACAACTACATCCACTTCACCCGAACCGCGGGTGGCTCAACCATCGCACCAGAGGAACATTTCTCCCCTGAAGACGCTGCAGCGCGCGAAGGCGACGCATGGGAAACCGCAGTTGAAGAAGCTGAACTTCTCGCGATGGACGGCGCCACCCACAATCAAGAGTTGTTCGAGCAGTGCGAAACTTCTCCACTGATTTTCGCCTCGGCCATGCTGAACTTTGGTGTCCACCAGATCCTCGACACTCTGTGCGAAATCGCGCCTGCACCTCACGGGCGGGAGTCGGACCCAAAGGCGGTGGAGTCGTCGACAAGCGCCATGGATGAGAGTCGCGATCTCAACGACGATTTCTCCGGCGTTGTCTTCAAAGTGCAGGCAGGCATGGACCGGAATCACCGCGATACCCTGGCATTCATGCGCGTGGTGTCCGGCGAATTCGATCGTGGAATGCAGGTCACGCACGCCCAATCTGGCAGAAGCTTTTCTACGAAGTACGCGCTGACTGTGTTCGGACGCACCCGTGACACCGTTGAAACTGCATTTCCGGGTGACATCATCGGCCTGGTCAACGCTGGGTCCCTTGCCCCTGGCGACACGATCTATTCTGGGCGCAAAGTGCAATACCCTCCGATGCCACAGTTCGCGCCGGAGCACTTCCGTACGCTGCGCGCGCAGAGCCTAGGCAAGTACAAGCAGTTCCGTAAGGCCCTTGAGCAGTTAGATGCCGAGGGCGTTGTGCAGATTCTACGAAACGATCTTCGTGGCGACGCAGCACCCGTCATGGCCGCCGTTGGCCCAATGCAGTTCGAGGTCATGCAGTCCCGTATGGAGTTGGAATACAACGTCGAGACGGTCACTGAACCAATTCCGTACTCAGTTGCACGACGCACAGATGCCGAAAGCGCTGCGGAACTGGGTCGTCAGCGCGGGGTGGAGATCTTCACCCGCACCGACGGCGAATACATCGCCCTGTTTGGCGACAAATGGAAACTCGCATTCGTGGAGAAGGAGAATCCACACCTCACGATGGAGCCACTCGTCGCCGATTAAGGGCCGACGATACTGTCCACGAAATCCTCCAAGTCCCGCACAAACTGTTCTTCAGGAGACAGCGGTGGTGGAGGTGGTGGCGGCGGAGGTTCCACAGGCGGTGGAGGTGGAGGAGGCTGAGGCGGAATGTACGGCTCAGTCACCGCATACTCCTCAAATGAACTCGGAGGGGCCTCTACAACTTCCGGCGCTACCGGTGGCGGTGGCGGAGGTTCCACAGGTGGTGGCGGCGGAGGAGGCGTCGAGGATTCCGTCGTAGTTGGCGATGGTGTCGATGTGGACGAGGCCGTAGTCGATGGAGACGACGTTGTGCTTTTCTCGCTCGTCGTAACGGAAGCTTGCTGAGTTGGCTCTTCCGAAGCAGACTGGTCAGGCCCAATCAACGCTGCCGCTCCCGCACCGAACAGGATAACGCCACCGAACACAGCCGCAGCGACCAAGCCAGGAGTGGCCTTCCTCGCCCTTCCCCGGCGCTTTGATTCCGGCCCAGCCGCGTCGAATGGCACGTCTTCCTCTTCAACGATGGGCGCGCCGAACTTGGAGTAGTTATCGTCTTCCTCGGGCTCATGCTTTTTCGCTGCCGCAAATGAGACTGTAGGCTCTCCGCCAGGATAATAAGCGCCATCACTAGTGACCACCGTAAATGGGTTCACGATGAGCGTAGAAATATCATCGACCGGGGAAGCGTAAAACGTTAACGTCGCTTGGGTGCCCAAAGGAGCCTGGTAAGCGCGTGCAACGAGCAATACGCCGAGCTGTTGTAGCTCGCGAGCGAGTGGCAGCAAAGCTTCAGAGTCTTCGGGTTCAAGCACTCCAATCCGCTCACCGTCAAGGGCCACCTCGATGTCATCGCCGCGTGGATGCAGCGCTACAAAGACCTGTGCGCGTCTGCGTGGATCGTCAATCACGTCGGGTCGATCAAAGCGAACGGTACGCAATGGTCCAGGTGGTGCGATCACCCAGTCGGCTTGTGGCGGATGGTTAATCGGCAGACACAAGCCCGGCCGCGGTAAACGCGCAATGACCTCATACGGGGTAATACGCACGGTGATCAGTGGAATGCACTCACGATCGACAACGCGGTCTAACTCGAAGTATGCACGGCGCTCAAAAGGCTCGAGAACTGCAACGGGGCGCTCGTCGATCAGCACCACGAGACCGTCCGTCTTGGAGCTTTCAAAAAGCTCGGCTTCGAGATCGAGTTCGTTCAGCTCACTAGAGTCCAAACGCCACTTTAGGTAGGCAGCGTCAAGCAATGTCAGAGGCACGTCTCTGATTGCTCCCAGCCCATGATCGGGGATGCGGCAGATGGTGCGAGTTCTCACGGTGACCCCCCTTGCATACTTTTCTTCAAAGTCTAAGTATTTTTTCAGCAAGTGACAACCGCTGCAGGTCACAGGGCTAAGAAAGCTGAAGAAACTGCATCCACGATTCCCATTCACGATCGATTTGGTCTAAACCGAGATTATAGGCAACCAAAAGTTTGGACACGTTTCGTTCCCCCACGTCAACCGGCATAGTTTCCGGAAAGAACACTTTTGCTTTACCCGATTCTTCCAAATCAATAATGCGCTGTTTGGAGGCGTTGTAACGAGCCGGGCGGTCAATTTGAGCTTGAGCCACCGCAGGGTATTTCCTGAACAAGCGACGAATCGTCTCCGGTCGCTTGACCTCGGATTTCCAGTAGTCACGGGTACGTGAAGTAAGCACCGCAAACTTGCTGAAGCCGGCGCGTTCGGCGGCGCCGATAAGCAAACCACCGGATTCCCCGAGAGCTCCATCGACAAATGGAGCTCCGTCAATCACACGCATCGGCATGATTAAAGGCATAGTTGACGAAGCTCTCACCCGAACGAGGATATCTTGCTTCTTTTCAATATCTTTTCTGGTCCACGAGACGGTTTCTCCCGTGTCTGCGCGACACCCATCGATGTGAAGCTCTGCCGGGTTGGACTGAAACGTAGCAAAGTCGAATGGAAGTGCCTCGTCGGAATTTTCGTAAATAAACTCGGCATTGAAATATCCCGTTCCGCGCAAGAGCGACTGCCAGCCGCCAAACTCCGGATGCCCCGCAAACGAGGTGAAAGCCTTCTTCGCACGATCTGCATCGCGGGATAACAGACTGCACAGATGCGACGACCCTGCAGACACTCCCCCGACCCAGCCGAACTGCACGTCCTTTTCAATAAACCGGGCAATAGCGCCGGCGGTGTAGGAATTGCGCATTCCGCCACCTTCAATAACAAGTGCAGTGTCGCGAGCATCAATCATGTTGAAAATTGTAGTGGTTAAAGCTGATGTCGGGGTGGCAAGATACTCTTCTTTCATGCGCACTGGCCGATTCACTCTGGGAGTACTTGCCCTTGTGCTGGGTACTGCCGCTGTTGGCACACTGAGCCAGCTCGACGATGCCCCGGCAGCACAGCTGCTTCCTCCGCCAGCAACGCCGGAGCAGGTTGTCACCAGCCCACAGGAGCAGCTGGAAGCACTCGAAGTCAAGGGTAAAGCGGGCAGCGGCGGATATTCGCGAAATCAATTCGGCGCAGACCCGACGGCCTGCGGATTCCGCAATGCAGTCTTGGCCCGGCACGCCCAGTACCTCGCGCTTGACGACGACAACTGCACTGTCACCTGGGGTGTTATTCATGATCCCTACTCTGGAGAAACAATCGACTTTGTCCGCGGCGACGGTCAGATCGAGATAGACCACGTGGTGAGTTTGTCAAACGCGTGGCACACGGGAGCTTTCCAGTGGTCCCCGGAAAAGCGTCAAGAGTTTGCCCACGACCTAGACAATCTGATTCCCACCCGAACTGATCTGAACCAACAGAAAAGTGGCGGCGACGCAGCCACCTGGCTCCCACCGAACAAGTCTTTCCGCTGCGAGTTCGCGTCACTTCAAATTCGCGTGAAGTACAAATACGGCCTGTGGGTGGCTCCCGCCGAACGGGATGCCCTGTCGCGTCAGCTCACGCTGTGCCCGAGCACAGACTAGCTGCACTTAGAACGCTGCTACGCCGAGCGCATGATCTTGACCAGCGCTTTCCCTTTGGCAAGCTCGTCGACAAGCTTGTCCATGTACCTGATTTTTTGCATGAGAGGATCGCCGATGTCTTCCACGCGAATCCCACAGACGACCCCAGTGATGAGCGCTGCATGAGGGGTGATCCCCGGAGCGTGCTCGAAGAATTCTCGCATGGTCTGATCGGACTCCGCCGCGGCATGCAATGAAGCAGGGCTATGGCCAGTAAACCAGCAGAGAACCTCATCGAGTTCGGCGACTGTGCGGTTCTTGCGTTCGACCTTGGCCACATACAGCGGGTAGATAGTGGCAAAAGGCATGGAAAATAGTCGTTCTTGGGCCATGCGGTGATTTAGCCTTTTTTCGCGTTGAGTTTAATGTCCTGTGCAGCCTGCTCTAGTCGTTGTTGAGTATTTGCATAATGAAGCGCGGCCTTACTGGATCGTGGAGGAGCCTGGATCGTGTGCTCCGAGTCGTAGCCAAGTTGCAGCTCCTTGGCGCGAAGGATTTCGGCGTCCAGCTTAACGCCAAGGACCAAGATCACATTCATAATCCACAATGCCATGAGCACCGCAATGATCGTACCCACCGCTCCATAGGCATTTGTTGAGGCAAAGGTGGAGAGATAGAGACTGAAAAGCCACCACACGATGCCGATCGAACAAATCGAGAACACTGACCCAAACGACAGCCAGCGAAACCTTGAGGGACGCACGTTGGGCGCGTAGTGATAAAGCAGCGCAATCATCACGATGGCCAGCACGGCGATAACTGGGTAACGCAGCCACGCCCAAACCGGAAGAAAGATCCCTAGAAGGAAATTCACAGTTCCGGTGATGCCTAATGGCTCAGCGATCGGCTGGAGAAACACCGCCACGATCGATTGCCGCAGGAGAAACGCTCCAAGCATCATGACTGCACCGAGCACCATCACGATCGTCAGGCCCCACATCACCAACCAGGTCGGTACGACGGTGCGCCCTTCGACCCGCCCATAGACGTAGTTCGCGCTCCGGGCGAAAGAACGCACCCACGCAGACGAAGAAAACAATGCGACCAATACACCAACAACCAGCGCAATTGTGCCCTCGGAGGAAGAGCCCACAATGACGTCTACCACCCCGCGGACAGTGTCTGCGATCCCGTCCGGGATGTACTCGGAGATCAGCTCGTCGGTAAGCTCCGTGACCTGCGCTTCATTCTTAGCCAGCGCCAACGTCGCAATCGAGTAGGCGGCGAGGACTGTCGGAGCAAAGGTCAGCAACATGAAAAAGGTTTGCACGGCTCCACGATCCATCATCGCGTTGAGGAAGAAATCGTTCCAAGTGCGCCGCGCTACTAACGCCCAGCTTGCCGACGACAACCTGTTCCCCCTGGCCAATGGGTTCTGCTCAAGCGATCCCCCAGCCACTTCTTCCGCCGTGCTTCCCCCAACTTGCACGATGAAGGCGCTCTCCTCGCTATTCATATTTGTTGATACTAGCTGGCTGCATCAGCCCGCGCCTGCGTTTACTTTTCACCCTAGAATTGAAAATATGAACCTGCATCCAAATATTGAACCGTTCGCCTTCCTGATCGGAACTTGGGTCGGCTCGGGCCGTGGCAAATACCCAACGATCAATGACTTCGAGTACCGAGAGACTGTGACTTTCGCATCAACCCCAGGGAAGCCTTTTCTGCGCTACGAGCAAAAAACCAAGTCTCCCGATGGCGCACCGATGCACACCGAGGTTGGTTTTCTTCGTCCGGTGGGTGATTTGGTCGAGTTCACTATCGCCCAGCCAACTGGCCAGACAGAGCTCCTCGAGGGAACGATCAAGATCCTCGAAGACGGCTCACTGGAACTGCTTCTCGACGAAGGCACTGTGGCCAACACCGCCACCGCGAAACCAGTCGACGGGACCAAGCGTCGCTACGTCTTCGACGCAGACCGTTCCAAAATGACCACTGAGTTTGAAATGGAAGCTTCAGGCCAGGCGATGCAAAACCACCTGATCAGCGAGCTCGCTATCTCCAACGAGGTCTAATTAGCTACTAGAGCAGGCCGTTGTCCGCGAAATATTGCCGGGCGGCGGTCGCATCCTTGAATGAATCGCTACTCCACGCGATTCCCGCGGTGGAGTCGACATAGAAGACGGTAGACAACGCGCATATTTTTGCACCACGCATGCCGTCATCGCTCTTAATGATTTCCGCCTTCTCTTTATCGTCGGCACATTTTTCGCGCTTGATTTTTGCCAGTTTGCGCTCAAAGTATGCGGGGTTGTCGGAAGCTTTCTTGCTGACCATCAAACTCGGATAGTCCAACGTGCCTGGTGTTGCTTCCCGCCCGTTGCCATATTTGGAAAACTTGAAGTACTGGGCATCCGGTCCTTCCCGATCAATCTCGCAATACACCTTGTCGATGTTGATATTGGACCAACACCTGCTCACTCCGTCGTCGATAGCTGTCGGTAGGAGCGCCGCAATTTCATCGGTTGTGCGCGTGATGTTGGCCTCGATAGGCCTGTTGGCGATCCCGAGCCACGCGGCTCCTCCGGCGAGTGCGACTGCTGCCACCGCTGCGACGACGCCAAGTGCTGCCCGAGAAGACATCCTCCGCGAAGTCCCCGCGTGAGGTTTCTCCTTCTTCGTTCGCTCGGTTGTGGAGCTTTCAAGGGATGAGGGCACCGCGGAAGTCTCGGAAGCAGCCTTTGGCTCCTCGATCGCCCCAGCTGGAAAAACTTCGTCCGCGACAGCAAGCAAAGCACCACTTGCAACGGCTGAATTCGGCTCATCAACTTCAATAACTCCGCCGATCCTTTCTAGTGACTTTTGAATCAGCGGGATGCGCGACGATCCACCCGTGAGATAGAAGTCGATCGATCCGCTACCAGCGCTGATGCCGGCATCGGCCAGCACAGCACCGGTTAGAAACGAGAGATCCACCACCGTCGAGCCGATGAGTTCCTCCAACTTGTCCTGGGTGAGTTGGAGCGTGTGCGAGGCTTCCCCTCCGCGCACGGTGATGTCGGCGACGGGGTTCGTCGATAAGTGTTGTTTTGCTTGCCGGATAGCCTCGTTGAGTGAATTTCGCTCGGCGGGGTTTGCCTGGGTGCGCATGTAGTCCCCTAGTCCAGGTGCTAGATCACTTAGCTCCTGATCCACCCAGGTGCGAATCAAGGAGTCAAACCTGCCCCCGCCGATCGCGTCATCGCGCCGGGCAGCCAGCACCTGATAAGTACCCGCTTTAGATTCCAACACCGCGACATCTGTGGCGCCACTACCAATGTCGATGACTACAAACTTTTGCCCCGGCAGGACAAAGTCTCCCTCCTGATAGTGATGAGCCGCAGCGATCGGTTCTGCGACTGTTTTGATACTGTCGGGCGCAAATCCAATGCGCATCGCGCCATCGACCAGCACGGCCACTTCGCGTTCAGACCATGCTTCGGGGTGAGTCAAGACAATGCCGGTCGGGATTTCTCCCCCATGCTGTTGTGCGGCTTGTTTGATCACCGCGACCAGTACCTCGGCGATCAGATCTGCAACTTCGATCTCATTGCCGTTAACCCGTGTGGTTTCGTGAGACACCAGCTTCTTCGGAGAGCTCACCAAACCCGCAGGATGCGTTTGGGCCTTGTGTAACGCGTTTGCTCCAGTGACAAGCTGCGTGGGAGATTCAACATACACCGCGGACGGCATTGTAACGGAGCCATCGTCGAAGAGCAGCGGCTGAACCGCACCTTCGCGTGTAACTGTCGCCGCAGCCGTATTCGTAGTGCCGAAATCGACCGCTAGCAGCCAGTAATTCTTTGTCATGGGTCGCCTTCTTTAGCCTGTGTACGAGAAGCTTATCGACGACCAACTAGCGAAATCGGTGCAAGCAACGGGGAGAGAACAACCAGCGCCCACCACTCGCCCGTGCGCATGTCGAACATTGCGAAATAGTCTTGGACAGTGCCCCCACTGGTGACAACGCCAATGAGGTCAAATGTGTTGGTCAGGATAAACCACACAACACCGTAGCCGAAGTAGTCACGAGTCCGCGTGCCTTTGATACGTGGCAATAGCAACCACGCCATAGCGACGATGCAGGCTGCCAGCAGGATTGCACTGAGCGGGCGCGCGAATCCTTCACCGAAACGCTCGGCAATAACACGGTCCCGCAAGCCGCCGTTGAGGACGGCCAAGGGAATGATAAGCATCCACACAACAACGGCTTGGAAATACCTCTTCATTGCATCTGCACCCTTCACTGAGTGGCGGCAAGGCTTCTACCTTCGAGATTAACGCAGCAACTACTTCTGTGGCCTGTGTTTGAGCTTCGCTCAAGTTGGGTATCCTCACGGTCATGGGATTCATGGACAAGATTCGCGACCTACTCGGCATCGACGATTCGCCGCGATTGGTCAGCTACCCCGATGAGCTGGCGATCACCGAAGTCGATCGGTTGGAAGTGCACACTGCCCATATCGCAGCCGATGCCGACGACGTCATTGTCATCATCACCATGGATCAGCGCGCTTGGACCCTCGTCAAAACCACGCTGGAACCACTTCGCCTGACATGCGACGAGCAACGCGCGGTCACGTGGGTTCCTGTGGATCACCCGGCCGCCCCAGCTCTGGATCCAAACCTTGGATGGATCATCCCCCTCTCGCCCGCAACACACGCAGAGTTGAGCACGCTTCCTGATGGCCCCATTGAGACAGAGCTAGAGTCGATCAACGTTGGTGTAATCGTCGTTAAGCAGGCGTAGGAGCGTGGGGCTGTCACCCATATGTCACCTGAAATTTACCCGTACTGGCAGGCAGAAGACACTCAGACCGAGTACGGTGGATAAACAGCGTTCTTAGAGCGTGTATTTCCTGTCCGTTGAGCAAATATGGAGTTTAAAGAGTGAAGATCGCAATTTTGGGCGGCGACGGTTTCTGTGGCTGGCCAGCATCTCTGCACTTGTCGGATCTAGGCCATGAGGTTGTGATCGTCGATAACCTGTCTCGTAGAGCAATCGATGAGGAACTCGGCGCTGAATCTCTCACTCCGATCTGCTCTATTGACGAGCGCCTCGCGGCATGGAAAGAGGTCTCTGGCAAGGAGATCGGTTTTGAGAACATCGACGTCGCGCAGGATTACGATGGCCTGCTGAACTTCATCAACACGTACAAGCCTGACGCTATCGTGCACTTTGCAGAACAGCGCGCGGCACCGTACTCGATGAAGAACTCGCGCAACAAGCGATACACCGTGGACAACAACACGAACGCAACACACAACCTGCTCGTTGCGATCGTTGAGTCCGGCCTGGACATCCACGTCGTCCACTTGGGCACCATGGGCGTGTACGGCTACGGCACCGCGGGCATGAAGATTCCTGAGGGCTACCTAGACATCAAGGTTGAGGTCGACGAGGACGAGAACGGCAACACCATCGATCCAACCCTGGTGGACCAGCAGATCCTCTACCCCACCAACCCGGGATCCGTGTACCACATGACCAAGGTGCTGGATCAGACCCTGTTTGCGTACTACGCAAAAAACGATGAGCTGCGCATCACCGACCTGCACCAAGGCATCATCTGGGGTACTCACACCGACCAGACTGCTCGCGACGAGCGCCTGATCAACCGCTTCGACTACGACGGCGACTACGGCACCGTGCTCAACCGCTTCCTGATGCAGTCTGCCGTGGGCTACCCGCTCACCGTGCACGGCACCGGTGGGCAAACCCGCGCGTTCATCCATATCCGCGACATGGCTAAGTGCATCCAGATCGCGATTGAAAACCCGCCAGCACGTGGCGAGCGCGTTAAAATCTTTAACCAGATGACCGAGACCCACCGCGTCCGCGACCTGGCTAACCTCATCGCCGACATCTCCGGCGCACAGGTTGAGATGGTTCCTAACCCTCGTAAGGAATCCGCTGAGAACGAGCTCCACGTTGTCAATGACACCTTCCTCGACTTGGGACTCAACCCAACCAAGCTGGCCGAAGGACTGCTGCACGAAGTCGAAGATGTTGCGCGCAAGTACGCAGACCGCGCAGACATGTCGAAGATTCCGGCTCGCTCCTTGTGGACCCAGAACCAGGCCGAGGGTGTCCCACCATCAGTTGCAGAATCCGCTGGTGGCGCCGGAAACCCCGATTCTGCAGCTAAGGCGTAGTTTCTATGCGGATCTCCATGTTCACGGAGGTCTTTCTGCCAAAAATTGATGGAGTGGTGACCCGCATTACCGGCACCCTCGATCAACTGGCAGAGATGGGCCACGAGGTACAGCTTTTCGCCCCTGGCGATCCACCCGACACCTATGCAGGTTTCAAGGTCCAGCGCGTGCGCGGGTTCTCGTTTAAACCGGTGTACCCCGAAATCAAGGTCGGCCTTCCTACTCCTGCCATCGCCAAGCGGATGGAAGAGTTCCAACCCGACATCGTCCACGCCGTAAATCCTGTGGCCTTGGCGGCCTACGGTGTGCTCTCGGCGCGGCGTCGTAATGTTCCGCTGGTCGCATCGTTCCACACCAACGTGCCGG
This sequence comes from Corynebacterium breve, assembly GCF_030252165.1. NCBI lineage: Bacteria > Bacillati > Actinomycetota > Actinomycetes > Mycobacteriales > Corynebacteriaceae > Corynebacterium > Corynebacterium breve. Next base: position 683,169 of record NZ_CP126969.1, on the reverse strand, counting down.
AATACACTGAGTCATTGCGTATCGGGTGGCTCCGCCACCCTGCGGCATGGTGGATTCGAAACCTGCACAACGAGGCGGAGATCAATCTTGTGACCTCGGACCCCATGGTTGAAAAGGCTCGGGAAACAGGCATCCGCAACGTGAAGTTGTGGCCCAAGTCCGTCGACACTGTCGGTTACACGCCTGAACGTTACTCTCACTCGATGCGCGAGCGCCTGACAAACGGCCACCCCGAATCACCGCTTGTGGTCTATGTCGGTCGCATGAGCTTGGAAAAGAACCTCGGACGACTTGCCGGAATCATGAAAGAGCTGCGTGCGATCGTCCCCGATGCTCGGCTTGCGATGGTCGGCTCTGGGCCTCAGATCGATCAACTTAAGAAGATGATGGATCCAGCGTGGACCACCTTCACCGGCTATATGTCGGGCGTTGAGCTCGCTGAGGCTTTCGCCTCCGGCGATGTTTTCTGTTTCCCCTCCACTACCGAAACCCTCGGCCTTGTGGCCTTAGAATCCTTCGCCTCTGGCGTACCTGTGGTGGGCGCGCGTGCCGGTGGCATCCCGTTTGTCATCGACGACGGCGCCACAGGCTACCTGGTCGACCCAGACGATTCCGATGCGCTCTGGGCAAAACAGTTGGCACAAGTGCTTAACGACGACCCCCTGCGCCGCTCCATGTCCGCCGCAGCAAGGGCTGAAGCCGAGCGCTGGTCATGGCGGGCGTCGACCGAGCAAGTGGTGAAATACTACGAAGAAGCCATCGATTTGCACGCGAAGCGCCTGGCAAAGAAGCGCAAGTAATCCTCGCCAAGCAAGCACGAAAAAGCACCTCCTTAAAAGGAGGTGCTTTTCTTCGTCGTGCTACAGGCGTTGCATGACCAAGTCTTGCTCAGCGTAACGCACGCCAGGGAAAGCCTCGATCACGGTGATAACAGTGACTAGTTGGCTTTCGGTGAGGCCGTTCTTAAACGTCACCAGCGCGCCGTGGGTGCGTGGCGTTACGGTGACATTCTCGTCGACTGCAGGCAATGCATTCTGCAGAACGCTGACGATGGACTCAGCTTGCGACGACTCTTCAAAACCAACAATGATGCGGGTCTCGGAGAGGAGGTTATTTTCTTCCACGTTTGGCTCCAGAAGGTTAAACAGCTCAACAGGCAAGGGATTTGTTTCCCCGACGACTGCCTCGACGAGCGAGGCTTCCGCCCACTGCGGCGCTGAATACTGCTCAGCTACCGACGACGCCTGCGGAGAAAGAAGGGACAGAATCATGGAGAACAGTGCAGCTACTGAAGGAGGAACGGCCACCATGGTGAATCCTTTCGCTATGTTGCGGGCAATGGGGGTTTATACGAACCAGTTGAACCAGGTGAATGGGTTCCAGAAGCGGAAGCGACGCTCGTCCTCTTCCTCTTCAGGGGTTGGAGCAGTTACTTCCTGCTCCTCAACTGTTTCCCAATCCCAAGTCAAGAGATCCTCTGGGTTCCAGATGCGCTCACCTGGGTAGTCCGGCGCAGGTGCTGGAGCTGGCTCAGGGTTGTCGATCTCCCAGCCAACCAGATCACCTGGGTTCCAGATGCGGTCGCCGCCCGGTGCAGGTGCAACCGGGTCGGATGGCTGCTCAGGTGCGATGGTGTCTACAGGTGCATCGGATTCTGGAGCAGGCTCAGACGGGTTCTCTGGGGATTCAGGAGTCTCTAGATCCCAAGGTGCCCAAGGGTCCCAAGGCTCAGATGGGTTCCATGGATCATTTGGCTCAGAAGGCTGGGTCGGCTCAATTGGATCGACTGGCTGCTCTGGTGCCCATGGATCAGTTGGCTCGATTGGCTCAGTTGGCTGAGCGCTCTCGGATGGAGATGGGGTTGGCTCTTCTTCCGAAGTCTCAGGGGAATCGGAACCCGGCGCGCCGGAAACAGCTGCAACGGCAGCTCCTGCATCGATCAGGCCGGATCCGCAACCGGAGCAGCCGTTGCGGAATGGGCGCGCGGTCTCGCTCAGAATGCTCTCAATACGATCCGGGGTGAGGGAGGAGTCTTCCGCCAACATCGCCGCAATTACGCCAGAGACAAACGGGGTAGCCATCGAAGTACCCTGGTAGAACGCGTAGTTCGCGCTGCCTGGACGGGTCTTACCGTTGTTCAATGTAGAGACGATGCCCTCGTCACGAGAGTAGTCGCCACCTGGAGCAGTGATGTCCACGTTGCGGCCAAAGTTGGAGTACGAAGCGTATGAACCATCTTCAGCCGATGCGCCGACGGTGATGACGTCGTTGCAGTTAGCTGGCTGAACGTTTGCAGCGTCCTGACGCTCATTACCCGCAGCGACAACGACTACGGAGCCGTTGGCGCGAGCGGTGGAGATTGCATCCTGGTAGGTGCGGGAGCACTGGCCCTGGCCACCAAGAGACATGTTGATCACGTCTGCTGGGGTGTTGTTCGCTGGTGCGCCCTGAACGCGCTCACCAGAAGCCCACAAAACCGCATCCGCAATGTCAGAGGTGTAACCACCACATGCTGCAAGTGCACGGATCGGCTGAACCTTAGCGTTCGGAGCAACGCCTGCCACGCCGATTCCATTGTCTGCGATGGCGGCCACGGTGCCTGCAACGTGAGTACCGTGCCAAGAGGAGTCTGCACCTTCTGGGTTGTTGCCGCACTCGTATGCGCCGTACCAGTCGCCTTCGTCGCGAGGGTTGGAGTCACGACCGTCGCCGTCACGGCCCATTCCTGGGTCAGAGACGAAGTCATAGCCCGAGACAAGGTTGGCATCCAGGTCTGGGTGGCTGACGATGCCGCTGTCGATGACCGCAACAACCTGATCAGCGCCCTTGGATGGGCCTGCTTCCCACGCCTTCTCTACGTTGCCACCATTCTGGCCGTGGAAGTGCCACTGACGCTCGTAGTACTCGTCGTTGGCTGCGAACGGCACCATGATGGTGTCTGGCTCGATGTATTCGATGTTGCCGGTTGCTTCCATCTCAGCCATGAAGTTGTCGGCTGCTTCAGGGTTCAGAACCTCGTCCACAGCGACGATGACGGTTCCATCCGGACGCTCACGGACCTCGCCTGCATCCAGCTCTGTCTTGGTTGCAGCGGCTGCCATCGCACCTTGGCGGGAGTCCTCTGCCTTTGCCTCTTCTTTGTAGCGCACGACGAAGCGGTTGGTCATGCGGGAATCAACCAAGTTCTCGGTGGTGACAACTCGTGATTCGGATACTTGCTTTTCTTCAAGCTGCACTGCGCCAGTTTGGGCCTGTGCTGCTGGTAGCGCGATGCCACCAACCATCAAAACTGAAACTGCTCCCATCGCTGCGCCACGCAACCAGCGCTGACGACGCTGCGAATTGTCCCGTACGGTCATGCCTCTCCGATCTCCAGCCTTCTTAAGGCCAATTCTCACAATACTTAATGTTTATTAAGTTTTGTCCAATTGTTACACATATTTCGAAGAACTCAACATCTTCTCATAATGCAAGTTCACAGCACATAAATGCATCAATTAACTGGTCAAGTGAGGAGATGAAAGGTATACACTTGATCACTGAGGCTTTCCCAGTTGAGGGCTCAGAAGTCTGCACAAAAAGCAAACTGACCGCACCTGATGTGCGATCAGTTAGTTGGGATGTTCAGTTTTTCGTGCGAAGCCAAGGCTAGGCCGGGAGAAAAAGAAACACCCCTGCCATTGTGGCGGTGAGCCACGGCGGCAGGGATGTTCGTCGCTAAGCGAATTAACGAATGTCCGATGGCTCCTTGCGCTCTGGCAGAACGCGAGGACGCACCCCTAGGACCTCTTCGACGATGCGGACTACCTGGTTGGAGTAGCCGAACTCGTTGTCGTACCAGACATAGAGGACCAAGTGATTACCGTTTGCGATGGTAGCAAGACCATCGACGATGCCCGCGTGGGTGGAGCCCACGAAGTCAGTGGACACAACCTCTGGCGAGTGAATGTACTCGATCTGCTGACGCAAGTTTGAGTCGGTGGAAACGCGACGCAGGAAGTTGTTTACCTCGTCCTTGTCCACCTCTGTGTCGAGATCGAGGTTCAATACCGCCATGGAAACGTCCGGCGTAGGAACGCGAATCGCATTGCCGGAAAGTTTGCCCTCGAATTCGGGAAGGGCCTTGGAGACAGCCTTGGCAGCACCAGTTTCGGTGAGAACCATGTTGAGGCCAGCCGCACGACCACGGCGTGGACCCTTGTGGAAGTTGTCCGCAAGGTTTTGGTCGTTGGTGTATGCGTGGACGGTTTCCACGTGGCCGTGCTTTACGCCGTAACGATCGCCGATCACCTTGAGGACTGGGGTGATGGCGTTGGTGGTACAAGAAGCCGCGGAGAGGACACGATCGGATTCCGAGTCAGTAATGTCGCCGTGGTTAATGCCGTAGACGATGTTCTTGATATCGCCTTTACCCGGTGCGGTGAGCAGCGCACGTTCGACACCCTTGGACTTCAGGTGCTGGCTTAGGCCCTCACGATCGCGCCATGCGCCGGTGTTGTCCACAACGATCGCATTGTCGATGCCGTAGGCGGTGTAGTCGATTTCGCCTGGGTTGGAAGCGTAGATCATCTGGATTGGAGTGCCGTTTGCCCAGATGATGTCGTTTTCCTTGTCCAGGGTGATGGTACCGTCGAACGGGCCATGGACGGAGTCACGGCGCAAGAGGCTCGCACGCTTGATGATATCCTCGTCGCCCTTCTTACGGACGACGATCGCACGCAGGCGCGCACCACCGTAGGTTGCTTCGCGTGCGATCAGGATGCGTGCAAGCAAGCGTCCGATGCGCCCGAAGCCGTACAGTACGACATCACGTGGCTCAGGCTTGTCGTTGGAGCCAATGACATCTGCGAGCTCCTCCTTGAGGTAGTCGGCCAGCTCGACGCCTTCGAGGCGACCATAGTTCTTTGCCAGACGCCCTACGTCAATCGACGCGGTGCCCAAGTTCATTTCAGCCAGCTCACGGAAAATCGGCAGGGTTTCATCCAAAGGCAGCTCGCGCTCAACGACTCGGCGTGCGTAACGGTGCGCCTTGATGATGTCAATATCGGTGACCCCGACGAGCAGACGCCCGAAGATCGAGGTAACAACATTGTTCTCGCGATGGAGCTTGCTAATCAGTGGCAACATCTCCTGAGCCTGTTCAAGACGACGGTTCCAGTCGTCCTGGGTGCGCTTCATGCTGTCCTGAATGCTCAATTCGGTCCTCTTCTGTTTTTGATTCTGGTTTTGCGGGAAAACCTGCCACAATCGTGGGTTGATCAAGGCTGCTCACCCGCGTGGATACCCCATCTACAGTACGGAATTTGGAAACAAAATACAGGCAATGGGGGTAGATCTGGGTCACCCTCCACCGCCAATGATGTCACCTGTTTCAGTTTGATCACCAAGGAAAGCGGACAGCACGGCCGACGGGCTTGTTTGGTTAATAAAAGTTTCCCCCACCCAGTAGGGTTGATAATGTTTCTCACATCAACGTTTCCCAGGCAAGAAGGCTCACCAGATGGAACTCGGATATCCCCAATCTTTGCAAGATATCGCCACCGACGGCGCGATCGCTCAGTCAGACATCGACGCATCCACCGCCGCAATTTCAGGCCCCATCGCTGGGATCGAGTTTTCTGGCCCCAACCCTGAAGACGAGGATCGCGACGCACTCGTCGAACTCCGCATTCACCACCAAGACGGTCGCACGTCCGCCGGCACCGGCACCCGGGCCGCACTCATCCGCGACAATGTCTGGCACTGGCGCACAGCCCGCGTGGAATCTTTCCCCGATATCGCCGAGTTCTCCCAAGAACTTCCTGGCGACGACATACACGTCAAAGCTACTCGCACCCTGTTTGGAAATGCTCAAGTGTTCCTCGCACCGCATGCCGATGGGGCGACCAGCGTGGTTGCGATGAACGGCACTCCCCCGACCGGCCCGCTTCGCAGCGCTCTTGTCGCAGGTGCTGCCCAGCTGAGTCCAGAACTGGATACCACGCGTGCCGTCGCGGCGTTCGCAGCATCGCGCGGATTGGGCTTCGCAGAGACCGACACCGGCATGAACCTCTCCGACGGCACAACAATCATCATCGAAGATGACGCCATTTCGCACGTGGGATCTGGTCTCACCCTCCGCGACACCATCGCCGACGGAGTGCTGACTTCAACCGAGCACCAATTTCTGTTCGGCGGCCGCTATCCAGACGCTACCGTGCAGCTCAACCTCGCCGCGGGCCGCGCTCTGGTGCAGCCAAATAACCAGCACCCCTTTGAAGTGGCCGCACAGGTGCTCGCGACAGTTTCCCACGGCACTGCAACGTGGGCATGGGCTGACCAAGGGCTCGCTGGCTCCCCTGCCGCCCAGGCAGCGGGCAGCGTTCGCAATTTCGGGTTTAATAATGGGATCATCGCGCTGCTCCGCCCCACGTTCCCAGAGACCGAGCTAGAGAACTTGGTCACAGCATCAAAGCCGATCACCGGCATGTGGACGCATACAACCGCACAGCTCTCCCCTGACACAAGCGCCATCGTGCTACTGAGCGGTCCGGAGCTTAGCCTCCCGGCTCCGAGTCAGGCAGCAGTCGATGCCACGGTGAACTCGCTTACCGACGACATCGATCGTCCACGAGCTCTCGCCGCTTATGCCCACAACCGTCAGTTAACGCTCGGTGCAGACGGAAAAATTACCGTCTAGTACGTCAACACATCCCGGTACCTCTGGGCTGGTGCCTTGTCAGCAAAGTGCGGGTCTTGGTCTTTGTCCACCAAGACCGCTCGCACTCCTTCCAGGAAGTCCGGTTCGCGACGGATAAGTTCCCCTAGGACTCGCTCATTCTCTAATGCCTGAGCAAGCGTCTTCCCCTTGTTTGCCTCGAAAAGCTCAGCTGACGCCACCAAGGCGGACGGGGACGCCTTCTTCGTCAGCTCTTCCACCATTGCCCTCAGGTCTCCGTCGAGTCGCTGCCAAATCTCATCCCAGGAGCCTTGGAACGCAGTGTCGATGTCGTCGTAAAGCTTTGGCAGCTCCGAATGGCCAGGGTCTTCCGCACGGTCTTCGATCGCCTGGACTCCGTGCTCAACGATGTCTTCTAGCAGGCCATCGAAGCTTGGGACGTAGTGGGTGGCCAACCCGGTAGTGATCATGTCGGCTTCGTTGAGTCGGTATCCGGTTAGACCTAGAAACTTTCCAAAGGCAGTTGACCGGTGGCCGGGGAGATTCTGATAGACGTGCGAGATTCCCACATCCGTGCAGTACCCGATATTCATTTCGGGCATCGAAGCAAAGCTGCCCTGGGTGATCACACGATGTGATCCATGTACAGAGATCCCCAGGCCGCCGCCCATGACGACACCGTTCATTAAGGCGATGTAGGGCTTGGGAAACTCCGCAAGAGCAAGGTTCATGCGGTACTCGGTGGCGAAGAAGTCATCTACGTCTTTTGCTTCGCCGTCGAGGATGCGCTGGCGGGCGTTGCGCACATCGCCGCCTGCACAGAAATGCTTTCCGCTGGAGTAAATAACAACCTGGTCGATAGAGTCATCATCCGCCCACGCATCAAGTGCGCCGGCGATGGTGCCTACCATCTCTTCATTGAGAGAGTTCAATGCCTCCGGGCGGTCCAAAGTGAGGATTCCGGTAGACTTCTTCACAGTAATATCAACGAGCTGGTTCATATAACTAGTGTTCCACATCACTTTAAGGATGGCTATGGTTTCCGCTTCCCCGTCACTTGTCGCACTCGATATGGACGGCACCCTCATCGACGGAACAGGCCAGATCCCTGACGATTTTTGGGACCTTCTCGGCAGAGCACAGTTTGCTGGCATGACTATCGCGCCGGCATCTGGACGCCAACTGGCCACGTTGCGCGACATGTTCTCCGTTACCAACACGCGTCCCGACACATTCATCGCCGAAAACGGCTCTGTGGTCTGGCACCGCGGAAAAATCGTGTCCACTTCTCCGATGCGCCGCGATATTGTGCTGCGCATCTTAGAGGCATTGGATAAAGCCCCCAGTGGGATGCACGTCGTACTATGCAAACCCGACTATTCCTGCACCGCAGAAACCATGCCGCCTGAGGTGACAGCCGAAGTAGACAAGTACTACCACGCGAATCGGCACGTGGCGTCGCTTATCGACGAAGTAGACACGCAAGTAGTAAAGATCGCCCTTTTTGTCGAATCGGACGCTGAGAAAGACGGTGTGCCGCTAGTTTCCGGTGTTGCGCCTGACTACACCGTTGCCGTTTCCTCGAAGCACTGGCTCGATGTGATGGCTCCTGGCGTAAACAAGGGCGTCGCCCTCATGGAACTTGCCAAGGTGCTCGGAATCAAGCAAGAAGACACAGCCGCGATCGGCGACTACCTGAATGACTTTGAAATGCTTCAACAGGCCGGGCTTGCAGTAGCCATGGAAAACGCACACCCTGACCTCAAAGCGATTGCTGACGAGGTCGCCGAGTCAAACATCGAACACGGGGCCTTGAAAAAGATCCGCGAATGGCTGAACTAGCTGGGGACGAACTGTATTCGCTATCTTCCCTGTTCAGAAACCATTTTCTCTGTACTATTTCCCCCACGTGCCAGTGCTTGTGCCAGATGGGTCTAACGGGGGTGGTTTATCTGGCACGCCCGGACCTGAGTTTACCGCCTACTCATGCGCCAGCACAGCCCGGCGCGAACGCTGGTTTTTGAAAAACGTCCCCACCTAAGGCGTTGAATTGCCCGGGGTGGCACCGGAGTACCCCTGAACCCTCACAGGCCGTCTCCGTGGCGTACAGGTCCCGTCTCGCTTGTGTTAGAGGCCCGGTAACAGGCTGTTCGTTACTTTTACACATGCGATTTCCCCAACGGTCGCACGGAACAATCCGCAGCACCGCAGGGGCGCGGCTGCTGGGGGCCGGGGTAGTCCCCTCCCCCCTCACGGTTACCGGGGGTCTTTCCTCTTCCACCACGAATACGACAACATCACCTCGACCGTAAAGGTTCGCCAGGCTGGCTTTGCCGACGCACTGGATACTGAGACTCGCCTGCCGGAGTTGTTCGATGAGCTGGTGGCGACGAAAGTCCTGCCACCCTTCGACCAGATCTAACCCAGATTGACAGCCATTCGGCGGGCACCCGTTCCGCTGTTGGTCGTAAAGGTTTTCGATACGGCCGCTGCCTCCTTACGGGCACGGAGGTGAGCGATGCATGCGATCCGGACGCGCTCGCGCGCGAGGCCTCAGGTTCCCTGCACGAAAAACAGGCCCTCAGAAAAATCGTTTCGAATAAAGAAGTATCCGATGTTTGACGTCAGATAAAACAGGTCTTCGAGCTCTTCTGGCAGGTCGTAGCCAATAATCTGGCCGATAAAGGCGTAGCCCTCGAGCTCTTCGTAATCTTCGTTCTGCAGAAACTCCGGTTCGCCGCCGACGAAGCTGACCTCGTCATCGGTCTCCTGACCAGCGTTTTCGAACGCGTAGACAGGGCTGGTCGTGAATTTGAAGGCACCCTCGTCGGCGATGATTCCCCGCGTGTAGCGTTCGGCGAAAAACTCGGGCTCGTCGCTCGTGCCGTAATAGGAGATGTGATCGAGAAAATACTCGTCTTGATTGAAGTATGAGAAGCCGTACAGTCGTTTGTTGCCGTGCGCTAGGTGCTCTGGTAGTTCGGTGCCGAGGATGCGAGCAATTGCGTCGAGCGAGAAGCTCGCGATCAAGTGCAGCAGTTCTCCGGACTCCGACGTGATGTCATAGCGCTCGTTGAGCTCACAGCCGATGAGAAATTCTGCGTCTTGCGCATTGCTTGCTGGGATCATTGCGATGTTCTGTCTCTTCAAGGTAGCTGCCTTCCTCTGCCCTGGGGCTGATGCACGGTTAGGTGACAGGGTGTAGTCACGCAGCCAGTGCGGCTGGTGTGTTCATGATGGTCTCGAATTCGATCGGGGTCAAACGTCCCAGTCGTGGTTGTCTGCGTCGGCGGTGGTAGGTCCGTTCGATCCAGGTGACGATCGCGATGCGCAACTGTTCTCGGGTAGCCCAGGACTGGCGGTTCAGGACGTTGTTCTGTAGGAGACTGAAGAACGATTCCATGGCGGCGTTGTCGCCGGCAGCACCGACCCGGCCCATTGATCCAACCAGGTCATGACGGGCCAGGGCCCGCAGGAATCTCCTGCTTCGAAATTGCGATCCTCGGTCAGAATGAACCACGCAACCGGTAACATCGTGGCGTCGGGCAACAGCGCTTTCCAGAGCATCCACGGCCAGCTGAGACTTCATCCTTGAGTCGATGGAGTACCCCACGATTCGGTTGGAGTAGATGTCCTTGATCGCGCAGAGGTAGAGCCGGCCTGCAGCGGTGTTGTGTTCGGTGATGTCGACCAACCACAGTCGGTTTGGGGCGTTGGCGGTGAAGTTGCGGCCCACACGGTCGTCATGCACCGGCGGACCAGGCCTGGCCCTCTTGCCGCGGCGTCGTCGTTTACCGAAGGTGCTCCACCACTTGTTCTCGGCGCAGATCCGCCACGCGGTGCGATCCGCCATCGCCTCGCCTGCACTGCGGGCCTCATCAGCCAGGAGGCGGTGGCCGAACTCAGGATCGTCGCGGTGAGCATCAAGCAGTGCGTTTGCGCGATACGCCTCCACCACCTCGCTCTCGGTGATGGGGTCCTTCAGCCACCGGTAGTAGGGCTGGCGGGAGAGCTTCAGTACCCGGCACGTCACCGTCACGGGGATCCCGTCGTCGGCGAGCTCTTTCACGAGCGGGTAGAGCCTTTTCCCGGCAGGTTCGCCTGCGACAAATACGCGGCCGCCCGCCGCAGCACCTCGTTCTCCTGCTCCAGCAACCGGTTGCGCCTACGCAACTCACGCAGCTCCTCAGAGTCACTGCGTGTCTGGCCCGGCACCTGGCCGTCCTCGACCTTCGCGCGCTGCAACCATTTCTGCAACGTCATCGGATGCACACCAAAATCATTCGCGATCTGCTCGAGCGTCACCCCAGAATCACGGTTCCGGGCAACACGCACAACATCCTCACGGAACTCCCGCGGATAAGGCTTGGCCATAATGACATCCTTCCAGCCCACCCTCCCGGGCAAGCCAACTCAGATGTCACCTACTCATGCAGCAGCCCCAAATACTCAGCGGCACTTGCCAGCGACACGTAACCCTCACCGGGCACGGAATCAGAAAAAGCCACGTTGGACACAGTTATCTCCTTGAGATAGCCGTGTCTGACGTGGCTTAGTTCGGCATAACAATGCGACCAGAGCGGTTTAGTTGCCCTAGACAGTAAACAAAGCGGTACAGAGTTGTCAATCCGTGGGCGCTATTGTCCTCACATCGTCTTGCGTGAGGCTCACCCGACCTTGAGGCCGATCATTGACCGGTAACACACCCTTGAGGTGCTTACAAGCCGCATACAACGGTTCTTCGTCCGGGATCTGAGTAGCGCTCCAGGTGCCCTTGTGCCGACTGGAGAACACCACCCCGTAACCGGGCACGTTCGACACGTGCCCCAACAGGCACCCGCGCCAGCACCGGTACGTAGTAAAGGCCGTGGACTGGATAAGTTCGAAATCTATTGAGTCGTCGGTCACAGCCGGATACCCCTTCCAAGTTCCTTCATCACCTGTTCGGTCCTACCTTCTCGCACCTGAGCATAGATCTGGAGGATCGTAGTCAGGTCTTTATCCCCGATGATCTCCCCGACCACGTGCGGCTCAACGCCCTGCTCCAACAGCGCGGTTGTCACAAAGCGCCGCCCCGCGTGAGCGTGAACCCGCTTCACGATCCCGGCGCGTTCCCTCATGCCTGACAGCACCGTTCGATAGGACGTGTCCAAGACGTGCTTACCCGTCCGGGTGGTGGTCAACAGGTCTTCGGCCTTAGGGCCGGTGAAGGTCTCCAGGTGCTCCAGAACGTCCGGGTAGAACACTCGAAACAACGGAACCGTCCGCACACCAGCACCGGTCTTCGGGGAACCCATAGAGACCATTTCACCATTAATGCGCTGAACGTTGTCTTCTACCCGGACAGAGATCTTAAGTTCTTCCGGGCCGTACTCGCCAGCTGAAAGGGGCACGCGCTCAACGATGACGTGCCGCCTCTCCAGACCTAGCGCTTCTCCCACCCGCAAGCCGTGGAACAAGGTCAACGCGGTCACCACCTTGTAGCGCGCCGGGCATTCCCGGTACAGCGCGGTCAGTTCGGCAACGTCGAACAGGGGGCGCTCAAGTTTCGGCTTAGGCTTCCTCCTCGCCGCCTTGACGGTAATCGGGTTAGCGGGGATCACTTCGTCTTCCACAAGGTGAGCGAACGCGCTACGGAGGTGCTGATACGCCTTCGAGTTCATCTCCCCGGACTCAGGCCAGCGCTCTTCCACGGCAGACCACCATTTTCGGGCCTGTGCTGCCGTTACAGCGCTTACCGGCGTGCTAGCGAACTCCCGTACCGCTTTGGGGACGTTATCGCCTGTAATCCGTCGTTCTACCCGTTCCCGGTACTTCGTGAGCGTCGAAATCTTCAGGCCTTCGCGCTCTTTGTGCCTAAGCCACTCTTCGAGCCACACCCGGACGGTCAGAGCGTTCGACTCCGCTTCCGCGCGGGCTTCCGCTTCTCGTTGGGCCGGGGGCTTCCAGACTCCGAGATAGAGAGCTTTCTGTTCGGCCTCCAACCATGAGTAAGCGTCTCCCTTGAGGTGGAAAGTTGCCGGGGCTTTGTGAGTGAGACCGTCCGGGCCGGTGTAACGGGCCTGAAACTTCCCTGACTTTAGTTGTCGAACGTTGCCGAACGTTGACTTCGCCATGTCGTGCCGTGCCTTTCGTGCCAGATCCTGTGCCAGATGTCTGGCACGAACCGGGGTTTTCTGTCCTTTTGTGTCCAACTGCAAGATTAGGCAATCTGGGCTTTGACATGCGAAAACCCCGCTCACCGGGGGTGGTGGCGGGGCCTGATTGTGGTCCTAGCTGGGATCGACTTCTCCGCCTCCGCCGATATCGTTGCCCCGCAATTGCTGGGGTGCTTCCTCACTCACGGTGGCGTGACGGTGCGTTTGACCGAAGTCGAAGCCTACCTCGGTACAGACGACCCGGCCGCGCACACCTATCGCGGACCAACACCTCGGAACGCGGCGATGTTCGGTCCACCTGGACGGCTCTACGTATACCTGTCCTATGGGATTCACCTCGCGGGAAACATAGTGTGCGCGCCACCGGGCACCGGACATGGCTGTCTCTTGCGCGCTGGCGAGGTGGTGGCCGGTGAGGTCGTCGCAAAGCAGCGTCGCGGCGATATTCCTACTTCCAAACTCGCGCAGGGCCCCGGCAATTTGGGCAAGGCACTGGGGCTGAGTTTGGATGACAATGGCAGTGCGATCGACCTGCATGCACGAGGCGAGGAACCCGACTGGGTGCGTGGTCCTCGAATTGGTATCTCGAAAAACGCAGAAGCGCCGTTGAGGTTTTGGATTCCCAACGACGCTTCAGTCTCACGTTTTCGAGGCCGGCCGAAGAACTAGTTTTTCTTCTTCTTGTTCTTTTTTGTCTTTTCGGCCTTCTTGGCTGCCTTCTCCTCGTCGGATTGCTCAAGGCGCGCAGCGTAGTCCGGTACATAGCGGAACTCGCCACGTGGAGGGCGCACGTAGTCGCCGGAATCTGGCCGCTGCGGGATTTCCGGCAGTGGGCGATCGATCTTCTCGTATGGGATTGTCGAAAGCAGGTGTGCAATCACGTTGATGCGAGAGCGCTTTTTGTCCTCAGACTCCACGGTGTACCACGGCGCTGAAGGAATATCGGTGTGCACGAACATTTCGTCCTTCGCGCGGGAGTAGTCCTCCCATCGCGTGATCGATTGCAAATCCATCGGCGAGAGCTTCCAGCGTCGTAGCGGATCTTCCAAACGCGACTGGAATCGCTTGTACTGCTCTTCGTCCGACACAGAGAACCAGTACTTGCGCAGCATGATGCCGTCTTCGACGAGCAAACGCTCAAAGATTGGAGCCTGGTGAAGGAAGCGACGGTACTCCTGCGACGTGCAAAAGCCCATGACTCGCTCGACACCGGCACGGTTGTACCAAGAGCGGTCGAAGATCACGATCTCGCCCGCGGTTGGCAGCTTTTCAACATAGCGCTGGAAGTACCACTGGCCGCTTTCACGGTCATTAGGTTTTGGCAGCGCCTCCACGCGACAGGTTCGCGGATTCAGGTACTGCGTGATGCGCTTGATCGCGGAACCCTTGCCTGCAGCGTCGCGTCCTTCCATCACGATGACAACGCGAGCACCAGTTTCGACGACCCATTGCTGCATTGCGACGAGTTCAGCCTGGAGCCTCTTGAGCTCAGCTTCGTAAGCAACTTTTGAGAGCTTGGGTGGCTTTGTGCTGGACTTTTTAGCGGTTTTCTTTTGTCCCATGGTTGTTACGTTACCGGCGTGCTTCACAGAAAAGAAATGGGGATCACCCCACTATTCCGTGGAGTAATCCCTCTGCTGGCTCAAGTGTCTACTTTTCCACCTGAAATTCAGCCATCTCGTCCCATTCGGTTTTGCCTGGGATCAACGTGTTAATGATCGTCGGGGTTTCACGCAACAGCGTTGGGAAGAGCTCTTGGGCGGCGCGGAAGTGATCAGACTCTACATGTGCTTCTGCTGCATCGTCTTTGAAACTTTCAACGAGGATGTACTCGTCTGGGCGATCGGTGCTGCGGAACCAGTCGAAGAAGAGGCAGCCGTCCTCTGCGCGGGAAGCTTCTGTAAATTCAGCGACCTTCTCGCGGAAGTTTTCGACGTATTCGGGCAGGGGCAGGAATCGGACGTTAATCAGAATCATGCCAACGATGCTATCTGAAATTTGGAGCCTAGAAGAGGAAGTATTCAACCAAGTAGATGGTTCCATCCATGCGAGAGAGCGCTACGCCGAAGCCGTACCCGTCCATTGGGGCGGTCACTACGCCACCGCTCAGCCATGCGATGCGCTCCTGCGCTTGCTGCTCAGTCAGACGGTAAATGTTGCCGGTGCCGTCTTCATTATGTGTGGTGCCCTTGCCCACATCACCGTAGAAGGTTGCTTCCCCTCGGGCCGCCTGGGTGGCCCACTCGTTGGCTATCGCCTTGGCCTCCGCGTTGGCAACGTGGCCTTCACGGGTGAGCTGCTCTTCTGTTACCGCGACCAGCTGTGCATCGGCTTCGGTAGTGGGATCGGTGACCTCAGGAAGCCCATAGTGAGTTTCTTCTACGACTGGGGCAGCCTCAGGAACCGTTAATCCCCATGACGCCGCAAGGGTTATGACTTCCTTAGGAATCTCAGACTTCGCTGGTGACTGAGCCTGAGCGAACGGAAGGGACGACAAAATAACGGATCCCACAAGGGCTAAAGAAACAAGTGCACGGCTGAACTTCTTCATGGGTCTACAGTGCCACGTATTTTACCTGTATGACAGCAATTTTGGTCACATCCCGATAACGATTAGCCTTCCAGCTTCTCGCCTAGCTCAAGCCATTCCATCTCTAGCACTTCATGCTCAGCGCGCACCTCTGCAAGAATTTCGCTCAATTGGGTTAGTTTAGGCAGGTCCGGGTCATCGCTACCTGAAATTTCGGCAAGCTCTTCCTCAAATGTAGAGACTTTATCGGAGAGTTTAGCCATTTTCCGCTCAAGTGAATTCATCAGCTTCTTGATCTCGCGCTCTTCTTGCGAACTCAACCCAATTTTCTGCGCCTGCGGCTCAATGTCACGCTCCCCCAGATCCAGTTCACCGGTAGCGCCGCCCATTGCTTCACGACGACGCAGGTACTCTTCGATTCCCCCGACGAGGTTGGTCAGTTTCCCATCCCCAAACAGTGCCCACGTGGAATCTGCGATGCGCTCGATCAGGTAGCGATCGTGCGAAATGACGACAAGGGTGCCCGCCCAATTGTCCAGGAGGTCTTCGAGCTCCTGGAGGGTATCGATATCCAAGTCGTTGGTTGGTTCGTCGAGAAGCAAGAGGTTCGGCTCGCTCATCAGCACACGAGTGAGCTGCAGACGGCGGCGCTCGCCACCCGAAAGATCGCCTACCGGTGTCCGCTGTCGCTTCGGACTAAAGCCAAGGCGCTCCGCAAGCTGGGAGGCCGACACTTCCTTTTTGCCCAAGGTGACGTAGTTGGCTACGTCTTCGACAGCTTCGATAACCCGGCGGGCTGGATCAAGATCGTCAAGTTCCTGCTTGAGCCAACCAATGCGCACCGTTTGGCCCTCGACACGTTTGCCCGCAGCCAGGGGGTGCGCGCCCGCCAGTGTTTTCAGCAGGGTCGTCTTACCCGAACCATTTACACCGACCAGGCCTATTCGCTCCCCCGGTGCGAGTCGCCATGTCAGGCGATCCACCAAGGTGCGACCGTCTAGAGCATCGATACGCGCATCTTCAAGCTCAACCACAACCTTGCCTTGACGCTGCTTAGAAAAGCTGGTCAGCTCCACTTTGTCGCGCGGCGCGGGCACGTCCGCGATCAGCACCTCCGCCGCTTCAATCCGGTAGCGCGGCTTCGAGGTCCGAGCTGGCGCACCTCGACGCAGCCAAGCCAGTTCTTTCCGGGCAAGATTCTGGCGGCGCTGCTCGATGGCATCCGCCTGCCGAGCGCGCTCCGCTCGCGCAAAAGTCCAGTCGTTGTAGCCGCCTTCATATACATCGACGGTGCCATCGTGGACTTCCCAGGTGAGATTCGCCACGGTGTCTAGGAACCAACGATCGTGCGTGACAACGACAATGGCAATCTTACGGTTGAGCAGGTGCTCAGCGAGCCACTGCACACCTTCCACATCGAGGTGGTTCGTAGGCTCATCAAGCACGATCAGGTCAAGGTCTTGGACTAGAGCTGCGGCAAGATTCACTCGGCGGCGCTCACCGCCAGAAAGGTTGCCCACAGTGGAATCAAGGCCAAGATCGGCAACCCCGGTGCCCGAAAGCACCTCGCGCACTTTCGCATTAGAGGCCCACTCAAATGTCTGCAAACCCAGTGGCTCTACGACGATTTCCCCGATCGTCAGATCGTCGTCAAGATCGAAGCGCTGTGTGACCACCGCCATGCGCAGCTGCGAGTTGTGTGAAACGCGCCCTGAGTCAGGCTCTTCGATGCCGGTGAGAACCTCGAGAAGTGTGGTTTTTCCGCCACCGTTTAAGCCTACGACGCCAATTCTGTCGCCGGTTTGGACACCGAGCGAGACTTCGTCGAGAAGCGTCTTGAGTCCCCAAGTCTTGGACACATTTTCCATGCTGATGAGATTTGCCATGATGGTTGTTTATCTTAGGCGAATTCGGAGGGGTGGAAATAACCCACACTTTTTGATAATCGTTTTCATTATCGTTTAGTCTTTCTGGCATGTTCAAATACTCTCAGCGACTCATCGTCGTCCCACTGATTGCGGCCTCCCTAGCTCTCACCTCGTGCACGAACGGCAAGGCACCCACCGAGGCAGCACCTGAATCCGCAGACCAGCACACCGGCCACAATGAACACAACAAGGGCGAGCACCGCGAAGTGTCCGAGCTCAAACCACGCGTCGTGTTCTCCCATGACAACGGTCTAACCACCATCGACCCCGAAACCGGCGACATCATCAACGAAGTTGATCGCCCCGGCTTCCTCCGACTCAGCGGTGCCGGTGACGGTCGCCACGTCATGGTTACAGAGGGCGACAAGCTCCTCGTGTTTGACTCAGGCCTGATCGACCAGCCACACGGCGAACACTCCCACTACTACGAAGAAACGCCACGCCTCACCGATGTTTCCTACGACATCGAAAAGGCTGGACACGTCGTACCACACGACGGCTCGACTGCCCTATTCTCCGACGGGACCGGCGAAGTTACGGTTGTCCCGACAGATGCAATCGCGGACGCGAAGGCTTCCTCACGAACTATCTCCACAGGCGAGGCACACCACGGCGTGGCCATTCCGCTTGCCGACGACTCCCTCATCCACACCGTGGGTAACGAAGATGAGCGATTCACCATCCGGCAGGTTGATGCGCGAGGTGAAACTCTGACAGAAACCACCGAGTGCCCTAATATCCACGGCGAGGCTGCGTCCAGCGAAGGGTTTGCCTTCGGCTGCACCGACGGTCCCGTTGTCTTCCGTGACGGCGAGTTTCACAAGATTAAGTCCGATGGATACCAGCGCAACGGCAACCTAGCGGGCGCTGAAAACTCTCCGATTGTGTTGGGAGACAACAAGCTTGACGAGGACGCCGAGCAAGAGCACCCTACCTCAATCGCCCTCATCGATACCGAAAAGCTTGAGGTCAAAGAAGTCGAACTGGGTTCCACTTACTGGTTCCGCTCCCTGGGCCGTGGCCCCGGTGGGGAGGGCCTTGTACTGACTAACGACGGCAACCTCACGGTGATCGATGAGGAGACCGGCGACATCACCCAACGCATCGCAGCCATCGAGCCGTGGGAAGAGAAAGAAAAGTGGCAAAAGCCCGGCCCGATCCTCCAGGTAGCCGGTGAATACGCCTACATCACCGATGCTGAAAACCGCGAGCTCATCGTTATCGATCTCTTCGACAACGAAATAGTCCAGCGCCACGAGCTAGACTTCGCCCCGGTTGAGATGGCAGTAGCTACTGGATAACTTCGCGGCCTAGCGCCTATGTTGCAGCAGTGAGACTGTGTGCCGCAGGCGCAGGACCCCTTGCTGCAAACCCCTCGTACGCCACCGTCGATGTCAAAGCATCGACGGTCTTGCGTGCGTGCTCTTCATTTTCGCACAAGATGGCTACTGTCGGCCCAGAGCCGGACACAATTGCGCGCAATACGCCTTGAAGTCGTGCCTCGTGCAAGGTATTGCGCAAATTCGGGTGGAGCTTCACCGCAGCTGGTTGCAAATCATTATGAAGTACCCCGGCAACAGTCGCCGGCTCGCCGCTTACCAACGCTCGTGCAATCGCCGTCGTATCTAGGCGCGGAACCAGTGCCGGGTCGTTGTGGCGCAATTCGTCCAGATATTCAAAGACTCTGCCTGTGGACAGGCCTTCTTTCTGCGAGACAAACGCCCACCAGTATGTTCCTCGCGCCATCATGGGAGCGAGCTTGTCGCCCCTTCCCCGACCGAGTGCCGTACCACCCATCAAACAAAACGGAACATCCGCCCCGAGTGAAGAAGCAATCTCGGCATTGTCGTCGTCGGTAAGCGACGTACTTGTCCAGTATTCCAAGTATTCGTTCGCTGCAATCAACGCTGCCGCAGCATCCGCCGACCCGCCAGCCATACCTCCTGCTACGAAAATCGTTTTATCGACGAAGAGTCGCACGCGAGGAAGATCGACCGCGTGACGCTTCGCACGATCCCGATACCGCTCGACGACAGCATCGACTGCGCGCCAAGCCAAGTTATTCGGTCCATCGATGTCTTCATCCGGTTCATTGACGTGAAACGTAGTAGACATCGACTCCACGACAGATCCCGCCAGCACTCGGTCCGTCTCACCGTTCACGCGCAAGGTGACAGTCTCTGGGCGGTCGACTGCCTGAAAGACTGTGGCTAGCTCATGGTAACCGTCATCGCGCGCCTCGCCCACCCCCAAGTGAAGGTTCACCTTGCCGTAGGCGCGGGCTGCGAATTCGAGCTTAAAATCCGACATGGCTCACCTGCGCTAGTCGAACGTAATCGGCAACATCGAGCTTCTCGCCACGGATTCCAGGGTCGATATCGGCTTTGCGTAGCGCTTCTTCAGCTGATGCGCCAGAGCCATAAATACCTGTGAGGCATGCCCGAAGTGTCTTGCGACGTTGCGCAAATGCCGCGTCGATAAGCGGAAATACCTTGGGGCGCAGATCACGCGACCACCCCATGTCTTGCACGTCGATGCGAACTAGGCCTGACTCAATCTTTGGTGCGGGCCAGAACACGTTCTTGCCAATGGCACCTGCGCGTGTGACTTCACCGTAGAAAGAAGCCTTGACGCTGGGCACTCCGTAGATTTTCGATCCTGGAGCGGCGGCAAGTCGATCGGCAACCTCAGCTTGCACCATAACGAGGACCCGCCGGATCGTAGGAAATTCCTCCAACAAGTGCAGGAGTACGGGCACTGAAACGTTGTAGGGCAGGTTCGCTACCAATGCAGTCGGCGCTGCTGGAAGATCTTCGGCAGTGACCTTCAGCGCATCGATGTTGATCACGTCGAGTCGCTCGGCATAGTCCGCTGCACGCTCATTGACTGTCTGAGCCAAGCGTCCTGCTAGTCGCGGGTCAATTTCTACCGCGATAACGCGCTCCACAGTGTCAACGAGCCCGAGCGTCAAAGAACCCAAACCCGGCCCGACCTCAATCACCACATCATCGGGAGAGAGGTCAGCTGCCGCAACAATGCGACGAACCGTGTTTGGGTCATGGACGAAGTTTTGGCCAAGCTTCTTCGTCGGAGTGACATCCAATTCGGCTGCCAGCTCCCTGATCTCTACAGGGCCTAGCAGGTGGGAGTCAGAAGTGGTCATAGACTCCGAGATTAGCGGATGCCCAACTTAGCGGTGCAGGCAGGCCATGCGCCCCAGCCCTGGGAAGCTTGGGTCTTTTCAGCGATGGCGATCTGCTGCTCGCGGGTTGCCTGGTCGGCAGTAGGAGCATATGCGGTGCCACCGTATGCAGCCCAGGTGGATGGGGAGAACTGCAGGCCACCCTGGTAGCCATTGCCGGTGTTAATGGACCAGTTTCCGCCAGACTCACACTGCGCCAGGGAGTCCCATACAGAGCCACCTGCTACTGCAGGTGCTGGAGCTCCAGTGTTGCCCGAGGTGCTTGGTGCCGAGCTTTCAGAAGATTCGGAGCTGCTGGTGTCGGCCGCGGTGACGGTCTGAACTGGCGCCTTGGTGCCACGTGCAATCTTTGCTGGCTTTGCTGCGCGAATCTCGTCTTCGGAAACAACCTCTTCGGACTCGACCTTGCCGTTGACAATGGTCACGCGGTTGACAATTCGCTTTTCGCCCTTTTCGCCCTCTTCACGGACCTCTTCGGTGCCCTTTTCCAGCTCGGCATCATCTACGTACTCTGCTGGTGCTGCAAAGGTGACGTTCTCTGCGGTTTCCTTCACATCGACTCGGTCGATCTTGATTTCCTGGTTCGCAGAAACCGGGGTGTCCAGCGACGGGGTGACGCGGTCGAAGGAGTCGACGGTGACGCCACGGGAAGAAAGCAGCTCGCCAACAGTCTTCTTTGCAGCGGATGTGTAGGTAACGTTTCCGCCATCGTTGATCGCAACGATCTTCGGGGTGACAACGTCGAGCTTCAGGCCCTCGGTAACCGGTGCATCAAGATCAGCGTCGAAAGCGGAACCAGGATTCACACCGTCCAACTCGTTGACCAAGTCACCAACGGTAGACGCAGTGGAAGTCAGGGTCTTCTCTTCGCCATCAACGACGACGGCAACTGGCTTTGCAGTGCGAACGGTCACGGTGGTGCCGTCGGCAAGCTTCTCGGAAGGAGCCGGGTAGACGAGGTCCTCGGTGCCAACCTTCACGCCGGCTGCCTCAAGCGCGCCCTCGACGTCGCCGGAGAAAGTGGTCAGCTTCTGCTGCTGTCCGTTGACGTCGACGACGACATCCTTCTGTGATGCGCCCGCTACTGCGATGCCTCCAACGGCGAGGGTGCCCAAGACACCACCTGCTGCGATACGTACTGGCAAGGAGGTGAACTTGTTAATCCGCTTAGACGACATAGTAAATCGGTGTCCTCAAAATTGATCGGGGGCAAGAAAACGAACGGATCGATACGGCGATCCATAATCACTGCGAATAACGATACGATAACAGTCTGTTATTTTCCAGATCGTCACCCCCGAAACGATTCCACAATGCAACACCAATAACGCCTTTCACATGCGAAACAAGCCCCCTGCACAAACACATTTGTGACTTTCCTCACACCCTATAAACGCGGGCGAAGGTTTCGCCCAGCTCGGAGGTAATTTCCTCCACCGAAGTTCCCCGAGATTCTGCAACACACAGGGCGGTATATCCGATGAGAGCAGGTTCGTTACGAGCCCCTCGAAACGGCTCTGGAGTCATATATGGTGCATCTGTTTCGATCAACAGCTGACCCGCCGGAGTAAGGGCAGCAATCTCACGCAATTCGGCATTGCGCTTAAACGTAATATTGCCTGCAAAAGACAGAACGTAGCCACGCTTAATCGCCTCACGCGCTACTTCCTTCGGCGAAGAAAAGCAGTGCAGAATCACTTCCTTCGGCCGTGGTGAGTCTGCCAAGATGCGCATCATCTCTTCATCACCCTCGCGATTGTGAATCATCAGCGTCTTGCCCGAATCCACCGCCAGATCGATGTGCCAACGAAAGGCCTCCTCCTGTATTTCCAGTGGAGCTGTCCCATCAGGATCATGTTGCAACCAGTAGGTATCGATGCCGGTCTCCCCCACCGCAACGCAACGCTCATCCCGCGCCATCTCCTGCAATCGCTGGCGTGTGTCGTCGTCAAGCTCATGGGCTCGCGTTGGGTGGATGGCGCAGGCGGCCCACACTTTCTCATTGAAATGCGCAGCTTGGAGTGCAAGTTCAGCCTCAGCTAGGCCGTCGCCGACGGTGCAGATCCGTTCGACTCCTGCATCTGCTGCTCGCGCGACGATCGCATCGACTTCGTCCTTCGTGCGCGCCCTCGCGCTCGCGAGGTGAGTGTGCGCATCTATCAAGCCTGGAATCGGTTGTGCAGGAACAGGTGTGGGGCGCGGCTTCTTCTTCGACATGGCATCCAGCCTAGACTTCAAGCATGTCCTTTTCGCTTATCGACGATGCCACCCAACTACAAATCACCCGTGATCTCGCCGAAGCCGCTGGCCGTGGAATCAACGGCTCGGTGGACGAAATCGTCACCTCTTTTGAACACGACCTCACACATTTCTTAAGCCTCGATCCGGATCTACAACGCGAATTTCAACGCGGTGAAACAGCGCGAGTCTACGGAACAGCACTGGGAGATGCATTCTGCCGAGAACTCGGATTCTCGTGGCAAATCCTGGAGGATGACTTCGGGACGGACCTGATCGTCGCCAGTGCAGATGGATCGAAATACACTGCCCCATTGGTCGTCGTCGATGCCCGATTTGACGATGAAGAGCCAGGAAAGCTAACCACATTCGTCGAGCGGTTTATCGGATGATTCCGCAGCACCTCGTTGATCTATCGCGCCCACTGGACGCTGACCAGCCCCGGTTTCCTTCCGATCCACCAATTCTGCACACCGTTTACCCTGATGACGGTTTTCTGATCGACCACATCGAATTGGTCGGCCCAACCGGAACCCACGTGGATACCCCGCGACATGTGCATCACACTCTTCCCGGGCTAGAAATAGTTCAGCCACTTTTGGCCCTGTTTGTCATTCGCCCCGGCGACTCGGTTGACCACATTGCCCCGGGGACGTTTGTCGCTTTGCACACTGGCTGTGCGCTCACCGACCCCGCTGCGCCTGGGTGGAGCCTCGAACAACTTCGGGTACTTCACAAGCGGGGCGTTGCCGCCGTCGGACACGACACGATGAATACGGATCCTGCAGAATTTGCATTCGATGGCCACTTCCCCGGCCAGCAATTCTGGCTGCGAAATGGGCATTGGCAAGTGGAATCATTAACAAACCTTGACCGAGTGCCTCGCGAAGGCGCGCACATCTTCGTCGGCGTACCCAAGTTATCTAATGCAGGCTCCTTTCCTGCACGTGTGTATGCCCTCTGGGACGATCAGTAAAGGGCATGCCCGCGCCTACCCTTGCGCTGCGAGCGCAAACGGCAACACCTCCGTAGAGAACCCCTCCGTAGAGAACCGCTGTGCTAAATCGGCGCCTGCGACTGTCACCGACCATCCGGTATCAACTACGTCGGTGACTAGTAAGACTGGACCTTGGCTTATGTTGACACCGCTGAGGTCAAAATGGGAGGCCAATCCGTTGACACGAAATGCCGAGTTGTGTGCGGTGACAGCTGCGCCACGCGTGGTGATAACACCGCCAAACTCCATGTGGCCCACCGATGCGACAGCATGTGCCAGCGCAACTATCAGGTCGTGACGGGCGGGATCGGCATTACCCAACGCTACGACTGTCCGAGGCCTTGTGTCCCAGTCCCAATCCGCCAGGACTGCGACGATGCGACGCAGCCAATCGTCGTTTCGCCAATCAGTGTCAGGCCGCCATGTGGATGACGAGAGCAACTCAGCCAAGGCTGGCCCACGCGCGATATCGTTAAGCCGGCCAAGCGCCCGTCCAGGCAGCACGCCCTTGATCTTGCCCTTGCGTACTGAACCCGTCGGCCACATCTTGCGCTGAGTCAATCGGATGCCAGGTGCACGCAATCGTGAATCGACGCGTTCGGCCATTGCTGGATCGACTGATAAGGACCGGCGCTGACCGGTGCAGTTGTCGCATCTCTGGCAAGTTTCGCCAGGAGCCAAAGTTGGATCATCAAGTTGGGCCCGGAGGAATGTCATCCTACACTTCGCAGTGTCTTGATAATCCACCATCGCCTTCTGCTCGCTGTGTCTCGCTGCGGCAAGACCCGCGTAACGTTCGCGGTCGTAGACCCACGGCGCACCCGTGGACACCCAGCCTCCCCGGACTCGATTCACAGCCCCGTCGACGTCAAGAACTTTGAGCGCCTGGTCTATACGGGAGCGCGAAAGGTCGACGAAGTTCTCCAGTTTCGCTGTACTTAAAGGCTCGTCTGACAAGGCCTTTAGTAACTGGTGGACAGCCTGTTCGTCTGGCATCGAGACGCTGGCAAAGTATTCCCATATTTCCTTGTCCGCGGGACCTGGAAGGAGAATTACTTCAGCATGGTCGGTCCCTCGCCCGGCGCGCCCTACCTGCTGGTAGTAGCTAATCGGCGAACTCGGTGCACCGAGATGCACGACAAAGCCTAGATCCGGCTTATCAAATCCCATTCCTAAGGCGCTTGTAGCAACGAGCGCCTTCAGCTGGTTGCCAATGAGGGCTTGCTCCAGCTCTTCGCGTTCTGTCGCTTCGGTGCGCCCAGTGTAGGCTGCGACATTCCACCCTGCTACTTCAAGAGCGTCGGCGAGATCCTCTGCCGCTGCAACGGTCAGACAATAGATGATGCCTGAGCCTGGAAGTGTACCCAGCGCGGATGCGATCCAAGCTGCCCGGTGCGTCGAGTCCGGCAACGTGATCACTGACAAGGAAAGGGATTCTCGATCGAGTCCTCCGCGCAGCACTCCAGTTGCCGGCCCGAGCTGTGCGACAACATCGGCAACAACTCGGTCATTCGCCGTCGCAGTAGTGGCCAATACGGGGGTGTTGGCGGGGAGATCATCAAGCAAGGTCTTGATCCGGCGGTAGTCAGGGCGGAAGTCATGGCCCCAGTCGGAAATACAGTGCGCTTCATCGACTACCACCATGCCCACGGTGTGCGCCAACTGTGGCAAGACTTGGTCGCGGAAGTCGGGGCTGTTAAGACGCTCCGGGCTAATGAGCAAGCCGTCCACCTCGCCTCGCCCCACTTGGACTTGGATGTCTTCCCACTCCGTCATGTTGGCGGAGTTGATCGTGGCAGCTGTGATCCCCGCCCGAGACGCAGCCTCTACTTGGTTACGCATCAGTGCCAACAGTGGCGATATGATTACCGAGGCTCCTGCACCGCGAGCGCGCAGAAGCTTAGCCGCGATGAAGTACACCGCTGATTTTCCCCAGCCCGTTCGCTGTACGACCAACATGCGTCGTTGACCGTTTACAAGGGAATCGATGGCGGTCCACTGATCGTCGCGAAGTACCGCATGCTCCCCCGCGATAAGTTTGAGAAGTTGATCGGCCTCGTGGCGAGTGGCTGGAGTAGTTACGTTCATGCTTTCACGCTAGCAAGGAGCTTCGACATTAGCGTTGAGCTGCAAGTTCATCGTCGATATAGATGCTGCGCGCGCCACGAATGCCTACCAAACCCATGAGCACCGCGAGCAGGATTAGCACCACCAAGATCGGTGCAAACGACTGCAATTGCTCGTACGCAATCCCCACCAGCAGCGGGCCAAGCGCTGCAATAACGTACCCATAGGGCTGAACAAACCCCGACAGCTTCGCGGTGACCAACGGCGACCTCGTGCGCGAAGGAATCAAGCCGATGGCGAGCGGAAAGCACCAACCTCCAACGCCGAGCACCAGTGACCACGTCAACGGTGCAACAGCCGGCGCCACGAGGAGGGCGAGCCAGCCGAGTGCGGTGAGCCCGCCGAAAGCGATCACCCAGGGGGTCAAAGACTTCACGCGCGCAATCACGGTGGGTAGGAGAAGCCCGCCGACTGCACCCGAGAAACCAATGATCGAAAGCCCGATCGCAGCGACTCCCGGTGCAACACCGGCATCGACAAGAATTTTCGGGAGCCAGCCCATTTCGATATATCCGTTCATCGATTGGAGTCCGAAAAACAACATCAAAGCCACTGCCGTAGGCGAGCGCCACATGCTTCCTGCGAGATCCGCCGTTTGCGCACCCGCACGGGGTACGTCCACTTTGACATAAAACAGAACGATCAACCAGACGAGTACCTGGAGTGCAGCGGGGAATGCCCACAATCCCAAAGCGGAGCGCCACGAATCAGACAACAAGGCAGTTAATGGTCCCACAGCGCCCGAGAGTCCGAGCGCACCTGAATACACCATGGTCAGGGCTAGAATATGCTTGATACCGTGCTGCTTGATCCAGGCTGGCAATAACACGTTAGCCACTGCGATGCCGCCGACCACGCCCACGGTGCACACAAGAAATAGACCTATAGCCTCGCTAAAGGGACGGATTGCCAAGCCCAGCGCTGTGAGGATGGCGCCGCCAAGAATCGTCGGGGTCGTACCCACTCGCCTTGCCAAAGGCACAGCGCATAGGCCCATGATGCAGAAGAACGCACCAGGCATTGCGGTGATGATTCCTGCGACAGATGCCGGCGCGTTGAGATCGACAAGAACTTCGTTGAGAACTGCTCCCACCGAAGAAATTCCAGCGCGGAGGTTGATCGCGGCGGAGAACACCGCCACAAACAACAACAACGCTTGCATTCTACTCCTGTACCGGTGCCCACTCTGGGCCAGTCTGGCCCAATTCCGGCTCTAGCTTAGCGACGAGTGGCTTCGGCTTCGACAGGACCGTTCCCGGAGCCACCTCAACGCGGGCCCACACCGCCTGCTGCTCACGGTAATTTCCGGTGATCACTGGGTAAGACTGGCCCTCTTCCGGCAGGCCCACACCGACGAGTTCAAGCTCAGCGTCGTCCACGACTTCGTCGATACGCGGCGCAGCCGCCCAGACGCCTTCGCGTCCGAGGGTTTCGTGAACCGCCTGCGCAGTATGTGGGAGGAATGGGGTCAGCATGGTGTTGCAGTCCGACACAACTTGTAGTGCAGTCCACAAAACAGTAGCGAGGCGCTCGCGCTGGTCCTCCTCCTTCGCCAACTTCCATGGCTCCTGATCTGCAATGTAGGCGTTTGCTTCGCCAACAACGTGCATGATTTTGCCGACGGCATTCTTAAACTTCGCCGCGGCAAGCTCCTCGCCGGCCTCTGTGAACGTGCGCTCGGCAAGGTCGAGGATCGACTTGTCTGCGTCCTGAAGCTCGCCCGGGGAAGGCACCTCGCCGAAGTTCTTGTGCGCCATGCTGACGGTGCGGTTCACCAAGTTGCCCCAGCCATTTGCAAGCTCGTTGTTGATGCGACGGACAAACTCGTCCCAGGTGAAGTCGGTGTCGTTTGTCTCCGGGCCTGCCACTGCAATGAAGTAGCGCAGTGGGTCGGGCCCGAATTCCTTCAAAAAGTCCTTCACGTAGATTACGACGCCCTTAGATGAGGAGAACTTGGAACCACTCATCGTGAGGAACTCGGACGATACGACCTCGGTAGGCAAGTTCAGCTCGCCGTAGGTGTGAGTCTCCCCTCCCTTTGCACCTTTACCCGCGTAGCCCAGCAGCTCAGCCGGCCAGATCTGGGAATGGAAAGTGATGTTGTCCTTGCCCATAAAGTAGAACGATGTGGACTCGGGGTCCTGCCACCAGGTCTTCCAGGCTTCAGGGTTGCCGGAGCGTGCCGCCCACTCAATCGAGGCAGACAAGTATCCGACCACGGCATCGAACCACACGTAGAGTTTCTTGCTGGCGTTGTCTTCCCATCCCTCGACAGGGATCGGAATACCCCAATCGATATCGCGAGTCATTGCGCGTGGACGCATGTCTTCGAGCAGGTTCAGCGAGAACTTCAAGACGTTCGGGCGCCAGTCTTCGCGGCCTTCGAGCCACTCCTTTAGCGCATCGTGAAGTGCTGGAAGATCGAGCATAAAGTGCTCGGTCTCGATGAACTCCGGCGTTTCACCGTTAATCTTCGATCGTGGTTCGATCAGTTCAAATGGATCAAGCTGGTTGCCGCAGTTGTCACACTGATCGCCTCGTGCGTCCTTCGCGCCACAAATCGGACAGGTTCCTTCGATATAGCGGTCCGGCAAGGTACGGCCTGTGGAAGGAGAAATCGCACCGTGAGTGGTCTCTTTAATCATGTAGCCATTGGCGTACAGGCCCTTGAACAGCTCCTGCACAACTGCGTAGTGGTTACGGGTTGTGGTGCGAGTGAACAGATCGTAGGACAGGCCTAGGCCTGCGAGGTCTTCAACAATCTGACGGTTGTAGCGATCCGCCAGTTCCTTGACGGTGACTCCTTCTTTGTCGGCCTGCACCAGCAGAGGTGTTCCGTGCTCGTCGGTGCCGGAGACCATCAGCACATTGTTTCCCACCATTCGCTGGTAACGAGCAAAAACGTCCGACGGAACGCCGAACCCTGCAACGTGGCCAATGTGGCGTGGGCCGTTGGCGTACGGCCAAGCGACGCACACCAGAATATTCTGCGCGGTGGAATTAGTCATGAGTCCTAGCATAAGTTATGGCTCCACATCTGGTTGACGTGGAGCCGGGTTAGAACATCGAAAAGCTAGTACAGGCTTTTACTTATTGCTTTTCGACGACAGCAGCTTGCGTCGACGAGCCTTTTGCTCTTCCGCATAAGCGGCCTCGCGGTGGAGACGACGTTCGATGGCGAGCTGGCGACTGAAACGTTCCTGCTCGCGTTGATCCAGGTAAATCACGTCGTTGCGCAAATCCTTGAGGATGGCGAACATCAGCAGGATCAGGATCAATAGAAATGGGGTCGCTGCGACAATGGTGACGGATTGCAGGGAGTTCAGTGCCTCGTCGCCGCCCGAAATCAGCAGCGTCAGGCCGACCGTGGCAGTACCGATTCCCCAGAGGGCTGAAAGCCACGGCTTTGCATCGGATTTGCCGTTCTGGCTCATGGAGCCCATAACAGTCGATGCGGAGTCCGCAGAGGTGATGAAGAAGGTTCCAAGCAGAATTACTGCGAAAATGCCCATGATCTGGCCGCCTGGAAGATTGTGTAGCAGGTTGAACAGCTGCTGTTCCGAGTTTCCGTCAGCATAAATCGACTGGCCGTTTTGTTCCATGAAGATGGCGGTGCCACCAAAGATGACGAACCACACAGTGGACACTCCCGTCGGAACTAGGAGCACACCGAGCAAGAACTCGCGGATCGAGCGACCTCGGGAAATACGAGCCAAGAACATCCCCACGAATGGAGACCAAGAAATCCACCAGGCCCAGTAGAAGATGGTCCAGCCTCCGAGGAACTCACCAGCGGTACCGTCTGCGGACGCCGCGGTGCGCGATGCCATCTCAAAGAACTGCGCCAAGTAGGCACCGATCGAGGTAGGCAGCAGGTTGAGCAGGTTGACGGTGGGACCAACAATAAATACGAAGATCGCGAGAACTGCTGCGATCACCATGTTGAAGTTGGAGATGTACTGAATACCTTTACCCACGCCGGACATCGCGGACAGCAGGAATGCCAGAGTCAATACAGCGACAATTCCTAGAGTGAGCTGCTTCGAGGGCGAATCCACAAAACCGGAAGCTTGCAGGCCTGAAGAAATCTGCAGAGCGCCGAGACCCAAAGAACATGCGGTGCCAAAAATAGTCGCGAAAATTGCAAGACCGTCAATGATTTTGCCCAACCAACCGTTAGCTCGCTTTTGACCGATAAGGGGGACGAATGCACTAGACAAAAGCTGTTTGCGGCCTACGCGGAAAGTCGAATAGGCAATAGCTAGGCCAATGATTGCGTAGACAGCCCAAGGGTGCAAAGTCCAGTGGAACATAGTCTGGGCCATAGCGGTGCCCACTTCGTGCGGCTCGTGCGCAGGTACGCCGTCGAGGTAGAAGGCTAACGGCTCTGAAGCACCGTAGAACATTAGGCCAATGCCCATGCCTGCCGCGAACATCATGGCAATCCATGACACAGTACGGAACTCGGGTTGCTCGTCCACCGCACCAAGGCGAATTGAACCGAACCTTGATAGCGCCACGACGAGGGCAAACACGACGAATATCGTTCCGAAAAGGACAAACGCCCAACCCAGGTTTTCGATGACCCAGCCGAACGCGGTATTCGCGAACGCGCTGAAACTCTCAGCGCCCGCGAGGCCCCAGGTAACCATCCCGATGACGATCGCTACCAGCGGGATGACGATGGACCAGTCAATCTTTGCGTTCTCGTCGTCGGCAAGCAGTTCAATGGGAGCTTCAACTGCGGTGCTGCCAGCATCCAACTGCGCGTCCGCCTCAATCATCGCGGCTAGCTGGCTGGTCGCCGAAGCTTCCTCGAGCTGATCTTTAATCGTGTGGTAGTCCCCGACTTCTGAAGTAACGGGAGACTCTTCATTGCTATTTTCTAGCGGGTCTTTGTACTCCATAACCTACAGCGTGGTGGAAATCCGGAGCCGATTCAAAGCCAACACACAGTTTCATACGATCTTTGACCTCGCAAAACCTGCTCCGTTACCCATTTGTTACCCGTATAGACTGCAGTACAAACGACTGATCGCGGCTCGGATATAACGGTTCGATAACTACTAACTAATTCAGTGACTTTTCATCGTTTCTAGCGGACAATGCTTCGTAGTAAAGCTCACTAACCTTCAGACCATGTTCTCTGGCGACTTGCTTCGCCGCGTCTTTCAAGCGCATGCCCTCAGATTCGAGCGCCAAGACGATCCCTGCTAAATCTCTGGTGTCCAACTCCGGACCGGTTCCCCCTTCGATGACGCACGTGATTTCGCCTTTAACTCCTTCGCCTGCCCACCGCGCAAGCTCAGCGAGCGTGCCGCGCTTCACCTCTTCATAGGTTTTGGTCAATTCGCGGCACACCGCCGCGCGTCGCTCCCCGCTTAAAACTTCTGCGGCATGCTCCAACGTCTGAGTGATGCGGTGCGGTGACTCGAAGAAACACACGGCACGTTTCTCTGCGACCAGCGATTCGAGCCATGTCTGCCGAGCGCCAAACTTACGAGGCGCAAAGCCGTCAAAGATGAAATGCCCTACATTGAGTCCGGAAAGCGCCAGTGCAGTAGGAACCGCGGAAGGCCCTGGGAAACAGGTGACTGGCACGCCAGCGTCATGCGCCGCCGAAACAAGCGAGTGCCCAGGGTCCGACACCAGCGGCATACCTGCATCGGAAACCACCATGACGAGGCCATGACGGGCTGACTCAATCAGGTCAGCCACGCGACGATCTTCATTGTGATCAAAGTTGGACACAACCCGACCCCGAATTTCGACCCCCAACGCAGCAGCGAGCGCACGGACCCGGCGGGTATCCTCCGCGGCGACAACATCGGCTTTTTCTAACCCTGCTATAAGGCGGAAGGAGGCGTCCGCCACGTTGCCCAGGGGTGTTGCGGCAATGACAACGCCATGCGAAGGTAGGTTTAAAGTCTCGCTATCCATGCTCACCAGCTTCCCACACGTAGCGCCGTATTATCATGTTGCACCTAGTTGTCGGGGAACATACTAGTATTTGACGGGTGAGTACCACTGCCCAAAAGTCGCTACCTGAAAAGGTGCTTAGCGACGACCTCCTAGCCAGACCCGCTCCCGCAGCCCCGATTACGGTGCCGTGGGGAAAATCTGACACGATCGCCACCGTCGCCATTACGGTCATCGCGTTGCTGACGCGCTTTGTCGGCCTGACGTCACCAACCGCAAACGGCACACCGGTGTTCGACGAGAAGCACTATGCGCCCCAAGCATGGGACATGGTGCGTAGCTCCTTTAACCCCATTCTCGGAGGCATCGAGTCCAACCCGGGCTACGGCCTAGTGGTTCACCCACCGCTAGGTAAGCAGCTCCTAGCGATGGGCGAATCAGTTTTCGGGTACACCCCGCTGGGCTGGCGTATCATGACCGCACTCTTTGGTACAGCAGTAATCGTCTTCACGATGCTGCTCGCTCGTCGTATTACCCAGTCGTGGCAGGTAGGAATGTTCGCGGGCATAATCGCCACTTTTGATGGAGTCCTCTTGGTCTCTGCCAAATTTGGCATGTTGGACATCTTCCAGGTGCTTTTCATCGTCGCTGCTTCGTGGACGCTGGCCGGCGACATGCGCCAAGTACACGCTCGCTTTCATGAGGCTTATACCGACGGACGATTCCTTGCTGCTGGCCCGTGGGGGCCACGTGTTGGGTTCCGCTGGTGGCGCTTTGCCACTGGTGTCTTGCTTGGTTTGGCCCTTGGAGTGAAATGGTCAGGTCTGTATTACATCGCCTTCTTCGGCCTACTCAGTGTGTTCTGGGACCTTTTCCTGCGCCGCCGCTACCGTGCCAGCAAGCCCGTCGTCGGTACCCTGATTCGTGACGTCCCAGCCGCACTCGCCTCCATCGTCTTGGTCCCTGCCCTGTTGTATATGTGGGCATGGCGTGCGTGGTTCGCCTCGGAATCGTCGGTCTACCGTCATTCCGCCACCGACGGAACCATCGAAGAAGACAGCTTTCTCCATATGCTTCCCGATGCTTGGGCGGGCTGGTTCCACTACCACTTCTCGGTGCTCGAGTTTCACTCTGAGCTCACTTCCTCAGGTGGCCACTCACACCCTTGGGATTCCAAGCCGTGGTCCTGGCTTGTAGCCGCGCGCCCCATCCTCTATTTCTCCTCCACCGACCTTGAGTGTGGCGAAAACACCTGCCGCCGCATGATCTTCCTGTTCGGCACACCAGCCATTTGGTGGCTGACGATCCCGATTCTCCTGTGGGCGGTATGGGTTTGGATAGTTCGTCGAGAGTTCCGCGTGGTCCTCCCGCTGGTCGCCTTCACTGCAGGTTTTGTCCCTTGGCTGGCAGCGTTCGACCGTCAGATGTATTTTTTCTATGCCACCGCGTTGGTGCCTTTTACCATCGTCTTGATTGCTATGGCGTTGGGCTACCTCACCGCACGAGGGCCGGTAGTAAAAAACTCCCTGATACGGACCATTGCTGGGTTCGAGATCCGCTGGGGGCAAGTCGCCGTCATCGCTTATCTGGCCGTGGTGGTTGCGATGTTTGTGTACTTCTCCCCGATCTTCTATGGATTCAAAATTCCTGATGCGTGGTACGAAGACATGATGTGGCTGCCTAGTTGGAAGTAACTTTTCAGTCGCTGAATCTAGGGCAAAGGAAAAGAGCGTGCGGTTCAATCGCACGCTCTTTTCCTTGATGTAGCTCGCTGGCTACCAAGTTACTGCGCGCGACCAGAACAGCTCGTATGCCGCATCCTCGAACGCTCCTTTGAGCTTGCCCGTCGCCCACACAACCAATGCGATATCGACAATGACGATGAGGCACATAGCCACGGCTGGGCTAAACGCTGGGATCGCAACAAAGGTTGTAATCAGGTGGATCGCGGAAAACATCGCGGGTTGAGATTCTCCCTTGAGCTGATTTACTTGGTAAACCTGCAGCGTCAGAGCGAGCAACCAAACAGGAGCAATAACAAACGCAAGGGTCAGCAGGGTTGGTGGATAGCCCAAGGCAGGGAAGGTCAAAATGAGACCGAATCCGGACAGCCCGGCGATGGAGAGGGTGCGCATCAAAGCGCGGTCAACGTCTCGGAAGAAGTCCATCGTGTGATCTTCAAAACGCTGATACGGCAGCTTTTCGACGAGCCCGTACATGCTGTCGATGCAGCGGCGGAAGACAACGTATTGCGACGCAAAGTACGCGGACTGTGCGATTACTACGGGAATGAGCGCCACGTAGATCGCGACGACGTCAATCTGGTCACGGAAGAAAAATATCAACAAGAACTTATCCGCCCAAAGGATGCCACCATAAAGCAGGCCGTATCCCATCTGGCGAAGAGCCATCTTTTGGTTGATTTCCATGGGCTGTAGGAGCCCGGAAAGACCACTTCGAGATTGCACGAGTCCAGGAATACAACCCAGCAACGGGGCAAGCACCCAAAGCTCTGGCACGAAGAGCATCCAGCTGGCGTAAAGTACCCAGCCCAAAAACACCTCCGTGTATTTGTGTGTTTCCTGCGGCGGGACGGTAAATAAAGCGAAAAGAATGTTGGCGATTAGTCCAACGACGTAGATTCCCAACTGACCCGGGGTGAAATCTGCAGCGGCCAAAACGAAAAGCGTGAAACCGCCTACTGCCAGCATTGCCCACATAGCTACCGAGGGGAATACTCGGTAGAAATCTCGGTAAAAGGCATGCACATCAGAGCGATCAGTGCTAGTCAGAGGCGCATAGATCGGTAGCGTGGCCGCAGATGTAATCCACGGGACGGTAACTGCGACAGCCAATACGAGGTTTTGATGTCCTGCCACAATCAACTCATCCATTATCAATGGGAACGTGGTCATCAGCAGGGCTGTTGGCGAAATCGTGGCCATCAACTGCATGATCGAACTGGAGTCTCGCCCCCATCTGAGCACGCTGTAAATGGCGGCAATGATACCCAAGCCGAGGACGATGACACCCGTGACCGCTGTCAGAATTGTGTCAATATCGGTGGAAGTCAAGACCCAAGCCGCGATAATCAGGGCGGTAAAGAAGACCATCGCTAGGTTGGCCGGGATGTAGAGCTGCCCCGCCGAGGTCCAAGAGGGACGAAATGAGATACTCATGTCGGTCGCGCTCCTCCTCACTGCACCGGGTCATTGCCAGCATCTGTCTGGCGAACATCATTTTATCGGCATCTTCAGCACTACGACAGTTAACACCACGGGCGTAGTGATACTCAATGCTTCTTGGCCCACTCTAAAATGAGCATACCTGAGCGGTTACTGAAAATGAACAATACGGAAACATAGGTCAGGGCGCACGCCGCCGATTCGCCTTGGCCACTCGCGATATTCCGGCTCAAGCGTACAGCGTTTTTATTCACATGGAAAGTTGGACACCACTAAGAAAAGGTGTCCGACGGCACCGCATTCAGCGTGCGCCATGCCCGTCGAAGCTCCGGTCCCCGCTCGGAAAGCCACGTCCACCCCAGGGCAAGGCAACTGACGAACAGGACCAGTAAATCGGTGAAGTGCTCCGAACTCCCCGCAAGAACCCAATCACGCATCGTAAAACCGATGGTGAAGGCGAACATCGTGCCGACAACTAAGAAAAGGGGCGGAATATGCGACGGCCTCCACGCGCAGTAACCGAACGCCATCGCCGCGCCAAGTTTGAAGGCAGCTGCTTGGACGATTAACGCGGCGAGTTGAGGTTGGGCATCAACCGCGAGTATTTCTCCATCCGCACTCGTGAGCATCAAAGCACCGGATTCGTTAATCAGCATAACTGCCTGGAAGATAAAAAGAATAGACAAGAAACCCAGCGCGATGCGTCCAACGGACACGCCAATGATGCGACGGCGCGCCTGCTTGCGCCACTCCGGTTCCACACCTGCCAAGATTGCTTCGCTGAGATCAGCCGGTGGCGCCATTCCACCGTCGACTTCCGCGTAGATCAGAGAATGTGAAAGTGATGTCATCTTGTCCCAATACGCCCTGCACTCGTCACAGTGAGCCAAGTGTGCGTCCACGGCGTCGTCGTCAACGCCCGTTGGTTCGCCGTCAATACGCGCCGACAGGGCTTGCTGGACGTCTTTATGGTTAAGCACGGTTGAGCACCTCATCTAGGCTTGCCCGACCCGCGCCAAAAACTACGATCATCAGCAAGGAGACAAACAGCACCAAGGGGTACTCAATTCCGCCATCGGCAACGAAAAATCCGTTGCCAAGGTGCACAAAGTAGGTTGCAAGCGCGATCAACAACGCCAGTGCGCTGGCGACTAGTGTTGTCAGCAGGCCGATGACCAACAAGGCACCGGCGATCAATTCTGTGCCTGAGGCAAGATAGGCCGACAGTTTGGGCTGCGGAATCCCCCATCGAGCAAATTCGCCTGCCGTGGCACCTATCCCCGTGACAAACCAATGGGTATATCCGCGGGCGACAAACACCACTCCCAGCACAATTCGCACAATGAGGAGTGTTAAATCACGAACCACGGGCCTGTTCATGGTTGTTAGACTACCCTCTCCACTACGAGCATTTCCTTAGGAGGACCCGCAATGTCATCACGCGTCTACTCATCCCCGATCGGATGGTTACTCCTTTCGAGCAATGCCGAGTCTCTGACTCAGGTGGATTTCATCCCAGCTCCCCCGGAAGTGTCAGATGACCACTGCCCGATCCTTGACCAAGCCAGCGCCTGGCTTGACCACTACTTCGCTGGCCACGCTGTCGCCTTCGATGTGCCGCTTTCGCTAGACAACGACACTTTTAGCGAACGCGCTCAACACGCACTAGCGCTCATCCCGGCCGGCCAGACGCGATCCTATACCTGGCTTGCGGATCAGGCTGGATCGCCGGGCGCGGTTCGCGCAGCTGGCACTGCATGCGCAAGAAACCCCCTGCCTATCTTCCTCCCGTGCCACCGCATCGTGCGCTCCGACGGAGTTATTGGGAATTATCGCGGTGGCACCGAAGCAAAGAAGTGGCTCCTCGACCATGAACGGAACCTTTCGGACGCGCGCGCAGTCTAATAGAGCATGAAACCACACAATCCAGACCTTGTTATCGGTGACGATGGACTCGCCCGTCCGATTTGGGCCGTCAATGATCCACAACTGCGCAACTATTACGACACAGAATGGGGCCTGCCCGTCTGTGACGAACAGGGAGTTTTTGAACGCCTTTGTCTCGAAGGATTCCAAGCCGGTCTATCGTGGCGACTCATTTTGCAAAAGCGCGATAACTTCCGCGCAGCTTATTACAATTTTGACCCCGACCTCGTTGCGCAGATGGAAGGCATCGAGCATTTGCTTAACGACGAACGCCTGATCCGAAATCGCCTCAAACTCCAAGCGGTGCTCAAGAATGCACAGGCAACGATAGCGATGCGAGAACATGGTGGTTTGGCTGAGTTCATTTGGTCTTTCCAGCCAGACGAAACTCCGCTTCCCGAAGTGATGGCGGATGTGCCTACGTCGTCGCCCGAATCTATCGCCATGGCAAAGGAATTGAAAAAGCGGGGGTTCTCGTTTGTCGGGTCCACCATTTGCTTCGCTCTGATGGAGGCGATCGGAATCGTCGACACGCATCTTGTCGGCTCGTGGCGACGAGGCTCCTCTGGAGTCTGGCCTTGCTAGTCGTCGTCCTCTGCGGCTTCAAGGGCTTCTTCGATTGACTCCGGCTCCAAGCGAGCTTGTTCCCACACTTCCTTTGCCGCAGTGAAGTTAATCGCTGCAATCAAGAGACCGACGAGGATGTCGAACCAAGCGGAAGGAACAAACATCGATGCAACGCCTGCGCCAATGATGAGAATGTTGCTGATGACATCATTGCGTGCCGCCAGCCAAGCGGCGGAGGTCAACGATGTTCCCATGTGGCGAAGCTGCGACAGTAAAGCCGCGCAAACAACGTTGACGATCAGTGCGCCGACGGCCGTTGCTGTCAGCGTAAGTGGTTCCGGCACCGACGGGTTAAACATCTTATAGATCGCGGTCGCAAGAGCTGCGATCGCTGGAACCATGATGACAACGGACAAAAAGGCGCCGACTCGCCGACGACGCGTGACTGTCCACGTCATGGCGAAAAATACCAAAAAGTTGACTGCGGTGTCTTCGAGAAAATCGACGGAGTCTGCAAACAGACTGACCGAACCAATACCCACTGCGACGCCAAACTCGACGAAGAAGTAGGCCAGGTTCAGCAGGGCGACGATCAGAACTACCCTGCGAATCTTGTGTGTCTTATCCAACGCGACGACCACTTGTTGGTGGGACAAAATCGTCTTCGGATTCGAATTCCGCGTAGGTCACGCCGAGGTGATCAAAGTCTGGCGATTCGTCGTCCATCTCCACGATGACAGCTCCCGGACGACGCAACTCGCGTGGCACCGGTGCCTGTGCATCAGCGCTGCGCACGCCCAAACGTGCGCGTCGCAGTTGACGGATGCGTCGTGCGCGCAACGCTTGTTCCTGCCGAACCAAGTTACGCAGCGCGACGAGGTACCAACCAATGAGGCCAATGGCGACAACCGTTGCCGTCCAAGCCCAGCCACCCACGATGATGCCGACGATCACTGAGACAACAAGGAAGGCCACCAGACCGATGAACGTGCGCTGGCGACGCTGATAGCGTGTCAGCTGATTCGACTGGTCAGCGATCGGGTCCCAGCCTCCACGACCACGGCGTGATTCTGCAAAAGCGATTTCTTCTTCGGTAAGTTCATCAGAAGCAGTAGATCCTGCCTCTTTGTCTTCCTCAGTGTCTTCGGTCTCTTCTTCGATCGACAATTGGGCTATTGAGGTCGATGTGCCGTAGCCCAAATCTTCAGGGGCAAGGTAGGACTCATCGAAGTTGTAGCTTTCCTCGGCGGTGAAGCCCTCGTCGAGATCCTCGTCGTCTTCAGGCTCGTCGGTTTCTGCAGCTTCTTCAGTTTCTTGAGCTTGCGGCTCCGGCTCGATGACCTCACCATCGACGGTGTCGATTTGGTCTTGAGGTTCGTCGCCCTGAGACTCATCGTCCTCAATTTCCACCCGGCTGGTGAACAAGCCCCGGGATGAACGTGGCTCGACGTCATCGATGATTTCGATGGTATCCGCGGTATCCGTAGTGTCGTCGATATCTTCAGCGGCGACTACTTCAAGGTCGTGGGAGTCATCGTCGTAACGGTGCACATCTGCTGCGGTGAGCTTTGGGCGACGACGCGACTGCACAGGCTCGGTTCCGCCTTCGTGCAGCACTCGAGTCTCCTCGTAGGCATCGCCTGCACGTCGGATTGGCTTACTATTCCCGCCCAAAAAGAGCGGGGCGAGCACAAAGATCCACACGACAACGATGAGGAGAATCATCAGTCCGCCGGGCATATCGGTGCCACCTTCCTGATAGAGGCTAGTTACTCAATCAATCAGGGTAATTCGCTGTGGCCAAGTTTGATCCAGCCACGCCGGAAAGCGCGAAGTTGAAACTTTAAAGGCGCAATTATTTCTCCGGCAAGAGTCTTCCGGCACGAATCAGGCGATCCACGGCCGAATCGGGATAGTCGTCAACGTTCTGGGCGACAAAATGGTGATCTTGCCAACGGCCATCAATATGCAGACTCTTACGCAAGAATCCTTCTTCGCGGTATCCCGAAAGTTCGAGCACTCGCCCCGAGGCGGGATTGTGTGGCAGAAATGTTGCGGTGAGCCGATGCAGACCGATGCGTGTGAACGCGTGATCGGTTCCCAGCGAGCACGCTGCCGTGGCTACCCCCTGCCCCATGAAACTCGAGGCAACCCAATAGCCGATCCATGCCTCGCTGATGGAGCCATGCTGAATGTTGCCTACCGTCACTTGGCCGACAAAGTCGCCTTCTAGCTCGATCGCCATCGGCACCACGGTGCCTTGCAGGGCGAGGGTTCGGAGATTCTTAAACGTGCCCTTCCACCCCAAGATGGAATGAGAACTCTCCCAAGTCCCAGACATGGTGGGTTCCACGGGCCGGAGCCACGCTTCGTCGATCAGCCGCAGCTCACGCCACGCGGGGCCATCTGTGGACATGAGGGGACGCAGGCGCATACGTTTCCCGGTAGCAAGAGTGACAAACGAGGTTGACTCGGGCCAGCCGGGATGGCTCGGATCTCGCGGTCCACGTGCGGGCCGTGAAACCTTTTCGGCTCCCCGGCCGAAGTAGTTATACATGGGTGAGCAACCGCTTAAGCCCGTTGCTGCATGAAAAGCACATCGACGACGTCACCAGGACGGACCTCGGTGACATCTTCGGGGATGCGAATCATGGCATTGGCCTCAGCCAAGCCAGCGAGCAAGTGCGCGGGCGCGCCGCCCTTTCCTGAAAGGCCTTCAACAAGATAATCGTGTGTTTCCGCATCGCGCATCAAGCGGGCACGCACGAAACCACGACGCCCTCCGATGGAGTCGATGTGCCCCAAGGCTCGCGCCTGGACTGTGCGTCGCGAAGCAACGCGCTTGCCCAAAGATGTTCGGATAGACGGGCGGATGAGCACTTCGAAAATCACAAGAGAACTCACCGGGTTGGAGGGAAGCAAGAACACCGGTATGCGGTTGTCCCCCAAGAGCCCGAAGCCTTGCACCGACCCCGGGTGCATCGCGACGCGCGTGGTGTCAACCTCACCGAGTTCTTCAAGTACGTCCAGCACCGGCTGAGCACCCGACCCACCGACTGCACCACTAATGATGAGCATTTCGCTGCGTGCCATGTGCGTGGTGATAATTTCGCGAAGTTTGCGCGGTTCAGCATTGGCGATTCCCACACGGTGGACATCTGCTCCGGCTTCGCGGGCGGCGGAGGCTAGGGCGTAGGAATTAATGTCAAAGACTTGGCCTAATCCGGGCGTCCGGTCGATATCGACCAACTCAAGACCATAGGACAAGACGGTGACGCGCGGACGAGGATACACCAAGACTTTGTCTCGACCCGCAGCTGCAAGCAGGCCAATTTGGGCGGGACCAAGGACTGTGTTGGCTGAAACAGCGACATCGCCTGGTTGAATGTCCGC
The DNA here is from genome assembly GCF_030252165.1 of Corynebacterium breve. Taxonomy (NCBI): domain Bacteria; kingdom Bacillati; phylum Actinomycetota; class Actinomycetes; order Mycobacteriales; family Corynebacteriaceae; genus Corynebacterium; species Corynebacterium breve. The sequence continues at coordinate 642,341 of NZ_CP126969.1, read as the reverse complement.
ACCCTCTTTGCGGACAAAGTCACCGGAGAACACCGGTTGTAAAGCAGTCATCCGTTTGCGTCCGCGGTCGGACCACTCAAGCGGCAACACCGCATCTGCCAAAGTTGGTATTGGTGCTCCAGTGGACACGCGCACAGCCTGACGAGGCTGCAATCGCATTGGAGTCTGCGACCCAGCGGCAACCTCGCCTACAACGGGGAAAGAACGCTCGCCCGTGGAGGCTTCTTCCCTTTTGCCATGGGAAATTCCCTGTGTGCCGCCGACATCCACGGAACGCACTGCGTATCCATCGACAGCGGCCTGCGCGAATCCGGGGACGGCGCGTGTGGCCTCGACCTCTTCGGCGCACATCAAACCAAGAGCATCAGTAATTCCGATGCGCACCGGCTCAGGGGTTAGAGCTGCATCAACCACCATGGCTAGTTGTTCGTCAACACTGCGCACCGCACATCGTCCTTCCGGTTGTTTGGATCACACACTCGTCGCCAAGCC